>NZ_JBGDOX010000006.1:111402-301252 GCF_046558195.1 Salmonella sp. 5800 | reverse complement strand
TAACGAAGTTTGATGCAAATGTCAGATCGTATGCGCCTGTTAGGGCGCGGCTGGTAAGAGAGCCTTACAGGCGCATCTGAAAAACCTCCGGCTATGCCGGAGGATATTTATTCGAACCTATTTTGCTATCGCTCCTGTTACGCAACTCGTGTAATCTGCCACAATTCATGTTTTAGCGAATTGTCGGCCAAAGGGAGTTGAAATGCTGTTTGGATTTTTCCGTAACCTGTTTCGCGTGCTTTATCGTGTGCGCGTCACTGGCGATGTCCGGGCGCTACAGGGGAACCGGGTCTTAATTACCCCCAATCACGTTTCATTTATCGATGGTATGCTACTGGCGCTGTTTTTGCCGGTACGGCCTGTCTTTGCGGTATATACCTCCATCAGCCAGCAATGGTATATGCGCTGGTTAACGCCGCTGATCGATTTTGTGCCGCTCGATCCCACTAAACCCATGTCCATTAAACACCTGGTGCGCCTGGTGGAGCAGGGGCGTCCAGTGGTGATTTTCCCGGAAGGGCGGATTTCCGTGACCGGCTCGCTGATGAAAATTTATGACGGCGCAGGCTTTGTGGCGGCAAAATCGGGCGCAACCGTCATTCCGCTCCGTATTGACGGCGCGGAGCTTACGCCTTTCAGTCGCCTTAAAGGTCTGGTTAAACGGCGCTTATTCCCCCGCATTCAGCTTCATATTTTACCGCCGACGCAAATACCGATGCCGGAAGCGCCGCGCGCGCGCGACAGACGTAAGATAGCGGGTGAGATGCTGCACCAGATCATGATGGAAGCGCGTATGGCGGTGCGCCCGCGCGAGACGTTATACGAATCGTTGCTGGCGGCGCAATATCGTTACGGCGCAGGTAAAAACTGTATTGAGGACATTAACTTTACGCCGGATACGTATCGTAAGTTACTGACCAAGACGCTTTTTGTTGGCCGGATTCTGGAAAAGTACAGCGTTGAGGGCGAGAAAATCGGTTTAATGCTGCCGAATGCCGCCATCAGCGCGGCGGTGATTTTCGGCGCGGTTTCTCGTCGCCGCATTCCGGCCATGATGAACTACACAGCGGGGGTAAAAGGGCTAACCAGCGCGATTACCGCGGCGGAAATTAAAACGATTTTTACCTCCCGCCAGTTCCTCGATAAAGGTAAATTGTGGCACCTGCCGGAGCAGCTAACGCAGGTTCGCTGGGTTTACCTGGAGGATTTAAAAGCGGACGTCACACCCGCCGACAAGCTGTGGATTTTTGCCCACCTCCTGGCGCCGCGACTGGCGCAGGTAAAACAGCAGCCGGAAGACGCGGCGATCATTCTTTTTACCTCCGGCTCGGAAGGGCACCCGAAAGGGGTGGTGCACAGCCATAAAAGTATTCTGGCGAACGTCGAGCAGATAAAAACGATTGCGGATTTCACCGCCAATGACCGTTTTATGTCGGCGCTGCCGCTCTTTCACTCGTTCGGTTTGACGGTGGGCCTGTTTACGCCGTTGTTGACCGGCGCGGAAGTGTTTCTTTATCCAAGTCCGCTGCACTATCGCATTGTGCCGGAACTGGTCTATGACCGTAACTGTACCGTGCTGTTTGGTACGTCAACCTTCCTCGGCAACTATGCGCGCTTTGCCAATCCGTATGATTTTTATCGCCTGCGCTATGTGGTGGCCGGTGCGGAAAAACTTCAGGAGAGCACCAAACAACTGTGGCAGGATAAATTCGGTCTGCGCATTCTTGAGGGCTACGGGGTAACGGAATGCGCGCCAGTAGTCTCGATTAACGTGCCGATGGCGGCTAAGCCGGGTACTGTTGGCCGCATTCTGCCTGGCATGGACGCGCGTCTGCTGGCGGTGCCCGGTATTGAAAACGGCGGTCGGCTACAGCTGAAAGGGCCGAATATCATGAATGGCTATCTGCGCGTGGAAAAACCGGGCGTGCTGGAGGTGCCGTCGGCGGAAAACGCCAGAGGCGAAACTGAGCGCGGGTGGTACGACACGGGCGATATTGTACGCTTCGATGAAAATGGTTTTGTGCAGATTCAGGGGCGCGCGAAACGCTTTGCGAAAATTGCTGGCGAAATGGTCTCGCTGGAGATGGTCGAGCAACTGGCGCTTGGCGTTTCGGCGGACAAAATGCACGCTACCGCCATTAAAAGCGATGCCAGCAAAGGTGAAGCGCTGGTACTGTTTACGACTGACAGCGAACTCACCCGAGAAAAGTTACAGCACTATGCCCGTGAACACGGTATTCCGGAACTTGCCGTCCCGCGTGATATCCGTTATCTGAAACAGCTTCCCTTGCTTGGCAGCGGGAAACCCGATTTTGTGACGCTGAAAAGTTGGGTGGATGCGCCGGAACAACATCATGAGTGAGTCAGTACGTACTAACACCTCCATCTGGTCGAAAGGGATGCTGTCGGTTATTGTCGCGCAGTTTCTCTCGGCTTTTGGCGATAATGCGCTGTTGTTTGCGACGCTGGCACTGCTGAAAGCTCAGTTTTACCCGGACTGGAGCCAGCCTGTTTTGCAAATGGTGTTTGTGGGCGCTTACATTCTTTTTGCGCCGTTTGTCGGCCAGATAGCGGACAGCTTTGCCAAAGGCCGGGTGATGATGGTCGCCAATGGTCTTAAACTGGCGGGAGCGGCAGGTATCTGCCTCGGCGTGAATCCTTTTGTCGGTTATACGTTGGTCGGGATTGGCGCGGCGGCTTATTCTCCGGCGAAATACGGTATTCTGGGCGAACTGACGACGGGCGATAAGCTGGTGAAAGCCAATGGCCTGATGGAAGCCTCTACGATTGCGGCGATTTTGCTCGGTTCCGTCGCGGGCGGCGTATTGGCCGACTGGCATGTCATCGCCGCGCTGGTTGCCTGCGCGTTGGCCTACGCTGGCGCAGTGGCGGCGAACCTGTTTATCCCGAAGCTTGTGGCGGCGCGTCCAGGACAATCCTGGCGGTTGGCGGCGATGACGCGTAGCTTTTTCTGCGCTTGCGTTGTCCTTTGGCGTAACGGTGAAACGCGTTTTTCGCTGGTGGGCACCGGCTTATTTTGGGGCGCAGGCGTGACGCTGCGTTTTCTGCTGGTACTGTGGGTGCCGGTGGCGCTGGGCATTATGGATAACGCCACGCCGACTTACCTGAACGCCATGGTGGCGGTAGGGATTGTGGTCGGCGCGGGCGCGGCGGCAAAACTGGTGACGCTGGAGACCGTATCGCGCTGTATGCCCGCCGGGATTTTGATTGGCGTTGTGGTTGCGATCTTCTCATTACAGCACGCATTGCTGCCTGCTTATGCCTTGTTGCTGTTGATAGGTATGCTGGGCGGCTTTTTTGTGGTGCCGCTCAACGCTTTGCTCCAGGAGCGCGGTAAGAAGAGCGTTGGCGCCGGGAATGCCATTGCCGTACAAAATCTGGGCGAGAATAGCGCCATGCTATTAATGCTGGGACTGTACTCGCTGGCGGTGCTGGTTGGCGTTCCGGCAGTGGCGATAGGTATCGGCTTTGGCGTGCTGTTCGCGCTGGCGATCGCGGCGCTGTGGATCTGGCAGCGCCGGCAGGCATCATACTGAGTGAATATGCCGGGCGGCGAGTGCGCGTTATCCGGCTTACATTGTCTCTGTAAGCCCGGAAGCGTAGCGCCACCGGGCACTGACTATCACGGTGCCGGGTAGGTATAAACCTGATGCGCCGCCTCAATCTCCGCCAGGACCTCTTCGCTTAACGTCAGATGCAGACTTTCCACATTCGTCTTGAGCTGCGCCATCGTGGTTGCGCCCAGTAACGTACTGGCGACAAACGGCTGGCGGCGAACAAAGGCCAGCGCCATCTGCGCCGGATCAAGATTGTGACGCTTCGCGATATCGACGTAGGCGGCAACGGCTTTTTGCGCCTGTTCGCCGCTGTAACGTGTGAAGCGGCTGAACAAGGTATTCCGCGCGCCTGCGGGTTTGGCCCCGTTCAGGTATTTACCGGTTAATGTGCCAAACGCCAGACAGGAATAGGCGAGCAATTCAACACCTTCATACTGGCTGACTTCCGCCAGTCCGACCTCGTAGCTGCGGTTTAACAGGCTATAGGGGTTCTGGATCGTGACAATACGCGGCAGGTCATGTTTTTCCGCCAGATGCAGATAGCGCATAACGCCAAACGCTGTCTCATTTGAAACGCCAATATAACGAATCTTACCCGCTCGCTGAAACTCACTTAGCGCGTCTAACGTCTCCAGCAGACTTACTACTGGCGTGGAGTCCGTCCAGTTATAGCCGAGTTTACCGAAGCAGTTAGTGGGACGCTGCGGCCAGTGCACCTGATACAAATCCAGATAATCGGTCTGCAATCGGGTCAAACTGTCGTGTAGCGCTTCGCGAATATTTTTACGATCCAGCGCCTGATGAGGCCGGATGCCTTGATCATTATTACGTGCCGGTCCGCTAACTTTGCTGGCGATGATCAGTTTTTCACGGTTGCCGCGTTTGGCGAGCCAGTTACCGATATAGGATTCCGTCAGCCCTTGTGTTTCCGGGCGCGGAGGTACCGGATACATCTCGGCGGCGTCGATAAGGTTAATGCCATTTGCGATGGCATAGTCGAGCTGTGCGTGAGCGTCGGCTTCGCTGTTTTGTTCACCAAATGTCATTGTGCCCAGCCCTAGCGTACTTACTTCGAGCGAGCTGTGGGGTATACGGTGATAGTGCATAGCCGTTTCCTTTTTATTATGAAGTCAGAAATTCCCGACAAAGGACAATAAAAATGGCAGAGGGAAGGCAAAAGGGAAAGTAAAATTGCAGGCTGCACGGCGTAATTGTTACCGGGCGTGGTCGCCACGCACCGTTACGGGACGCAGCCTGAAGGCTTGCAGAACGCTGACCTCGATCACAGGCCACCGCTTAACGTTCGATGATTTGAGACACTTCGTCACGGTTGATTTGCATCTCGTTTCCCTGTGCATCGGTATAGCTGACCAGACCGGTATCATCGTCAACTTGCGGTTTTCCATCGGTCAGGATCATACGACCATCTTTCGTCGCCATTACATAATCGCTGCTGCATCCGGATACCGCAAAAGCCAACCCTACTGCGGAAATTACAACTGCCCACTTTTTCATCCGTTTGTCCTCACGTAGCCTGCATCTGATAATAGTCTGTTAATCATATGTCTGATAATAGTCTAGTAATAACGCGCGGCTCTGCATGTCGGAAGCAGCAAAATCTTAATCTGTGAGAAGAAAGGAAATAAAGTGAGTATTCGCTCCCCGGCGGGGGAGCGAGACAGGATTACAGCGGATTCTTTTTATTACGCAACAGGTTCAGGCTCTCTACTGCGATAGAGAAGAACATGGCGAAATAGATATACCCTTTCGGAACGTGAACGTCGAAACTTTCCAGAATCAGGGTAAAGCCAACCAGGATCAGAAAGGAGAGCGCCAGCATTTTTACCGACGGATGGCGATCGACAAACTCGCCGATGGGCCGTGCCGCAAACATCATGACGCCCACGGCAATAACGACTGCCGCCATCATAATAAACAGATGATCGGAGAGGCCAACCGCTGTGATAACTGAATCAAGGCTGAAAATAATATCCAGCAGCATAATCTGTACTATTGCGCCCAGGAAAGAAGAAACCCGGGTTTTTAACCCTTCTTCTTCGCCTTCGATGGACTCATGGATCTCCTTGCTGGCTTTCCAGATTAAAAATAACCCGCCCAGTAACAGAATGAGATCGCGGGCGGAAATCGCTTCGCCGAAAAGCTCAAACAGCGGATTAGTCAGCCGAGTGACCCAGGCGATTGACGCCAGCAGCGCCAGGCGCATAACCATCGCCGCCGCCAACCCAAGCCGCCGTGCGTGGTTTCGTTGCGCCGTAGGAAGTTTTGCTACCACCAGAGAAAGAAAAATAATGTTGTCGATCCCAAGTACAATCTCCAGCAGCGTCAGCGTACCGAGCGCCAGCCAGGCATTAGGATCGGTTATCCATGCAAATAACATCGAACAAAGTCCTGCCAAAAAAAGAAGCGGTAATTATAGGCCCGTCGAGTGACGGGCGAAAGCCCAGGCTGAATTTGCGCAACCAGGAACGGTGTAAAATAGCGGCGACAATACGCTTACGTTTATCGGGCGTCGGCCCGATGCGTAGCCATAGCGGAGGCGCATTTGCGTGTAATGGACGTTACGGATTCTGCAATAAAAAATGGCGAGCCAGCAGCGCCTGCGTAAAATTTTTTTTCAGATAAAATCCACGCGGTAGCGTCAAAATAGGTTCCCCGCGCGCGCCGATAGCCTCGGTGAGCGCCCTGGCATTGGCGGCTTTGGGTCGTAGTTGCAAGACTTCGCCATGACGGGCGGTAATGCGTTCCACCTGGCCCAGCACTATCATGTCCATCAGCTCTTCCCAGTCGAGGCGTAGCTGCCTGTCCTCTTCTTCACTCGGACTCCAGAGTAGCGGCGAACCTACGCGGCGTTCGGCTAACGGTATGCTGCGATCGCCTTCGACCGGTACCCATAGCACGCGCTTCAATTTATGCCGTACGTGACTTGTCTCCCAGGTCACGCCGCTGTTACCGGTTAACGGCGCCACGCAAACAAAGGTTGTTTCCAGAGGACGACCCAGACTATCCACCGGGATGGTTTTCAGTTCTACGCCTAACGCGGCGAAATCTTGCTCCGGCTTGCTCCCGGCGCTGGCGCCGAGCCAGATCTCCAGCAAGACGCCGATCCAGCCTTTGTCTCGCTTCAAATCTTTAGGCGTGGTAATGCCGGCCATCGCCGCCAGCTCGCCTAACGTATAGCCGGAAAGCTGCCGCGCCTGGGCTAACAGCAATGCTTCCGAAGCAGGCGGAGTCAGTAGCGGACAAAGAGCGGACATTACCATTACCTTAGATTAAAAAATGAGCAGTGATTTTATACCGTATGGGCAGAGTTTATCTTTTTCTGTGTCTTATATTCAATAGACTGATTTTTATTGCCTTTTTTGTGTTGTTTCTTCGTGTTGCGCAACGCTGAAGCGGGTTTTCCAATTCTGGTCACTGAAAATAAACAGGATCTTACACTATGTTATCCACAGAAAGTTGGGATAACTGTGTAAAACCACCACTACTGTTTCCATTTACAGCCTTGACGTGCGACGAAAATCGAAAATTCAGACAAATAGTGCGTAAGTTATTGGCACAATCTGTGGATAAAACCGACGCTGGTTGATCTTTCATCAGCATAAGGATCTTAGATGTGATTCTGGTCACGCTTTATGAAGGTAGCATGTAAGATTTGTCTATAACACAATGAATATAAGGCACTATTTTTACTGTTTTCCGCATGAGGAATTCAGACTGTTCTGGGTTTTCCCGTGGTAATTCCATACTTCTTCACAACTATATCCACAGAAAAGGTGAATAAAATGGCGCAAGGGCGTCATCATCTGTTTATAACTTGGCTATTTACTGTGAGTTATTCAATTGTTATTAGGCTGTGTCACTATTACAGAGTGGTTTACCGCCTCACTGGAGTATGAAACAATCGTTCATATATAAGGTTTATGTTGAGGTAGTCCGGTGATTGATGACGATGGCTACCGCCCAAATGTAGGTATCGTAATTTGTAATCGTCAGGGGCAGGTGATGTGGGCCCGGCGATTTGGTCAGCACTCCTGGCAGTTCCCGCAGGGCGGGATAAATCCAGGGGAGTCGGCAGAACAGGCGATGTACCGGGAACTGTTTGAAGAAGTTGGGTTAAGCCGTAAAGATGTGCGGATCCTTGCTTCTACTCGCAACTGGTTGCGTTACAAGTTACCAAAACGTTTGGTGCGTTGGGACACAAAGCCGGTATGTATCGGCCAGAAACAAAAGTGGTTTCTTTTGCAATTAATGAGCGCCGACGCCGAAATCAATATGCAAACCAGCAGTACGCCGGAGTTTGACGGCTGGCGCTGGGTAAGTTACTGGTATCCGGTTCGACAAGTGGTGTCATTTAAACGCGATGTCTACCGCAGGGTAATGAAAGAGTTTGCAAGTGTTGTCATGGCGCTTCAGGATAATCCCCCTAAGCTACAAAGCGCGCCTGCTTATCGACGTAAAAGAGGTTAAGCCACGCAAATTATGCTCACTCGCCTGCGCGAAATAGTCGAAAAAGTGGCCAGTGCGCCGCGTCTGAACGAGGCGCTGAATATTCTGGTCACGGATATCTGTCTTGCGATGGATACAGAGGTTTGCTCGGTTTACCTGGCCGATCATGACCGACGCTGTTATTACCTGATGGCGACGCGGGGGTTGAAAAAACCGCGTGGTCGAACCGTTGCGCTTGCGTTTGATGAGGGGATCGTCGGTCTGGTGGGCAGACTGGCGGAACCCATTAACCTTGCCGATGCGCAAAAACATCCCAGCTTTAAATACATTCCTTCGGTAAAAGAGGAGCGTTTTCGCGCGTTTCTCGGCGTGCCGATCATTCAGCGTCGCCAACTTCTCGGCGTGCTGGTCGTACAGCAGCGCGAATTGCGCCAGTACGATGAAAGCGAAGAGTCTTTCCTCGTCACGCTCGCTACGCAGATGGCGGCTATCCTGTCACAGTCGCAGGTCACAGCGCTGTTCGGGCAATACCGGCAGACGCGAATCCGCGCGCTTCCTGCGGCGCCGGGCGTGGCTATCGCAACGGGCTGGCAAGACGCGACCATGCCGCTGATGGAACAGGTTTACGAAGCGTCTACGCTGGATACCTCTCTTGAACGCGAACGATTGACCGGCGCGCTGGAAGAGGCGGCGAACGAGTTCCGACGATACAGCAAACGCTTTGCCGCCGGCGCGCAAAAAGAGACGGCGGCCATTTTCGATCTGTACTCACACCTGCTTTCAGATGCCAGACTGCGTCGCGAACTCTTCGCCGAGGTCGACAAAGGCGCTGTTGCGGAGTGGGCCGTTAAAAAAATCATCGAAAAATTTGCCGAGCAATTTGCGGCGCTAACCGATAACTACCTCAAAGAACGTGCGGGAGACTTACGCACGCTGGGGCAGCGGCTGTTATTCCACCTTGATGATTCAGTTCAGGGGCCAAACGCCTGGCCGGAACGTTTTATTCTGGTCGCGGATGAGCTGTCGGCGACCACCCTGGCGGAGCTGCCGCAGGACAGGCTGGCGGGCGTTGTGGTGCGCGACGGCGCGGCAAACTCGCATGCGGCGATTATGGTGCGCGCGCTCGGTATCCCGACCGTCATGGGCGCGGATATCCAACCTTCGGTGCTACATCGCCGTACGTTGGTGGTGGATGGCTATCGCGGTGAATTACTGGTCGATCCTGAACCCGTGCTTATTCAGGAATATCAGCGGCTCATTAGTGAAGAGATAGAACTCAGTCGTCTGGCGGAGGACGACGTCAATCTTCCCGCCCAACTGAAAAGCGGCGAGCGAGTCAAAGTGATGCTGAATGCCGGGCTCAGTCCCGAGCATGAGGAAAAGTTAGGCAGTCGGATCGACGGTATCGGCCTGTACCGTACTGAAATTCCCTTTATGCTGCAAAGCGGGTTTCCCTCGGAAGAAGAGCAGGTGGCGCAGTATCAAGGGATGCTGCAAATGTTTAACGATAAACCGGTGACGCTGCGGACCCTGGATGTGGGAGCGGATAAGCAACTGCCCTATATGCCGATCAGCGAGGAGAACCCGTGTCTGGGCTGGCGCGGGATCCGCATTACGCTGGATCAGCCGGAGATCTTTTTGATCCAGGTCCGCGCGATGCTGCGCGCCAATGCGGCGACTGGCAACCTCAGTATTTTGTTGCCGATGGTCACCAGTATTGATGAAGTCGATGAAGCGCGGCGTCTGATCGAACGCGCCGGGCGCGAGGTCGAGGAGATGATCGGCTATGCGATCCCGAAACCGCGTATCGGCATTATGCTGGAAGTACCGTCAATGGTATTTATGCTGCCGCATCTGGCTAACCGGATCGACTTTATCTCGGTCGGTACCAACGATTTAACACAATATATCCTGGCGGTAGATCGCAACAATACCCGCGTGGCCAGTATTTACGACAGTCTGCATCCGGCTATGCTGCGCGCACTGTCCATGATTGCGCAGGAAGCCGAAAAAAATGGCCTCGATCTTCGCTTGTGCGGCGAGATGGCGGGCGATCCGATGTGCGTGGCGATTCTTATCGGTCTGGGATATCGCCATCTTTCGATGAATGGCCGTTCGGTAGCGCGTGTGAAATATCTGCTGCGGCATATCGATTTTGAAGACGCGCAAACCCTTGCCAGACGCAGCCTTGAGGCGCAGATGGCGACCGAGGTGCGTCATCAGGTGGCGGCGTTTATGGAGCGCCGCGGGATGGGGGGATTGATTCGCGGAGGGTTGTAACGACTGGAGCGGGAAAAGAGAGTGACTGTGGATTCACGGCGCAGACAACACGCCTGCAAGATGAAAGACAATGCGTATACATATCTTTTAACGGTAATCGGCATCTCGCTTTTAACCCTTGTGCTATTATTCGCACCTTTGGAGCGTCTGCAACGCGCAGGCGCGCTTATCAATCGCTATCTCTTCAGCGAAATAACAAGAAATTGTGGTGACAGATGACCAGTAGCTATCTGCATTTTCCGGACTTTGATCCGGTCATTTTCTCAATTGGGCCCGTCGCGCTTCACTGGTATGGCTTGATGTATCTGGTGGGGTTCGTTTTCGCGATGTGGTTGGCGGTGCGTCGCGCTAACCGTCCGGGAAGCGGTTGGACCAAAAACGAAGTTGAAAATTTACTCTATGCAGGTTTCCTAGGGGTCTTCCTGGGGGGGCGAATTGGCTATGTCCTGTTTTATAACTTCCCTCTGTTTCTGGATAACCCGCTCTATTTATTCCGCGTCTGGGACGGCGGCATGTCCTTCCACGGCGGGCTTATCGGCGTGATACTGGTGATGATTATCTTCGCCAGGCGCACGAAGCGCTCGTTCTTTCAGGTGTCTGATTTTATTGCGCCGTTAATTCCGTTCGGCCTGGGCGCCGGGCGTCTGGGCAACTTTATCAACGGTGAATTGTGGGGGCGCGTCGATCCTGACTTCCGGTTTGCCATGCTCTTTCCTGGCTCACGCGCGGAAGATATTGCGCTGCTGCCGTCACATCCGCAATGGCAGCCTATTTTTGATACCTACGGCGTATTGCCGCGCCACCCTTCCCAGTTGTATGAGCTGGCATTAGAAGGCGTGGTGCTGTTTATCATCCTTAATCTCTTTATTCGCAAACCGCGTCCGATGGGCGCAGTCTCCGGATTATTCCTGATTGGCTATGGCGCGTTTCGTATCATTGTTGAATTCTTCCGCCAGCCGGACGCGCAATTTACCGGCGCGTGGGTACAGTACATCAGCATGGGGCAGATTCTCTCTATCCCGATGATTATCGCTGGCGCGATCATGATGGTTTGGGCATATCGCCGCCGCCCGCAGCAACACGTTTCCTGAGGAACCATGAAACAGTATTTAGAACTGATGCAAAAAGTGCTGGATGAAGGCACACAGAAAAACGACCGTACCGGCACCGGCACGCTTTCCATTTTTGGCCATCAGATGCGTTTTAACCTGCAGGAAGGCTTTCCGCTGGTGACGACAAAACGCTGCCATTTACGTTCAATTATTCACGAACTGCTATGGTTTTTGCAGGGCGATACCAACATCGCTTACCTGCACGAAAATAATGTCACCATCTGGGACGAATGGGCCGATGAGAACGGCGATTTAGGCCCGGTTTATGGTAAGCAGTGGCGTGCATGGCCAACACCGGATGGCCGCCATATCGATCAGATCGCCACGGTCTTAAGCCAGCTTAAAAACGACCCGGACTCTCGTCGTATTATCGTTTCTGCGTGGAACGTCGGCGAGCTGGATAAGATGGCGCTGGCGCCGTGTCACGCCTTTTTCCAGTTTTATGTCGCAGATGGAAAACTCTCCTGTCAGCTTTATCAGCGCTCCTGCGATGTGTTCCTCGGTCTGCCGTTCAACATTGCCAGCTACGCGTTACTGGTGCATATGATGGCGCAACAGTGCGACCTGGACGTCGGCGATTTTGTCTGGACCGGCGGCGACACGCACCTGTACAGCAACCATATGGAGCAGACGCACCTGCAATTAAGCCGTGAACCGCGCGCGCTGCCGAAGTTGGTCATTAAGCGTAAACCTGATTCGCTTTTTGACTACCGGTTCGATGATTTCGAAATTGAAGGCTATGATCCGCACCCCGGTATTAAAGCGCCGGTCGCTATCTAAGCGCTGACGATCCTGCCATAACCGACGTCATCGCGCGTCGGTTTTTTTTACCCTTTGTCTCAATCTTCGGCGCGGATTCCTGAAATTTTGCAACGCGCTGCAAAACATGAACTTTTTTCCGTAACGCGCCGAACAATCTGTATTTGGCGCTCGTTATTTTTTCTCCGCCCGCCATACTGCCGACATGAAAAAACAACAGGGCTATACGCTCATTGAAACGGTGGTCGCGATGTCGCTCATTATCATTCTCAGCGCCACAGGACTTTATGGCTGGCAACGCTGGCAGCAGCAACAACGCCTGTGGCAAACCGCATGTCAGGTGCGGGATTACCTGCTGCAACTTCGTGAGGACGCTCACTGGCATAACCGCGATCACATTCTTCGCGTGGTCAGCGAAGGTGGTTCATGGTGCTTTGTCAGCTCTGTTGCTACGCAAACATCGTGTACGCCATCTTCCCCCTTTGTGTTTACGCCCGACTGGCGTGATGTCGTCCTTGCCGATATCACGCCGTCGTTAGCTTTCTTTGGCCTGCGCAATACGGCATGGGCAGGGCACATCGTACTGAAAAACGCTGCCGGAGAGTGGCGTCTGGTCGTCTCCTCCTGGGGGCGAATCAGGCTATGCGAGCGTAACGAGGCCGCCACGTGTCAATAACCACGCGGGGGTTCTCGCTACTGGAGGTTGTGCTGGCGATGGCGATAGGTTCCATTTTACTGCTTGGATCCGCACGATTTTTACCGGCGCTACAGCGTGAGATCTGGCACAACACGCGACAGTTATCGCTGGAAGATGAAATCTGGCAGCGAACCTATACCGTAGCGAAGCATCTTCAACGTGCGGGTTACTGTCATGGCCACTGTACTGGCGAAGGGTTACATCTTGCTGAACAGGGGCAATGCGTCATCGTTCAGTGGGACGGGAATAATAACGGTGTCTGGGATACCATACCGGCGAAAGAGGCCGACCAGACCGGGTTCCGTATGAAGGATAACGTTCTGGAAACATTACGCGGAGCAACATCTTGCCAGGGGAAGGGATGGGAAAAAATGACCGATCCCAATACGGTACTCATCACGGCTTTTACCGTTGAGCGCCGGGATATAACGGGATTCTCGCCAGTGCTCATGCTGCATCTGCGCGGCACCAGCAAAGCCGAGCCTCAGACGGTTATTGACGCGCAATACAGCGTAACGGGATTTAATCTGTGAATCGGGAACGTGGCGCTTCTTCGCTAATACTGGCGCTTTTAATACTGATTCTGGGTAGTCTGCTACTGCAAGGCGTAAATCAGCAGCAGGCCAGCTATGCCGCCCGCGTGACGACGCAGAGCCTGGCGATACAACGCCAGGCGCTCGTACAGTCGGCGCTGGAATGGGGGCGGGGGCAGCTATGGTCAGGCGTAACCGAAATGGAATGTCGGCGCTATTCCCCTTCAGGAGCAAGAGTCTGTTTGCGGAGATTATCGGGGGATGAGGTGGTGATGGCGGCGCAAGATGACGGCATGACGTTATGGCGTTTGGGCAACGTCATTCAGGGAAGTATTGTCTTTTCTCCCCACGGCTGGAGTGATTTTTGTCCGTTAAAAGAGGTGGCGTTATGTCGCATCCCCTGAATTTACAACGCGGGTTTAGCCTCCCGGAAGTTTTAGTGGCGATGGTTCTAATGGTAATGATCGTCACCGCGCTGTCAGGCTATCAGCGGGTATTAATGCACAGTTTTGCATTACGACACCAGTATCTCCAGATCTGGCGGCAGGCGTGGCAGCAAACGGCGCTGTATCCATTTTCGCCTGCTGAAGGCTGGAAGGCCAACCGGATGCAGACAACGCAATCGGGATGTGTCAGCATCAGCGTCACGATGGTTTCACCCTCTGGCAGGCAGGGGCAGATGACGCGCTTGCATTGTCCAAATCGTTAATCGTCAGGAGTAATTATGTTAAGGGTCTACCACTCCAATCGTCTGGATGTGCTGGAAGCGTTGATGGAGTTCATCGTCGAACGCGAGCGGCTGGATGATCCCTTTGAACCAGAAATGATTCTGGTTCAAAGCACGGGTATGGCGCAGTGGCTGCAGATGACCCTTTCACAAAAGTTTGGTATTGCGGCGAATATCGCTTTTCCGTTACCGGCGAGTTTTATCTGGGAGATGTTTGTCCGCGTGTTGCCGGATATCCCCAAAGAAAGCGCTTTCAGCAAACAAAGCATGAGCTGGAAACTGATGACCTTGCTGCCACAGTTGCTGGATAAGGATGAGTTTGTACTGCTGCGCCATTATCTGACCGACGACACCGATAAACGCAAACTCTTTCAGCTTTCCGCGCGCGCTGCCGACCTGTTCGATCAGTATCTGGTTTATCGGCCTGACTGGCTTACGCAGTGGGAAGCGGGAAAAACCGTGGAAGGTCTGGGGGAGGCGCAAAACTGGCAGGCGCCGCTGTGGAAAGCATTGGTGGAATATACCGCCGCGCTGGGGCAGCCACGCTGGCATCGCGCCAATCTCTACCAACGCTTTATTCAAACGCTGGAGAGCGCGACCGCCTGCCCGCCAGGGTTGCCGTCCCGCGTTTTTATTTGCGGTATTTCCGCGTTACCGCCAGTGTATCTCAGAGCATTGCAGGCGCTGGGTAAACATATTGAAATCCATCTCCTTTTTACTAATCCGTGTCGGTATTACTGGGGGGATATTAAAGACCCAGCCTGGCTGGCAAAACTCATGGCTCGCCAGCGTCGTCACACTTTTGAAGACCGTCATTTACCGTTGTTCCGTGAAAACCAGAATCCGGAAGCCTTATTTAACAGCGACGGTGAACAGGATATCGGTAATCCGCTACTGGCCTCATGGGGAAAACTGGGACGGGATTATATCTACCTGCTATCTGAACTGGAAAACAGCCAGGAGCTGGATGCGTTTGTTGATATTACGCCAGATAATCTTTTGCATCGGATTCAGGCGGATATCCTTGAACTGGAAAGCCATGCGGTGGCGGGCGTAAATCTTGAGGAGTATTCGCGCAGCGACAATAAGCGTCTGCTCGATCCCGAGGATAACAGCCTCTCTTTTCACGTTTGTCACAGCCCGCAGCGCGAGGTGGAAATACTGCACGATCGCCTGCTGGCGATGCTGGAAGCCGATCCGACGCTAACGCCGCGCGACATTATCGTTATGGTGGCTGATATTGACAGCTATAGCCCGTTTATCCAGGCGGTATTTGGTAGCGCGCCAACGGAGCGCTATCTGCCTTATGCCATTTCCGATCGGCGGGCGCGTCAGTCACATCCGGTGTTACAGGCATTTATCAGCCTACTTTCGTTACCGGACAGCCGCTTCGTCTCCGAGGATGTTCTGGCGTTGTTAGACGTACCGGTATTGGCTGCCCGCTTTACGATCAACGAAGAAGGGTTGCGTTATTTGCGCTTGTGGGTCAATGAGTCAGGTATTCGCTGGGGAATTGACGATGACAACGTGCGCGAGCTGGAGCTTCCTGCCACGGGGCAGCATACATGGCAATTTGGCCTGACGCGTATGTTGCTGGGGTATGCGATGGAAAGCGCCCAGGGCGAGTGGCAGTCGGTTCTGCCTTATGACGAATCCAGCGGTCTGATTGCTGAGCTGGTCGGTCATCTGGCTTCGCTGCTGATGCAGCTTAATATCTGGCGGCGCGGTCTGGCGCAGGAGCGACCGCTGGAAGAGTGGTTGCCCGTTTGTCGCGATATGCTCAATGATTTCTTCCTGCCCGATGCGGACACGGAAGCGGCAATGACATTGATTGAACAGCAGTGGCAGGCCATTATCGCCGAAGGCGTCGCGGCGGAATATGGCGACGCGGTACCGATTTCGCTACTGCGGGATGAGCTGGCGCAGCGTCTGGATCAGGAACGTATTAGCCAGCGCTTCCTGGCGGGCCCCATCAATATTTGTACGCTGATGCCGATGCGTTCCATTCCGTTCAGAGTCGTTTGCCTGCTGGGAATGAACGACGGCGTATACCCGCGCCAGCTTGCGCCGTTGGGCTTTGACCTGATGAGCCAAAAACCCATGCGCGGGGATCGAAGCCGTCGCGACGATGACCGCTACCTGTTTCTGGAAGCGTTAATCTCGGCGCAGCAAACGCTGTATATCAGCTACATCGGTCGCTCCATCCAGGATAATAGCGAACGCTTTCCCTCTGTACTGGTGCAAGAATTGGTGGATTACATCGGGCAAAGCCACTATTTGCCGGGCGACGAAACGCTGACCTGTGATGAGAGCGAAGCACGAGTCAAAGCGCATATTACGCGTCTGCATACCCGTATGCCTTTTGATGCGCAAAATTACCAACCCGGCGAACAGCAAAGTTATGCCAGAGAGTGGTTGCCCGCGGCGAGTCAGTCGGGAAAAGCGCATTCTGACTTTGTGCAGCCGCTTCCTTTTACGATGCCGGAAACATTGACTCTGGAAAGTCTGCAGCGTTTTTGGGCCCATCCGGTACGCGCATTTTTTCAGATGCGGCTTCAGGTTAATTTCCGCTCGGAAGAGAGTGAGATTCCTGATGCGGAACCGTTTGAATTAGAGGGATTGACGCGATATCAACTTAACCAACAGTTGCTCAATACGCTGGTTGAAGAGGACGACGCCGAACGCTTGTTCCGCCGTTTCCGGGCTGCGGGAGAGTTGCCTTACGGCGCGTTTGGCGAAATATTCTGGGATGCGCAATGTCAGGAGATGCAGCAACTGGCAAGCCGGGTCATCGCCTGCCGTAAGCCGAGCCAAAGCCTGGAAGTGGATCTGCTTTGCAATGGCGTTCAGCTAACCGGCTGGCTACCGCAGGTACAGGAGGATGGATTATTGCGCTGGCGTCCCGCTTTAATCAGCGTTGCGCAAGGTGTGCAACTTTGGCTGGAACACCTTGTCTATTGTGCCAGCGGCGGGAGTGGCGAAAGTCGCCTGTTTTTGCGCAAAGAGGGAGAATGGCGATTTCCGCCTCTTGATAAAACGCAGGCAATGGCTTACCTGGCGCAACTGATTGAAGGCTACCGGGAAGGCATGTCTTCTCCGCTATTGGTACTGCCGGAAAGCGGCGGCGCATGGATAAAAGCCTGTTATGACGCTGAAAATGATGTCATGTTAGACGACGATGATACCTTACAGAAGGCCAGAACAAAGTTTCTACAGGCTTATGAAGGCAACATGATGGTGAGCGGCGAAGGCGAAGATATCTGGTATCAACGTCTTTGGCGTCAGCTGGAATCTGAAACGTTGCAGGCTATCATTGCGCAGTCACGGCATTACCTGTTACCGCTGTTTCGTTTTAATCAGTCTCGTTGATTGTATGAAAATCGCGCCATTAAAAGGCTTCGACTATGATGCGCTCTTCGTCACGGACTGATTACTGATAAAAAGATGCTGCCTGGTTCAGCACAATAATATCCCGTTCTGCTCAGGTCGATGGTTTACGTGACCATACAGATGAGTGGGAATGAAAGTTAATGATGAGGTCCGTGAATGCCCCGCAGCACCTGGTTCAAAGCGTTATTGTTATTGGTCGCCCTCTGGGGGCCTGCAGTTCAGGCGGATATCGGTTGGCAACCGCTGCAAGAAACTATCCGTAAAAGCGATAAAGATACCCGGCAGTATCAGGCGATACGTCTTGATAATGACATGGTGGTGTTGCTGGTATCCGATCCGCAGGCTGTAAAGTCTCTTTCAGCGTTAGTGGTGCCCGTTGGATCACTTGAAGATCCTGAGGCTCATCAGGGGCTTGCTCATTATCTTGAGCATATGTGCCTGATGGGGTCAAAAAAATATCCGCAGGCGGATAGCCTTGCCGAATACCTTAAAAGACATGGCGGTAGCCACAACGCCAGCACCGCGCCTTATCGAACAGCCTTCTACCTGGAGGTTGAAAACGACGCGCTTCCAGGTGCCGTAGATCGCCTGGTCGACGCCATTGCCGCGCCATTGCTCAATAAACAGTATGCCGAACGCGAACGAAACGCGGTGAATGCCGAGCTGACGATGGCGCGCACCCGCGACGGTATGCGTATGGCGCAGGTAAGCGCCGAAACCATTAACCCGGCGCATCCAGGCTCGCACTTTTCTGGCGGCAATCTGGAAACGCTAAGCGATAAGCCGGGAAATCCGGTGCAACAGGCGTTGATCGCTTTTCATGAAAAATACTATTCATCTAATCTGATGAAGGCGGTGATTTACAGTAATAAACCCTTGCCGGAACTGGCGCGTATTGCTGCCGCAACCTATGGCCGCGTGCCGAATAAACAGATTAAAAAACCGGAAATTACCGTACCTGTCATCACCGAGGCGCAGAAGGGCATCATTATTCATTACGTGCCGGCACTACCGCGTAAAGTGCTGCGCGTGGAGTTTCGTATTGATAACAATAGCGCGCAGTTCCGCAGCAAGACCGATGAACTGGTCTCTTATCTGATTGGCAATCGTAGCCCAGGGACGCTCTCTGACTGGCTGCAAAAACAAGGACTGGTCGAAGGTATTAGTGCGGATTCCGATCCGATTGTTAATGGTAACAGCGGCGTATTTGCCATTTCGGCAACGCTGACCGATAAAGGTTTGGCCAATCGTGATGAAGTCGTCGCAGCTATCTTTAGCTATCTCAATACGTTACGTGAAAAAGGGATAGATAAACGTTACTTTGACGAGCTGGCGCATGTGCTGGATCTCGACTTCCGCTATCCGTCGATTACCCGCGATATGGACTATGTCGAATGGCTGGCGGACACTATGATCCGCGTCCCGGTAGCGCATACGCTGGATGCGGCGAATATCGCCGATCGTTACGATCCTGCCGCTATCAAAAATCGCCTGGCGATGATGACGCCGCAGAATGCGCGCATCTGGTACATCAGTCCCCAGGAACCCCATAATAAGATTGCGTATTTTGTGGATGCGCCTTATCAGGTCGATAAGATTAGCGAACAGACGTTTAAAAACTGGCAGCAAAAAGCACAGGGCATTGCGTTGTCGCTGCCGGAGTTAAACCCCTATATTCCTGATGATTTCACGCTTGTGAAGAATGACAAAAACTACGTGCGGCCAGAACTGATTGTCGATAAAGCGGATTTGCGCGTGGTTTATGCGCCGAGTCGTTATTTCGCCAGCGAGCCAAAAGCTGACGTGAGCGTGGTATTGCGTAACCCGCAGGCGATGGACAGCGCCCGCAATCAGGTACTGTTCGCCCTTAATGATTATCTGGCGGGAATGGCGCTCGATCAGCTCAGCAACCAGGCGGCAGTGGGCGGCATTAGCTTTTCTACTAACGCCAACAATGGTCTGATGGTCACTGCGAACGGTTATACCCAGCGTTTGCCGCAGCTTTTCCTGGCGTTGCTGGAAGGATATTTTAGCTACGACGCCACGGAGGAACAGCTGGCGCAGGCGAAATCCTGGTATACGCAGATGATGGATTCTGCGGAGAAGGGAAAAGCCTACGAACAGGCGATTATGCCGGTGCAGATGATTTCGCAGGTGCCTTATTTTTCCCGTGATGAACGTCGTACCTTGCTGCCGTCCATTACGTTGAAAGAGGTGATGGCCTATCGTAATGCGTT
This sequence comes from Salmonella sp. 5800, assembly GCF_046558195.1. NCBI lineage: Bacteria > Pseudomonadati > Pseudomonadota > Gammaproteobacteria > Enterobacterales > Enterobacteriaceae > Salmonella > Salmonella sp. 5800. Next base: position 281,472 of record NZ_JBGDOX010000006.1, on the reverse strand, counting down.
AAAAACGGGCGCTCGTCCGGAATTTCTGGTTATAGGAAATATGAGCGAAGCCCAGGCGACCTCTCTGGCGCAAGATGTCCAAAAACAGCTCGCGGCGAACGGATCGGCGTGGTGTCGCAACAAAGACGTAGTGGTTGAGAAAAAGCAGTCCGTAATATTTGAAAAAGCGGGCAGTAGCACCGACTCCGCGTTAGCCGCGGTCTTTGTCCCGGTCGGCTACGACGAGTACGTCAGCGCCGCCTACAGCGCGATGTTAGGTCAGATTGTTCAACCGTGGTTTTACAATCAGCTACGAACCGAAGAGCAACTGGGATACGCCGTTTTCGCCTTTCCGATGAGCGTTGGCCGTCAGTGGGGAATGGGATTCCTGCTACAGAGCAACGATAAACAGCCCTCTTACCTGTGGCAACGCTATCAGGCATTTTTCCCTGACGCCGAGGCGAAGCTGAGGGCGATGAAGCCGGAAGAGTTCGCCCAAATTCAGCAGGCGATCATTACGCAAATGCGCCAGGCGCCGCAAACGTTGGGCGAAGAAGCATCCCGTTTAAGCAAGGATTTCGATCGGGGTAATATGCGCTTTGACTCGCGTGATAAAATCATCGCTCAGATAAAATTGCTGACGCCACAAAAGCTTGCCGACTTCTTCCACCAGGCGGTGGTGGAACCACAAGGTATGGCAATATTGTCACAGATTGCTGGTAGCCAGAATGGAAAAGCAGAATACGTGCATCCGACAGGCTGGAAAGTGTGGGATAACGTCAGCGCACTGCAGCAAACGTTACCTCTAATGAGCGAAAAGAATGAATGATGTCGCCGAGACTCTTGATCCTCTACGCTTGCCCCTGACAGGCGAGCGTTTGATTGAAGCATCAGCGGGCACAGGCAAAACGTTTACTATCGCGGCGCTGTATCTGCGGTTATTGCTCGGTTTAGGCGGCAGTGCCGCATTTCCCCGTCCGTTGACCGTTGAAGAACTGCTGGTGGTAACCTTTACGGAGGCCGCCACTGAAGAGCTGCGTGGGCGAATCCGCAGTAATATCCATGAGTTGCGCATCGCCTGTCTGCGGGAAAGCACGGATAATCCGCTGTATGCCCGCTTGCTGGAAGAAATTAGCGACAAAAAGCAGGCCGCGCAGTGGTTATTACTGGCGGAACGACAAATGGACGAGGCCGCGGTCTTTACCATCCACGGTTTTTGCCAGCGTATGCTCAGCCTGAACGCTTTCGAATCCGGTATGTTGTTTGAGCAACAGCTTATTGAAGACGAATCTTTGTTGCGTTATCAGGCCTGCGCCGATTTCTGGCGGCGTCATTGCTATCCGCTGCCGCGCGACATCGCGCAGGTGGTGTTTGACGTGTGGAAGGGACCGAAGGCGCTCTTAAAGGATATCGATCGTTATCTGCAGGGCGAAGCGCCGGTCATTAAAGCGCCGCCATCGCAGGAGGAGACGCTGGCATCGCGTCATGAACAGATCCTGGCGCGCATCAACCAGGTGAAGCAGCAGTGGTGTGAGGCGGTTAGCGAGCTGGACGCGCTGATCGAATCATCCGGCATCGATCGCAGAAAATTCAACCGCGGCAATCAGGCGAAATGGATCGAAAAGATCACCGCGTGGGCGCAAGAAGAGACCAAAAATTATCAATTACCCGAGGCGTTGGGAAAATTTTCACAGCGTTTTTTAGCTGAGCGCACCAAAGCTGGCGGCGTGACGCCCCAGCACCCATTGTTTGTCGCCATCGATAACCTGTTGGGCGAACCGCTATCGATTAAAGATCTGGTTCTTACCCGAGCGTTATCAGAGATCCGTGAAACGGTGGCTCAGGAAAAACGCCGGCGCGGCGAGCTGGGGTTTGACGATATGCTCAGCCGTTTAGATACCGCGCTGCGTAGTGAAAGCGGCGAGGCGCTGGCTGCGGCGATTCGTACCCGTTTTCCGGTGGCGATGATCGATGAATTTCAGGATACCGACCCACAACAGTACCGTATTTTTCGCCGTATCTGGCGACATCAACCCGATACGGCGCTATTGCTGATTGGCGATCCTAAACAGGCGATTTATGCGTTTCGTGGCGCGGATATCTTTACCTACATGAAGGCTCGCAGCGAAGTGAGCGCGCACTATACGCTTGACACTAACTGGCGCTCCGCGCCGGGGATGGTGAATAGCGTTAACAAGCTGTTCAGTCAGATGAATGACGCCTTTATGTTCCGCGATATTCCCTTCAGTCCGGTAAAGTTTGCGCCCAGAAACCAGTCGCTGCAATTTAAAGTGAATGACGCGCCTCAACCGGCGATGACCCTGTGGCTAATGGAGGGAGAAAGCTGCGGTTCGGGCGATTATCAAAGTTATATGGCGCAGGTGTGCGCCACGCAAATTCGCGACTGGCTGCGCGCCGGGCAAACGGGCGACGCGCTGCTGACGAACGGCGATTCGTCGCGGCCCGTTCGCGCCTCGGATATCAGCGTGCTGGTGCGCAGCAGGCGGGAGGCCGCGCTGATACGAGATGCGCTGACCTTACTGGCGATCCCTTCCGTCTATCTTTCTAACCGCGACAGCGTATTCGAAACGCTCGAAGCGCAGGAGATGCTGTGGGTGTTGCAGGCGGTGATGGCGCCCGAACGTGAGAATACGCTGCGTAGCGCTCTGGCGACATCAATGATGGGCCTTACCGCGCTGGATATCGAAACGCTTAACAATGATGAAAATGCGTGGGATGCGGTTGTTGAAGAGTTTGATGGCTACCGACAAATTTGGCATAAACGCGGCGTGATGCCTATGCTGCGCGCGCTAATGTCGGCGCGCAATATTGCTGAAAACCTGCTGGCGACGGCGGGAGGCGAACGTCGGCTGACGGATATTCTGCATATTAGCGAACTGTTACAGGAAGCCGGTTCGCAGCTGGAAAGCGAACATGCGCTGGTGCGTTGGCTGGCGCAACATATCCTTGAACCCGATAGCAATGCTTCCAGCCAGCAACTACGTCTGGAAAGCGATAAGCATCTGGTGCAAATCGTCACCATTCATAAATCGAAAGGTCTGGAATACCCGTTGGTCTGGTTACCTTTTATCACCCATTTCCGCGTGCAGGACCAGGCTTTTTATCACGACAGGCACTCCTACGAGGCGGTGCTGGACCTTAGTCACGCCGAAGAGAGCATAGCACTGGCGGAAGCCGAACGCCTGGCGGAAGACTTGCGCCTACTTTATGTCGCGCTGACCCGTGCTGTGTGGCATTGCAGCCTCGGCGTCGCGCCGCTGGTGCGACGTCGCAGTGATAAGAAAGGCGAGACGGATGTGCACCAAAGCGCGCTTGGGCGACTCCTGCAAAAAGGCGAACCGATGGATGCCGCAGGCCTTCGCGCCTGTATTGAGGCGCTATGCGACGAGGATATCGTGTGTCGAACGCCAGGCAATACGGATAACGACCGCTGGCAAATTGCCGCTGCATCGCACGCGGAACTCAGCGCCAGAACGCTGCAACGCCTGCTTTATGATAGCTGGCGCGTCACCAGTTATTCCGGTTTGCAGCAGCGGGGACATAGCGTGGCGCAAGATCTTATTCCTCGTCTCGACATTGACGCCGCAGGCGTTGGCGAAGCGGCGGAAGCGCCGGCAATGACGCCGCATCACTTTCCTCGCGGGGCATCGCCGGGAACATTTTTGCACAGCCTGTTTGAAGAGCTTGATTTTACTCAACCGATAAACCCCCAATGGGTACAGGAAAAACTGGAGCTGAGTGGTTTTGAAACGCGATGGGAGCCCGTACTTACCCGCTGGCTGGACACCGTGTTGCACGTTCCCCTTAACGAGACGGGCGTTAGTCTGGGCGTGCTGACCGAGCGTGAAAAACAGGTCGAAATGGAGTTTTATTTGCCGATTGCCCAGCCGCTTACCGCCGGAGAGCTGGATGCGTTGATTCGTCGATACGACCCGCTTTCAGCAGGTTGCCCTGCGCTGGATTTCATGCAGGTTCGCGGCATGTTAAAGGGCTTTATCGACCTGGTGTTCCGTTATGAGGGGCGCTATTACCTGCTCGACTATAAATCTAACTGGCTGGGCGAGGATAGCGCTGCTTATACCCAGACGGCGATGGCTGCGGCGATGCAGGCGCATCGCTATGATTTGCAGTACCAGCTTTATACGCTGGCATTGCACCGTTACCTTCGTCATCGAATGGCGAATTACGACTATGAACGCCATTTCGGCGGCGTCATCTATCTCTTTTTACGCGGGGTGGATAGCGAACGTCCGCAGCAGGGTATTTTTACCACTCGTCCTGCGGCGGCGTTAATTAACCAACTGGATGATATGTTTGCAGGTGAAATGAGTGAGGAGGCGCAATGACAATCCAGGAGCGGTTGCTGGAGGCCGTTGAACAAAAACTCTTACGGCCCATTGATGCCCAGTTTGCTTTAACCGTCGCCGGTAACGACGATCCCGCCGTGACGCTGGCGGCAGCGCTGCTTAGTCATGACGCAGGTGAAGGTCACGTGTGTCTGCCGTTGTCGCGTTTAACGTTAACGGAGGAGGCGCATCCCTTACTGGTCGCCTGGATAAGCGAAACGCCTACGCCAATCGACTGGAAAAAGCGGTTACTGGCGTCTGCGGCGGTTAGCTGCGGCGATAGCCCCGCGCCGTTAATTCTGTGCGGCGAGCGTCTCTACCTGAATCGCATGTGGTGCAACGAACGTACGGTTGCGCGCTTTTTTAACGAGGTTAACCAGGCCATCGCCGTAGATGAAGATCAGTTATCCCGTATTCTGGACGCGCTATTCCCTCCGACAGACGAGGTGAACTGGCAAAAGGTGGCCGCCGCCGTAGCGCTAACTCGCCGTATCTCCGTGATTTCAGGCGGTCCCGGCACCGGTAAAACCACCACCGTCGCGAAGCTGCTGGCGGCATTAATTCAAATGGCGGATGGCGAACGTTGCCGTATCCGGCTGGCGGCGCCGACCGGGAAAGCGGCCGCACGCCTGACGGAGTCGCTCGGCGCGGCGTTGCGTCAGCTTCCACTTACCGATGCGCAGAAAAAGCGTATACCGGAGGACGCCAGTACGCTGCACCGACTGCTAGGCGCACAGCCCGGCAGCCAGCGATTACGCCATCATGCGGGCAACCCGCTGCATCTGGACGTGCTGGTGGTCGATGAAGCATCAATGATTGATTTGCCGATGATGTCACGTTTGATTGACGCTCTGCCGCCGCACGGGCGGGTCATTTTTCTTGGCGATCGCGATCAGTTGGCATCCGTTGAGGCGGGCGCTGTGTTGGGCGATATTTGCGCCTATGTCAACGCAGGGTTTACGGCGGAACGCGCCCGACAGCTAAGTCGACTCACAGGGAGCGCCATTCCGGCGGGGGCCGGAACGCAAGCCGCATCTTTACGCGATAGCCTCTGTTTATTGCAAAAGAGCTACCGTTTCGGCAGCGATTCTGGCATCGGCAAGCTGGCGGCGGCGATTAACTGCGGCGACAGGTCGGCAATCCAGGCTGTTTTTCAGCAGGGGTTTAGCGATATAGAGAAGCGTACATTGCAAAGCAGCGACGATTATGCCGGGATGCTGGATGAAGCGCTGGCGGGCTATGGGCGCTACCTGCGGTTGCTGCATGAAAAAGCGGCGCCGGAGGCAATCCTTCAGGCTTTCAATGAGTATCAACTGCTTTGTGCGCTGCGCGAAGGCCCATTTGGCGTGAGGGGACTGAATGACCGCATTGAGCAGGCGATGGTGCAGCAACGAAAAATTCAGCGGCATCCGCACTCTCGCTGGTATGAAGGGCGTCCGGTAATGATTGCGCGCAACGATAGCGCGCTGGGGTTATTTAACGGCGATATTGGTATTGCGCTCGATCGCGGGCAGGGGTCACGCGTCTGGTTTGTGATGCCGGACGGCACGATCAAGTCCGTTCAGCCCAGCCGTCTGCCGGAACATGATACAACCTGGGCGATGACGGTACATAAATCACAGGGGTCTGAATTTGATCACGCCGCGCTGATTTTACCCAGCCAGCGTTCGCCGGTCGTGACGCGGGAGCTGGTGTATACCGCTGTTACGCGGGCGCGGCGGCGGTTATCGCTGTATGCCGATGAACGGATCCTGGCAGGCGCGATTGTGACGCGTACGGAACGGCGCAGCGGGTTAGCCACCTTATTTGATGAAGTCAGTCGTACCGGATAAGACGAGTTCTCGCCGGATGGCGACGCGTAGCGTCTTATCCGGCCTCCAAATGATGCTTTCGAGCGTAGGCCTGATAAGCGCAGCGCCATCAGGCCCACCTTGTTATCCTAAATCCGCCATCAGCACCTTTGAACGTCGCTGATAGTTATACATTTTTTTCTTGCTCTCAGGCAGTAACTCAATATCGACAGGCGTGAAACCGCGCTCCTGGAACCAGTGAATACTGCGCGTCGTCAGCACAAACAATTTACGCAGCCCCATTTGCCGCGCCTGGGCGGCAACCCGCTCCAGAAGCACTTCTCCACGCGATGAGCTGCGGTAATCCGGATGTACCGCTACGCAGGCCATTTCGCCTATTTTCTCTTCCACAAAAGGATACAGCGCCGCGCAGGCGATAGTCATATTATCGCGCTGAATAATGGTAAATTTATCGATCTCCATCTCCAGTTGTTCACGGGAACGGCGTACCAGAATGCCCTGCTGTTCCAGTGGGCGGATAAGCTCCAGAATACCGCCAATATCGTTGATGGTAGCGCGGCGGATCTGCTCGGCGCTTTCCATGACGATCTGCGTACCGATACCATCACGCGAGAACAGTTCCTGTAATAGCGAGCCATCTTCCTGGTAGCTGATCAGATGGCAACGACGAACGCCGCTACGACAGGCTTTTACCGCGCCGCGCAAAAAACGTACGGTACCGGAGTTGTAATCGCCCTGCGCTTCCAACTCTTCCACCCGCGCCTGCGCTTCATTCGGGAAGAGTTCAGAAATGATGCCGCCCTCGCTATTGGTAACGCCCTGAGAAGAACAGAAACCGATCATTTTTTCCGCTTTCAGTTTAACGGCGAGTTGAGTGGCAATCTCTTCTGAGGTCAGATTAAAACTTTCGCCGGTCACTGAGACGGCGACCGGCCCCATCAGAACGATCGCGCCGTTATCCAACTGGCGGTTGATCGCATCTTCATCAATGCGCCGGATACGGCCGCTATGACAGTAGTCCACGCCATCATCAACGCCCAGCGGCTGCGCAATGGTGAAATTGCCGCTGACGACATTAATGTGCGCGCCCTGCAACGGCGTATTGTTCAGACTCATCGACAGACGGGCGGTAATATCAAGCTGGAGTAAACCGGCGGCCTGTTTCACCAGCTCCAGTGCTTTGGCGTCCGTCACCCGCGTGTTTTTGTGGTAAATCGGTTCATGATGATGCGCGGCCAGATTGGCGTCGATTTGTGGTCGCGCGCCATACACCACGACAAGGCGAATACCGAGGCTATGCAGTAGCCCGATATCGCTAACGATGCTGGAAAAATTGTCATGCTCAATGGCTTCGCCGCCGAGCATAATGACAAAGGTTTTTCCGCGATGGGTGTTGATATAGGGAACTGAATGGCGAAACCCTTCTACCAGTTCGGTTTTACGTTCCTTTATCATTGCGCGCCCCGCTAGCGAATTATTATTCGAAATTAGTGTATTTTTATTCTGTTTTTGCCCTCTGTGCAAGCGTAAATTTTATGCGGTCCGATCGCTTTTCTTAGTAATGCCGTGAATATAAAAAGAATGTTTACCCTTTTATAGATGACAGATTATGCGTCATTCGCTAAAGTTTCCGGTCAATTTGGATGAACTTTGTATGATCTCTATTTAGTTTTTGCTCGGGAGAAGCATGTCGGGAGCCAATTCAGCAATCAGCCGTCGCCGTTTACTACAAGGCGCGGGCGCCATGTGGCTATTAAGCGTGAGCCAGGTCGGGCTGGCTGCCGTAAGCCAGGTCGTTGCGGTGCGTATCTGGCCTGCGTCCAGCTATACCCGCGTCACGGTAGAGTCGAATCGTCTGCTGAAATATAAACAATTTGCCTTAAGTAACCCGGACCGCGTGGTAGTAGATATTGAGGATGTGAATCTGAACTCGGTGCTTAAAGGCATTGGCGCGCAGATTCGCAGCGACGATCCGTATATCAAATCCGCAAGGGTAGGGCAGTTTGATCCTAAGACTGTGCGTATGGTCTTTGAGCTAAAACAAAACGTGAAGCCGCAGCTATTTGCGCTGGCGCCTGTGGCAGGCTTTAAAGAACGTCTGGTGATGGATCTTTATCCTGCCAATGCGCAGGATATGCAGGATCCGCTGCTGGCGCTGCTGGAAGACTACAATAAAGGCGATCTGGATAAACAGGTGCCGCCTTCGCAAAGCGGGCCGCAGCCCGGTAAAGCGGGGCGCGACCGCCCCATTGTCATTATGCTTGATCCGGGACACGGTGGCGAAGACCCCGGCGCGATAGGCAAATACAAAACGCGTGAAAAAGACGTGGTGCTCCAGATAGCCCGCCGCCTGCGCGCGTTGATCGAAAAAGAAGGCAACATGAAGGTCTATATGACGCGCAATGAAGACATCTTCATTCCGTTAAAAGTCCGGGTGGCGAAAGCGCAGAAACAGCGCGCCGACCTGTTTGTCTCTATTCATGCGGATGCCTTCACCAGTCGGCAGCCTAGCGGTTCATCCGTATTCGCGCTATCGACCAAAGGCGCCACCAGTACCGCGGCGAAATATCTGGCGCAAACGCAGAACGCCTCGGACTTAATTGGCGGCGTGAGCAAAAGCGGTGACCGTTATGTCGACCATACGATGTTCGATATGGTGCAATCGCTGACCATTGCCGATAGTTTGAAATTCGGTAAAGCGGTGTTGAAGCAGCTTGGTAAAATTAATGACCTGCATAAAAACAAGGTCGAGCAGGCGGGGTTTGCGGTGTTAAAGGCGCCCGATATTCCGTCTATTCTGGTCGAGACGGCGTTTATCAGTAACATTGAAGAAGAACGCAAGCTCAAGACCGCGACGTTCCAGCAACAGGTCGCAGAGTCGATTCTGGCAGGCATTAAAGCGTATTTTGCTGATGGGGCGACGCTGGCGAGAAGAAGTTAACCTGAGATGACGGCGAGTTTATTGCGCGGGTAAGTAGGATGCTGCCCGCACTGTCGTTGCGGACCAGACGACAGATACAAAAAAACACCCGTAAGGGTGTTCATTAAGTTGGTTGCGGGGGCCGGATTTGAACCGACGACCTTCGGGTTATGAGCCCGACGAGCTACCAGGCTGCTCCACCCCGCGTCCGTCTAAACTTGCATTCTCATTGTAATTGGTTGCGGGGGCCGGATTTGAACCGACGACCTTCGGGTTATGAGCCCGACGAGCTACCAGGCTGCTCCACCCCGCGTCCGTGGATGCGCACTATACTCCGCTGAGCTTTTGTTGCAACCCTTTTTTCATATAAATCGCTAATTTCTCATGAATTGCGCAAATACACCGCAGATAGCGCGATTTTTAAACGAATTTACATAATGAGATCGCGATCGCATTTCATTACTTCGGACGGTTTGTTATCTTCACCGGGCACTTTCGATTACGCAGAAGACGAGACACCATGAAAGGACGTTGGGCAAAATATGTGGCGACAGGCGTAATGCTGGCAATGCTGGCTGCCTGTTCATCAAAACCGACCGATCGCGGTCAGCAATATAAGGACGGGAAATTTACCCAGCCCTTCTCCCTGGTAAACCAGCCGGACGCGGTGGGCGCGCCGATTAATGCTGGTGACTTTGCCGAGCAGGTCAATCAGATCCGTTCCGCGTCGCCGCGTTTATACACCAATCAAAGCAACGTCTATAACGCTGTCCAGAACTGGTTACGTTCCGGAGGCGATACGCGCACTATGCGTCAGTTTGGTATCGATGCCTGGCAGATGGAAGGCACCGACAACTACGGTAACGTCCAGTTCACGGGCTACTATACGCCCGTCGTTCAGGCTCGCCATACGCGCCAGGGCGCGTTCCAGTATCCTATCTATAGTATGCCGCCAAAACGCGGACGCTTACCGTCCCGCGCTCAGATCTACGCAGGCGCGCTGAGCGATAAGTACATCCTGGCCTGGAGTAATTCGCTGATGGATAACTTTATTATGGATGTCCAGGGCAGCGGTTATATTGATTTTGGTGATGGTAGTCCGCTGAACTTCTTTAGTTATGCCGGTAAAAACGGCTGGCCTTATCGCAGTATTGGTAAAGTGCTTATCGATCGCGGTGAAGTGAAAAAAGAAGATATGTCGATGCAGGCTATACGCGAATGGGGAGAGAAGCACAGCGAAGCGGAAGTGCGTGAATTACTGGAGCAGAACCCGTCGTTCGTCTTCTTTAAGCCGCAATCTTTTGCGCCGGTCAAAGGTGCCAGCGCTGTACCGCTGATTGGGCGAGCATCCGTCGCCTCCGACCGCAGCATCATTCCGCCTGGCACGACCTTGTTGGCGGAAGTACCGTTGCTGGATAACAACGGTAAATTTAGCGGTCAGTATGAGCTACGTTTGATGGTCGCGCTGGATGTCGGCGGAGCGATTAAAGGCCAGCACTTTGATATTTACCAGGGGATCGGCCCGGATGCCGGGCATCGTGCCGGATGGTATAATCACTATGGTCGCGTCTGGGTGTTAAAAAGCGCGCCGGGCGCCGGTAACGTGTTTAGCGGCTGATTGTGGTATTCTGCGACAACCGGATTGCCCGATAACGCGATCGCTATCGGGCCTGAAAATAGTGAGCAGGGGTGAGGAATAACCTCACCTTTTTTTATTCTGAGGTCATATGTCAGTGGTGATAAGTGATGCCTGGCGCCAACGCTTTGGCGGCACCGCGCGTCTGTACGGTGAAAAAGCGCTGCAGCGGTTTGCTGAGGCGCATATCTGCGTCGTGGGAATCGGCGGGGTGGGATCATGGGCGGCAGAGGCGCTGGCGCGTACGGGCATCGGTGCGATTACGCTGATTGATATGGACGATGTCTGCGTGACCAATACGAACCGTCAGATCCATGCGTTGCGTGATAACGTCGGGTTGGCGAAAGCGGAAGTGATGGCCGAACGGATTCGGCAAATTAACCCGGAGTGCCGGGTAACGGTTATCGATGATTTCATCACGCCGGATAATGTGGCGGGTTATATGGACGCGGGTTTTACCTATGTCATTGACGCCATTGACAGCGTTCGTCCAAAAGCCGCGCTGATTGCGTACTGTCGCCGATATAAGGTTCCTTTAGTGACCACTGGCGGCGCGGGCGGGCAGATCGATCCGACGCAAATCCAGGTCGCTGATTTGGCGAAAACCATCCAGGATCCGCTGGCGGCAAAACTGCGTGAGAGATTGAAACATAATTTTGGCGTAGTGAAGAACAGTAAAGGTAAGCTGGGCGTGGACTGCGTTTTTTCCACTGAAGCGCTGGTTTACCCACAGGCGGACGGTTCCGTATGCGCGATGAAAGCTACCGCAGAAGGGCCAAAACGGATGGATTGCGCCTCTGGCTTCGGCGCGGCGACGATGGTGACGGCAACGTTCGGTTTTGTCGCCGTTTCCCATGCGCTGAAGAAGATCATGGCTAAAGCGGCGCGACAAGAATAAAAGGACGGGGCGGAGTGTCACGCAGACGCGTATCCGGCCCTGCGCCCTTTGTTAGCGAAAGAAGCGCTGTACCCTGCCGAACACCGGTTTCAGACGGGCGCGGAGATAATGGGAATATAAATTTTCAGATATGCATAGAAACAACCCGAACCATACTGCACAAAAGCAGAGCAGTTCCGCGTAATTAATGTGCTCGCCAAATATCATAATGGCAAGTAAGAACTGTAAAGACGGCTCTATATATTGCGCCAGTCCGGTGACAATCAACGAGGTGTGATTTAACGCGATGGCAAATAATACCAGTGGAATGATCGTCACTGGCGCCGTCATGACATACAAAAAGAAAGGAGTATTAGCGGATATAATTGGTCCGCTATCGCTAAAGAGAAAGATTAATAGTGAGACAGGCAATGCCCATAATGTTTCAATCGTTATCGATGTCATCACATCATAATGTATAAACTTTCGCGCCAGTCCATATAGCGCAAATGATAATCCCATGGTTAGCGCCAGCGCCGGGAAATGCCGTAGCATGATAATTTGAAAAGTCAGGCCACAGACACCAGAAAAAACGGCGATGGCCTGAAACAACGACAGTTTTTCTTTAAGAAAAATGCATCCCAGCGCAATAACAAATAGCGGGTTGATAAAATAGCCGAGGCTGGCATCAAGTACCAGATGATGGGTTAGCGCATAAATAAAAGATGACCATGAGACAATCATCAAAAGTCCGGCGATCATGCAGAAGAAAAAAGATTTTTTATCTTTCCAGGCATCATGAAATCGCGTTCGCTGCCGAAATAACAACCTTACTGCCAGTAATAATGGAATTGACCAGAACACCCGGTATATCAATATTTGTGCGAGATTTCCCCCTGATAAATATTGATAATATAAAGGTGTTAACCCCCATAATATAAATGCCAGCACCACAAACATGGTACCGCTACGCAGATATTTTTCCACTTATCCATATCCTGTTATAACTTCACCCGATGCGTATGAATTTTCCAGTTCACCTGCTACGCTACATCGAGTGGCTTTATTTACTCTAAAATCTTCACGCCGTTTTAACATGGATTCTAACATTGTAATTTCATTGTGATAGCTGATAAAAATCAAAAGAATGTTTATCAGGGAAATCTGACGCCGAAACTAATAAAGTGACTGGATTATTTTATCTGCATCGCCTGACCGCCGCGGACGGCGCTGTCAGGCGACAGAATATTTACGCTATTTCAACCCTTATGCGTTGCGGCAACAATCGCTTCGCTCAGCGCGTTCAGCCCCTGACTACGTGAGGCGCTAAGCTGGGCGCGTAAACCCAGCTCATCAAACAGCGCCAGCGGTGAACGAGCCTGCAACTCGGCGGCGTTTTTTCCTTCCACCGCGGTGAGCAATACCGCCAGCAGGCCGCGGACAATCCGCCCCTCACTGTCGCCGAAAAAGTGCATCGTTCCGTTATCTGATCGGGTAAAGCCCAGCCAGACGCGGTTCTCGCAGCCGGCTATCTCTTTCGCCTGCGCTTTGCATTCATCCGGCAGAGCGGGGAGCTGTTTTCCTAACAGAATCAACTGACGATATTTATCCTCCCACTGGGTCAGCGGGAGAAAGATAGCGCGTAACGTCTCTTCCGTTACCGTTGTGCCGAACGGGTGTCCGGTATAAAGAGGGTTTGTCATTAATCCACCAGCAGTTCCAGCGCGCGGTCAACGGCGTTAACCAACGCATCCACATCATGTTGGGTATTATACGGCGCAAAAGAGGCGCGCAGAGTCCCTGTGACGCCAAGTTCCGCCAGCAATGGCTGGGCGCAATGTTGCCCGGCCCGGAGCGCAATACCGTATTCCGCCAGCAGCGTCACCATATCGCCGTGGTGCACGCCGACAAAATCAAAGGCCAGCAGGCTGGAGTCCTGGCAGCGGAACGAACGAAAGCCCGGGCGTTTCGCCAGTGCGTCTTCCGCCAGCGTCGCCAGCCCCCGGCTCCAGTTTTCGGCCTGTTCAATATCGATATCGGACAGCCATTCCAGCGCAGCGCTCAGGCCGATGACCCCGGCGACGTTCGGCGTCCCCGCTTCCAGTTTCCAGGGAGCGCTTTGAGTGGTGAAGCCTTCAAAGCTAACGTCACGGATCATCTTGCCGCCGCCGAGCCAGGGCGACATCGCCTCAAGAAGCTCCGGCTTACCGTACAGCACGCCGATACCGGTCGGGCCATACAGTTTGTGAGCGGAAAAAGCATAAAAATCGATATCAAGCTGCTGGACATCCGCCGGGAAGTGTACCGCGCCTTGCGCGCCATCCACCATCACGACCATTCCCGCTGCGTGAGCGGCGCTGATAGCGCTTGCGAGCTCCGGACAGCCGCCCGTTACGTTCGACATTTGCCCCAGCGCCAGAATCCGGCTGCGCGACGTGATCAGTTCCGGCAGACGCTCAACATCAGGAAGACGCCGGTCATTAAGCGGCAGTTTTATGACCTGCGCGCCGGTTTGTTGCGCCACCATCAGCCAGGGCACAAGGTTGGCGTGATGCTCGGCGACGCTAACGATAATTTCATCGCCGGGACGCAGACGAGGACGGGCGTAACACTGCGCCACCATGTTGATCGCTTCGGTGGTGCCGCGTGTCCAGACGATACTTTTTTCATCGGGCGCGTTTAACAGCCGCGCTGCTTTTGCTCTGGCCGCTTCATATTGCGTCGTCAGGCGCTGCGCCTGCGCAAACTGGCTACGATGAACGTTACCGGCGCTCAAACAATAAAACTGGTGCGTGGCGTCAATGACTGCCTGTGGCTTTAATGCCGTGGCGGCGCTATCGAGATAAACACCCGCATCGGCTAGCGCGGGAAACTGCGCGCGAAACTGCGTGGGATTAAAAGCGTTCATGATATTCCTCGGTTCAGTTTACCGATCGTGGCGTAAAAGCGCGGCTGATACAAGGTTTGTCCTAACCATCGGAATCGTCTGTATATCCTGGCGAATTATGTAAAGGAGGTTATGCTGAATAATGTTAGGCGAATGTTTAAGCCTGTTACGGAGTCCGCTTTAAATAGCACAAACAGCTTTAAGGAGAAGAAGATGAAAAAGACTGCCGCAATTATCTCTGCATGTATGCTGACTTTTGCCCTGAGCGCCTGTTCCGGTCCTAATTACGTTATGCACACCAATGATGGACGTAGCATTGTGACCGACGGTAAACCCCAGACCGATAACGATACCGGTATGATTTCGTATAAAGACGCTAATGGCAACAAACAGCAGATCAATCGTACTGACGTGAAAGAGATGGTGGCTCTGGAAAACTAACCGTTTGTTATACAAAAAAAAGCACCGCAATATGGCGGTGCTACATTAATCACTATGGACAGACAGGGTAAATGTACAGGAAGTGAAAAAGGGTAGTCTCGCTACCGTGGTCTGAATCGCAGACCAATTGCAAACACAACAACACAACATCACAACCGTAAGCCAAAAGCCCATCAGAACACGCATTCCGATAAAACTTTTCGTTCCGGCTCAGGAAGTGCCGCCACTATAGGTATTTGCTGGTAGAACCTCAACGGACAATTTATAATGTCTCAGATTAAAAAAACTAATAGGTTACATGTTGTTACCTATTTGTTAAATTCATTCGACATTAAGTCCAGAGGCCATGTCAAAACGATTACCTCCTTTAAATGCGTTACGCGTTTTTGATGCTGCCGCGCGCCATTTGAGCTTTACGCGAGCAGCGGAAGAACTTTTTGTGACGCAGGCCGCAGTAAGCCACCAAATTAAGTCACTTGAGGATTTTTTGGGGCTAAAACTGTTCCGCCGCCGCAATCGTTCGCTGCTGCTGACGGAAGAAGGCCAAAGCTATTTTCTCGACATTAAAGAGATATTTTCCCAGCTCACGGAAGCAACGCGTAAGCTCCAGGCGCGCAGTGCCAAAGGGGCGCTGACGGTGAGTTTACCGCCCAGTTTTGCCATCCAGTGGCTGGTGCCCAGGCTCTCCAGCTTTAACTCAGCTTATCCGGGAATTGACGTTCGGATACAAGCCGTTGACCGTCAGGAAGATAAACTGGCAGACGATGTCGATGTCGCGATTTTTTATGGCCGGGGAAACTGGCCGGGCTTGCGCGTCGAAAAATTATACGCAGAATATTTACTGCCCGTCTGTTCTCCTTTATTGCTCACAGGCGAAAAACCGTTAAAAACGCCGGAAGATCTGGCGAAACACACGTTATTGCACGATGCCTCCCGGCGTGACTGGCAGGCCTATACTCGTCAGTTAGGGCTCAACCATATTAACGTTCAGCAAGGGCCGATATTTAGCCACAGCGCGATGGTGCTACAGGCCGCTATTCACGGACAGGGGATCGCGCTGGCGAATAATGTTATGGCGCAGTCGGAAATTGAAGCCGGGCGACTGGTGTGTCCATTTAACGATGTTCTGGTGAGTAAGAATGCTTTTTATCTGGTTTGTCATGACAGCCAGGCAGAACTGGGTAAAATAGCCGCCTTCCGTCAGTGGATTTTGGCGAAGGCGGCGACGGAGCAAGAAAAATTCCGTTTTCGTTACGAACAATAATTAACTTAGGGTATGACCATGACCAGCCGTTTTATGCTGATTGTCGCCGCTATCAGCGGTTTTATTTACGTTGCTCTGGGCGCGTTCGGGGCGCATGTTTTGAGTAAAACCCTGGGCGTGGTTGAAATGGGCTGGATTCAGACCGGCCTGCAATATCAGGCGTTCCATACGCTGGCGATCTTTGGCCTGGCGGTGGCGATGCAGCGCCGTATCAGCATCTGGTTTTACTGGAGCAGCGTTTTTCTGGCGCTGGGCACGGTGTTGTTTAGCGGCAGTCTGTACTGCCTTGCGCTTTCGCATCTGCGCCTGTGGGCGTATATCACGCCTGTCGGCGGCGTCAGTTTCCTGGTGGGCTGGGCGCTATTGCTGATTGGCGCCATTCGTATGAAACGTAAGGGCGCGAGCCATGAATAAAGTTGTATTGCTCTGCCGTCCGGGGTTTGAAAAAGAGTGCGCTGCAGAAATTACCGATAAAGCGGGAAAACGGGAAATATTTGGTTTTGCACGCGTAAAAGAGAACGCAGGCTATGTCATTTATGAATGCTATCAGCCGGAAGATGGCGAAAAGCTGATTTCAGAGCTGCCGTTCAGTTCGCTGATTTTCGCCCGCCAGTGGTTTGTGGTGGGTGAACTGCTGCAACATTTACCGCCGGAAGACAGAATTACGCCGATTGTCGGCATGTTGCAGGGCGTAGTGGAAAAGGGCGGCGAGCTGCGGGTTGAAGTCGCCGACACCAATGAAAGTAAAGAACTGATGAAGTTCTGCCGCAAATTTACGGTGCCGCTGCGCGCGGCTTTGCGTGATGCGGGCGTATTGACGAATTATGAAACGCCGAAGCGTCCGGTCGTTCATGTCTTTTTTATCGCGCCAGGATGCTGCTATACCGGTTATTCGTTCGCGCATAACAATTCACCGTTTTATATGGGCATCCCGCGTTTGAAGTTTCCGTCTGATGCGCCGAGCCGCTCAACGCTGAAACTGGAAGAGGCGCTCCACGTTTTCATCCCGGAAGATGAGTGGGATGAACGTCTGGCGAACGGCATGTATGCGGTGGATTTGGGCGCCTGTCCCGGCGGATGGACGTACCAGTTAGTGAAGCGCAATATGTGGGTCTACTCCGTAGATAACGGCCCGATGGCGCAAAGCCTGATGGACACCGGACAGGTGACCTGGTTGCGTGAGGATGGCTTCAGGTACCGTCCGAACCGGAATAATATTTCATGGATGGTCTGCGATATGGTGGAGAAGCCGGCCAAAGTCACCGCGTTAATGGCGCAGTGGCTGGTGAACGGCTGGTGTCGGGAGACGATTTTTAACCTTAAACTGCCGATGAAAAAACGCTATGAAGAGGTATCGCATAATCTGGCGTATCTTCAGGCGCAGTTGGATGAGCATGGCGTTAATGCGCAGATCCAGGCGCGTCAGCTTTATCACGATCGCGAAGAAGTGACGGTACACGTGCGTCGGTTGTGGGCGGCTGTTGGCGGGCGTCGCGACGAGCGATAAAAACGCGCTGCCGTCATCCGGCGCGTCATCAGCGCCGGATGGCGCACGCTTATCCGGCCTATGACTACGGCGCATCTGAAACAATATGCGTCACGTCATCCAGATGGCCGATGCGCGCCTCTCCTGAACGATTAAATTTACTTTTATCAATCAATAATAAAGACTGCGAGGCGCGTCTGAGCAGGATAGATTTAAAATCGGCGTTGATCGCATTGGAGTCCCACAGATCGCCGCCGCTGTCGATCCCCTCGCAGGAAAAGATGAACAGATCGATATCAAGCGATTTTAGCTGTGAGATAAGCGACGGGTTAACGTAACAGCCATATTTACGTTCAAGCTGGCCGCCGGAACTTATCAGCGCAATGCGTTCGCGTTTTCCCAGCTCCTGACAGATAGGATGGCTATTGGTAAAAACCTGAATGGGAATATCCGGCAACTGGCGGGCCAGATACCAGCAGGTTGAACTGGCATCCAGCGCAATCGTCATTCCTTCTTCTATCCACGCTAACGCTTCACGGGCAATATCGGCTTTATGCGCATAATGGCTTTTCAGGCGGATATGGAATGGATCGCCGCTGTCCTGATTTTCACGATGAATATATTTAGCTCGTCCGTGATTACGCAGCACTTTTCCCTGCGTCTGTAGTTCACTGAGATCGCGGCGGATGGTCTCTTTACTGACGTTAAGCCGGGTGGCCAGCGCTTCGGTGGTCAGACTTTTATGATTGATCAGCAGATCGACTATCGCTTGTTGGCGTGCCGCTTTCATTTTTCTCACCCCATCATTCGATGAACGCCCGCGTCATGCGGGCGCACCGGCAAGAGATTACGGCGTTACCCCTTTTTTTAAAAGAATATTTCCGTACTTCGCGCACTCACCTGTGATAACGATCGCAAACGCTTTTTGCGCCCGCTCATAAAACGCATAGCGGTCGATACGAACGATATCCGGGCACGGCGCTTCTAATGACAAGGCATCGCGATAGCGCGCTTCAACGCTGGGATCGAGCGTGTCGCCTTCCACGGCGGCCATCATCACCAGCGGCGGGGCGTAGCTATCCAGCTCAAAGAGCGGAATAATTGCCCGCAGTAGATCGCTGACGCTAAGACCATCGGCGCGAATCACCTGCGGGCCCAGGCTATGCGCGGGAAAGTGAGCGTCAGAAAAAATGATTTCGTCCCCGTGGCCCATCTCGGCCAGCACTTTGAGCAGTGTCGGGGAAATTAACGGTGAAATGGTTTTTAGCATTTCATACTCCCTTAATAATTTCAGGTTCGGTTTGCGGCCAGAAATAGCGATACTGATAATTGACCTGCGCGCGCGCCTGTTCCGGGCTACTAAATTCGCCTACGCCGTACCAGCCAAACATGGCAGCGCCGGCCACGGTGGTTTCCGCGTCGTCCAGCACTTTGATAGGGATATCAAGCTGATTCGCTTTAATTTGATTCCATAAAGCGTTGCGACTGCCGCCGCCAACCAGTAACAGTTCTGTGGCGTTAAAATGGCCGATTTTCTCCAGCGTGCGCAGATTACGTTGAAGTTGCGCCGTCAGGCCTTCCAGCGCGGCGCGATAGAAATGGCCGCGGGTGGTATTGAGCGTCACGCCCTGCCAGCCTGCATTTTGGCAGGCGAGTAGATCGCACTGCATCCGTACGCCTTCCGCGCCAGCGGGAATAGCGCGCGCTTCGTCGATCAGCGTTTGCCATGGTGTTTCCGGCGTCCACAGCAGTTTTCGTACCCATTCGAGTACGCCGGAGGCCAGCCACTGCATTCCGGGGTTATAAAGCCCCGACTGACTGTCCAGTTCACAGGTCGAGCCCGGATACTGGCTGAGCAGCGAGGTATCCACCTGACCGCTGCGCACCATCAGAATCTCCCATGTTCCGGAGGAGAGCACCGGTTCACCTTGCTGCGCGCCAGCGCCGAATAACGCGAACTGAGTATCGTGTCCGGCAGAGATCACCGGCACACCCGCCGGGAGACCGAGTAGCCTGGCCGCGTCTGTCTGTAGCGTGCCTATCGGGGCGCCCGCTTCCACGATACGCGGGAACAGGCGGCGCGCCAGGCCCGTCGCTTGCAGGATTTCCGGACTAAAGTCGCGCTGATGGATATCCAGTAGCTGGCTGGTGCCTGCCATAGTGATATCGGTCGTAAACTCGCCGGTCAGACGGTGGTTAATCAGCGACGAGATAAACAGCCAGCAGTGAGCTTGTTCCAGCAGGCGCGGATGATTCTCTTTAAGCCAGACCAGTTTATACAGCGTGTTAAAGCTGAACGCGCCGACGCCGGAGAGCGTCTGCAATTGCCGGGGCGAGATAAAGCGCTCAATCGTTTCCATCACGGCAGCGGTTCGCGGGCATTTCCAACTGATGACCGGGTAGAGCAGCTTACCCTGCGCATCGACCAGCGCGCCATCGACGCCGAACGTAGTCACCGTAATACCGCGAACAACACACTCCGACAGGGCGCTGGAGAGTGACTTGCAGCAGTCGGCGAAACGTTGCAGGATGGCGTCCAGCGACCACTGATGCCAGGCGCTATTTTCTGCGGCAATGTCGCTGGCGTTAGCGGTTGAGGCGCGGGCGACAATTTTCCCCTGGCGATCAACGGCGATCGCCCGAACGTTTGTCGCACCGCAGTCGAGAACCAGGATAACGTCTTGTTTCATAGATAACTCCATAAACGCCGCCCGATGGCGCTACGCTTATCCGGCCTACGGTTCACGCGCCCGTAGGCCCGGTAAGCCTGCGCCACCGGGCTAAGCCGCATTAACGTTTATACAGCGGGCCATAATTCTGGCAGGCGCGATAATCCTGGCCTTCGATATCCATACCGTGAGCCGCCCAGGCGGAAGGACGGTAGATCTTCGCCTCCTCCACGTTGTGCATACATACCGGGATACGCAGCATTGCGGCGAGAGTAATAAAATCCGCCCCTACATGGCCGATGGTGAGTACGCCGTGGTTAGCGCCCCAGTTCGCCATCACCGAATAGACATCGGTAAACGGGCCTTTGCCGGTAAGACGCGGCGCAAACCAGGTGGTAGGCCAGGTAGAGTTGGTGCGGGCATCAAGCTGATCGTGCATCGCTTTCGGCAGTTCGACGCTCCAGCCCTCGGCGATTTGCAGTACTGGTCCCAGGCCTTTAATGATATTCACGCGGGTCATGGTGAATGGCACGCCGCCTTCGGTCAGGAAACGGGATGAGTAGCCGCCGCCGCGGAAGTATTCGTGAATCGCCGGGCACCATTCGGTGGCCGCCAGACACGCATCCGCCTCTTGTTGGCTGATTTCCCAGTGTGGTTTCATGGTCGGCTTGCCTTCGCTGTCGCGCTGTTTACAGGCACCGTCCAGAGCGGCAGAACCGGAATTAATCAGGTGAATAATGCCGTGTTCCGCCAGGCCGCTGAGCGCCTGGCCGGTGACGCGTTCTACGGCTTCCGGCGACCAGTAGGTTCGCACGTCGGCGAATATCTGCGCTGTACCGGTGAGTTGATGGCCGAACAGCATCGCTACGCCGTTCAGACTGTCATTTTCGGTGGCGACGACAAACGGTTCGCGTACGCCATTCCAGTCAAAAGAGCTATTGAGCAGCGCTTCGGCGGTATCGCCGTTCGGGTATTGATCGGTCCAGTGGCGCTGGCCCTGGAAGCCGGCGGCAATGGCGTTGTAGCCCAGCGATTCTTCAACTAACCCTTTGTCCGCCAGCGTCTTGTTGCCCTGCATCATGTCGCGAATACACATCGCCATCAGCAGGCTCTCTTTTAGCACCGCGCGGTTCTGGGCTTCATTGCGCTTATACTGCGAGGCGTTTTGATCTTCGCCGTAGCGGAAGTTTTTATCCGCCCACGCCAGCGCCATCTCCAGTTCGGCCTCATCATAAATTTTTTGATCGATACGGCGGCGCAGTTCGGTCATATCTACCGCTTGCACCTTCATGCCCAGCCAGGATTCAAAGAAGTTATGATCGACAATGGAACCCGCGATCCCCATCGACACGCCGCCGACGGAGAGGTAGCTTTTGCCTTTCATGCTGGCTACCGCTAACCCTGCCCGCGCAAAACGCAGCAGTTTTTCTTCGACGTCGGCGGGAATGGAGGTATCGTCGGCATCCTGCACATCATGGCCATAAATGGAGAACGCCGGAATGCCTTTCTGGCTGTGCGCCGCCAGCGCCGCGGCAAGGTAAACCGCCCCAGGACGCTCTGTGCCGTTAAAGCCCCAGATGGCTTTCGGACGCATCGGGTCCATATCAATGGTTTCGCTGCCATAGCACCAGCACGGCGTAACGGTAATGGTCACGCCCACGTTCTGGCTACTGAATTTTTCTTCACAGGCGGCGGATTCCGCCATTCCGGCAATACAGGTATCCGCAATGACGCACTCCACCTGTGCCCCGCAGGCGTGGCGGATTTTCTCGGTGATGAGCGCCGCCGTCGCTTTCGCCATGTTCATGGTTTGCTCTTCGAGCGACTCGCGTACGCCCATACGACGTCCATCAATCACCGGGCGGATACCGATTTTCGGTAAGCTGATTTTTTTCATGACAGATTCCTCACGTTATTCGGATAAATGTTCAGTTTGTCGCCGCTTGTGAACGGAAACGGGCAAAAATGAAGATGACGGCAAAGCACAATGCCGGAACCAGTTCGGCGGTCGGGATTTTGCCTGCGGCGTCGCTAACGAAGCCCATTACTGGCGTGACAATACCGCCGCCAATGATGGTCATGACGATAAAAGACGAGCCGTACTTAGTGTCCTGTCCCAGATTTTTGATACCCAGCGAGAAGATGGTTGGGTACTGGATTGACATAAATGCGCTACACAACGTCAGCGCCAGCAGGCCGATATGTCCGCCGCTAAAGGCGGAAATCAGACACAGGAGCATGGCAAACAGGGCGTAGGCGGCCAGCACTTTATGCGGCGCGAAGCGGCTGATAAGCCAGGTCCCGGTGAAACGGCCGATAAAGAAGCACACCATCGTGCCGGTCAGGTAGTTGGCGGCGAAACCGGGCGTCATTCCAGGGATCTCCTCAATGGCGTAGCGGATCAGATAGCTCCAGCAGGCGGTTTGCGCCCCCACGTAGCAGAACTGCGCCAGCACCGCCCAGCGCCAGTGGCGGATACGGATGAGTCGGGAGAGAGAAGATAAGAAAGAGCTTTGTTTCGCATCGCTATGATCGTCACTTTGCAGGGCCGGAAATTTGGTCAGCATAATCAGCAGCGCAACTACTAATACGATGGCGACGATAATCATGTATGGCGTTTGTACCGATAACACCAGGCTGTGTTTATAGGCGCTAAGCTGATCCGGCGTCATTTTATCAAGCGCTTCTTGCGATTGATGCGGCACGTTAGACAAAATAAGGCTTTGCCCAAACACAACGGCGATAATAGCGCCAAAGGAGTTAAAAGTTTGCGCCAGATTAAGCCGGAAATGTCCGCCGCTTTCTGGACCTAATACCGTAACAAAAGGGTTGGCTGCAGTTTCAAGGCAACCTAAACCGGCGGCGATGATAAACAGGCCAATTAAAAACAATGTGTAATTCATTATCTCGGCGGCAGGCCAGAATAATGCGGCGCCAACAGCATACAAAAAAAGCCCGGTGATAATCCCTGCTTTATAACTGAGTTTTTTCATCAAAATCCCAGCAGGAATTGGAATGACGAAATAACCGAAATAAAAGGCTGACTGAATAAGTCCGGCCTGAAAGTTAGTTAGCGTAAAAGCTTGTTGAAACTGCGGTAATAAAATGTCATTCAGATTATTGGCGACGGCCCACAGAAAAAATAGCGAGCAAAGTAAGGCGAATGGAATAATGTAGCGCTTGCTTTTGCTTTGCTCTGCATCCACAGCACGAAAACTCTGTGTTTGTATTGTTGTGTTTCCCATAGCATCCTCATCGGTTCAGAAGCTTTTGCGTGCGGTCGGTTCTGGTCACCAGACCGTAAAATTAGGTGAGTTCGCTTTTCTTACCGGTAATAAATTGGCGTCCGGAATGAACTCATGGATTCATTTTCAAATAAAAAAGGCCTTTTAATATGATGGCGGTCACATTTATACCTGAGAGCAGAGCGTTCTGTGATTATCATCACTTTAATTTTCATAAAAAAATGACCGTTTGAGATGTTTAATTTAAAAAACCACAGACTGAATGCCCGAATTAAATTATTGCCACGAAAACGGGCAGTAGTAACTTATTCTTCATCTTTGCCCGTTTTAAAAAATATTATTAAGAGCGGGCATTTATCGGCGAGAGAAACGGTAGTCGTCTGGTTTATCGTGGCGAATTAATTGATGTGAATCACAAAATATCGTTATTTAAATTCCCTTCTCTTTATTCAGTATGATGATAGTTGCTAACTATTCGATTATTTCAACAGGACAGCAGCGCGATGCGAAAGACGGTTTTGTTGTCTCATTTTGAATCACAGAGAGAGGTAAATAATGGAACGAAATAGACTGGCGCGGCAGATTATTGATACCTGTCTGGAAATGACGCGGTTAGGGTTAAATCAGGGGACGGCAGGTAACGTGAGCGTACGTTATCAGGGCGGAATGCTGATTACGCCGACGGGGATCCCCTACGAGAAGCTGACAGAGTCGCACATTGTCTTTATTGATGCAGACGGTCAGCATGAGCAGGGCAAGCTGCCTTCCAGCGAGTGGCGTTTTCATATGGCGGCATACCAGACGCGCCCTGATGCCAATGCCGTGGTACATAACCACGCGGTCCATTGTACGGCAGTCTCGATCCTCAATCGCCCGATTCCGGCGATTCACTACATGATTGCCGCCGCGGGTGGAAACTCTATTCCCTGCGCGCCCTACGCCACTTTTGGCACCCGCGAACTTTCTGACCATGTTGCCGTGGCGCTTAAAAATCGTAAAGCGACGCTGTTACAGCATCACGGGCTTATCGCTTGTGAAGAAAATTTAGACAAAGCGTTGTGGCTGGCGCATGAAGTGGAAGTGCTGGCGCAGCTCTATTTAAGTACGCTGGCCATTGTCGATCCGGTACCGGTACTGGATGACGAGGCGATCGCTATCGTACTGGAGAAATTTAAAACTTACGGATTACGTATTGAAGAGTGATGTCAGGAGACAGGCGATGGCGAACAGAATGATTCTGAATGAAACGGCATGGTTTGGCCGGGGAGCGGTGGACGCATTAACCGATGAGGTGACGCGCCGCGGTTATCATAAAGCGCTGATTGTTACCGATAAAACGCTGGTGCAATGCGGTGTGGTCGATAAGGTGACAAGCAGAATGGATGCCGCAGAGCTGGCGTGGGAGATCTATGCGGGCGTGATCCCTAATCCTACGATTTCCGTTGTCCAGGAAGGGCTTAAGGTCTTTACCCAAAGCGGCGCGGACTATCTCATCGCCATTGGCGGCGGTTCTCCGCAGGATACCTGCAAAGCGATCGGTATTATCAGTAACAATCCGGAATTTGCCGATGTGCGCAGTCTGGAAGGGCTATCGCCGACCCGTAAACCCAGCGTGCCGATTATGGCGATCCCGACAACGGCGGGAACCGCGGCGGAAGTCACTATCAATTATGTGATTACCGATGAGGAGAAACGGCGCAAATTCGTTTGTGTCGATCCACATGATATTCCGCAGGCGGCATTTATCGATGCCGATATGATGGACGGTATGCCGCCCGCGCTGAAAGCGGCAACGGGCGTGGATGCGCTAACCCATGCTATTGAAGGCTATATTACCCGGGCCGCATGGGCGCTGACGGATGCCTTACATATCAAAGCCATTGAGATTATTGCTGGCGCGCTACGCGGCGCCGTAGCCGGAGAAAAAGAGGCTGGTGAGGCGATGGCGCTGGGGCAATACGTTGCCGGGATGGGGTTTTCCAATGTGGGGCTGGGACTGGTGCATGGGATGGCGCATCCGTTGGGCGCGTTTTACAACACGCCGCACGGCGTCGCGAATGCTATTTTGCTTCCGCACGTGATGCGTTTCAATGCCGGGTCTACCAACGAGAAATTCCGTGATATCGCCCGAGCGATGGGGGTGAAGGTAGAAGGATTGAGTCTTGAAGAGGCGCGTAATGCCGCAGTGGAAGCCGTATTTGCGTTAAATCGCGATGTGGGAATTCCGCTGCATTTGCGTGATGTCGGCGTTCGAAAAGAGGATATCCCGGCGCTGGCGCAGGCAGCGTTCGATGATGTCTGTACGGGCGGCAATCCGCGTGAAGCGAGTCTGGCGGACATTGTCGAACTGTATCATACCGCCTGGTAATTTTGCCGGATGGCGCTGCGCTTATCCGCTCTACATTTCGTGCAGTTCTGTAGGCCGGATAAGGCGTTCACGCCGCCATCCGGCAACAAAACTACCGTACCAGCCGTAGCTGCTGTAAGTTTCCGTCGATATGTAAATCGGTTTGCAGACGTGCAATATCGCGGCAGAGAAATGCCATTTCTTTATGCGTCTCAAGCTTTTTGCGCCACTTTTCCGGCACCTTGTCCAGATGGGCGTAAATTCCCTCCAGATTTTGAAACTGAATCAATAGCTGGGTCGCGCTTTTGGGGCCGATACCGGCAACGCCGGGGACTTTCGAACTGCTGATTCCTGCCAGACCCCAGTAATCCGGCAACTGCCGGGGGAGTACGCCAAACTCTTTTTCAATAAACGGCGCGTCCAGCCAGCGTTTCTGGAAGTAGTCGCGAATGCGTAATCCCGGAGAGAGTAACTGGCAATAGCCTTTATCGGTTGACACAATGGTTGCCTGGTGTCCGGCTTCGGTAACTTTTAGCGCCAGCGTCGCCGCCAGATCGTCCGCTTCGTTACCATCTGATGCCCAACAGCGTACGCCGCGCTGTTCAAACGCGGCGCGTAGGGCGGGCATTTCATTATGTAAATCGTCAGGCATCGGCGGACGTCCTGCTTTGTAGTCCGGCAAACGCTGGTGACGCCAGCCGCTGCTGCGCGCGTCGTCATCAAATACCGCTACGGCATGGGTTGGCTGGCTGTGGATAATCAATTGATCGAGCGCGTGTTGGCAGGTTTCCACACAGGGCGATCCCTGAACGGCGTGAATACGGCGAATCAAATTGAGCGCGTCGATGATAAGCAGATGAGCAGCCACGGTGTTCTCCCTTACAAACCTGCGCGTAGGGTAACATTCACGGCGGGGGGAGGCGAGCATTGCGAAATAGCGCTATCCGTAGGCCTGATGAGCGAAGCGCCATCAGGCAACAAAAGCCGGATGGCGGCGAGCGCCTTATCCGGCCTACAGATCCTAAAATGTGCTGAGAATTAATCGCAGGTAACGATCTTCATCGCCAGGCCGCCGCGCGAAGTTTCGCGGTACTTAGCGTTCATGTCTTTACCGGTTTCGTACATGGTCTCAATCACTTTATCGAGGCATACACGCGGTTCGCTGGTACGGCGCAGCGCCATACGCGCGGCGTTGACCGCTTTGACTGAAGCAATCGCGTTACGCTCAATGCAGGGAACCTGTACCTGACCGGCAACCGGATCGCAAGTTAACCCCAGATTATGCTCCATGGCGATTTCTGCGGCGATACACACCTGCGCCGGACTACCGCCCAGCAGCTCGGCCAGACCCGCTGCCGCCATGGAACAGGCCACGCCGACCTCTCCCTGACAACCCACTTCGGCGCCGGAAATAGAGGCGTTCATCTTATACAGCGAGCCAATCGCGCTGGCGACCAGCATATAGCGAGCAAGTGAGTTAGCATTTACTTCGCGGATAAACTTGTCATAGTACGCCAGCACCGCCGGAACAATACCACATGCGCCGTTAGTCGGCGCAGTGACTACTCGTCCGCCTGCGGCATTCTCTTCGTTCACCGCCAGCGCGAACATATTGATCCAGTCGACGACCGCCATCGGATCGGTGGTGGTCTTATCCTGACTGACCAGCACCCGACGCAGCGCCGCCGCGCGACGCGGAACGCGCAGTTTGCCCGGCAATACGCCCTCGGTGGTGATACCGCGCTCAATACCGCTGCGCATTACCTCCCAGACCCTGGCGAAGTGCTGCTCCAGCGCTTCTTTACTGTGCAGGGCCAGTTCGTTTTGCATCATCAGACCGGAGAGCGACAGACCCGTCTCCTGGCAGTGACGCTGTAAATCCGCGGCGGTTTTGTAAGGGTACGGCACGTTAACAGGTTCGCTATTCGTCAAACCAAAGTGCTCTTCATCGACGATAAAGCCGCCGCCAATGGAGTAGTAGGTTTGGCTGTAGAGCACCTTATCGCCCGCCAGCGCGGTAATACGCATCCCGTTTTCATGCAGAGACAGGTTGTCGGCGTGGAAATTCATGCATTTATCGACCGGAAATTCGACTTCATGCTGCCCATTAGCCAGTAGTAAACGCCCATGGGTGTTCACATCCTGGATAAAGGACGGAATGGCGTCGATATCGACGGTGTCCGGCAGATTCCCCGCCAGGCCCATAATAATGGCGATATCAGTGTGGTGGCCTTTACCCGTCAATGACAGAGAGCCGTAGACATCCACCACGACGCGGGTGACATCTGTAAGGATATGGCGGGCAATCAGATCGTCCGTGAACTGCTTGCCTGCTTTCATTGGTCCGACGGTGTGAGAACTGGAAGGGCCAATGCCGATTTTAAAAATATCGAATACGCTAATCATAGGGCATCCATTGCGGTTGTATCATAGAGAAGCGCCGCGGTAAGCGGCGCTAAAGGACTTAGCTGAACAGTGAGTAGAAAATAGCGGAGATGGCAATCAGGCCCATAATCACAACGAATACGTTGCTGATATGACCGCTGTACTTACGCATTGCCGGTACTTTCTGGATGGCATACATCGGCATCAGGAACAGAATCATCGCGATGATCGGGCCGCCCAGGGTTTCAATCATGCCCAGGATGCTGGGGTTCAGCGTCGCCACAATCCAGGTGGTGACCAGCATGAACAGCGCGGTAATTTTATTCAGTTTGTTGATTTCGATGGATTTACCTTTACCACGCAGCGATTTAATCACCATCCCGTTAAAGCCTTCACGCGCGCCCAGGTAGTGGCCGAGGAAGGATTTGGTGATAGCAATCATCGCAATGATCGGCGCCATCCAGGCGATGATCGGCGCGTTAAAATGGTTCGCCAGGTAAGACAGAATAGAGATGTTCTGCTCTTTTGCCGCCGCCAGATCTGCCGGCGTCAGGCTCAGCACGCAGCTGAAGACGAAGAACATTACGGTCAGCACCATCATGATGTGGGCGAAGGCCAGAATTTTAGAACATTTCTTCTCAGCGCCTTCACCGTACTCTTCACGCTTCGCAACCGCGAAGGAGGAGATGATCGGGGAGTGGTTGAAAGAGAAAACCATCACCGGAATCGCCAGCCACAGCGTCATCCACAGACCGTTACCGGTAGACGCGGCGGAATCAAAGGACAGCGTTTCCAGCGCCGCGCCGTTCCACTGCGGGATCAGGTACAAGGCCAGCAGCATCAGCGCAGCGACGAACGGGAATACCAGGATACTCATCGCCTTAACGATCATTTGCTCGCCGAAGCGCACGATGGTCATCATGCCAACAATCAGGATCAGGGAAAGAATCGCCCGCGGCGGCGGATTAATCGCTAACTGGTGGGTCAGGAAGCTTTCCACGGTATTAGTAATCGCCACGCTGTAAACCAGCAGGATGGGGTAAATCGCGAAGAAGTAGAGCAGGGTAATCAGTTTACCTGCGCCGATACCGAAGTGTTCCTCAACGACTTCAGTGATGTCTTCACCCGGGTTTTTACCGGACAGCACGAAGCGGGTTAAACCACGGTGTGCGAAAAAGGTCATCGGGAAAGCGAGAATCGCCATGATGATGAGCGGAATCATGCCGCCGACGCCTGCGTTGATCGGCAGGAACAGAACGCCCGCGCCGATTGCCGTGCCGTAAAGGCCCAGCATCCACATGGTATCCGTTTTGCGCCATGCGCTTCGAGAGTCAATCGAAGCAATAGTGCTGGTCTGAGTGGTTTCCATCTATTTCTCCTGGAGGATGCTAAAAATCAGGTTGCTGGTCTAATCCAATGAAAAAAGACCTGATCGTAAAATGAAATCTGCTTAGGGACGCTTTTTATATAATTTTTCGCCGTAATAATTTTCGGGCGGAAAGATACATTTAAGTGATGAATCTATCAGTGATCCCGATCTCAAATGCAATAATCCGCTTCTTACATGGATAAATTTGGACCATTAATCTATTAAAAAAACGTCATAACGAATTTCCGGGCGCGAAGGCTACCATTAACGATATAAGGCCGGAAAGATTGGGGCGCAAGATACGGAGGTTTGACTATAAAAATCAAGGTTTTTAGTGGATTCTGGCGAAGAATAAGAGTTTGAGCCGATAAATCACGGTAAGAGGAGTCAAGTAAACGTTTGCCTGGCAATCTATTTATGATGAATTATAAATGGTGTTTATAAAACAATGCGGGCTATGCCTCTGATGATCATCATAAAAAATGAAGGCATACGTTAATCGCCATACCGCAATGAAAGGAATGGGAGAAGCGCCCGGCTGCTGGCGGCAACCGGGCATAAGCGCTAAGCGCAGATCTCGTAACAGGGGATGTAGGCGGAACCTGGCAATTTCATACGATGCTGCGCGACGAATCCCTGCAGCAGATCGTCCATGCGACGCATCATCTCTCGATCGCCGTGGATTTTATACGGACCATTAGCTTCAATGGCGCGTATCCCGACCTCCTTCACGTTCCCCGCGACAATACCGGAGAAGGCGCGCCGCAGATCCGCCGCCAGAATCTCAACCGGCTGATCCGGGTACAGTTTCAGGTTGGCCATATTCTCATGCGACGGCTCAAACGGCACCTGCAGATCCGGTGCAATACGCATCGACCAGTTAAAACTATAGGCGTCGCCGGTATCGCGGCGATTCTCTTTCACTTGCGGCATCGCTTTCTTCATCAGTCGCGCTACCTCCGCCGCATCGTCAATAATGATGCGGTAATGACGGCGTGCCGCTTCGCCCAGCGTATGGGTAATAAACTCATCCAGCACGCGGAAGTAATCGGCGCTTTCTTTTGGTCCGGTCAGGATCAGCGGCAGCACCTGATTTTTATTGGCTGGATTCATCAGAATCCCCAGCAAATAAAGCAGCTCTTCCGCCGTACCCACGCCGCCCGGGAAGATGATGATACCGTGTGCGATACGGACGAACGCTTCCAGGCGTTTTTCGATATCCGGCATGATGATCAGTTCGTTCACCAGCGGGTTAGGCGGTTCAGCCGCAATAATGGAAGGTTCAGTCATGCCGATAAAGCGGCTGTCTTTATAACGCTGCTGCGCGTGACCGACCGCCGCGCCCTTCATGGGGGCTTCCATCGCCCCAGGGCCGCAGCCGGTGCAGATGTTCAGCTCGCGTAATCCCAACTGCGTGCCGACGCGACGGGCATACAGGTACTCGTTTTCGTTAATTGAGTGGCCGCCCCAGCATACCACCATGTTTGGCGCTTCGCCGACGTGCAGCGCCCGGGCGTTGCGCAAAATGGAGAACACCAGATTGGTGATATGTGTTGAGCTTTCAAGATCCAGATGCTGGAAACGGCCGGCATTGTGGATCTGCCCATTCACAAAGAGAATGTCGCGCAGCACCGCGAACAGGTTAGCCTGTAGCGCACGAATAATCCGCCCGTCAACAAAAGCGTCTTCAGGCGGATTAATCAATTCCAGCTTCACGCCGCGCTCGCGGCGCAGCACGTTAATATCGAAATTTTCAAAGCGGGACAGCAGCTCTTTGCTGTTGTCGGTCAGGCTGCCGGAGTTAAGAACGGCAAGTGAACAGTTACGAAACAGTTGATACAGGTCGCTACTGGCCGTGCGTTTCAGCATGTCCACTTCCAGTTGCGACAACATATCCATTGAGCCAAGCGGGCTAATATGTGTAATCAAGTAAACTCCTTATGGGACGCAACACGCCATTCCCTGTTGATTACAATAGCCCTGGCTGATGACCTTTCACAACCTTACATGCGCAATCCGGCACGCAAAATTGACAAAAAAATTACTGTCGCGCCAGCCTGCCTGTGGCGGGCACGAAATCGGTATTGCTGCGCCAGGGATTAATGTCCAGCCCGCCGCGGCGGGTATAGCGCGCATAAACGCTTAGCGTTTCCGGCTGGCAGAAGCGCAGAATGTCATTAAAAATACGCTCTACGCACTGCTCGTGAAATTCATTATGGTGACGGAAGGAGACCAGATAACGCAGCAGTTTTTCCCTGTCGATTTTGCGCCCGCGATACTGAATTTGTATTGAGCCCCAGTCCGGTTGGTGGGTGATCAGGCAGTTGGATTTCAGCAGATGACTGACCAGCGTCTCCTCTACTTGCTTCTCGCCGCTGACCGCATGTTGCAGATAGTCGGTAGTAAACTGGTAGTTGTCGATACTGATATCCTGATCGTCAATACAGGTGCCGTGGAAATGGGCGACAGGCTGTCCTTCCAGCTCATCAAGACGATGAAGCCTCACGCTAACGTTGCCCTGCGCGCAGGCGCGCAGATCGCGCTCCAGCGTCTGGCGCACCGTCTCCCAAGTGTCAAAGCGCGTCTGGTTAAAGCTGTTCAGATACAGTTTAAAGCTTTTGGATTCGATTAAATTAACGCTGGTGTAATCCAGTTCGACATGCCCGACGGCGACCTGCGGAAGACCACGGCTGTTAAGCCAGGAAAGTTCATACAACGTCCAGATATCCGCGCCGTGGAACGGCAAATTATCGGCTGTTAATCCGAGCGGGTCGCGATTCAAACTGCGCGGTACGCCCTGCAGCAGGCTGGCGTCATAATTGTCCCGGTAATCCGTTGATTTTCCGAGAGTCAGGCCATCGAGAGCCTGATGGTTTTCATAAGAAGACATGTTTCACCGTCATAAACCAGATACACTATGCGCCAAGTGTATCCTGGCTTTTATGAAGAGAGAAACTGGTGGACGAACTGACAGCGCAGGCATTGAAAGCCTTTACGACGCGTTACTGCGACGCGTGGCAAGAAAAACACGGTAGCTGGCCGTTGAGCGAAGAACTGTATGGCGTACCTTCTCCGTGCATTATTTCTTCAACCCGCGATGCCGTTTACTGGCAGCCGCAACCTTTTGAAGGCGAAGAAAATGTAAACGCGGTTGAACGCGCCTTCGATATTATGGTACAACCTGCGCTCCACGCGTTTTACACCACGCAGTTTGCTGGCGACATGCCCGCGCAGTTCGCGGATGAAAAGCTTACGCTACTGCAAACCTGGAGTCAGGATGACTTTCGGCGCGTGCAGGAAAATCTGATAGGCCACCTGGTCACGCAAAAGCGGCTCAAGCTTCCTCCCACGCTTTTTATTGCGACGCAGGAAAATGAGCTTGAGGTCATTTCGGTCTGTAATCTGTCCGGCGAGGTGATTAAAGAAACGCTGGGCACCCGCAATCGTACCGTTCTTGCCGCAACGCTTGCGGAATTCCTTACGCAACTTAATCCTCTTCTGTAATCGTTTGCCCTAACAGGTGTGAGAGATCTCTTACAAAGTCTGTAGGAGATCGCCAGGATATCAGCGGATACTGAGTCCCGTTTTCTTATGTAAGTCTATATAAAACAACCTGTTAAAATGTTTTTGCGCACTTTCATATGAAAATTTACTTAAGGTATTGTCTGTAGGTGTCTTGTAAGACAAGGTGAAACAGGCGATTCTATCTTCGTCGACAGGGAGTCGTACAACGAAGCGAACGTCAGGATGATGGCGCTTCAGCAGGACACGCCAGGATGGTGTTACAAGGAAAGGCTTCAGGATGAAGCAAAGTGGAAAGCGCAGGATGCGTTAAAGGACACCTCCAGGACGGAGAACGAGAGCCGATCAGGATGTTCGGCGGGTCTGGATGACCAGGGACGCTTCAGGAAGAAGCTATCACATCGGGCGATGTGCGCAGGATGCAAACGTTCAGGATGAACAGGCCGTAAGGTCACAGGAAAAGTTGTCACGGATGAGCAGGGAGCACGAAAAGTAGCTGGAATGCTGCGAAACGAACCGGGAGCACTGTTTATACAGTGCTCCCTTTTTTTTGTTATTCTTCGCGCCAGATTTTCATCATTGAGGTTTTTAACATGACGACTCATGACCGTGTGCGTCAGCAGTTACATGCGCTTGAAACGCTGCTGCGCGAGCATCGCCACTGGCGGCTGGATGCGCCGCAGGCGCACCTGTTTACCAGTACCCAACCATTTTTTATGGATACCATGGAACCGCTGGAATGGCTGCAATGGGTATTGATCCCACGTATGCATACCCTACTTGATAATGCGCAGCCGCTGCCCGAGGCGTTTGCCGTCGCCCCTTATTATGAAATGGCGCTGGCGGCGGATCATCCGCAGAGGGAGGCGATCCTGGCGGTTTTGCAGGATCTGGATGCGCTATTCGTCCGCGATAAATCCTGATGTTGGAGATCCTCTATCAAGACCAGTGGCTGGTTGCCGTGAATAAACCCGCAGGCTGGCTTGTTCACCGGAGCTGGCTGGATCGCGACGAAAAAGTCGTGGTCATGCAAACGGTGCGCGACCAAATCGGCCAGCATGTTTTTACCGCCCACCGTCTCGACAGACCCACGTCGGGCGTACTGTTAATGGGGCTGTCCAGCGAAGCGGGACGCCGTCTGGCGCAGCAGTTCGAGCAGCACCACATCCGTAAACGCTACCATGCCATTGTGCGCGGCTGGCTGATGGATGACGCAGTACTGGATTATCCGCTGGTGGAAGAGCGCGATAAAATTGCTGATAAATTCGCCCGCGAGGATAAAGCGCCCCAGCCGGCTGTAACGCAGTATCGCGGACTGGCGACGGTCGAAATGGCGGTGCCGACCGGACGTTATCCCACCACGCGTTATGGTCTGGTTGAGCTGGAACCAAAAACGGGACGCAAGCACCAGCTTCGTCGTCATCTGGCGCATCTGCGTCATCCTATCATCGGCGACAGCAAGCATGGCGATTTGCGACAAAACCGCAGCGCCGCAGAGCATTTTGCCTGTCGTCGCCTGATGCTTCATGCCAGTCGGCTTGAACTGACGCACCCCTTCACCGGACAGCCGTTGATGATTCAGGCCGGGTTGGATGAAACCTGGATGCAGGCGCTGACACAGTTTGGCTGGCGTGGACTTCTCCCTGACAATGAAAGGGTTGAGTTTACGGCGGCGTCCCGGCAGGATGAGACTCATCAGGCATAATTCAGGGAGATACGCATAATGGCGGAAATTGGTATTTTTGTCGGGACCATGTATGGCAACTCACTGCTGGTGGCGGAAGAAGCGGAAGCGATCCTCGCCAGACAGGGCCACAGCGCGACCGTGTTTGAAGATCCTGAACTGTCCGACTGGCAGCAATATCAGGATAAGGTTGCGCTGGTCGTTACCTCGACGACCGGGCAGGGCGATCTACCGGATAGCATTGCGCCGCTCTTTCACGGCATTAAAGATACAGTCGGTTTTCAACCAAACCTGCGTTACGGGGTGATTGCGCTAGGTGATAGCAGCTACCCCAATTTCTGTAATGGCGGCAAACAGTTTGATGCCCTGTTGCAGGAGCAAAGCGCGCAGCGGGTGGGGGAGATGTTATTCATTGACGCCAGCGAACATCCGGAGCCGGAGAGCCAATCCAATCCCTGGGTTGAAAACTGGGGAACTTTACTTTCCTGAGGTAAATCCCTCCCCCCTACGGGAGGGTACCTTTTCGTTTGCTTGCGTTGCCAGTAAGCAAAATCACGACCTGTACACAGTGTAAAGTAACTGAATCGTGTTAGCTTTGGGCATATGCCCGCAAAAGCGGCAGTTTTTTACGGGCGTTTTCATGTAATCAAGCGACCTGTTTCACATTCTTCTCTTTTTATTCCTCCTGCGTCGACGCCTGACGCCTTCTGATTTCATTTCCGTGAAGTGGCTTCCACTGTCCTGGGCTTTTGCCATAAACAGGCGTAATTCATCGCCAAAATACTGTGTTGTTGCACGGTGAGTGTGTGTGGCGCGCTTTTTATACTTCTCCTGCCAGTGAATAAAAGCATGCAGCGTGCAAAGCAAACGACCTAATAAAAGCTGCAACAAGGAAACGTTATCTCTGATTCCCTACCGGTTGTGCAGTTCAGAGTGAGCGTAGCTAACGCGAAATTTCAGGAGTGCAACAATGAGTTCATTAAGTCACGCGGCGAGTAGTGCGGAGAAACGCACGAACGCCCGCTACTGGATAGTGGTGATGCTGTTTATCGTCACATCCTTCAACTACGGCGACCGCGCCACATTGTCCATTGCCGGCTCAGAAATGGCCAAAGATATCGGCCTTGATCCGGTAGGCATGGGCTATGTTTTTTCTGCTTTTTCATGGGCCTATGTTATCGGGCAGATCCCGGGCGGCTGGCTGCTGGACCGCTTTGGTTCCAAACGCGTCTATTTCTGGTCTATTTTCATTTGGTCAGTCTTCACCCTGTTGCAGGGTTTTGTCGATATCTTTAGTGGTTTCGGCATTATTGTCGCCCTCTTTACGCTTCGTTTCCTGGTTGGTCTGGCGGAATCGCCTTCTTTCCCGGGCAACAGTCGCATCGTTGCAGCCTGGTTCCCGGCGCAGGAGAGGGGAACGGCAGTGGCCATCTTTAACTCCGCGCAATACTTTGCCACGGTTATTTTCGCGCCGATTATGGGCTGGCTGACGCACGAAGTGGGCTGGTCGCATGTCTTCTTCTTTATGGGCGGGTTAGGGATCATCATCAGCTTTATCTGGTTGAAAGTTATCCATGAACCAAATAACCATCCGGGCGTAAATAAGAAAGAGTTGGAGTACATCGCAGAAGGCGGCGCGCTGATCAATATGGATCAGAAAGACACCAAAGCGAAAGTACCGTTTAGCGTCAAATGGGGCCAGATCAAACAGCTGCTGGGCTCTCGTATGATGATTGGCGTTTACATCGGTCAGTACTGTATTAACGCATTGACCTATTTCTTTATTACCTGGTTCCCGGTCTATTTGGTTCAGGCGCGCGGCATGTCGATTCTCAAAGCGGGCTTTGTCGCCTCGGTTCCTGCGGTCTGCGGCTTTATCGGCGGCGTGTTGGGCGGCATCATTTCCGACTGGTTGATGCGTCGTACTGGCTCCCTGAATATCGCGCGCAAGACGCCGATTGTGCTGGGGATGTTGCTGTCAATGGTTATGGTGTTCTGTAACTATGTGAACGTGGAATGGATGATCATCGGCTTTATGGCGTTGGCCTTCTTCGGTAAAGGTATCGGCGCGTTGGGCTGGGCAGTAATGGCGGATACCGCGCCGAAAGAGATCAGCGGTCTTTCCGGCGGCTTGTTTAATATGTTCGGCAATATCTCCGGTATTGTGACGCCAATCGCGATTGGTTACATCGTTGGCACCACCGGTTCCTTCAACGGCGCGTTGATCTATGTCGGCGTACATGCCCTGGTGGCCATCATCAGCTATCTGGTGCTGGTAGGCGATATTAAGCGTATTGAACTGAAACCTGTCGCAGGACAATTATCATGACAACGCAATCCAGTCCCGTTATTACGGACATGAAGGTCATTCCGGTTGCCGGACATGACAGTATGCTACTCAACATCGGCGGCGCGCATAACGCGTACTTCACCCGTAACATCGTCGTCCTCACCGATAACGCCGGGCATACTGGCGTCGGTGAGGCGCCGGGCGGAGAAGTGATTTATCAGACGCTGGTCGATGCTATTCCGATGGTATTAGGCCAGGAAGTCGCCCGCCTGAACAAAGTGGTGCAGCAGGTGCATAAAGGCAACCAGGCCGCTGATTTTGACACCTTTGGTAAAGGCGCATGGACGTTTGAACTGCGGGTTAACGCGGTGGCGGCTTTGGAAGCGGCGCTGCTTGATCTACTGGGACAGGCGCTTAATGTGCCGGTCTGTGAACTGTTAGGACCCGGTAAACAGCGCGATGCCGTCACCGTGTTGGGCTATCTCTTCTATATTGGCGATCGCACTAAAACCGATCTGCCGTATCTGGAAAGCACGCCGGGCAGTCATGAATGGTATCGCCTGCGCCATCAGGAAGCGCTGAACAGCGACGCGGTTGTGCGGCTGGCGGAAGCATCTCAGGATCGTTACGGCTTTAAAGATTTTAAACTCAAGGGCGGCGTGCTGCCGGGCGAACAAGAGATTGATACCGTT
The DNA here is from genome assembly GCF_046558195.1 of Salmonella sp. 5800. Classification (NCBI taxonomy): domain Bacteria; kingdom Pseudomonadati; phylum Pseudomonadota; class Gammaproteobacteria; order Enterobacterales; family Enterobacteriaceae; genus Salmonella; species Salmonella sp. 5800. The sequence goes on along the minus strand of NZ_JBGDOX010000006.1, from coordinate 243,601 downwards.
CGCGCGCTAAAAAAACGCTTCCCGGACGCGCGTATTACCGTGGATCCGAACGGCGCCTGGCTACTGGATGAAGCCATTGCGTTGTGCAAAGGGCTGAATGATGTACTGACCTACGCGGAAGATCCGTGCGGCGCGGAGCAAGGATTCTCTGGTCGTGAAGTCATGGCGGAGTTCCGCCGCGCGACAGGACTGCCGGTGGCGACCAATATGATTGCCACCAACTGGCGTGAAATGGGACACGCGGTGATGCTCAACGCGGTAGACATTCCTCTTGCCGACCCGCATTTCTGGACTCTCACCGGCGCCGTTCGCGTGGCGCAACTGTGCGATGACTGGGGGCTAACCTGGGGCTGCCATTCGAATAACCATTTTGATATTTCACTGGCGATGTTTACCCATGTCGGCGCGGCGGCGCCAGGCAAACCCACCGCTATTGATACGCACTGGATCTGGCAGGAGGGCGATTGCCGCCTGACTAAAAATCCGCTGGAAATTAAAAACGGCAAAATTGCCGTTCCGGATGCGCCAGGACTGGGCGTGGAGCTTGACTGGGAACAGGTGCGAAAAGCGCATGACGCGTATAAAACGCTGCCAGGCGGCGCGCGTAATGATGCAGGCCCGATGCAATACCTGATCCCCGGCTGGACTTTTGACCGCAAACGCCCTGTTTTTGGTCGTCACTAATTCTGAATAAGGACACAGTTATGAGTACTCAATTTACGACGCCTGTAGTGACTGAAATGCAGGTTATCCCGGTTGCGGGTCATGACAGTATGCTGATGAACCTGAGCGGCGCGCACGCCCCGTTCTTCACGCGCAACATCGTCATTATTAAAGATAACTCCGGCCATACCGGGGTCGGCGAGATTCCGGGCGGCGAAAAAATTCGCAAAACGCTGGAAGATGCGATCCCACTGGTGGTGGGAAAAACGCTGGGTGAATATAAAAATGTCCTGACCGCCGTTCGCAACCAGTTTGCCGATCGCGATGCGGGCGGACGCGGTTTACAAACGTTCGATCTCCGTACCACTATCCATGTGGTGACTGGTATTGAAGCGGCAATGCTTGATCTTTTGGGCCAACACCTGGGCGTCAACGTCGCTTCGCTGTTAGGCGACGGTCAGCAGCGCAGCGAAGTCGAAATGCTGGGTTATCTGTTCTTTGTCGGCAATCGCAAGGCCACGCCGCTGCCGTATCAGAGCCAGCCGGATGAGCAATGCGACTGGTATCGTCTGCGCCATGAAGAGGCGATGACGCCGGAAACGGTAGTACGTCTGGCGGAAGCCGCCTATGAAAAATACGGCTTCAACGACTTCAAACTGAAAGGCGGCGTGCTGGCGGGCGAAGAAGAGGCCGAGTCAATCGTGGCGCTGGCGAAACGTTTCCCACAAGCGCGCGTCACGCTCGATCCAAACGGTGCCTGGTCGCTGAACGAAGCGATCAGCATTGGTAAATACCTGAAAGGTTCTCTGGCCTATGCAGAAGATCCGTGCGGCGCGGAGCAGGGTTTTTCCGGACGTGAAGTGATGGCGGAATTCCGTCGCGCGACCGGATTACCGACGGCCACCAATATGATAGCGACCGATTGGCGTCAAATGGGGCATACGCTGTCGCTGCAATCTGTAGATATCCCGCTGGCGGACCCGCACTTCTGGACTATGCAAGGCTCTGTACGCGTGGCGCAAATGTGTCATGAGTTCGGTCTGACTTGGGGATCGCACTCTAACAACCACTTTGATATTTCGTTGGCGATGTTTACCCATGTTGCCGCGGCGGCGCCGGGCAAGATCACCGCGATCGATACCCACTGGATCTGGCAGGAAGGCAACCAACGTCTGACTAAAGAACCGTTTGAAATTAAAGGCGGCATGGTGCAAGTACCGACCAAACCGGGGCTGGGCGTTGAGCTCGATATGGATCAGGTGATGAAAGCGCATGAGCTTTATCAAAAGCATGGCTTAGGCGCGCGTGACGACGCGATGGGAATGCAGTACTTAATTCCTGGCTGGACGTTTGATAATAAGCGTCCTTGCATGGTGCGTTAAGTCAGAGCCGGTTCCGTAAGGAACCGGTCCTTCTCTGGGTGTATGCTTAACAGGATCAACATGCGTAAGGACGACTTATGAAAATAGTGATCGCACCAGACTCGTATAAGGAAAGTTTGAGTGCTCTTGAGGTAGCGACCGCCATTGAACAAGGATTTCGCGAGATCTGGCCTGACGCCGATTACCTGAAATTACCGCTGGCTGATGGCGGAGAAGGTACTGTCGAAGCGATGGTTGAAGCGACGGCGGGTCGAATCGTGCATGTTGAGGTCACCGGGCCGTTGGGGCATCGCGTCAATGCGTTTTATGGGCTTTCCGGCGATGCGCGTTCCGCGTTCATTGAAATGGCGGCCGCCAGTGGGCTGGAGCAGGTACCGCCCGCGCAACGCGATCCGTTGAAGACCACATCATGGGGAACCGGCGAGCTGATCCGTCATGCGCTGGATGCGGGCGTTGAGCATATCATTATTGGTATCGGCGGTAGCGCCACCAACGATGGCGGCGCGGGGATGGTGCAGGCGCTGGGGGCCAGGCTACGGGATGCGCAGGGCAATGATATTGTGCAAGGCGGCATTGGGCTGGAAACACTCGCCAGCATTGATATCAGCGGCTTGGATAAGCGTTTGTCGGCGTGTCATATAGAGGTCGCCTGCGATGTCACGAATCCCCTTACCGGCAAAGAGGGCGCGTCTGCGGTTTTTGGTCCGCAAAAAGGGGCGACGCCGGAAATGATTGAACGCCTGGATACGGCATTGACTCGCTATGCGCATTTGATTGCCCGCGATCTGCATGTCGATGTGTTGGATCTGGCAGGCGGCGGCGCGGCAGGCGGCATGGGGGCGGCGTTATACGCGTTTTGCGGCGCGCAGCTACGGCGTGGTATTGAGATTGTCACCGATGCGCTTCATCTGGAAGCGTGTCTTGCGGATGCTGATTTAGTCATCACCGGCGAGGGGCGCATCGACAGCCAGACCATTCACGGTAAAGTCCCTATTGGCGTGGCAAACATCGCCAAACGGTATAACAAGCCGGTAATTGGTATTGCGGGTAGCCTGACGGCGGATGTTGGCGTGGTTCATGAACATGGGCTTGATGCCGTTTTCAGCGTGATTTATACCATCTGTACGCTGGAGGACGCGCTGAAGAATGCGAGTGAAAACGTACGAATGACCGCGCGCAACGTGGCTGCAACGCTGAAAGCGGGGCAACAGTTACGCTGAGTTATAGGCCGGATAAGGCGGTCATGCCGCCATCCGGCGAATATCAGCCCAATATCTTCTTCGCTTCACGCGCGACATTATCCATCTCATCCAGCAGCTCCAGAAACTCAGGCTCCAGCTCCTCTTCGTGGACGCCGCTGCGAAGCTGTTGCTCAATAAGCTGGCAAAGGTTCTTCATCCGCGGTACGCCGCTATAGCCGCAGCTCCCGTGTAGCTTATGGATCAGATCGACCAGACCGTTGGGGTTTTCTCCCACCAGTTGTTCTTCAATTTTGTTGCGCACTTCCGGCAGAAAATCAATCAGCATTTGCAGCATATCCCGTGCCAGATCGGGCTTACCGGCAGCCTGGCGGAGCGCAAGCTGCCAGTCGAGCGTCGCATTCGGATTGAAGATAAACTCAGCCGGTTCCGGCGCCATCAGGCGCGCTGCTACGTTGGCGCCGGGTTTATAGCGCAGCAACAGATTATGCAACTTCTCTTCTTCTATCGGTTTAGCCAGATAGTCGTTCATGCCCGCGCTGAGCAACTTCTCTTTTTGCCCGGCCATCGCATGTGCCGTAACGGCAATAACCGGTGTTTGCTGCTGATGAGGAAGCTGGTGAATTAACTCGCAGGCGCGTATGCCGTCCATATCCGGCATCTGAATATCCATCAAAATCAGATCAAACTGCATTTGTTTCGCCCGATCCACCGCCTGATGTCCGCTATCACAAAGCTCTACGTGCTGGACTTTATCTTCCAGTAACGCGCCGATAAGCTTCAGATTAGCGGGATTATCATCAACCGCCATAACCGTCATGGTGATTTTACTGGTATCCATTAGCAGCGGTTCAGGATGGTGATTCAACTGGCAATATTCCGTCAGCGCTGGCAACAGGCGCGTTGACGTCAATGGTTTTAACAGACAGGCCGCCGCGCCTCCTTGTTTCAGCTTTTCGGCGTTAATTTGCGCATGGCAAGGTAGCGCCAGCAGTAGAAAGTCCGTCATTGACGCCGCTTTCGCCAGACGTTCATGCTGCATGGTGAGCGGCTCGCGGAAGGTCACCGGAACGCTCAAAATCATAATATCGTAGTGCGCTAACGGCAGCGCGGAGAAGGTCGGGCTGTAAACCACCTCCACCGGCGTGTCGCTCAGTAGATCCAGGGTACATTGCGCGGCGGTAGCATTCGGTTCGACATAAGCCAGCCGTTTTCCGGCCAGACATGCGGTCGACGGCCCGTCAATAATAACATTTGGGTTAAGATCAAGATTAATATGAAACCAGAAGGTCGAGCCGCGATTAGGCTGGCTGTGGAAAGAGATATCCCCGCCCATTTCGTTGACCAGCTTTTGCGTAATCACCAGCCCAAGCCCGGTGCCGCCGTGACGGCGAGAAATACTGGCATCGGCCTGGCGAAACGCCTGAAACAGTCGCGACTGGTCGCGTTCCGGAATGCCGATCCCCGTATCGCGGATCTGCACTTCAATCTGTACTTTGGTGTTACTGAGCGCCCGCTTTTCTACCAGAATGTCGATATTGCCACTCTCGGTGAACTTAATGGCATTGCCCACCAGATTGGTAATGACCTGTTGCAGGCGCAGCGGGTCGCCAATCACATTATCCGGGACGTCGTTTTTAATATTTAACGTCAACTCCAGCCCTTTATCATGCGACGAGTGGGCCAGCAGCGTAACCACTTCATCCAGCGTGTTGCGCAGTGGAAAAGGGATACTTTCCAGAATGAGCTTACCGGCTTCCAGCTTGGAGAAGTCGAGCACGTCATTAATGATCGCCAGCAGATTATTCGCGGAACGCTCAATGGTGTTCAGATGGTCGCGCTGGGTGGGATTCAGCTCCGTTTTTAATGTCAGGCGGGTAAAGCCAATGACGCCGTTTAGCGGCGTTCGCAGTTCGTGCGACATGTTCGCCAGGAACTCCGACTTAATACGCGCCGCTTCCTGGGCGCGCTTTTTCGCCAGATCCAGCTCAACGTTTTGGATTTCCATCTGCTCAAGGGTTTCACGCAGGTCCGAAGTGGCCTGATCGATATTATGCTGCATCTCTTCGTGATAGGCGGCGAGCGACATCGCCATGGAATTAATGCCGTTTTTCAGCATATCCAGTTCGCCCAGCATAAATCCTTCCACACGGCTATCCAGTTGTCCGCGGCGAATGCGGTCAACGGTATTCACCATGTTACGGATAGGCCCGGTGACATCGCGCATAAGCCGCCAGCCAAAGATCAGCGCAATGCCAATACAAAAAAGCATCATCACGCTGGAGATAAAAATCTCTTTGTATTGCTGTAGCCTTACCGACTTGAGATCCAGTTCAAGCGCCACATACCCCAGCATATTTTTGGTATTTTTCGCGTCGGCAATCGCTGACTCGTCCGGCGAATAGCTCTCCGAGATAATCGGGGTGCGCAGAATCATAATATCGCCGTGGCGATCGACGCTCAGACGACGTGGAAACGGCGCTCCGGCGGGAAGCTGCATCTGTGAGGGGTCCAGATGGAAATTAGACGTTACAAACAGGCGGTTATGATCGTCATAAACGGAAATCGCCCGCACAATATCAGAGTGTCTGCGGTGCAGGACGCTGATAAGTTGGCCGATAGACTCCCGGTTTTGTAAGTTCATACCATATTCGCTGGAGACGGCGAGCGGTTCAATAATACTGGCGCCGGCATCTTCCAGTTGACGCTGCAGGTCGTTATAGCGGTGCACTACAAAAAAGATACTGAGCAGCAAACCTATCAGGACGGTCGGGGCCAGGATCAGAATCATCATGCGTGCGCGCAGGCTGTAGTTGGTCATGGAGTTCCGTTATGGGACAATTAGGGTCACACTGTTAAATTGAGAAAAAGCTGGTCGATGGCGCAATTCTACTCTGCAAAACGGCGCGTGACGACGCGTCAGATCATAACCGTTAAAGTCAATGACCTCGATTCATTTGGTCAGGGCGTAGCCCGTCATAACGGAAAGGCGCTGTTTATCCCCGGTTTATTGCCTGAGGAAAGCGCAGAAGTCATTATTACAGAAGATAAAAAGCAATTTGCCCGCGCACGCGTTTCGCGTCGTTTGAATGATAGCCCGGAACGAGAAACGCCGCGCTGCCCGCATTTTGGCGTCTGCGGCGGTTGTCAGCAACAGCATGTCAGCATCGCCCTGCAACAACGCAGCAAAAGCGCGGCGCTGGCGCGTTTGATGAAACACGAGGTGAATGACATCATCGCCGGCGCGCCCTGGGGTTATCGGCGTCGTGCGCGGTTAAGTCTGAATTGCCCGCCGGATAAACCGCTGCAAATGGGATTTCGCAAAGCGGGTTCCAGCGATATCGTCAATGTCGAACAGTGCCCCGTTTTGGCGCCCCAGCTTGAAGCATTGCTGCCCCGAATCAGGGCGTGTCTGGCGAGTTTACACGGCACCCGACATCTTGGGCATGTTGAGCTGGTACAGGCGGGAAGCGGTACGCTGATGATTCTGCGCCATACCGCGCCATTAAGTGCGGCGGATAAAGAAAAACTGGAACGCTTTTCGCATTCTGAGGGATTGTCTCTGTTTCTGGCGCCGTTTAGCGAGATACTGGAAACGGTATCTGGCGAGGCGCCCTGGTATGATTCGCACGGCTTACGTTTAGCCTTCAGTCCGCGAGACTTTATTCAGGTTAATGAGGTGGTAAACCAGCAAATGGTCGCCCGCGCGCTGGAGTGGCTTGATGTGCGCGCCGAGGATCGTGTCCTGGATCTGTTCTGCGGAATGGGGAATTTTACGCTGCCGCTGGCAACGCACGCGGCAAGCGTGGTAGGGGTTGAGGGCGTTCCGGCGCTGGTAGAAAAAGGCCGTGAAAACGCCATCCGCAATGGTTTACATAATGTGACATTCTTCCATGAGAACCTGGAGGAAGATGTCACGAAGCAGCCGTGGGCGAAAAACGGCTTTGACAAAGTCTTACTTGATCCTGCGCGTGCGGGGGCTACAGGAGTGATGCGACATATTATAAAATTAAAACCTATTCGCATTGTTTATGTATCCTGTAACCCGGCGACGCTGGCGCGCGATAGTGAAGCGCTAGTCAATGCGGGATATGAGGTTACGCGTTTAGCGATGCTCGACATGTTCCCGCACACAGGACATCTGGAATCAATGGTTCTGTTCGAGCGCATGTAATGATTACCGGCTTACCGACTTCGGTAGGCCTGGTCCCTTAAGGAGAGGACGATGGTCGCGGTAAGAAGTGCACATATTAATAAAGCTGGTGAATTTGATCCGAAGAAGTGGATCGCAAGCCTGGGAATTTCCAGCCAGCAGTCGTGTGAGCGCTTAGCCGAAACCTGGGCGTATTGCCTGCAACAGACACAAGGACATCCGGATGCGGATCTGTTGCTGTGGCGTGGCGTGGAGATGGTAGAAATTCTTTCCACGCTGAGTATGGATATCGACACGCTGCGGGCGGCGCTACTGTTCCCTCTGGCCGACGCCAACGTAGTCAGCGAAGATGTACTGCGCGAAAGCGTCGGCAAATCTATCGTGACCCTGATTCATGGCGTGCGCGATATGGCGGCGATCCGTCAGCTAAACGCCACTCATAACGACTCTGTTTCTTCGGAGCAGGTTGATAACGTCCGTCGAATGTTATTGGCGATGGTGGATGATTTCCGCTGCGTGGTCATCAAACTGGCCGAGCGAATCGCTCATTTGCGCGAAGTGAAAGAGGCGCCGGAAGATGAGCGCGTGCTGGCGGCGAAAGAATGTACCAACATCTATGCGCCGCTCGCTAATCGTCTGGGCATCGGGCAACTGAAGTGGGAACTGGAAGACTACTGTTTCCGCTACCTGCATCCGGCGGAATACAAACGCATCGCCAAACTGCTGCATGAGCGCCGTCTCGATCGCGAACATTACATCGAAGAGTTTGTTGGACATCTGCGCGCCGAAATGAAAAACGAGGGCGTGCAGGCGGAAGTCTACGGACGACCAAAACATATTTATAGCATCTGGCGCAAAATGCAGAAAAAGCATCTGGCGTTTGATGAACTCTTTGACGTGCGCGCCGTGCGTATTGTCGCTGAACGTCTGCAAGACTGCTACGCCGCGTTGGGGATAGTGCATACGCATTATCGTCACCTGCCGGATGAATTCGATGATTATGTCGCTAACCCGAAACCGAACGGTTACCAGTCTATCCACACCGTGGTCCTGGGGCCGGGCGGTAAAACCGTTGAGATCCAGATTCGTACCAAACAGATGCATGAAGACGCCGAACTGGGAGTGGCGGCGCACTGGAAGTATAAAGAAGGCGCCGCGTCCGGCGGCGTGCGTTCCGGCCATGAAGACAGAATTGCGTGGCTGCGTAAGCTGATCGCCTGGCAGGAAGAGATGGCCGACTCCGGCGAAATGCTGGATGAAGTGCGCAGCCAGGTGTTTGACGATCGGGTCTACGTTTTTACGCCAAAAGGCGACGTGGTTGACTTGCCTGCCGGATCTACGCCGCTCGATTTTGCTTACCACATCCACAGCGATGTCGGGCACCGCTGCATCGGCGCGAAAATTGGTGGGCGCATCGTACCGTTTACCTACCAGTTACAGATGGGCGATCAGGTTGAAATTATCACTCAGAAGCAGCCGAATCCCAGCCGCGACTGGCTGAATCCAAACCTGGGCTATGTGACGACCAGCCGCGGACGCTCGAAAATTCACGCCTGGTTCCGTAAACAGGACCGTGACAAAAATATCCTGGCTGGACGGCAGATCCTCGACGATGAGCTGGCGCATTTGGGGATAAGCCTGAAAGAGGCCGAGAAACATCTGCTGCCGCGCTACAACTTTAATGAGCTGGAAGAGTTGCTGGCGGCGATAGGCGGCGGTGATATCCGTCTTAATCAGATGGTGAATTTCCTGCAATCGCAGTTCAATAAGCCGAGTGCAGAGGAGCAGGATGCAGCGGCGCTGAAACAGCTTCAGCAAAAAACATACGCGCCGCAAAATCGTCGTAAAGACGACGGGCGCGTGGTGGTAGAAGGCGTGGGTAATTTGATGCACCACATTGCCCGCTGCTGCCAGCCGATTCCGGGGGATGAAATTGTCGGCTTCATTACTCAGGGGCGGGGGATTTCCGTGCACCGGGCCGATTGCGAACAGTTGGCGGAACTGCGCTCACATGCGCCGGAGCGGATCGTAGAGGCGGTATGGGGCGAAAGCTACTCGGCGGGATATTCGCTGGTGGTGCGCGTCCAGGCCAACGATCGCAGCGGTTTATTGCGTGATATCACCACCATTCTGGCTAACGAAAAAGTCAACGTGCTGGGCGTCGCCAGCCGCAGCGACATTAAGCAGCAGATCGCCACCATTGATATGACCATCGAGATCTACAACCTGCAGGTGCTGGGCCGCGTGCTCGGTAAGCTGAACCAGGTGCCGGATGTGATTGATGCCCGTCGTTTGCACGGGGGGTAAACCCCAGACAGTAATAATGTAGCGGCTTTGCTACTCGTTCAGCAAAGCCGCATTAGCCAACCCCATAAGCATGAGACATGGGGTATGTTTTTGACGTACATTTCATTTCCGGTGTACTCTTATGTAAGATTTATACTTACAGTGGAGGCTGTTATGGCCAGAACAATGACCGTTGATCTTGGCGATGAACTGCGCGAGTTTATTGAATCGCTCATAGAATCAGGTGATTACAGAACACAAAGTGAAGTGATCAGAGAGTCTCTTCGTCTGCTGAGGGAAAAACAGGCCGAGTCACGACTCTTGGCGTTACGTGAACTTCTGGCTGAAGGTCTGAACAGCGGAGAGCCCCAGGCCTGGGAAAAGGATGCCTTTTTACGGAAGGTCAAAACAGGGATGATCAAACCCGATGAGAACGGTAAAATTAACGCCAAAGGCCAGTGAAGATCTGGAAAATATCTGGCATTACGGCTGGCAGCATTTTGGCGAAATACAGGCCGATCGATATATTAATCATCTATCAGAAATATTCAGCATTATGAGTGCCAATAACATTTGGCACGCCTCGACCTGAACTGGGTGAATACATTTATGCCTTACCGTTTGAAAGGCATATTATCTATTTTATACAATCAGTTACGGAAGTTATCGTGATACGTATTCTGAGCCAGAATCAGGATGCTGGTAAGCATGTAAATTGGTTATAGCCTTTTTATCTAAAAAACAAGTGTGATAGAGCAGGGGGAATCAACAATATTACCAAGGAAAGCGACCTTTGCTGTGTTGCTACCCGCGGCTTGAGCGCCGGAGACAATTCCTATAACTAAAGATGCGGTTACTGCCAGTTTACAAAAATGAGATGACTTCATCGTGTTATCCTTAATTAACGTATTTTATGGCAGCATTTTGTACGCGTATACCAAGGGATATGCGGCATAGAGCCATGCTGCGGGCTTTGGGTAAAAAATAGGCCATAATAAAATATTATATTTCTACATTTTTATGAGTATATTCTTAAGGGCTGAATGATCGTACAGGCTCATAAAATATTATATGTAATACTTTCAATATGCTTATTTCATGTATGTTCCAGAAAAAACAAAAAAAAGTGGTCTTTTTTGGATATTAAACTGGCGTGCATGCTACTCGTTTTTCCGTAAAAGTGAAATAATTTATTTTTTTGAAAGGGAAGGCTCTTTGGGTGGGGTACTTATAGCGTTTGCATAATTTTTTTTGCTTAATTGATGTTATTTATAATGCCTGGTGCAAATATCTGTTTTTTAATAATTTATTTATATGATTATTATATTGTTGTGTATCGATTAATAATTTTAAAATTATACGGGAGAGGTAGCGTTCAACACCTGTTAACAATATATTTTATTATATAGGCGTTGCCGTAGTGTCTCTGTGCGTGAATGGTTAAGAATAATACGTTACAATTGTCGCTAGTATTTACAACCGATTAAAAACCATGACAACTAACTATCAAATTGACCGTCTTCTCACCCTCATGCAGCGCCTGCGTGACCCGGAAAACGGCTGCCCGTGGGATAAAGAGCAGACCTTCGCCAGCATCGCGCCTTATACGCTGGAAGAAACCTATGAAGTACTGGATGCTATTGCGCGTGAGGATTTTGACGATTTGCGCGGCGAACTGGGCGACCTGTTGTTCCAGGTGGTGTTTTACGCGCAGATGGCGCAGGAAGAAGGTCGCTTCGATTTTAATGATATCTGCGCTGCCATCAGCGACAAGCTGGAGCGCCGCCATCCGCATGTTTTTGGCGAGCTTTCCGCGGATAATAGCGAAGAAGTCTTAGCTCGCTGGGAGCAAATCAAAACGGAAGAGCGCGCGCAAAAAGCGCAGCATTCCGCGCTGGACGATATTCCGCGCAGTTTACCGGCCTTAATGCGCGCGCAAAAAATCCAGAAACGGTGCTCAAACGTGGGCTTTGACTGGACGACGCTGGGACCGGTCGTCGATAAGGTCTATGAAGAGATCGATGAGGTGATGTTCGAGGCGCGGCAGGCGGTTGTTGATCAGGCTAAACTGGAAGAGGAAATGGGCGATTTGCTCTTTGCCACGGTCAACATGGCGCGTCATTTAGGTACGAAAGCGGAGCTCGCTTTGCAAAAAGCGAACGATAAATTTGAACGTCGTTTTCGCGAAGTTGAACGTATTGTCGCAGCCAGAGGCCTGGAAATGACCGGGGTGGACCTGGAAACAATGGAAGAAGTTTGGCAGGAAGTAAAACGCCAGGAAATTGATCTCTAAAGGTTTTAGGCGGTCAAGAGCGATTTGTGTGATTTTTTAAATAACAAGCGCTTGATTTACGTCAAAAACATTTACCTCAAAGGGGCTATTTTCTCCCTCCCTGTGTGAATGTCAGCCTGACGAAGAGGAGGAATAATGAAAGTTTGTGGCGTAGGTCATGTTCGGGTATACTGCTTTCCCGTCCTGGTTATTCCATCGTCTTTTAAACCTAACTTCTCAGGTTCCGCATGACAACGAACTATATTTTTGTGACCGGCGGGGTCGTATCCTCTCTGGGTAAAGGCATTGCCGCAGCCTCCCTCGCAGCCATTCTGGAAGCCCGTGGTCTCAACGTGACCATCATGAAACTGGATCCGTACATCAACGTCGATCCGGGTACTATGAGCCCAATCCAACACGGGGAAGTGTTCGTTACTGAAGACGGCGCTGAAACCGACCTGGACCTGGGGCACTACGAGCGTTTCATCCGCACCAAGATGTCTCGCCGCAACAACTTCACGACTGGCCGTATCTACTCCGACGTTCTGCGTAAAGAACGCCGTGGCGACTATCTGGGCGCAACCGTACAGGTAATCCCTCACATCACTAACGCGATTAAAGAGCGCGTACTGGAAGGCGGCGAAGGCCACGATGTGGTACTGGTGGAAATCGGCGGTACCGTCGGTGATATCGAATCGCTGCCGTTTCTTGAGGCGATTCGTCAATTGGCGGTAGATATCGGTCGTGAACACGCGCTGTTTATGCACCTGACGCTGGTACCTTACCTGGCGGCTGCGGGCGAAGTGAAAACTAAACCGACTCAGCACTCCGTGAAAGAGCTGCTGTCTATCGGTATTCAGCCCGATATTCTGATTTGTCGTTCCGATCGCGCGGTTCCTGCCAACGAGCGTGCAAAAATTGCATTGTTCTGTAATGTGCCGGAAAAAGCCGTTATTTCAATGAAAGATGTCGATTCCATTTATAAAATTCCAGGCCTGTTGAAATCTCAGGGGCTTGATGATTATATTTGTAAACGATTCAGCTTGAACTGTCCGGAAGCTAACCTGTCTGAATGGGAACAGGTCATTTACGAAGAAGCGAACCCGGCAGGCGAAGTGACTATCGGCATGGTTGGCAAATATATTGAACTGCCGGATGCCTATAAGTCGGTGATCGAAGCGCTGAAACACGGTGGTCTGAAAAACCGCGTTACCGTCAACATCAAATTGATCGATTCGCAAGATGTTGAAACGCGCGGCGTCGAAATTCTGAAAGATTTGGACGCTATCCTGATCCCCGGCGGCTTCGGCTATCGTGGCGTTGAAGGTAAAATCGCCACTGCGCGCTATGCGCGTGAAAACAATATTCCTTATCTGGGCATTTGCTTGGGGATGCAGGTTGCGTTGATTGAGTTCGCTCGTAACGTGGCCGGCATGGACAACGCCAACTCAACGGAATTTGTGCCAGACTGTAAGTACCCGGTTGTGGCGTTAATTACCGAGTGGCGCGATGAAGACGGTAACGTTGAAGTCCGTAGCGAGAAGAGCGATTTGGGTGGCACCATGCGCCTGGGCGCGCAGCAGTGCCAGCTTAGCGATGACAGTCTGGTACGTCAGTTGTACGGCGCGTCGACGATTGTTGAACGTCATCGCCATCGTTACGAAGTCAACAATATGTTGTTGAAACAAATTGAAGCAGCGGGTCTGCGTGTCGCAGGCCGTTCCGGTGATGATCAGTTAGTCGAGATCATTGAGGTACCGAATCATCCGTGGTTCGTGGCCTGTCAGTTCCATCCGGAATTTACTTCCACGCCGCGTGATGGACATCCGTTGTTCGCCGGCTTTGTTAAAGCCGCCAGCGAGCATCAGAAACGTCAGGCGAAGTAAAAAAGTTAGAACAGCGGTGCACCCTAAGCGGTGCACCGTTTGTCTGAAGTTTTAGTTTAACTAGTGACTTGAGGAAAACCTAATGTCCAAAATCGTTAAAGTCATCGGTCGTGAAATCATCGACTCCCGTGGTAACCCGACTGTTGAAGCTGAAGTACACCTGGAAGGTGGTTTCGTAGGTATGGCGGCGGCTCCGTCAGGTGCTTCTACTGGTTCCCGCGAAGCGCTGGAGCTGCGCGATGGCGACAAATCCCGTTTCCTGGGTAAAGGCGTAACCAAAGCTGTTGGCGCGGTTAACGGCCCGATCGCTCAGGCTATTCTTGGCAAAGACGCTAAAGACCAGGCTGGCATCGACAAAATCATGATCGACCTGGACGGTACTGAAAACAAATCTAACTTCGGTGCAAACGCCATTCTGGCTGTCTCTCTGGCTAACGCCAAAGCTGCTGCTGCCGCTAAAGGTATGCCGCTGTACGAGCACATTGCTGAACTGAACGGCACTCCGGGCAAATACTCCATGCCGGTTCCGATGATGAACATCATCAACGGCGGCGAGCACGCTGACAACAACGTCGACATCCAGGAATTCATGATCCAGCCGGTTGGCGCGAAAACGGTTAAAGAAGCCATCCGTATGGGTTCTGAAGTTTTCCATCACCTGGCAAAAGTGCTGAAAGGCAAAGGCATGAACACCGCTGTGGGTGACGAAGGCGGCTATGCGCCGAACCTGGGCTCCAACGCGGAAGCACTGGCTGTTATCGCTGAAGCGGTTAAAGCGGCTGGTTACGAGCTGGGTAAAGACATCACCCTGGCGATGGACTGCGCAGCATCTGAATTCTACAAAGACGGTAAATACGTTCTGGCTGGCGAAGGCAACAAAGCGTTCACCTCCGAAGAATTTACCCACTTCCTGGAAGAACTGACCAAACAGTACCCGATCGTTTCCATCGAAGATGGTCTGGACGAGTCTGACTGGGACGGTTTTGCATACCAGACCAAAGTACTGGGCGACAAAATCCAGCTGGTTGGTGACGACCTGTTCGTAACCAACACCAAAATCCTGAAAGAAGGCATCGAGAAAGGCATCGCTAACTCCATCCTGATCAAATTCAACCAGATCGGTTCTCTGACCGAAACTCTGGCTGCAATCAAGATGGCGAAAGACGCTGGCTACACTGCTGTCATCTCTCACCGTTCTGGTGAAACTGAAGACGCTACCATTGCTGACCTGGCTGTTGGTACCGCTGCAGGCCAGATCAAAACCGGTTCTATGAGCCGTTCTGACCGCGTTGCTAAATACAACCAGCTGATTCGTATCGAAGAAGCTCTGGGCGAAAAAGCACCGTACAACGGTCGTAAAGAGATCAAAGGCCAGGCGTAATCCTGCTTTTACCTCTTAACGTATAAACCCGCTTCGGCGGGTTTTTTTGTATCTGTTCAATAGCGCAGCCGCTGTGCATGACCGGGCAGACGAAATCTGCAATAATTAACGATTATCCCCTTAACAGAGAACGCTATGCAGTACCCGATTAACGAGATGTTCCAGACCCTACAAGGCGAGGGTTATTTTACCGGCGTCCCCGCTATTTTTATTCGTTTACAGGGATGTCCGGTCGGCTGTGCCTGGTGTGATACTAAGCATACCTGGGATAAACTGAGCGATCGGGAAGTGTCTCTGTTCAGCATTCTGGCAAAAACCAAAGAGAGCGACAAATGGGGTGCTGCGAGCAGTGAAGATCTGCTGGCGGTGATTAATCGTCAGGACTATACCGCGCGTCACGTTGTCATCACCGGTGGCGAACCCTGCATTCACGACCTCATGCCGCTCACCGCTCTGCTTGAAAAGAGTGGTTTTAGTTGTCAGATTGAAACCAGCGGGACGCACGAAGTGCGCTGTACGCCTAACACCTGGGTAACGGTTTCACCAAAAGTGAATATGCGCGGAGGATATGACGTGCTTTCCCAGGCGCTGGAGCGCGCCAATGAAATCAAGCATCCCGTTGGGCGAGTTCGTGATATTGAGGCGCTGGATGAACTGTTAGCCACGTTGAGCGATGATAAACCGCGCGTGATTGCTTTGCAGCCCATTAGCCAGAAAGAAGACGCGACGCGTCTGTGTATTGAAACTTGTATTGCACGTAACTGGCGGCTGTCTATGCAAACGCATAAATATTTAAATATCGCCTGATGCATTACTAATCTTACAGACGGCCTGCCGATGCCGTCTGTGACTCATCCATTACCTTGCATTGTTTATTTTCTCTATGCGAATTTCGATGAGTGTATAAAAGCGCTGATAAATTTTTCCATAGCGATGCACGGATCACGCTATTTTGGTAAATTTAAAGAAAAAATCATTCTATGAACTTTTTTGCATCAAAATCAGCAAATTAGCTGTTCTTTAATAATTTAAATTGTTGCGATTATGTTGGTAGAATGTGGTTCTGATAAAAAGTGGTTTATAAACAATGACATACGTTTAGTGTGTTCCCCGCGCCAGCGGGGATAAACCGGCGATCGGTCCCCGTACTGGCGGGTAAATCAGGTGTTCCCCGCGCCAGCGGGGATAAACCGCGTAATTGGTAGTTCATTAGCTCATTTCATATGTGTTCCCCGCGCCAGCGGGGATAAACCGGCATTGATGTAACACTCCTTAACTGCGGCGGCGTGTTCCCCGCGCCAGCGGGGATAAACCGGAACAGATCGCGCTCGGCGACGCGGCGGTTATGTGTTCCCCGCGCCAGCGGGGATAAACCGTGATTTTTTATTACCACGGTGTGCCTTTTGGAGTGTTCCCCGCGCCAGCGGGGATAAACCGATCGACGTGTACAAAAATGATGCAATTCGTTTGTGTTCCCCGCGCCAGCGGGGATAAACCCGTAGAAGACGACGTAACAAACCGCATTTACAAGTGTTCCCCGCGCCAGCGGGGATAAACCGCTCCGGCGCAACCACTTGCTTAACGTCACTTGGTGTTCCCCGCGCCAGCGGGGATAAACCGCTATCAATGTGATTGCGTTGTCCTTACCGGCGGTGTTCCCCGCGCCAGCGGGGATAAACCGACCGCAGGCGAATTCTGGAACAGGCTGCGGAAGTGTTCCCCGCGCCAGCGGGGATAAACCGCTTAAAAGAGATGTGCTCTCTAATGGGGTTATGTGTTCCCCGCGCCAGCGGGGATAAACCGGGTTCAGCGTAGCCCGACCGCTGTAAGCGGTCGTGTTCCCCGCGCCAGCGGGGATAAACCGCTATTAGCGCGGCTGGCACCCGTGCCGCGCTCGTGTTCCCCGCGCCAGCGGGGATAAACCGTTTGTTTAAATAACGGAGACATGACCAATGAAGTGTTCCCCGCGCCAGCGGGGATAAACCGCAAAATGCCTCGGGTAGGGTAATGGGGTGAGTGTGTTCCCCGCGCCAGCGGGGATAAACCGTCTCGCCGTTAATCGTTATGTCACCTGTACCGGTGTTCCCCGCGCCAGCGGGGATAAACCGGGCATGCGCGCGGAGGCATACGCGATGTTTAGGTGTTCCCCGCGCCAGCGGGGATAAACCGGGGAATAAGCACCCGGGCATTCCCGCAAAACCGTGTTCCCCGCGCCAGCGGGGATAAACCGGGAATGCGGCTTATGCTGGTGCAAGCCAAGTAGTGTTCCCCGCGCCAGCGGGGATAAACCGTTCTGGCAATGGTCTTATTTTTTGAGGTTTAGGTGTTCCCCGCGCCAGCGGGGATAAACCGATCTGTCGCCTGGCGAGTGCTCGACGCTCAATGTGTTCCCCGCGCCAGCGGGGATAAACCGCGCTCTCAATATACGACGCGCCTTTAATTGTTGTGTTCCCCGCGCCAGCGGGGATAAACCGGAGTGAGCATGGCTAAGACACAAATGCAGTTAGTGTTCCCCGCGCCAGCGGGGATAAACCGCGAAATGTCGCGGTCGCTGGCTTTAATCCAGCGTGTTCCCCGCGCCAGCGGGGATAAACCGCGGCGCGAACGAGATGATCCAGCGCGAATCGCGTGTTCCCCGCGCCAGCGGGGATAAACCGCCGGCAATCTCCGCGCCCTGATAGTCAGCGAAGTGTTCCCCGCGCCAGCGGGGATAAACCGCCGGATGGACCTTCCTTTTCAGGTCCATATAAGTGTTCCCCGCGCCAGCGGGGATAAACCGGGAATCGTCTTTTCAATGGGCGCGGGAAATGGGTGTTCCCCGCGCCAGCGGGGATAAACCGCGAAGGGAAGCTAACGGCTGAAAAAGTCGTAAGTGTTCCCCGCGCCAGCGGGGATAAACCGCAAGACCGCAAAGAGGCGCTGAATCATGAAAAGTGTTCCCCGCGCCAGCGGGGATAAACCGGTGAAATTGAGCCGCTTCAAGGGCTTCGCATCGTGTTCCCCGCGCCAGCGGGGATAAACCGACGTCGAGATATATCAGTCTAAAAGAAATGTGGTGTTCCCCGCGCCAGCGGGGATAAACCGGCGAAATTCCCCAGATACCGCGCATCGGCACTGTGTTCCCCGCGTCAGCGGGGATAAACCGGACGAGTTCTGGAAATGGTTAGCTGATAAAGAGTGTTCCCCGCGCTAGCGGGGATAAACCGCCGGATGAAAACGCCTACCCGGAAGACTACGAGTGTTCCCCGCGCCAGCGGGGATAGCCGTTGCATAATCATAATCTGTGTACCAGTAATGGCTGCTACAAACCTGTAAAGTAAAAAGGCCGCGTTTTCCCGGGGAGGCTTTTATACAGGAGAAGGCCATGGCGTTAAGGATCAGGGTATTGCTCGAAAATCATAAGGGAGCTGGAGCGGATAAATCGTTGAAGGCCCGGCCAGGATTAAGCCTGTTGGTCGAGGATGAGTCTACGTCGATCTTGTTCGATACCGGCCCTGATGGCAGTTTTATGCAAAACGCGTCGGCGATGGGGATCGACCTGTCCGATGTGTCTGCTGTGGTGCTTTCGCATGGTCATTACGATCATTACGGCGGCGTGCCGTGGCTTCCTGATAACAGTCGAATCATCTGCCATCCCGATATTGCGCGCGAACGTTATGCGGCAATGACTTTTCTCGGTATTACCCGCAAAATAAAAAAATTGTCGCGTGAGGTGGACTATTCACGCTATCGAATGATGTACACGCGTGACCCCCTGCCGATTGGCGAAAACTTTATCTGGTCAGGGGAAATACCGGTGGTCGCGCCTGAAGCCTACGGCATTTTTGGCGGCCACGATGCGGAGCCGGACTCTATTTTGGATGAGGGCGTACTGATTTACCAATCGGCAAAAGGATTAGTCATCATTACGGGATGCGGGCATCGGGGGATCGCAAATATTGTCCGGCACTGTCAGAACATTACCGGTATAAAGCGGATTTACGCGCTTGTCGGCGGATTTCATCTCCGCTGCGCATCACCGTTCACGATGTGGCGAGTCAGGCGCTTTCTGCAAGAACAAAAACCTGAAAAACTATGCGGTTGTCACTGTACAGGGGCCTGGGGGCGGTTGTGGCTACCGGAAATAACCGCACCTGCAACCGGTGATGTGCTGCGCTTTTAACACCACGCGCTGGACAATGTTTTCACTGATAAAACGTCGTGTGAATAGGCTGGAATCAATTTGGCATCCAGCCCACGCGTTAATAAACCTTATTCGCCGCGATAGATGCAGCCGGCTGTACAGGTTTCTTTCACCATCACGGCGCTCAGTAGCGGCACGACGGGCTTAACCTGATCCCAAATCCATTTTGCCAGCACTTCGCTGGTGGGATTGGACAGCCCTGGAATATCATTCAGATAGTAGTGATCAAGACGATCGTAAGTAGGTTTAAACGCCGCTTTGAGATCCGCGAAATCCATAATCCAACCGGTATGTGGATCGACTTCACCGGTAATTTCGAGACGCACCATAAACGAGTGTCCGTGCAGGCGGCCGCACTTATGCCCTTCAGGCACGTGAGGCAGGCGGTGAGCGGCTTCAAAGGTGAAATCTTTATACAACGTGGTGGACATGATGAACTCTCAGGCAATAAAAAAACCGCCGTAGGGTACCGGAAAGCGCATTTTTTATCATTAACTAAAACCATTCTCCGCCTTGTGACGGGCAATTAATTTAAGAATTTCCAGAAAAATTAATAATTATCAATCAATTATAAAATCGATTTTGGCGTTAATAACGATAACTAAAACAGGTTAGTTCATTTGGTTATTTGTTATTTCCAACCCTTCTTTAATTGTTATTCCTCTCACCGTTAACCTTATCCTCAGTTTGGGATTTATCGCTTATACACTTCATCCTTCAAGCCGCATCTGTGTTGACTGCGTTTACTCACCCCAGTCACGTATTTATGTACGCTCCTGGGGCGCGCTCAGCTTACGGCGAACTTGAATGATTTTGTGTATAGATCCGCTTTGCTTACTGGAACATAACGACGCATGACGACACCGGCTCCACTGACTGGGTTGCTTCCGCTTAATCCGGAGCAACTGGCGCGCCTTCAGGCCGCGACAACCGACCTTACTCCCGAACAGCTTGCCTGGGTCTCCGGCTATTTTTGGGGCGTACTGAACCCGCGCTCAGGCGCTGTTGCCGTCACGCCTGCTCCTGAGGGGAAGATGCCGGGGGTTACGCTTATCTCCGCTTCGCAAACCGGCAATGCGCGTCGTGTGGCGGAAGCGCTGCGTGATGATCTGCTGGCGGCCAACCTTAATGTGACACTGGTGAACGCCGGCGACTACAAATTCAAACAGATTGCCAGTGAAAAACTGTTGGTGATAGTGACGTCCACCCAGGGAGAAGGCGAGCCGCCGGAAGAGGCCGTCGCGCTGCATAAGTTCCTGTTCTCGAAAAAAGCGCCGAAACTGGAAAACACCGCTTTTGCCGTGTTTAGCCTCGGCGACACCTCTTATGAGTTTTTCTGCCAGTCCGGAAAAGATTTCGACAGCAAACTGGCGGAACTGGGCGGTGAACGTCTGCTCGACCGTGTCGATGCTGACGTTGAATATCAGGCAGCTGCCAGCGAATGGCGCGCCCGCGTGGTTGATGTTCTGAAGTCCCGCGCACCTGTCGCGGCACCTTCGCAATCCGTCGCTACTGGCGTGGTAAACGACATCCACACCAGCCCCTATACCAAAGACGCGCCGCTGACCGCGACCCTCTCCGTGAATCAGAAAATCACCGGTCGCAACTCGGAAAAAGACGTTCGTCATATTGAAATTGACCTCGGCGACTCCGGCCTGCGTTACCAGCCGGGCGATGCGCTGGGCGTCTGGTATCAGAACGATCCGGCTCTGGTGAAGGAGCTGGTTGAGTTGCTGTGGCTGAAGGGCGATGAGCCGGTGACGGTTGACGATAAAACCCTGCCGCTTGCCGAAGCGCTGGAGTGGCACTTCGAGCTGACGGTGAATACCGCCAACATTGTTGAGAACTACGCGACCCTGACGCGCAGTGAGTCGCTGTTGCCATTAGTGGGCGACAAAGCGCAGCTCCAGCATTACGCCGCGACCACGCCCATTGTTGATATGGTGCGTTTCTCTCCGGCGCAGCTGGATGCTCAGGCGCTAATCGACCTGCTGCGCCCGCTAACGCCGCGCCTCTACTCTATCGCCTCTTCGCAGGCGGAAACTGAAAACGAAGTCCACGTCACCGTTGGTGTGGTTCGTTATGACATTGAAGGCCGTGCCCGCGCCGGTGGCGCTTCCAGCTTCCTCGCCGACCGCGTGGAAGAAGAGGGCGAAGTTCGCGTCTTTATTGAGCATAACGATAACTTCCGCCTGCCAGCTAACCCGCAGACGCCGGTCATTATGATTGGCCCTGGCACCGGCATCGCGCCGTTCCGCGCCTTTATGCAACAGCGTGCGGCGGAAGGGGCGGAAGGCAAGAACTGGCTGTTCTTCGGCAACCCGCACTTTACCGAAGATTTCCTCTATCAGGTGGAGTGGCAGCGCTACGTGAAAGAGGGACTGTTAAGCCGTATCGATCTCGCCTGGTCACGCGATCAAAAAGAAAAAATTTACGTACAAGACAAGCTGCGTGAACAGGGCGCCGAGCTGTGGCGCTGGATCAATGATGGCGCGCATATTTATGTCTGTGGCGACGCCAGACGCATGGCCGCAGATGTCGAAAAAGCATTGCTGGAAGTGATCGCTGAATTCGGTGGTATGGACCTCGAATCGGCAGATGAATATTTAAGTGAGCTGCGCGTAGAGCGCCGTTATCAGCGAGATGTCTACTAATGAGCGAAAAACATCCAGGCCCACTGGTGGTCGAAGGTAAACTGTCCGATGCCGAGCGCATGAAGCTGGAAAGCAACTACCTGCGCGGTACCATTGCGGAAGATCTGAACGACGGTCTCACCGGCGGTTTTAAAGGCGACAACTTCCTGCTAATACGCTTTCATGGCATGTATCAGCAGGATGACCGCGATATTCGCGCCGAGCGTGCGGCGCAGAAGCTGGAGCCGCGCCACGCCATGCTGCTGCGCTGCCGTCTGCCGGGCGGGGTGATTACTACGACGCAATGGCAGGCGATCGATAAATTCGCGGCGGATAACACGATTTATGGCAGTATCCGTCTGACCAACCGTCAGACCTTCCAGTTCCACGGCATTCTGAAGAAGAACGTTAAGCCGGTGCACCAGATGCTGCACTCGGTGGGGCTGGATGCGCTGGCAACCGCTAACGACATGAACCGTAACGTGCTGTGCACCTCCAACCCGTACGAATCGCAGTTGCACGCGGAAGCCTACGAGTGGGCGAAGAAGATCTCCGAACATCTGCTGCCGCGCACCCGTGCGTATGCGGAGATCTGGCTCGATCAGGAGAAGGTCGCGACCACTGACGAAGAACCGATCCTCGGCGCAACCTATCTGCCGCGTAAATTTAAAACCACGGTGGTGATCCCGCCGCAAAATGATATCGATCTGCACGCCAACGACATGAACTTTGTGGCGATTGCCGAGAACGGCAAGCTGGTCGGCTTTAACCTGCTGGTGGGCGGCGGTCTGTCTATTGAGCATGGTAATAAGAAAACGTATGCCCGTACCGCGAGCGAGTTTGGCTATCTACCGCTGGAGCATACGCTGGCGGTGGCGGAAGCGGTGGTGACGACCCAGCGTGACTGGGGGAACCGTACCGATCGTAAAAATGCGAAAACCAAATACACGCTTGAGCGCGTCGGTGTCGACACGTTCAAAGAAGAAGTGGAGCGTCGCGCGGGGATCAAATTCGAGCCGATCCGCCCGTATGAGTTTACCGGTCGCGGCGATCGCATCGGTTGGGTGAAAGGGATCGACAACAACTGGCACCTGACGCTGTTTATCGAAAACGGTCGTATCCTGGATTATCCGGGGCGCCCGCTGAAAACCGGCCTGCTGGAGATCGCGAAGATTCATCAGGGCGAGTTCCGTATTACCGCTAACCAGAACCTGATTATTGCCAGCGTGCCGGAAAGCCAGAAAGCGAAGATCGAGACGCTGGCGCGCGACCACGGGTTGATGAATGCGGTGAGCGCGCTGCGTGAAAACTCAATGGCCTGCGTGTCGTTCCCGACCTGTCCGCTGGCGATGGCGGAAGCCGAGCGTTTCCTGCCGTCGTTCACGGACAAAGTGGAAGCGATTCTGGAAAAACACGGTATCCCGGACGAGCATATTGTGATGCGCGTGACCGGCTGCCCGAACGGCTGTGGCCGCGCGATGCTGGCGGAAATTGGCTTAGTAGGGAAAGCGCCTGGTCGTTATAACCTGCATCTTGGCGGCAACCGTATTGGGACACGTATCCCACGGATGTATCAAGAAAATATCACCGAGCCGGATATTCTGGCTTCGCTGGATGAACTGATTGGGCGCTGGGCGAAAGAGCGTGAAGCGGGTGAAGGCTTCGGCGACTTTACGGTGCGTGCGGGCATCATTCGCCCGGTGCTCGATCCAGCGCGTGATTTCTGGGAATAACCTGAATTGCCGGATGGCGTCTGTGTAGGCCTGATAAGCGCAGCGCCATCGGGCAAGGCAAACAGTGAGGAACTTATGTCCCAACTCGATCTCAACGCATTGAATGAACTGCCAAAAGTCGATCGCGTACTGGCGTTGGCGGAAACCAACGCCCAACTGGAAACGCTGACTGCCGAAGAACGCGTGGCTTGGGCGCTGGAAAATCTGCCCGGCGAATACGTGCTTTCTTCAAGCTTTGGCATCCAGGCGGCGGTGAGCCTGCACCTGGTGAATCAGATTCGCCCGGATATCCCGGTGATCCTCACCGATACCGGCTATTTGTTCCCGGAAACCTATCAGTTTATTGATGAGCTAACGGACAAACTCAAACTCAACCTGAAAGTTTACCGCGCGGGCGAAAGTCCGGCCTGGCAGGAGGCGCGCTACGGCAAACTGTGGGAGCAGGGCGTAGAAGGTATTGAGAAATACAATGACATCAACAAAGTCGAGCCGATGAACCGGGCGCTAAAAGAGCTGAAAGCGCAGACGTGGTTTGCCGGTCTGCGTCGTGAGCAGTCCGGTAGCCGCGCGTATTTACCCGTTCTCGCTATCCAGCGCGGCGTGTTTAAAGTGCTACCGATTATCGACTGGGATAACCGCACGGTTTACCAGTATCTGCAAAAGCACGGTCTGAAATACCATCCGCTGTGGGATCAGGGCTATCTGTCGGTGGGCGATACGCACACCACCCGCAAATGGGAGCCGGGTATGGCGGAAGAAGAGACACGCTTCTTCGGGCTGAAGCGCGAGTGCGGGCTGCATGAAGGGTGATTGTCCTTACGCGGTATGATTATACTTGCTGTTATGAAAAATCCGGCAGGCAGCCGGATTTTAAATTGGTTATATTACTGACTATCTTTATGTCAGTAATATATTACGACTGCACCCATCTTTACCAATGTGCAAAGAACGTTCATGGGTTAGATATAGCTTTTCAAGAATTACATCAATAAACATTTTTTTTGCATGATAGTCGTTATAATCCTGATTAAGTTTTTTTAAAAAACCGGAATTTGTTGGTTTAAACTCTGCAAACGGTGAATAGCTATGTAGTAAATAGGAGATGCACGGATGCATCATGCTAAAAGCGACTTCACCTTGTACCTCCTGATAACCTATTTTGCAAAACTGAGTCGTAGGCTCAAAGTTACCGGCATTAATACAGGCCAGCATCGATTTTTCATCTGCAGTAAGTGAGTCCTGCCATTCGACAAGCGGGTGGTCTGGAGCCTCTGCGGGACGCATCATCTCATAAACCGCCGTTTTGATTTGTGCATTGCCCGTCACTTCTTTTCGTAGAGTTGAAATCGACTCCTGAAGTAATTCCGGGTGCCAGGTCATCTTCGAACCAATCACCTCGCATATTTGTAAAAATAATTGTCTCTCCTCTCTACTCATAGATTCTATCACTGTATCATCTGATATATTGAGGATGTCCTTAATATTGCTTTGGCTGATCACCGTGTCGCCGACCATAAGTAAAAATTGTGTCTGAGAGGCGTCCATCTTGATAGTAAACAGATCCTGATGAGCCGGGCAGGCCAGATGTTGTAGCCGTTTAAAGGCGTAAATTTTATTTATATCCTCTACGTTAACTTCCATCTCTCCAGGTTCACCACGGCCCTGTCCGTGAATGATGGAGTGTAACACTTCCAGCGCATAGTCCTTTTTTTCCGCTCTAAAATGATCCTGGACTTTATCCCAGCCCCCCATATGGATTGCTTTTTCTTTATCTGCGCTTAACAGATGAGCAAGCCGACTTTCGTTAAGCGTATAATTTTGATGATTACCGAAGCTTAAAGTGACTGGCATAATATTTTCCTTCAAATTTATATTATTTAATATCCGGAGTAAAATATATCGTTCAATTCTCTCTTTTTATTAAACAGATAAAGTTTACTACAGGAGAGAATTTGAACGACATTATTAATACAGCACATTTATGGTTGGTAATCCTTTGTGGTGACGATAATTCAGACAAAAGGTAGATGATTCGCCGCAAATGGTCCTTTTTTTAAATTTTGGTTTATCATGAATGGTGTTGATGCTGAGAGATAAAGTATGATGAAATGAAGTAGTTAAATTTAATTAATTAAGGGTATTCATGGAAATGGATGTAGATAGAGAAGCTACAAAGATTTTGGTGAATCTAATGTAATCACTTCTCTATACAACGGAGTTAGAATAATACCCGTTATCCAACCAATCCAAAACGTTTACTGTAATAGCTAGCTTCTCCTGCATCAGATACCAGCACAACCTGTCCGGAAGGGCGATGGTGGCGTTTTCTGAAACAGGCTAATGTTTCCTCATCTGGACATTGGAATGTACCAGAATTTTTTTGCCACCATGATTTTCGGACGGATAAGCGACTTTTTTCCCAGCAGAAATCTATTTCATCAACTAAAGGGCGTAGCTGTCCATCAATGTCTTTTCTCGCGAGATAAACATCAACACTCTCTTCACCCAGACGGGTAGAAAATTCTCTATCTTTATCCCATAAAAAGTCGCTGGCTTCTCGATCGTAACCGAGATCGTAACGTAATAAATTTTGCGCAGCCACTGAACGTTGGCTAAGGACTTTGCCAAAGGCAACGTCAGAGATCGTCTGCAAGCCTGCTGGCGCAGCAATTTTCTGCTCGTATACGCCGTCAACGAGTGCTCTGGCATTATCCGGCATACGGATCTCACCATGTTGACGCAGCAGCGCCTGTGTACGCCACAGGCAGGCATGATCGGCGTAAACAAAGCCGGTACCTTTTAGCTCTTGCCCCAACCAGCCCTCTTCTGCCTGCTCCTGCCAGTGAGGGGTGTTCCCCGCGCCAGCGGGGATAAACCGTTTAAATAGTGGGGTGATCCCGGTGAAAATCCGTGTTCCCCGCGCCAGCGGGGATAAACCGCGGGAAGCGCAGCAAAACGCCCGGTCGCAGCGGTGTTCCCCGCGCCAGCGGGGATAAACCGGTGTCCGCCTGCCTTGATTCATGGATGGAAAAGTGTTCCCCGCGCCAGCGGGGATAAACCGGTCGGGTGGAATGCCTGTCTGACATCAATTTTGTGTTCCCCGCGCTAGCGGGGATAAACCGTGCTAACTGGTTCAGGCCAGCAATAACGTTGGGTGTTCCCCGCGCTAGCGGGGATAAACCGCGCTGCCGGCTTAAATACGTGACGCATAGTAGGTGTTCCCCGCGCCAGCGGGGATAAACCGGGCCGGTTTCCAGAGAATCAGAAGAGTATTTCGTGTTCCCCGCGCCAGCGGGGATAAACCATTAACGGAGGTCGCCCCATAAGGGGCGATAACGTGTTCCCCGCGCCAGCGGGGATAAACCGGGGCACGCGGAGGTCTACGGCGAATATATTTAGTGTTCCCCGCGCCAGCGGGGATAAACCGTTATCAGTTGAACCCGATGACGACAGCAGCTAGTGTTCCCCGCGCCAGCGGGGATAAACCGGCGGCTATGTCGTAACATTCCCGGACATCCCCGTGTTCCCCGCGCCAGCGGGGATAAACCGGTCTTTTAACGTAGCCTCCAACTGACTGCTTGGTGTTCCCCGCGCCAGCGGGGATAAACCAAACTGCTGAACAAACGCAGCCGTAATTCTGTCGTGTTCCCCGCGCCAGCGGGGATAAACCGGCCCGTATATGGATTTAACTTTATCAGCGGCTGTGTTCCCCGCGCCAGCGGGGATAAACCGTCACTCTTAAATTCCTGAATACGATAGGCTGTGTGTTCCCCGCGCCAGCGGGGATAAACCGTATGGTCGCTGGGTGTGGTTCATCTTGCCTGTGTGTTCCCCGCGCCAGCGGGGATAAACCGGTGTTCGTCATCTTAATTGTCAACGTCCCACCGTGTTCCCCGCGCCAGCGGGGATAAACCGTCTTGGTTTTGGCGCGTCGTTTGTGCACAGTGGTGTTCCCCGCGCCAGCGGGGATAAACCGATGATGATGCGATGAGTTTCACCATTAACAGCGTGTTCCCCGCGCCAGCGGGGATAAACCGGGAACATATCCGGGATTAACCGGAAACCTACGGTGTTCCCCGCGCCAGCGGGGATAAACCGTTAGACGGTCGGATCGTGGGCAATTATCCGTTGTGTTCCCCGCGCCAGCGGGGATAAACACGTTTCACCAGCATATCAGGACGTTTTTTCCGCCTTCGCCAGCTCTTTTACCAACGGCAGCATTATCCGCACTACATCGCGGCTACGGCGCTCAATCCGCCCTGGCAGCGCCTTGTCAATATGCTGTTGATTATCAAGCCGTACGTCGTGCCAGCTATTGCCGTTCGGGAAGGATGCATTTTTCACGCGTTGCTGGTATCCGTCTTTTTTACCCAGATTCCAGTTCGTCGCCTCAACAGAAAGCACCGATATTCCCGCTTTATCGAAAACCTCCGCATCATTACAGCAACCCGTTCCTTTGGGGTAGGATGGATTGCGTCCCGGATTGGTGTTGGCGGCGATACCATAACGGCGCGCAATCGCTAATGCCCGATCGCGGGTCAGTGTACGCACCGCTTCCGGCGTATTTTTCCCGCTATTAAAATAGAGCTTGTCGCCAACAATCAGGTTATCGAGATTAATGACCAGCAGCGTATTTTTCTTCTCAGCGTCACTCATTCGTTTGAGTAAATTTTCCGCGCCTAGCTTTCCCTCTTCTTCCCCGCTGGTGGCGATAAAACGAATCCCGTAATGGGTCGGTATATCTTTCAGACGCGCCGCCAGTTCCAGCATAACGCCTAATCCCGCGGCATTATCATCCATTCCCTGTAACGTTAAACCGCCCAGATTGGCATCGACATCAGCGTCGCTCTGCGGAGCGTACGTATCCAGATGCGCCATAATGATGATCTGTTGCGGCACGCGCCCTTCATGGGCGGCGATGACCGTACTGCCCGTCACGTTATGCCAGTTTTTGCGATTATCCTTCGTGGTATAAATAAATCGGCTATTAAACGTTCGAATATCGCTTTGGTATCCCATCTGGGTAAATTGTTGGCGTAAATAATCGGCAGACAACATCTCGGCGGGGGAGCCAGTCATTCTCCCGGGAAAAAAGGTGGCGATATGTCGTGCCTGAGTATTCGCTATTTCACCAGGCCCTGGTGATGCTGCTTGTGCAGGAAGGATAAAGCCTACGCCGAGCGCCAGAATGACGGCAAAGCGGCGCGTTGCGGAAAACATAATGAGTCCTTAAATACAGAACAAAATTTTACGTGGCTAGTATGAAACCGCGATCGTGTTAATACAATTTCATTTGCTCCTAAATGCTGGCAATCCGGTACGTTAAGCATTTTTTGATATTGGTTTTTGGGCCGCGTTATTCCTTTGAGGAACTACTCATTCCAATTCGTCATTTCATTCACTCTCCTGCGCTCCCTATAGTCGTGTAATCGAAATGTTTAGCAAAAAACGGTATTGCAAAGGAACGGTTATGGATCAAAAACGACTCACCCACCTGCGGCAACTGGAGGCGGAAAGTATCCACATTATCCGTGAAGTGGCAGCGGAATTCGCTAATCCGGTCATGCTGTACTCCATTGGTAAAGACTCCAGCGTCATGCTGCATCTGGCGCGTAAGGCGTTTTATCCGGGTACGTTGCCGTTCCCGCTATTGCACGTTGATACCGGTTGGAAATTCCGTGAGATGTACGCCTTTCGCGATCGTACCGCCAACGCATATGGCTGCGAGTTGCTGGTACATAAAAATCCGGAAGGCGTGGCGATGGGCATCAATCCGTTCGTTCACGGTAGCGCTAAACACACCGACATTATGAAAACCGAAGGGTTAAAGCAGGCGCTGAATAAGTACGGTTTTGATGCCGCGTTCGGCGGCGCACGGCGCGATGAGGAAAAATCCCGCGCGAAAGAACGTATTTACTCCTTTCGTGACCGTTTCCATCGCTGGGACCCGAAAAATCAGCGTCCAGAGTTGTGGCGTAACTATAACGGTCAGATTAATAAAGGCGAAAGTATACGCGTCTTCCCGCTCTCCAACTGGACAGAGCAGGATATCTGGCAATACATCTGGCTGGAAAACATCGACATCGTGCCGCTGTATTTGGCTGCTGAACGCCCGGTTCTGGAACGTGACGGCATGTTGATGATGGTGGATGACGATCGTATCGATCTCCAGCCTGGCGAAGTCATCAAAAAAAGGATGGTGCGCTTCCGTACACTTGGCTGTTGGCCGCTCACCGGGGCGGTGGAATCCCACGCGCAAACGCTGCCGGAAATTATCGAAGAGATGCTGGTTTCTACCACCAGCGAGCGCCAGGGGAGGATGATTGACCGCGATCAGGCGGGGTCGATGGAGCTTAAAAAACGTCAGGGGTATTTCTAAGGAGCCGCCATGAACACCATACTTGCACAACAAATCGCCAATGAAGGCGGCGTCGAAGCCTGGATGATTGCCCAACAACACAAAAGCCTGCTGCGTTTTTTAACCTGTGGCAGCGTTGATGACGGTAAAAGTACGTTGATAGGTCGTTTGCTGCACGATACCCTGCAAATTTATGAAGATCAGCTCTCTTCTCTGCATAATGACAGTAAACGTCATGGCACGCAGGGAGAAAAACTCGATCTGGCGCTGCTGGTAGATGGGCTGCAGGCCGAGCGTGAGCAGGGCATTACTATTGACGTCGCGTACCGCTATTTCTCCACGGAAAAACGAAAATTTATTATCGCCGACACGCCGGGCCATGAACAATATACCCGGAATATGGCGACCGGAGCGTCCACCTGCGATCTGGCGATCCTACTGATCGACGCGCGTAAAGGCGTGCTGGATCAGACGCGTCGCCATAGCTTTATCTCCACTCTGTTGGGGATCAAACACCTGGTGGTGGCAATCAACAAAATGGATCTCGTTGACTACCGCGAAGAGACCTTCGCCCGTATTCGTGAAGATTACCTGACCTTTGCTGAACAGTTGCCGGGCGATCTGGATATTCGCTTTGTCCCGCTTTCGGCGCTGGAAGGGGATAATGTCGCCGCGCAGAGCGCGAATATGCGCTGGTACAGCGGTCCGACGCTGCTGGAAGTCCTGGAAACGGTAGACATACAGCGTGCGGTAGACCGTCAGCCGATGCGCTTTCCGGTACAATACGTCAATCGCCCGAATCTTGATTTTCGGGGGTATGCCGGCACTCTGGCGTCTGGTAGCGTCAAAGTCGGAGAGCGCATTAAAGTGCTGCCGTCTGGCGTGGAATCCAGCGTGGCGCGTATCGTCACTTTTGATGGCGATAAAGAAGAAGCCTGTGCGGGCGAAGCCATTACCCTGGTACTCAACGACGACATTGATATTAGCCGCGGCGATCTGCTGCTGGCGGCAAACGAGACGCTGGCACCTGCGCGGCACGCCGCGATCGACGTGGTATGGATGGCGGAACAGCCGTTGGCGCCGGGCCAAAGCTACGACGTTAAACTCGCGGGTAAGAAAACCCGCGCGCGTATCGAGGCTATTCGCTATCAGGTTGATATCAACAATCTGACCCAACGAGACGTCGAGAGTCTGCCGTTAAACGGTATTGGTCTGGTGGAGATGACATTCGATGAGCCGCTCGCGCTGGATATTTATCAGCAAAATCCGGTGACGGGCGGACTGATTTTTATCGACCGACTTTCTAACGTTACCGTGGGCGCTGGCATGGTGCGGGAACTGGACGAACGCGGAGCGACGCCGCCCGTGGAATACAGTGCGTTTGAGCTGGAGCTGAATGCGCTGGTACGCCGTCATTTTCCGCACTGGGACGCCCGCGATTTGCTGGGAGATAAACATGGCGCTGCATGATGAGAACGTGGTCTGGCACTCTCATCCCGTTACTGTCGCCGCTCGTGAACAGCTCCACGGCCACCGTGGCGTGGTGCTGTGGTTTACCGGACTCTCCGGTTCGGGAAAATCAACGGTGGCCGGCGCGCTGGAAGAGGCGTTACATCAGCGTGGCGTCAGTACCTACCTGTTGGATGGCGATAATGTGCGCCACGGTTTGTGCCGTGATTTAGGCTTTAGCGATGCCGATCGCCAGGAAAATATCCGGCGGGTAGGCGAAGTGGCCAGCCTGATGGCGGACGCCGGCCTGATTGTTTTGACGGCATTTATTTCTCCGCACCGCGCCGAGCGGCAACTGGTAAAAGAGCGCGTCGGCCACGATCGTTTTATCGAGATTTATGTCAATACGCCGCTGGCTATCTGTGAACAGCGCGATCCTAAAGGATTGTATAAAAAAGCGCGCGCGGGCGAGTTGCGTAACTTTACCGGTATTGACGCCATTTACGAAGCGCCTGACTCGCCCCAGGTTCATCTTAATGGTGAACAATTAGTAACAAATTTGGTTTCCCAATTATTAGACCTGCTGAGACGGCGCGATATTATCAGATCCTGAGACACCACCGGGCTTGTATGCCCGGTATGGTCAAGGTTACAGGATTTAATATGCGTAATAGCCATAACATTACTTTCACAAGGTCAGACGCCTTCATGGTCGACGATGACGCCACCAGTGCATTTCCGGGGGCGGTGGTCGGCTTTGTGTCATGGCTGCTGGCGTTGGGGATCCCTTTTCTGCTTTATGGCCCTAACACGCTGTTTTTTTTCCTCTATACCTGGCCCTTTTTCCTCGCGTTAATGCCGGTATCGGTGATTATCGGCATTGCGTTGCATCTGTTGGTAAAGGGCAAAATACTTTTTAGCATCATGTTTACTCTACTGGCCGTAGGCGCGCTGTTCGGCGCGTTATTCATATGGCTATTAGGGTAGACGGGTTATCACTGCGCCTCCGGTCATAATTCAAACCGTAACCAACAATGAGATTATGTTCTCCTTACTCGGGTATACGTAACATCCGGCAAATGTGGTACATTTGCCGGCGTTGTCGCGGCAATCCCGTCCTGAATGTGGAGTCACAGAGGACGTTATGGGATGATGATGCCGTTTTTCAGGGGGCAGGATGGGTAAACTAACGCTGCTGTTGCTGGCTTTACTGGTCTGGCTACAGTACTCGCTGTGGTTCGGTAAGAACGGCATACATGACTATAGCCGCGTCAACGATGATGTGGTCGCGCAGCAGGCGACAAACGCCAAACTTAAAGCGCGTAACGATCAGCTTTTTGCCGAAATTGACGATCTCAATGGCGGCCAGGAAGCGATTGAGGAGCGCGCGCGCAACGAACTTAGCATGACCAAACCGGGCGAAACCTTCTATCGTCTGGTGCCTGACGCCTCAAAACGCGCGGCAACGGCGGGGCAAACTCATCGATAAACCATCCAGGGATTTAACATGGCAGCCACTTTATTGGACGTTTGCGCCGTGGTGCCGGCGGCCGGATTTGGCCGCCGAATGCAAACAGAATGTCCTAAGCAGTATCTCTCAATCGGTAATAAAACCATTCTGGAGCACTCAGTTCATGCGCTGCTGGCGCATCCTCGGGTGACACGCGTTGTTATTGCTATCAGCCCTGGCGATCATCGCTTTGCCCAACTTCCGCTGGCGAATCATCCGCAAATCACCGTTGTGGATGGCGGCAACGAACGCGCTGATTCTGTTTTGGCCGGGTTGCAGGCCGTTGCAAAGGCGCAGTGGGTGCTGGTGCACGACGCGGCAAGACCCTGTTTGCATCAGGATGACCTTGCGCGGTTGCTGACCATCAGCGAAAACAGCCGGGTCGGCGGTATCCTCGCCAGTCCGGTGCGCGACACCATGAAACGCGGCGAACCAGGGAAAACCGCTATTGCCCATACCGTAGAGCGCGCCGATTTATGGCACGCGCTCACCCCGCAGTTTTTCCCCCGCGAACTCTTGCACGATTGTCTGACGCGTGCGCTGAATGAAGGCGCGACCATCACCGACGAAGCGTCAGCGCTGGAGTATTGTGGTTTTCATCCGGCGCTGGTAGAAGGTCGCGCGGATAACATCAAGGTCACCCGTCCGGAAGATCTGGCGCTGGCGGAATTTTATCTGACCCGAACCATCCACCAGGAGAAAGCATAATGCGAATTGGACACGGTTTTGACGTACACGCGTTTGGCGGAGAAGGGCCGATTATTATTGGCGGCGTGCGTATCCCTTATGAAAAAGGGCTATTGGCGCATTCCGATGGCGATGTGGCGTTACATGCGCTGACCGATGCGCTGCTGGGCGCGGCGGCGCTTGGCGATATCGGCAAGCTCTTCCCGGATACCGATCCGGCATTTAAGGGAGCGGATAGCCGCGAACTACTGCGTGAAGCCTGGCGTCGTATTCAGGCGAAGGGGTACACCCTCGGCAACGTGGATGTCACCATTATTGCGCAGGCGCCGAAAATGCTGCCGCATATTCCGCAAATGCGCGTCTTTATCGCCGAAGATCTCGGCTGCCATATGGATGACGTTAACGTGAAGGCGACGACGACGGAAAAGCTCGGATTTACCGGACGCGGAGAAGGCATTGCCTGCGAAGCGGTCGCGTTGCTGATGAAGGCGGCGAAATGACAGAGTTTGACAATCTCACCTGGCTGCACGGAAAACCACAAGGTAGCGGATTGCTGAAAGCGAATCCGGAAGATTTTGTGGTGGTTGAAGATTTAGGCTTTACGCCGGATGGTGAAGGCGAGCACATTCTGCTGCGTATTTTGAAAAACGGTTGCAATACCCGTTTTGTCGCTGACGCGCTGGCGAAATTCCTGAAAATTCACGCTCGCGAAGTGAGCTTTGCCGGGCAAAAAGATAAACACGCCGTTACCGAGCAGTGGCTGTGCGCGCGCGTGCCGGGGAAAGAGATGCCCGATTTCAGCGCCTTTCAGCTGGAAGGTTGTAAAGTGCTGGAATACGCGCGTCACAAGCGTAAGCTGCGTTTAGGCGCGCTGAAAGGCAATGCCTTTACGCTGGTGTTGCGTGAAATAAGCGATCGCCGCGATGTCGAAACACGATTGCAGGCGATTCGCGATGGCGGCGTGCCGAACTATTTCGGCGCACAGCGATTCGGCATTGGCGGCAGCAACTTGCAGGGCGCGCTGCGCTGGGCGCAAAGTAACGCGCCGGTGCGCGATCGCAATAAACGCAGTTTTTGGTTGTCGGCGGCGCGTAGCACGTTGTTTAATCAAATTGTTCACCAGCGGCTGAAGAAACCAGACTTTAATCAAGTTGTTGACGGCGATGCGCTACAATTAGCGGGGCGTGGAAGCTGGTTCGTCGCGACATCTGAAGAACTGCCTGAATTGCAGCGCCGGGTAGACGAAAAAGAGCTGATGATTACAGCATCGTTGCCGGGCAGCGGAGAGTGGGGAACACAGCGTGCGGCGCTGGCGTTTGAGCAAGATGCCATTGCCCAGGAAACGGTGTTGCAATCGCTGTTGCTGCGCGAAAAAGTAGAGGCGTCGCGCAGAGCGATGCTGCTTTATCCGCAACAATTAAGCTGGAACTGGTGGGATGACGTTACCGTCGAGTTACGTTTCTGGCTGCCCGCAGGCAGTTTTGCCACCAGCGTAGTAAGGGAACTGATCAACACAATGGGTGATTATGCGCATATTGCTGAGTAACGATGACGGGGTTCACGCGCCCGGTATACAAACGCTGGCGAAAGCGCTGCGTGAGTTTGCTGATGTACAGGTCGTAGCCCCGGATCGTAACCGCAGCGGCGCGTCTAATTCCCTCACGCTGGAATCTTCGCTTCGTACTTTTACCTTTGATAATGGCGATATCGCCGTACAGATGGGGACGCCGACCGATTGCGTCTATCTGGGCGTTAATGCCTTAATGCGTCCGCGTCCGGATATTGTCGTTTCCGGTATTAACGCGGGTCCGAATCTGGGCGATGATGTGATCTATTCCGGTACAGTCGCCGCGGCGATGGAAGGTCGTCATCTCGGCTTTCCGGCATTAGCGGTCTCCCTTAACGGCTATCAGCATTATGATACGGCTGCAGCCGTGACTTGCGCGCTTTTGCGAGGGTTAAGCCGGGAGCCGTTGCGTACCGGGCGTATTCTCAACGTGAATGTCCCGGATCTACCGTTAGCGCAGGTTAAAGGCATCCGCGTGACTCGCTGTGGTAGCCGCCATCCAGCGGATAAAGTAATCCCGCAGGAAGATCCGCGCGGTAATACATTGTACTGGATTGGCCCGCCGGGCGATAAATACGATGCCGGGCCGGATACCGATTTCGCGGCGGTGGATGAAGGCTACGTCTCCGTCACGCCGTTGCATGTGGATTTAACCGCGCACAGCGCGCATGATGTGGTTTCAGACTGGTTAGACAGCGTGGGAGTTGGCACGCAATGGTAAGTGGACGTGTACAGGCTCTTCTTGAACAATTGCGCGCGCAGGGCATCAGAGATGAGCAGGTGCTTAATGCGCTTGCCGCAGTGCCGCGCGAGAAATTTATTGATGAAGCGTTTGAACATAAGGCCTGGGAAAATATCGCTTTGCCGATAGGCCAGGGTCAGACGATTTCGCAGCCCTATATGGTGGCGCGAATGACGGAGCTGCTCGAACTGACGCCGCAATCCAGGGTGTTGGAAATTGGCACCGGTTCCGGCTATCAGACGGCGATTCTGGCGCATCTGGTTCATCACGTTTGCTCCGTTGAGCGGATTAAGGGGCTGCAATGGCAGGCGCGCCGCCGCCTGAAGCAGCTCGATTTACATAATGTTTCTACCCGTCATGGCGATGGCTGGCAGGGCTGGCAGGCGCGTGCGCCGTTTGACGCTATCATTGTGACGGCCGCGCCGCCGGAAATTCCTACCGCGCTCATGGCACAGTTGGATGAAGGCGGCATTCTTGTTCTGCCCGTGGGCGATGAGCAGCAGTTTTTGAAACGCGTGCGTCGCCGGGGCGGCGAATTTATTATCGATACCGTGGAGGCCGTTCGCTTCGTCCCGTTAGTCAAGGGAGAGCTGGCCTAGTTTGCCCTGCAAACACCCACTCTTACGCCTGATGAAGCCGAAACGAATACCTGGAGTTTTCCTGGTTATTCCCGGTGGGTTAAGCGTATCGTGAACACATTTTCCCGTGTTCACTTAATGCGTTGCACGGTTCTTACGTCACTGGTTGTTAACCAAATTTTTTCCTGGGGGATAAATGAGCGCGGGAAGCCCAAAATTCACCGTTAGTCGCATTGCGGCACTATCACTGGTTTCACTATGGCTGGCAGGTTGTACCAGTTCGTCAAACCCTCCGGCGCCGGTCACGTCTGTGGACAGTGGTTCGTCATCAAATACCAATTCCGGGATGTTGATCACACCGCCGCCAAAAATGGGCGCGACGACGCAACAAACGCCGCAACAAGCGCCGCAAATTCAACCCGTTCAGCGTCCTGTAACGCAGCCCATGCAAACTCAACCGGTCACGGAACAACCCGTGCAGATGGAAAATGGGCGAATTGTATACAATCGCCAGTATGGGAATATTCCGAAAGGTAGCTATACGGGTGGCAGTACTTACACCGTGAAAAAGGGTGATACGCTTTTTTACATCGCCTGGATTACCGGGAACGATTTCCGCGATCTGGCCCAGAGAAACAGTATTTCTGCCCCGTATAGCCTGAATGTAGGGCAAACTTTGCAAGTTGGTAACGCATCCGGTACGCCAATTACTGGCGGAAATGCGATCACCCAGGCGGATGCAGCACAGCAAGGAGTTGTGACCAGGTCTGCACAAAATTCCACCGTTGCAGTTGCGTCTCAACCAACAATTACGTATTCTGAGGGCTCAGGTGAACAAAGTGCTAACAAAATGTTGCCAAACAACAAGCCTGCTGGGACGGTTGTCACAGCGCCTGTAACGGCACCAACGGTAAGCACGACCGAACCAAATGCAAGCAGTACGTCAACCAGCGCGCCGATTTCCGCATGGCGCTGGCCGACGGATGGCAAAGTGATCGAAAACTTTGGCGCTTCCGAAGGGGGCAATAAAGGGATCGACATTGCAGGCAGTAAGGGACAGGCTATCGTCGCAACCGCTGATGGGCGCGTCGTATATGCCGGTAACGCACTGCGTGGTTACGGTAATCTTATTATCATCAAACATAACGATGATTACCTGAGTGCCTACGCCCATAATGATACGATGCTGGTCCGGGAACAACAGGAAGTTAAGGCGGGGCAAAAAATCGCTACTATGGGTAGCACCGGCACCAGCTCTACACGCTTGCATTTTGAAATTCGTTACAAGGGGAAATCCGTAAACCCGCTGCGTTATTTACCGCAGCGATAAAGCGGCGGAACCAGGCTTTGACTTGCTAGTTCCGTCAAGGGATCACGGGTAGGAGCCACCTTATGAGTCAGAATACGCTGAAAGTTCATGATTTAAATGAAGACGCGGAATTTGATGAGAACGGAGTAGAGGCTTTTGACGAAAAAGCCTTGAGTGAAGAGGAACCCAGTGATAACGACCTGGCTGAAGAAGAGCTGTTATCGCAAGGGGCCACACAGCGTGTGTTGGACGCGACTCAGCTTTACCTTGGTGAGATTGGGTATTCACCACTGTTAACAGCCGAAGAAGAAGTCTATTTTGCGCGTCGCGCACTGCGTGGAGATGTCGCTTCTCGCCGTCGCATGATTGAGAGTAACCTGCGTCTGGTGGTAAAAATTGCCCGCCGTTATGGCAATCGTGGACTGGCGTTGCTGGACCTGATTGAAGAGGGCAACCTGGGGCTTATCCGTGCAGTCGAGAAGTTTGACCCGGAACGCGGGTTCCGCTTCTCAACATACGCAACCTGGTGGATTCGCCAGACAATCGAACGGGCGATTATGAACCAAACCCGTACGATTCGCTTGCCGATTCACATTGTTAAAGAGCTGAACGTATACCTGCGCACCGCACGTGAGTTGTCGCATAAACTGGACCACGAACCGAGTGCGGAAGAAATTGCAGAGCAACTGGATAAACCGGTTGATGACGTCAGCCGTATGCTTCGTCTCAACGAGCGCATTACCTCGGTAGACACCCCGCTGGGCGGTGATTCCGAAAAAGCGTTGCTGGACATCCTGGCCGATGAAAAAGAGAACGGTCCGGAAGACACCACGCAAGATGACGATATGAAACAGAGCATCGTCAAATGGTTGTTCGAACTGAACGCCAAACAGCGTGAAGTGCTGGCGCGCCGTTTCGGTCTGCTGGGATATGAAGCTGCGACACTGGAAGATGTAGGCCGTGAAATCGGTCTTACGCGTGAACGTGTTCGTCAGATTCAGGTTGAAGGCCTGCGCCGTCTGCGCGAAATTCTGCAGACGCAGGGGCTGAATATCGAAGCGCTGTTCCGCGAGTAAGTACCCTTGTCAAAAAAAGGCCAGTCTGTCGACTGGCCTTTTTTTTTACCGTTTGTCTTCTGCCAGCAGCGGCGGGATACTCGGCACCATTGGCGCGTCATCAATATCTTTTTGCGTCATGCGAAACGCTTGTGGATAGTGTTCGCGGCTGGTACGGCGTAACGGTTCGGTATCGCGCCAGGTATACAGACAATGCTGACACTGATATACCGTCCAGACTCCTTTTACCGGCGAAGTCGCCATGAGTTCAATATGTGCATCGGCACAGCGTGGACAAATCATCGGTTACTCCTTATTTACGGTTTGCCAGCATGGCGGTCAGCTTTTCAGCCCAGGCTTTAGTTTCCGGTA
Organism: Salmonella sp. 5800; assembly: GCF_046558195.1. Lineage (NCBI taxonomy): Bacteria > Pseudomonadati > Pseudomonadota > Gammaproteobacteria > Enterobacterales > Enterobacteriaceae > Salmonella > Salmonella sp. 5800. The sequence continues at coordinate 204,203 of NZ_JBGDOX010000006.1, read as the reverse complement.
AATCAACAACCGGCTGGCTATAGTGACCACGGTTATCTGGCGCAACCGGCGTGGTGGCGTCAATGATCAGCTTGTCGGTAATCCCCGCCGGGCTTGAGCCCGGATCCAGTTCCAGGACGGACATATTCGGTAGCTGTACCAGATCGCCTGCCGGATTCACTTTCGACGACAATGCCCACATCACCTGTGGCAGATTGAATGGATCGACATCTTCATCGACCATGATCACCATCTTCACATATCCCAGACCGTGCGGCGTTGTCATCGCTCGCAGGCCCACCGCGCGGGCAAAGCCGCCGTAGCGTTTTTTGGTCGAGATGATGGCCAGCAGGCCGTGGGTGTACATGGCGTTTACCGCCTGCACTTCCGGAAATTCGGCTTTCAGCTGTTGATACAGTGGCACGCAGGTCGCCGGCCCCATCAGGTAGTCGATTTCCGTCCACGGCATCCCCAAATAGAGCGATTCAAAAATGGGTTTGCTGCGGTAAGAGACCTTATCGATACGCACCACGGTCATGTTGCGACCGCCGGAATAGTGGCCGGTAAATTCGCCGAACGGTCCTTCAATTTCACGTTTACGGCTTTCGATGACCCCTTCAAGAATGACTTCAGATCCCCACGGCACATCAAAACCGGTCAACGGCGCGGTGGCGATAGGATAGGGGCTTTCACGCAGCGCGCCTGCCATTTCATACTCCGACTGATCGTATTTCAGCGGCGTTGCGCCCATCAGGGTAATGATCGGATCGTTACCCAACGTGATCGCAATCGGCAGATCTTCCCCGCGCTCTTCGGCTTTGTGCAGGTGCAATGCGATATCATGCATTGGCACTGGTTGCAGACCCAGCTTACGCTTGCCTTTAACTTCCATGCGGTAGATGCCGACATTCTGCTTGCCGAAGTTATCGGGATCGAGCGGATCGCGTGATACCACACAGGCTTTATCCAGATAGAATCCGCCGTCGCCGTCGTTCAGACGAAACAGCGGCAGGATATCAAACAGGTTGATTGCGTCGCCGTCGACGGTATTTTCCGCCCAGCCCGGATTCGTCCGTCGTTCCGGCGCTACCGGAAAATTGTCCCAGCGGCGAATAAATTCATCGATCTGTTTTTTAACCGGCGTGTTAGGCGGCAAACCCAGTGAGATGGCATGGTTCTGCCAGGAACCGATGGTATTCATCGCCACGCGGGCGTCGGTAAAACCACGAATATTGTCAAACCACAGCGCGGGCGCGCCATCGCCGATGCGTCCCGTTGCGTTGGCAGCGGCGGCGAGATCCGGCTCCGCATTCACTTCCTCGCTGATTTTCAGCAGTTGTCCCTGCTGATCCAGCGCATGTAAAAAACTGCGCAAATCATCAAATGCCATTATCCATTCTCCTGTGAAAAATTTGCTGCCTGTCGCAGTCCTTGCCAGCGGCGCGCGCGCGTATGCTCCAGACCAAACTGGTCGAGAACGCGCGCTACGATGTGCTGGATAATATCGTCAACGGTTTGCGGCAGGTTGTAGAACGCGGGCATGGGCGGCACTATCGCCACCCCCATACGAGAAAGCGCAAGCATGTTTTCCAGATGAATCGTGCTGAGCGGCATTTCCCGCGGCACAAGCACCAGCTTGCGACCCTCTTTCAACACGACATCGGCAGCGCGTCCCACCAGCCCCTCGGCATAGCCGGCGCGAACCCCCGCCAGTGTTTTCATACTGCAGGGGATAATAATCATGCCGTCGGTACGAAATGAGCCGGAGGAAATGGTCGCCGCCTGATCGGCCGGGCTATGACAATAATCTGCCAGGGCGGCTACCTCAGCGGGCGTGTAGGGCGTCTCCAGTTCAATAGTGGTTTTCGCCCACTTTGACATTACCAGATGCGTTTCAACATCAGGTATCGCCCGCAATGCCTGGAGTAGCTCGACGCCAAGCGGCGCGCCGGTCGCACCGGTCATCCCCACAATCAATCTCATTTCTTACCTCAAATATCGTTCGTATACGAACATTTTGATCAAAATACGCCCACACGGCCTTTGCGACAAGATCGCTCCCGACGCCTGCGCACGTTTAGCTAAAGCATTCGTCATTAAAAAACCGTGCATAAGTCGTTATGATAGAAAAAGTTAATTTATCCGGAGCGCTCATGGAGTTACGAAACACCGCGTTTCATCTGTTACGCCAACTTTTTCAGCAACATACCGCACGCTGGCAGCATGAACTACCGGAGCTCACCAAACCTCAATATGCGGTGATGCGCGTTATTGCTGAACATCCGGGTATTGAACAGGTCGATCTGACCGAAGCGGCGGTCAGCACTAAAGCGACGCTGGCGGAGATGTTAAGCCGGATGGAAAATCGTGGGCTGGTAAAGCGAGAAAACGATCCGCTGGATAAACGTCGGCGTTTTGTCTATCTCACCGTTCAGGGCCAAACGTTGCTCGCCGCCGCGATACCACTGGGGGATCGCGTTGACGATGAGTTTTTGGGGCGACTGAGCGCTGAAGAACGCGAACAGTTTACGCAACTGGTACGCAAGATGATGACGTAAGCGGCTTGCGCCGCTTTGCTATTTTTTGGCCATCAGCAGTGAGATATCCACTTTGGCCAGCGCCCGAATTGCGCTTTCCGGCAGGCCGTCATCGGTGACGATTTGGTTGAATTCCGCCAGCGGTAACGCCAGCCATGTAGCGACCTGGCCGTATTTGGTCGCGTCGCACACCAGAATTTTTTGGCGGCTGGCGCTGGCGACGGCCCGTTTCACCGTGACTTTATCTTCTGCCGGCGTTGAAATACCGCGCACGCTCCAGGAAGAGGCGGAAATAAAGGCCTGGTCAATCATCAGCCCGCGCAAAAGCGTCGCCGCGGCTTCACCGACGCACGACCGGTTTTCCCGGCATACCGCCCCGCCAGTGTGAATAATTGTGCAATCGCTATTGTCCATCAGGTAATCGGCGATAACGAAATCATTCGTCACCACCGTAAGTTTATTCATCGTAACCAGCTGCCTGGCGATCGCCAGCGTGGTAGTACCTGCATCAAGGTAGATACAGCTTTCTGGCTGTACCAGGCTGGCGGCCAATTTGCCAATCGCCGCTTTCTGCGGCGTCGCCAGTTCGGTTTTGATCTGATGCGAGGGTTCGTGCGCCACGCGAGTCGATGATTGCACGCCGCCAGAGACCTGGATTACCGCGCCTTGCTGCTCCAGTTTTTGTAAATCACGGCGGATAGTCATGTGGGATACATGCATGCGCTCGGTCAGCTCAGCGATACTGACGATGCCTTTCTCCGCCACCATATCAAGAATGATTTGTCGACGCTCAGTAGGTATCAACGTCTGCTCCTTTCTTTAGTCCTGTCGCGATTTTACGCGATTTCTCGTCACAGCGTGTGAAGTTCTATGAGGATTGCCTTCACAAAAAATAACACATTTTGTTATTTTTTGTGAAATAACTCACCGCAATTGTTTACAAAAACGCCTATATTCACATAACAAAACATAATATCACGTAAATTAACATGGAGTGATAATGACAACAGGAACTGATTTTCATGTCGGCATTGTGGGGCTTGGCTCAATGGGAATGGGCGCTGCGCGTTCATGCCTGCGCGCCGGGCTTTCCACATGGGGGGCCGATCTTAACCCGCAAGCGTGCGCGAATCTTCTTGCTGAAGGGGCTTGTGGGGCTGCCGCCAGCGCCAGGGAGTTCGCCGGCGTCGTGGATGCGTTAGTCATTCTGGTCGTCAATGCCGCCCAGGTCAGACAGGTGTTATTCGGTGAGGATGGCGTCGCCCATCTGATGAAACCCGGAAGCGCGGTGATGGTTTCGTCCACGATCTCAAGCGCCGACGCCCAAGAGATCGCCGCGGCGTTGACGGCATTGAATCTTAACATGCTGGATGCGCCGGTTTCCGGCGGCGCGGTAAAAGCGGCGCAGGGCGAAATGACGGTGATGGCCTCCGGGAGCGAGGCGGCGTTTACCCGCCTGAAGCCTGTGCTGGACGCCGTTGCCAGCAACGTTTATCGCATCAGCGATACGCCGGGCGCAGGTTCAACCGTCAAAATCATTCATCAACTGCTGGCTGGCGTGCATATTGCGGCGGCGGCCGAAGCGATGGCGCTGGCCGCGCGGGCCGGTATTCCTCTGGACGTGATGTATGACGTCGTGACCCATGCCGCCGGAAACTCCTGGATGTTCGAAAACCGTATGCAGCATGTCGTTGATGGCGACTATACCCCACGTTCGGCCGTCGACATTTTTGTCAAAGATTTGGGGCTGGTTGCCGACACGGCGAAAGCGCTGCGCTTCCCCTTACCGCTGGCCTCTACGGCGTTAAATATGTTCACCAGCGCCAGTAACGCCGGTTATGGCAAAGAGGATGACAGCGCTGTGATCAAAATTTTCTCAGGGATTACTCTGCCTGGCGTCACGCCTGAGGAGCCGTCATGTTAAAAATTGGCGTCATTGCCGATGATTTTACCGGCGCGACCGACATCGCCAGTTTTCTGGTCGAAAACGGGATGCCGACAGTGCAGATCAATGATGTCCCAACCGGGACGCAACCGGAAGGGTGCGACGCGGTGGTTATCAGCCTGAAAACCCGCTCATGCCCGGTGCAAGAGGCGATAAAACAATCGCTAGCGGCGCTGGTATGGCTGAAAAAACAGGGCTGCCAGCAAGTCTATTTCAAATATTGCTCGACTTTCGATAGTACCGCCGAAGGCAATATCGGCCCGGTCACCGATGCGCTGATGGTGGCGCTGGATACCTCATTTACCGTAATTTCTCCCGCGCTGCCGGTTAACGGACGCACGGTCTATCAGGGCTATCTGTTTGTCATGAACCACTTGCTGGCGGAGTCCGGTATGCGCCACCACCCTATCAATCCGATGACCGACAGCTACCTGCCGCGTCTGATGGAAGCGCAGGCGCAAGGGCGCTGCGGCGTTATTCCGGCTCAGACGCTTGATGAAGGCGTTGCCGCGACCCGTGCGGCGCTGTCGCGTTTACAGCAGGAAGGATATCGCTACGCGGTACTTGACGCGCTCAATGAGCGGCACCTGGAAATCCAGGGCGAGGTTTTGCGTGATGCCCCGCTGGTGACTGGCGGTTCCGGGCTGGCAATGGGGCTGGCCCGTCAGTGGGCGAAGCACGGCGTTTCTCAGGCCCGTTCCGCAGGCTATCCGCTGAGCGGTCGCGCGGTGGTGCTTTCCGGTTCCTGTTCGCAAATGACGAATCAGCAGGTGGCCTTCTATCGACAACATGCTCCCACACGCGACGTTGACGTGGCGCGCTGCCTGTCATCCGAGACGCGCGAGGCTTACGCTGAAGCGCTGGCGCAGTGGGTGCTCAGTCAGGACAGCGAACTGGCGCCAATGATTAGCGCCACCGCCTCCACGCAGGCGCTGGCCGCCATCCAGCAGCAATATGGCGCTACCGAAGCCAGCCATGCGGTAGAGGCGCTCTTTTCCCTGCTGGCCGCTCGCTTAACGGAAGGCGGTATCACCCGGTTTATTGTGGCGGGCGGCGAAACCTCGGGCGTGGTGACGCAAAGCCTCGGTATTACCGGTTTTCACATCGGACCGTGCATTTCACCCGGCGTGCCGTGGGTCAACGCGCTCCATGCGCCAGTCTCGCTGGCGCTAAAGTCAGGCAATTTTGGCGATGAATCCTTTTTCATCCGCGCTCAAAGGGAGTTTCAGGTATGACGATACTGGCAAAAGAAGAGCACGCTTTGCGAGAAGAGATGGTCAGGATAGCCGCCTCGTTTTTCCAGCGCGGCTATGCTACCGGCTCGGCAGGCAACCTCTCGCTGTTACTGCCGGACGGCAATATTCTGGCGACGCCCACCGGTTCGTGTCTGGGTAATCTCGACCCGCAGCGGCTATCCAAAGTGGACCCGCAAGGCGAATGGCTCAGCGGCGATAAACCGTCTAAAGAGGTGCGTTTTCATCTGGCGTTGTATCGCAATAACCCTTGCTGCAAGGCCGTGGTACATCTGCACAGCACCTGGTCAACGGCGCTTTCCTGTCTCGAAGGGCTGGACCCGCAAAATGTGATTCGCCCGTTTACCCCCTATGTGGTGATGCGGATGGGAGACATTCCGCTGGTTCCCTACTATCGCCCGGGGGATGACCGAATTGCTCGCGATTTGGCTGCGCTGGCGGCCCGGCATCAGGCCTTTTTACTGGCTAATCATGGGCCGGTCGTGTGCGGGGAGAATTTGCAGGAAGCCGCTAATAATACCGAGGAGCTGGAGGAGACGGCAAAGCTGATTTTTATCCTTGGCGAACGCCCGATTCGTTATTTAACCACCGAAGAAATTGCGCAGTTAAGGAGATAACCCGATGCCGCGTTTTGCCGCCAATTTGTCGATGATGTTTACCGAAGTGCCGTTTATCGAGCGTTTTGCCGCTGCTGCCGAAGCCGGTTTTCAGGCCGTTGAGTTTCTGTTCCCCTACGGCTTTGCCGCCAGCGAGATTAAAGCCCAGCTATCGCGTCATGATCTGACGCTGGCGCTGTTTAATACTTCGGCGGGCGATACCGCGGCGGGCGAGTGGGGACGTGCCGCGCTACCGGGGCGCGAACACGACGCGCGCGCCGATATCGATCTGGCTCTGGAATACGCTCTGGCGCTGGAATGCGAGCAGGTTCACATCATGGCGGGCGTCGTGCCGGATGGCGCTGATGGCGCACGTTATCGCGCCACGTTTATCGATAATTTGCGTTATGCCGCCGACCGGTTTGCCGCCCACGATAAACGTATTTTGATCGAAGCGCTGAGTCCCGGCGTTAAACCCGGCTACCTCTTTTCCAGCCAATATCAGGCGCTGGGCATCGCAGAAGAGGTTGACCGCCCGAATGTGTTCATCCAGCTCGACACTTTCCACGCGCAAAAAGTGGATGGCAATTTGAGTCACCTGATTCGCGAGTACGCGGGCCGCTATGCCCATGTACAAATCGCCTCGCTACCGGACAGACATGAACCGGATGATGGCGAGATCAACTACCCGTGGCTGTTCCGGCTGTTCGATGACGTAGGTTATCGCGGCTGGATAGGCTGCGAATACCAACCACGGAATACCACTCAGGACGGGCTTGGCTGGTTTAACGCCTGGCGCTAACCCTGAACTACCCTACACAACAATAAAGAGGACATCCGGATGCAGATTATCATTACCGGCGGGGGCGGCTTTTTAGGCCAGAAACTCGCAAGCGCCTTATTAAACTCATCGCTGGCGTTTAACGAACTGCTTCTTGTTGATTTAAAAATGCCTGCACGGTTATCAGATTCCCCTCGTTTACGCTGCCTGGAAGCTGACTTAACCCAGCCGGGCGTGCTGGAGAATGTGATTACCGCTAATACCTCTGTTGTTTATCATCTCGCTGCGATTGTCAGCAGTCATGCGGAAGACGATTTCGATCTGGGATGGAAAGTTAACCTGGATCTTACCCGCCAGTTACTTGAGGCGTGTCGTCGGCAACCGCAGAAAATTCGTTTTGTCTTCTCCAGCTCGCTTGCCGTTTATGGCGGTACGCTGCCGGAATGCGTCACCGATACCACCGCACTCACGCCGCGCTCGTCTTATGGCGCGCAGAAGGCCGCCTGTGAACTGTTGGTCAACGACTATACCCGCAAAGGCTATGTGGATGGGCTGGCGCTGCGTTTGCCGACGATCTGTGTTCGCCCGGGTAAACCAAACCGCGCCGCCTCTTCTTTTGTCAGCGCGATTATTCGTGAACCGTTGCAGGGCGAGACGACCGTCTGCCCGGTGTCGGAAAGTTTGCGGCTGTGGATTTCCAGCCCGGCGACGGTGATCCATAACCTGTCGCTGGCCGCAACGTTACCCGCGCCTGGCGAGGCGAGCAGCATCAACTTACCGGGGATCAGCGTAACCGTGGGCGAGATGCTGGAAACGTTGCGTCAGGCGGGCGGTCAGGCGGCGCGCGATCGGGTTACGCATCAGCGCGACGAAGGCGTCGAGAAAATTGTCGCCTCCTGGCCGGGACGTATCGATAACCAGCGTGCGCTGGCGTTAGGTTTTGTCGCCGATAAACGCTTCGATGACATTATTGAACGCTTTCGACAAGATGATATGGAGGGGAGGTCATGACAAGTTTACCGACCCCAATTATCGGCCTGATCGTTGCCGTTTTCGTGCTGGTATGGCTGGTGTTACGCACCCGTGTTCATGCGCTGATCGCGATGCTGGCGGCGGCCTGTATCGCCGGTCTGTTGGGGGGAATGGGCATTGATAAAACGCTCTCTGTCATCACCAGCGGATTCGGTACGACGCTGGGCAGCATTGGCCTGGTGATTGGTCTCGGCGTAATGATGGGGCGCTTGCTGGAGGTTTCCGGCGCGGCGGAGCGTATCGCCTGGAGCTTTATCAAATGGCTGGGGAAACGCCGTGAAGAGTGGGCGCTGGCGATCACGGGTTATATTGTCAGCATCCCCATTTTCGTCGATTCCGCTTTTGTCATTCTTTATCCGGTGGCGAAAGCGCTGGCGAAAAGCGGTAAGCGTTCGCTACTGACGCTGGGCGTCGCGCTGGCGGGCGGGCTGGTGGTCACTCACCATACGGTACCTCCCACGCCAGGCCCGCTGGGGGTAGCCGGGATTTTTAACGTCGACATCGGCGCAATGTTATTGACCGGGATGGCGCTGGCGGTGCCCTGTGTGATCGGCATTGTGTTCTATGCGCAGTGGCTGGATAAACGCTACCCTGATTTCGTGCCGCGTACGCTGAACGCCGATGAAGTCAATGCCGCGCTGGAGCAGTACAATAAAGAGAAAGAGCAAAAGGATCTGCCGAGCCTGACGCTCTCTCTGCTGCCTATTGTGGTGCCGATCGTGCTGATCTTCCTGAAGGCTATCTGTTCCACCCTCGCCACTGTAGAAGGATGGTCCGGCCTGGCGACGCATCCGGTGGTACAGGCAATCAACTTTGTGGGAAGTCCAGTGATCGCGTTGGCCATCAGCGTTCTGCTGGCGGTGTATACGCTGGTGCCGCGCATGGATAAACATACCACCGCAGAGCGTCTGGAAGAGGGCTTGCAAAGCGCCGGGATTATCTTACTGGTCACGGGCGCTGGCGGCGCGTTGGGCGCGATCCTGCGCGACAGCGGCGCGGGGCAACAGCTGGCGGAGCAGGTTGCCAACCTGCCGATCTCGCCGATCCTGATCCCGTTTATCGTGGCGACGCTGGTACGCCTGATTCAGGGATCGGGGACGGTGGCGATGATCACTGCCGCCTCGATTTCCGCGCCGATCCTGGCGCAGATCCCCGGCATCAATATGTTGCTTGCCGCTCAGGCCGCAACGATGGGGTCGCTGTTCTTCGGCTACTTCAACGATAGCCTGTTCTGGGTGGTTAACCGCATGATGGGCGTCTCTGATGTCAAACAGCAGATGGTGGTTTGGTCTGTACCGACGACCATTGCCTGGGCGATTGGCGGCACCGGCGTGGCGCTGATTAACCTGCTGTTTGGTTCCGGCGGCAGTTGGCTCGATCCGTTACTGCCGATCGTCGTTCTGGCGGCAATTATGCTGTGGGTGCGTTGGCAGGCGCAGGGGATCAAAGACAAGCTGGTAGTTAAGGATTAAGACGGTATTATCCGTCCGGGAGCGCAATGCTCCCGGACTGGCTACGATGATGGGGCGTGCTCCCCGCAATCCCATTGCGAACGTAAAAAATCAATAAATGCGCGTACTTTTGTCGATACATGGCGGGCATCCGGGTAAACGGCATAAATGCCCTGAAGGGGAAAATGATAGTCGGGTAACACGTGAATTAACGTTCCCTCCTCCAGTGCGGTGTTGACTAACCATTGCGGCAGTAATGCGACGCCGCTTCCCGCGAGAGCGAAGGCCATCAGCGAGCGCGCGCTGTCGACAGAAATTTTGCCGGCTTTGCTTATCTCCAGGCGTGAGTGTTGGCCATGATTATTCGTTACTGTCCACCGTAGCGGCGTAGGTAATCGCTCATGAATAATCCATTCCGCCTGGGCCAACGACTCCAGTGACGACACAGGGTGGCGGGCGAGCCACTGCGGCGCGGCGACCGGCAGAATGGTAAAGCGGGATATCAGCGCGGCGCGATAGCGGGAGTCCGCCAGCGAGCCAAGCCGAATCGCCACATCAAAGCGCTCGGCAATTAAATCGGCATGATGTGATGAGGACATATGCCGAATACGGAGATCGGGATGGCGCTGACTAAACTGCGCCAGTACCGGAATGACCACCTGTTCGCCAAACTCGGGCGTAGTGGTAATACGTAACTCGCCGCCCAGCCCACTATGGCTGGCACGCACTTCATCCTGCAAATTTTTCGCTGCATTGAGTAAATTCACGCCTTTTTGGTAAAAGAGGACGCCGGCGTCTGTGAGCGTCAGTCGTCGGGTGGAACGTAGCAGTAACGTTACGCCAAGCTCTTTTTCAAGCTGCCGAATATTAAAACTCACTACCGCTTTTGTTTGGCCCGATGCGGCGGCGGCGGCCGTGAAGCTGCCGCTATCTACCACGGCGATAAACAGCGACATACGCTGCAAATTGAGCATGGCGAGCTCCTTTATTGTCAAAATTATTTTGACAGTATATCGTTGAAGCGCGGACTTATCTGGCTTTCTCCGGACGGCTACATTAGCGCCTCTGACGGAGGATGCATAATGACGTATCGCAGTAAAGTGGCAGTGGTTTACCTGCTCGGCTTCTTTCTTGATCTGATTAATCTGTTTATTGCCAGCGTGGCTTTTCCTGCGATGTCCGTGGATCTGCATACGTCCATATCGGCGCTGGCATGGGTGAGTAACGGTTATATCGCAGGATTAACGCTGATCGTTCCGTTTAGCGCGTTTCTTTCGCGTTATCTCGGCGCACGACGGCTGATCATATTTTCGCTCATTCTGTTTAGCGTTGCCGCCGCTGCCGCAGGTTTTGCCGATTCCTTACACAGCCTTGTTTTCTGGCGTATTGTGCAGGGGGCGGGCGGTGGCTTATTGATCCCGGTTGGTCAGGCGTTAACCTGGCAACAGTTTGAACCGCATGAACGCGCTGGCGTGTCATCGGTTGTCATGATGGTGGCGCTACTGGCGCCGGCATGTTCGCCTGCGATTGGTGGGCTGCTGGTGGAAACGTGCGGCTGGCGCTGGATATTCTTTGCCACGCTGCCGGTGGCCGTTCTCACTTTATTGCTCGCTTATTGTTGGCTGAACGCCGCGTCGACGACAATGGCGTCAGCAAGATTGCTCCATCTGCCGTTGTTGACGGACAGGCTGCTGCGTTTTGCCATGATCGTCTATCTGTGCGTACCGGGTATGTTCATTGGTATCAGCGTGGTCGGGATGTTTTATCTACAGAACGTCGCGCAGCTATCGCCTGCGGCGGCGGGGTCGCTGATGCTTCCCTGGTCGATCGCTTCATTTGTCGCCATTATGTTTACCGGACGTTACTTCAATCGGCTTGGGCCGCGTCCGCTGATTATCGTCGGCTGTCTTCTTCAGGCCGCAGGGATACTGCTTTTAACTAACGTTACGCCTGCGACATCGCACCGTGTACTGATGATGATATTCGCCTTAATGGGCGCTGGCGGCAGTTTGTGCAGCAGTACCGCGCAGAGTGGCGCTTTCCTGACTATTGCTCGCCGGGACATGCCTGACGCCAGCGCGCTATGGAATCTTAATCGTCAGCTCAGCTTTTTCCTTGGCGCGACGCTGTTGACGCTGCTGTTAAACGCGCTCCAGCGCGTTATGTCGCTTGAGGTTGCTTATCGCTGGACCTTTATTGCCGCCGCCGGTATCACCCTGCTGCCCCTTATTTACGCTGTCTGTCTAAACAATAGACAGGCGCTTCTGTGCCTGAAAAAGGAAAGATCATGAATCCATATAAAGAAGAAATTATTCATGCCCATGCGGCGATTGAGAACTGGCTTAGTAAGGGGGTGGGTAGCCTGGAGGCGTTGATAGCGCGTTTTGCTGTTGATTTTACGATGATAACGCCAGGCGGTGTTTGTCTGGATTATCCGGCGCTGGGCGCTTTTTTCCAGGCGCAGCGCGCGTGTCGCCCGGGGCTGGTTATCGTGGTTGAGCACATTGACCTTGTGGCGGAGTGGCCGGAAGGCGCCGCGTTGCGTTATCGTGAGCGACAGCAACTGCCGGGCCAGGCTGAGACGGTACGCTGGTCGACGGTCATTTTAAAAAGGGAAAGAGGACGGATAGTCTGGCGTCATTTACACGAAACGACAGCCACAGCCTGAAAAGCCTGTGCCGGCGCGTGGGCCCGATAACGCGGCGCTATCAGGCCCGACACGTTTACACCAGACTTTTCAGCCGATAGATCCACTCCAGCGCCTGGCGTGGCGTCAGGGAGTCCGGATCGAGATTCTCCAGCGCTTCAACGGCGGGCGATGTCTCCTCCGGGGCGGCAAGCAACGACATTTGCGTGCCGTCCACCTGCGTTGCCGCCGCATTGGGCGAGATGCTCTCCAGCTCGCGGAGTTTTTGGCGCGCGCGTTTGATGACTTCTTTAGGGACGCCCGCAAGCGCCGCGACCGCCAGGCCATAGCTCTTACTTGCCGCGCCGTCCTGCACGCTGTGCATAAACGCGATAGTATCGCCGTGTTCCAGCGCATCCAGGTGGACGTTCGCCACGCCTTCCATTTTCTCCGGTAATTGGGTCAGCTCGAAGTAGTGGGTAGCGAACAGCGTTAACGCTTTAATCTTATTCGCGAGATTCTCCGCGCAGGCCCAGGCCAACGACAGCCCGTCATACGTGGAGGTACCGCGCCCGATTTCATCCATCAATACCAGACTGTTTTCCGTGGCATTATGCAGAATGTTCGCGGTTTCGGTCATCTCCACCATAAAGGTCGAACGCCCGGAAGCCAGGTCGTCCGCTGCGCCGACGCGGGTAAAAATACGGTCGATGGGGCCGATTTCCACGTTTTGCGCCGGAACGTAACTGCCGATATAGGCCAGCAGGGCGATCAATGCCGTTTGTCGCATATAGGTACTTTTACCGCCCATATTGGGGCCGGTAATGATCAACATCCGGCGCTGCGGCGACAGATTGAGCGGGTTAGCGATAAACGGCTCATTCAGTACCTGTTCAACCACCGGGTGGCGACCTTCGGTAATACGGATACCGGGTTTATCGGTAAATGTCGGGCAGGTGTAATTCAGCGTCCAGGCGCGTTCGGCCAGGTTAACCAGCACATCCAGCTCCGCCAGCGCGTTGGCGCTCTGCTGTAAATCGGCCAGATGCGGCAACAGCAGATCAAACAATTCGTCATATAGCTGTTTTTCCAGCGCCAGCGCTTTGCCTTTCGAGGTCAGAACTTTATCTTCGTACTCTTTTAGCTCAGGAATAATGTAGCGTTCGGCATTTTTCAGCGTCTGGCGACGCACATAATTGATGGGCGCCAGATGGCTTTGACCACGGCTAATCTGAATGTAATAACCATGTACCGCGTTATAGCCGACTTTCAGCGTATCCAGCCCGGTACGCTCGCGCTCGCGAATTTCCAGACGATCGAGATAATCGGTGGCGCCGTCCGCCAGCGCGCGCCATTCGTCCAGCTCTTCATGGTAGCCGGGCGCAATAACGCCGCCGTCGCGGACCAGTACCGGCGGCGCGTCAATAATGGCGCGTTCCAGGAGGTCGCGCAGCTCGGCGAAATCGCCCATTTTTTTACGTAACGCCTGTACCGGCGCGCTGTCAACGGTTTCAAGCTGAGCGTGCAATTCCGGCAGTTGCTGGAAGGCGTGACGCATTCGGGCGAGATCGCGCGGACGCGCGGTGCGCAGCGCCAGACGCGCAAGGATACGCTCCAGATCGCCGACCTGACGCAGCACCGGTTGCAGTTCGCTGACGGTGTCCTGCAAGGCGCCGATGGTCTGCTGGCGTTCACGCAATATGTCGGTATTTCGTACCGGCATATGCAGCCAGCGTTTAAGCATTCGGCTACCCATTGGCGTCACGGTACAGTCAAGCACCGCGGCGAGGGTATTTTCGACACCGCCGGCCAGGTTCTGGGTAATTTCCAGATTGCGGCGGGTCGCGGCATCCATAATGATGCTGTCCTGCTGGCGTTCCATCGTAATGGAACGAATATGCGGCAGGGAGGTGCGCTGGGTATCTTTTACGTACTGTAACAGGCAGCCTGCCGCACATAATCCACGCGAGGCATTTTCGACGCCGAAACCAACCAGATCCCGCGTACCGAATTGCAGATTTAACTGCTGGCGGGCGGTATCAATCTCAAACTCCCACAACGGGCGACGGCGCAGACCCCGGCGTCCCTCTATTAACGCCATTTCAGCAAAATCTTCGGCATACAACAGTTCGGCGGGATTGGTGCGCTGCAGCTCTGCGGCCATCGTTTCACGGTCGGCGGGTTCGCTCAGACGAAAGCGCCCAGAGCTGATATCCAGCGTGGCGTAACCGTAGCCTTTACCATCCTGCCAGATAGCCGCCAGCAGGTTATCCTGACGCTCCTGTAACAGGGCTTCATCGCTGATGGTGCCAGGCGTAACGATACGCACGACCTTACGTTCAACGGGACCTTTGCTGGTGGCCGGATCGCCAATCTGTTCGCAAATAGCGACGGATTCGCCCTGATTGACCAGTTTCGCGAGGTAGTTTTCTACGGCGTGGTGCGGGATTCCCGCCATAGGGATAGGTTCGCCAGCCGATGCGCCGCGTTTGGTCAGCGAAATATCGAGCAACTGCGACGCACGCTTTGCGTCGTCATAAAACAGCTCGTAAAAGTCTCCCATACGATAAAAGAGCAGGATCTCCGGATGCTGGGCTTTCAGCTTGAGATACTGCTGCATCATCGGGGTGTGGTTGGAGAAGTCCTTATCAAATGACTCATTCATATTGATTTTACTCGTTTTTTTATTCTTTCAAGTGCTCATGTGGCCCCGGGTAAAACCCTTATAAACTCACATAAACCCATAAATTTGTAGCTCACCTGTAGCCTAAAATGTGACAGGTTACATTCTCATCATTCCTGGACTACAACAGGGGTGATACTTTGAAAACAACTCTCAGCCAGCCTTTCATTATCAACAAGTTAAGTATCAATGTTAAGCCTGCACTCAGTCGCTCTGGAAAAATCGTTTTCGAAGCTAACCCAGCTCAAAAACTCTACATTGTTTTCGATGACCACAGAGAAGCTCCTGCTGGTTTCGGGGTAAAAGCCAGTTTGACGAAAAAAACCTACGTAATCCAGCGAAGAGTAGCCTCGTCAGATCGTAATGTCAGTGAGGGTAGGAAGCCAAGTTCTGTCTTGAAAGTAAAAGTTGGAAATGTGTTCGATTTTCCAAATATTGACGAAACAAGGCAAGCTGCCAGGCAATTAGTTCAGACCATGCTCGCAACAAAGAGAAATCCCAACAAAATTAAGAGGGAAACGGATGCTTCCAAACTCGAGACTGTAATCAAGATTGTGTTGCATGAAGGCAAGCCGATCCATTTCGCCACCACGGTTATTGCGCTTTCTTCCGATAGGTATCTGGAGCTGTGCGATCTTTACTCTTCTCAGGCGATCGAGTAACTACCTGCGTCGGATTACGGCTTCGTTTTTTTGGCCTGCGATCTTAATGCTGAAATGGGCAGAAAAACGCGAAATTTAGACGCTATTACGAATGGGCAATGGTATTTATTGAAGGCTATATCATTGCCCATAATGCAGGGAGGGTTGATATTATATAATTCTATTTCCAGATTACTTTATTTTAAAAAAAGACAGATTGCCTGAACAGAAAGAACCTGTGTCAATGTAGATTTGATTGGCGAATGTTGTTGTGTAGTCAACAATCATATGGCCGAAGATAAAAGTATCCGCACCGCGTATTGGATGGATATTCCCCTGTAACGAACCAAGCAGACGATCGCGTGACCATAGAACGCCATCAATATCAACTTGCTTCCCATAATCGTAGCTGTCATCTGGATAATCGGCATGGGCAATCACGTACTTCTTTGAGGACGTTTCAACTTCTATGATGTGAGGACGCTGCTTAAAAGTTAGTAATAGGTCAGTGGCTTCTTGCCTGTCTTTTTCGGTGACCGAGTCGTACCAGTAACCACCGTTTACATACCAGAAATTGCCATCCTGTGTTTCAAAAGCGTCAAGCGCCATAGCTTCATGATTACCCACTACAGAAATAAACCATGGGGTATTTAACAGTTTCAGTGTTTCAAGGTTTTCTTTTCCTCGATCAATGTTATCTCCAGTGGAGATCAATAGATCGGTATCAGGAGAGAAATTTAATTGAGCCAGTCTTGATAACAATAAGGAGTAACATCCATGAATATCACCAACGACCCAAATGTGGCGATAGAGATCGCTGTTGATGTCAGCATAACGGATTAATTCCATGATGTTCCTATAGCACAATTTTGGAGGCTGGTATTATAACAAAGAAATAGGGTAATATTAATTTTATTCTTTAAAATACACAGTTATTAAAATAGCCTACAAGCTAGAAATGAACAGATAATATATATTTTATGAATCGGTTAATTAAAGTAAACGATGTGCTTGAAAAATGCACGATTTCTCGCGCAACACTTTCCTGATTAATTGCAAAGGCATTCTTTCCCGCTCAACGGCACGACGGATACGCAGGCACTGCCGGGGCTGATTAGCCAGACTCACTGTAAAATCAGGGAAGCCTCGGCTGACGGCGCTTATGACACGCGCTATTGCCATGATGTGTTGTTGAGGAAAAAAATCAGGCCATTAATCCCGCCACGAAGCGGTGCGCGATATTGGCCGGGCAAGTACCATGAGCGTAACCACGCGGTGGCAAATCAACATCTGAGCGGCAGCAATGAGGTTTGGAAAAGAAAGTGGGCTATCACCGTCGTTCAGTAGTGGAAACAGCGATGTTCCGTATTAAAACCTTGCTGGGCGGCTATCTGAGTCTGCGGAACTATGACGCGCAGGTGGGTGAAGCGATGGCGATGCTCAAGGCGCTGAACTGGATGACGTTGTTGGCAATGCCGACCAGCGTCAGGCTCGTATAACGAGTGCTCCGGTGGGAGTCCTGTATCCTTATCGTTGGCCGATTCTGAATTATTCAACAAAGCCTCATGTTGTCATAACCTACCAGATGCAGATAAAGTAGCATAAAGCGTTTTAAACGACAGCAACAAGGAAAGGGGTTGATCGTTTAATGATACTGCGCCAAATAACAAAATTCATAGTAATTAACTCCTGATTAATTCGACATATTTTTCACTAATCATAAAGCCATTTCCCAGCTTTCGCTGACTCAGAAAACATTCTGATTGTTAAAGGTGTACGAGTTCGTTCTACATCTTCCCGTTTTAATTTAAACCATCGTGTAAGCAGTGGAGTATTCTCCCAGGGAAAATAACACGACCATTTAACTTGTGATAAATCTACATTAAATTTTTTTTCAAATTTATCCAAAGCTTCATGCAGGTCATCGCCTGGAGCTTCAAATAAATCAGAATCAAGTTCTAAAGGGATTTCTTTCCAATTGCTGTCTAAATATCCGGGAATCTCTTCACGGAAGAGTGCTAACACCTCTTGCTGAATTGTGTCCATCAAAAGGATGTCCATTGTATACGATCTTTAGGGCGTGCTATTAGGTTGTATTTTGCCTGAGTTCTCCTTGATACCTGGTAAATTGAATTCACAAGACCAACCCAACCTAACCATGGAACATATCGTGCTATGACTGCGGCAAGATTATTTGTTTTTCGCATTCTTATACCAACGGGTGTAGGAACTCTAATACCGAAAGGAGTTTGTGCATTTCGTAAAAGCATTCTCCCATACCTGGAGATAACACTTGTCCCTTTGATTGCCTCTCCCGGTTTCGTTCTGGTTTTTAACCACGGTTGCCCGGCGAGGATAGCAGCACCTGACTCAATGCCAATCCCAAGTTCATCACAAAATTGCTCAAGGAAAATTACATCAAATAGTTCACCTGCTGACAGGTTCGATTGTCCGTGGTAGAAGTAGGTTCCGTTTAGTTCTTCTGTCGTATCCATTCAATCACCTTATAGACTGTTTGCCATTCATTCCAGACATCGGGACGTTTCTGCCGCTATACTAGCCTGGTAGTCAATACGCTGTCACAGGTAAAAAGAACGTTATCCGCGAAAAGTGGATGGGGTATCGTAAGAATGCCAACATGTGGGGCAAGAGGGGGATGTTAGTTTACCGCGATATACGAGACGATAGTTTGTCAGTATAAGTTTCGGCTATTTTCCCGAGTCTGGGAGGCAGTTCTTTATCGCAAATAAAAAAAGCAGCAGCGAGGTGCTGCTGTATCAAAAAGCAGATTGATAAATGCAACGTAAGAGACAAATGGCCAACCGTAAAAGTGACCATAGCTATAATAATTATATTGATATTAAGTGGCAATGCAAAATATGGTCTTAATTATATCATGATGAGTTCAGCCAACGGTGATATGGCCTTATAAGGCTTGCAGTCTTTCATGGGCAGCAAGTAACGTCTGATATATGCTTAAATTCTTACTTCCGGGTTCAAGCAAAACTTTTTTAAATTCGGTCATGAGTTGCTCTTCATCTTCTTTCGAACGCATGTATTGTGGATGTTCCTGGAAGAAGGTGAGCGCCTGCTCTTTGGTTTGTTTATATTTTTCGCAAAAAATGCTTGAGCTGATTGCGCTATTTTTTGATGCGGAATTATCAGCGTTCTGGTTTGATAATGATTTATTCTTCGCAAGGTCTGACGGCACATACGGAAGAGACTGACACTCATCAATACTATTTGCGTTGGCCAGTTGCTCTTCCTGAGCGCCAGGTTGCTGTACCGGTTTGCTCACGGAGGAAGGGAGGGGCACCTGGGCACAGCCGATCAGTAAAAAGACAGGAAGACAGCTATAAAATTTTTTCATATTAACTCCAACTACAGAAGAATGAGGCGCCATGTTTTTACACAACCGTCAGAACGTTATCTGACAATAGTTATAAGGGGGCGAATGCGTTTCAGGAATGCTAGCAAAAAAAACTCCTGATATAAATAATTAATTCTCCATCCCGATGACAATATCTGAATTTTTGCTGCTGTAGAACAATAAGCCAGAATTTATATTCTATGAGCTGATTTTCTATTTAAAATCAGCGAGCGCTGTGCAAGTTGGCTAATTTAATTAGCGGGTGGCATCAGTTTCATAATGATTGCATCAGGATTTTGCCACCAGCTCCCGGTATTGTTTACATATTAAAATGATTTTTAACTGGTGCTGACAACTATGCTAAATACGCAGGAAGTACTTAAAGAAGGAGAGAAGCGGAAAATCCGCAGCCCGGAAGCATGGTTTATACAGACGTGTTCCGCGCAAAAGCTGCATATGTCATTTTCTGAAGGCCGACACAATGAAAACTGCCTGATTCAGGAAGGCGCGCTGCTTTTTTGCGAGCAGGCTGTTGTCACACCAGTATCAGGAGACCTGGTTTTTCAACCGTTAAAAATTGAAGTACTCAGCAAATTACTGGCATTTATCGATGGCGCAGGATTAGTGGACACGACATATGCTGAATCCGATAAATGGGTTTTGCTGAGTCCTGAGTTTCGCGCTATTTGGCAAGATCGTAAACGCTGCGAGTACTGGTTTTTGCAGCAAATTATTACGCCTTCTCCGGCCTTCAATAAGGTACTGGCGCTGTTACGAAAAAGCGAGAGTTACTGGTTAGTTGGCTATTTACTTGCTCAGTCAACCAGCGGCAACACGATGAGAATGCTGGGAGAAGACTATGGCGTTTCTTATACCCATTTTCGTCGTTTGTGCAGCAGA
Organism: Salmonella sp. 5800; assembly: GCF_046558195.1. Lineage (NCBI taxonomy): Bacteria > Pseudomonadati > Pseudomonadota > Gammaproteobacteria > Enterobacterales > Enterobacteriaceae > Salmonella > Salmonella sp. 5800. Next base: position 184,409 of record NZ_JBGDOX010000006.1, on the reverse strand, counting down.
GCGTTGGGCGGAAAAGCGAAGAGTGAATTACGAAACTGGCGTATGGCGCAATCGCTGCTGAATAGTGTAGAAGGCCACGAGAACATCACCCAATTAGCCGTTAATCATGGTTACTCATCGCCTTCACATTTTTCTAGTGAGATCAAAGAGCTGATCGGCGTTTCGCCGCGGAAATTATCAAATATTATTCAATTGGCAGACAAATGAAGACACATATTCTTTTGGCCAGAGTGCTGGCATGTGCCGCGCTTGTTCTGGTTGCACCTGGTTATTCTAGTGAAAAAATACCTGTAACGGGAAGTGGGTTTGTTGCGAAAGACGATAGCCTGCGGACATTTTTCGATGCCATGGCGCTACAGCTAAAGGAGCCTGTCATTGTTAGCAAAATGGCGGCACGAAAAAAAATTACGGGCAACTTTGAGTTTCACGATCCTAACGCATTACTGGAGAAGCTTTCCCTACAACTGGGGCTGATTTGGTATTTCGATGGGCAGGCTATCTATATTTATGACGCCAGTGAAATGCGCAATGCCGTGGTTTCTTTACGCAACGTCTCACTCAATGAGTTCAACAATTTTCTAAAACGCTCAGGTTTATATAACAAAAATTACCCGCTACGTGGCGATAACCGTAAAGGAACATTCTATGTTTCAGGGCCACCCGTCTATGTTGATATGGTGGTCAACGCCGCCACCATGATGGACAAGCAAAACGATGGTATTGAGCTGGGACGCCAGAAAATAGGGGTGATGCGTCTGAACAATACCTTCGTGGGCGATCGTACCTACAATCTGCGCGATCAGAAAATGGTTATTCCCGGTATTGCTACGGCCATTGAAAGGTTATTGCAGGGAGAAGAGCAACCCTTAGGTAATATTGTCAGTAGCGAACCCCCGGCGATGCCAGCGTTTTCAGCGAATGGAGAAAAAGGTAAAGCAGCAAATTATGCCGGTGGCATGAGTCTGCAGGAAGCTTTAAAGCAAAATGCCGCGGCGGGCAATATTAAAATCGTGGCCTATCCGGATACCAACAGTTTGTTAGTAAAGGGAACGGCTGAGCAGGTGCATTTTATCGAAATGCTGGTTAAAGCGCTGGATGTCGCCAAACGTCACGTAGAATTATCCCTGTGGATTGTCGATCTTAATAAAAGCGATCTGGAGCGTTTGGGCACTTCATGGAGCGGCAGCATTACTATTGGGGACAAACTTGGCGTGTCATTAAACCAGTCTTCAATAAGTACCCTTGATGGCAGTCGATTCATCGCCGCGGTAAATGCGTTAGAAGAGAAGAAACAGGCGACGGTGGTTTCGCGCCCGGTATTACTGACTCAGGAAAATGTTCCCGCTATTTTTGATAACAACAGAACGTTTTACACCAAGCTGATTGGGGAACGTAATGTGGCGCTTGAGCATGTAACATACGGAACAATGATCCGAGTGCTGCCCCGTTTTTCCGCAGATGGTCAGATAGAAATGTCGCTGGACATTGAAGATGGCAACGATAAGACGCCGCAATCCGATACTACCACCTCCGTAGATGCGTTACCCGAAGTCGGGCGAACGTTAATTAGCACTATTGCGAGAGTTCCGCACGGAAAAAGTTTGCTGGTCGGTGGTTATACACGGGATGCAAATACCGATACTGTCCAAAGTATTCCGTTTTTAGGCAAATTACCGCTTATTGGTAGCCTGTTCCGTTATTCCAGTAAGAATAAAAGTAATGTTGTTCGTGTGTTCATGATTGAACCAAAAGAAATTGTCGACCCGTTAACGCCGGATGCCAGCGAATCGGTAAACAATATTCTGAAGCAAAGCGGTGCCTGGAGTGGGGACGATAAGTTACAGAAATGGGTTCGTGTTTATCTGGATAGAGGTCAGGAGGCAATTAAATGATTCCTGGCTCAACCTCCGGTATTTCATTTTCCAGAATATTGTCCCGGCAGACATCTCATCAGGATGCGACCCAGCATACTGATGCGCAACAGGCGGAAATACAACAGGCCGCAGAGGATTCGTCTCCAGGAGCGGAAGTACAAAAATTTGTCCAGTCGACGGACGAAATGTCAGCGGCGCTGGCGCAATTTCGTAACCGTCGCGATTATGAAAAAAAATCCAGTAATTTATCTAACAGTTTTGAACGCGTGCTGGAGGATGAGGCTTTACCGAAGGCGAAGCAAATATTAAAGCTAATTAGCGTACATGGCGGCGCGTTAGAAGATTTTTTACGTCAGGCGCGTAGCTTATTTCCTGACCCCAGTGATTTAGTCCTTGTGTTACGCGAATTGCTTCGTCGTAAAGACCTGGAAGAGATCGTGCGGAAAAAGCTGGAGTCGTTACTTAAGCACGTTGAAGAGCAAACCGATCCGAAGACCCTCAAGGCAGGGATTAATTGTGCGTTGAAGGCCCGGCTTTTTGGGAAAACATTATCGTTAAAACCAGGCTTATTGCGCGCCAGCTATCGGCAATTTATCCAGAGTGAATCACATGAAGTGGAGATTTACTCTGACTGGATAGCCAGTTATGGCTATCAACGTCGACTGGTGGTACTGGATTTTATCGAGGGTTCGCTATTAACCGATATTGACGCGAATGACGCCAGCTGTTCGCGTCTGGAGTTTGGCCAGCTTTTACGACGTCTGACGCAACTTAAAATGTTGCGCTCCGCTGATCTACTGTTTGTGAGTACGTTGTTATCGTATTCGTTTACCAAAGCGTTTAATGCGGAGGAGTCGTCGTGGCTACTACTGATGCTTTCGCTATTGCAACAGCCACATGAAGTGGATTCGCTGTTAGCCGATATTATAGGTTTGAATGCGTTATTGCTTAGTCATAAAGAACATGCATCCTTTTTGCAGATATTTTATCAAGTATGTAAAGCCATACCCTCTTCACTCTTTTATGAAGAATATTGGCAGGAAGAATTGTTAATGGCGTTACGTAGTATGACCGATATTGCCTACAAGCATGAAATGGCAGAACAGCGTCGTACTATTGAAAAGCTGTCTTAATTTAATATTAACAGGATACCTATAGTGCTGCTTTCTCTACTTAACAGTGCTCGTTTACGACCTGAATTACTGATTCTGGTACTAATGGTGATGATCATTTCTATGTTCGTCATTCCATTACCTACCTATCTGGTTGATTTCCTGATCGCACTGAATATCGTACTGGCGATATTGGTGTTTATGGGGTCGTTCTACATTGACAGAATCCTCAGTTTTTCAACGTTTCCTGCGGTACTGTTAATTACCACGCTCTTTCGTCTGGCATTATCGATCAGTACCAGCCGTCTGATCTTGATTGAAGCCGATGCCGGTGAAATTATCGCCACGTTCGGGCAATTCGTTATTGGCGATAGCCTGGCGGTGGGTTTTGTTGTCTTCTCTATTGTCACCGTGGTTCAGTTTATCGTTATTACCAAAGGTTCAGAACGCGTCGCGGAAGTCGCGGCCCGATTTTCTCTGGATGGTATGCCCGGTAAACAGATGAGTATTGATGCCGATTTGAAGGCCGGTATTATTGATGCGGATGCCGCGCGCGAACGGCGAAGCGTACTGGAAAGGGAAAGCCAGCTTTACGGTTCCTTTGACGGTGCGATGAAGTTTATCAAAGGTGACGCTATTGCCGGCATCATTATTATCTTTGTGAACTTTATTGGCGGTATTTCGGTGGGGATGACCCGCCATGGTATGGATTTGTCCTCCGCCCTGTCTACTTATACCATGCTGACCATTGGTGATGGTCTTGTCGCCCAGATCCCCGCATTGTTGATTGCGATTAGTGCCGGTTTTATCGTGACTCGCGTAAATGGCGATAGCGATAATATGGGGCGGAATATCATGACGCAGCTGTTGAACAACCCATTTGTATTGGTTGTTACGGCTATTTTGACCATTTCAATGGGAACTCTGCCGGGATTCCCGCTGCCGGTATTTGTTATTTTATCGGTGGTTTTAAGCGTACTCTTCTATTTTAAATTCCGTGAAGCAAAACGTAGCGCCGCCAAACCTAAAACCAGCAAAGGCGAGCAGCCGCTCAGTATTGAGGAAAAAGAAGGGTCGTCGTTGGGACTGATTGGCGATCTCGATAAAGTCTCTACAGAAACCGTACCGTTGATATTACTTGTGCCGAAGAGCCGGCGTGAAGATCTGGAAAAAGCTCAACTTGCGGAGCGTCTACGTAGTCAGTTCTTTATTGATTATGGCGTGCGCCTGCCGGAAGTATTGTTACGCGATGGCGAGGGTCTGGACGATAACAGCATCGTATTGTTGATTAATGAGATCCGTGTTGAACAATTTACGGTCTATTTTGATTTGATGCGAGTGGTAAATTATTCCGATGAAGTTGTTTCCTTTGGCATTAATCCAACAATCCATCAGCAAGGTAGCAGTCAGTATTTCTGGGTAACGCATGGAGAGGGGGAGAAACTCCGGGAGCTTGGCTATGTGTTGCGGAACGCGCTTGATGAGCTTTACCACTGTCTGGCGGTGACGCTGGCGCGCAACGTCAATGAATATTTCGGTATTCAGGAAACAAAACATATGCTGGACCAACTGGAAGCGAAATTCCCTGATTTACTTAAAGAAGTGCTCAGACATGCCACGGTACAACGTATATCTGAAGTTTTGCAGCGTTTGTTAAGCGAACGTGTTTCCGTGCGTAATATGAAATTAATTATGGAAGCGCTCGCATTGTGGGCGCCAAGAGAAAAAGATGTCATTAACCTTGTGGAGCATATTCGTGGAGCAATGGCGCGTTATATTTGTCATAAATTCGCCAATGGCGGCGAATTACGAGCAGTAATGATATCTGCTGAAGTTGAGGATGTTATTCGCAAAGGGATCCGTCAGACCTCTGGCAGTACCTTCCTCAGCCTTGACCCGGAAGCCTCCGCTAATTTGATGGATCTCATTACACTTAAGTTGGATGATTTATTGATTGCACATAAAGATCTTGTCCTCCTTACGTCTGTCGATGTCCGTCGATTTATTAAGAAAATGATTGAAGGTCGTTTTCCAGATCTGGAGGTTTTATCTTTCGGTGAGATAGCAGATAGCAAGTCAGTGAATGTTATAAAAACAATATAAGGGCTTAATTAAGGAAAAGATCTATGCAACATTTGGATATCGCTGAATTAGTTCGTTCCGCACTGGAAGTAAGTGGTTGCGATCCTTCACTCATCGGAGGAATAGATAGCCATTCAACAATTGTTCTGGATTTATTTGCATTGCCAAGTATCTGTATCAGCGTCAAGGACGATGATGTATGGATCTGGGCGCAATTGGGTGCTGACAGCATGGTGGTATTACAACAGCGGGCTTATGAAATCTTAATGACCATAATGGAAGGATGCCATTTTGCCCGCGGCGGGCAATTACTACTGGGGGAGCAGAATGGGGAGCTAACGCTTAAAGCCTTAGTGCATCCGGATTTTTTATCTGACGGTGAAAAGTTCTCTACTGCCTTGAATGGGTTTTACAACTATCTGGAAGTTTTTAGTCGGTCGCTAATGAGATGAAAACACCTCGTTTACTGCAATATCTGGCCTACCCACAAAAAATAACCGGCCCAATTATTGAGGCGGAATTGCGCGATGTGGCCATTGGCGAACTGTGTGAAATACGCCGTGGCTGGCACCAAAAACAGGTTGTTGCACGTGCGCAGGTGGTTGGCTTACAGCGGGAACGCACCGTGCTAAGCCTTATCGGCAATGCCCAGGGGCTGAGCCGCGATGTCGTGCTTTATCCCACTGGACGTGCGTTATCGGCGTGGGTGGGATACTCGGTATTAGGCGCGGTGTTGGATCCGACGGGGAAAATCGTTGAGCGTTTTACCCCTGAAGTGGCGCCAATTAGCGAAGAACGCGTTATTGATGTCGCACCGCCTTCTTACGCTTCGCGTGTTGGCGTCCGTGAACCGCTGATTACCGGTGTGCGCGCGATTGACGGGTTATTGACCTGTGGCGTAGGCCAGCGAATGGGCATTTTTGCCTCCGCAGGATGCGGTAAGACCATGCTGATGCATATGCTGATCGAGCAAACGGAGGCGGATGTCTTTGTTATCGGTCTTATCGGTGAACGAGGCCGCGAGGTCACTGAATTCGTGGATATGTTGCGCGCTTCGCATAAGAAAGAAAAATGCGTGCTGGTTTTTGCCACTTCCGATTTCCCCTCGGTCGATCGCTGCAATGCGGCGCAACTGGCGACAACCGTAGCGGAATATTTTCGCGACCAGGGAAAACGGGTCGTGCTTTTTATTGACTCCATGACTCGTTATGCGCGTGCTTTGCGAGACGTGGCACTGGCGTCGGGAGAGCGTCCGGCCCGTCGAGGTTATCCAGCCTCCGTATTCGATAATTTGCCCCGCTTGCTGGAACGCCCCGGGGCGACCAGCGAGGGAAGCATTACTGCCTTTTATACGGTACTGCTGGAAAGCGAGGAAGAGGCGGACCCGATGGCGGATGAAATTCGCTCTATCCTTGACGGTCACCTGTATCTGAGCAGAAAGCTGGCCGGTCAGGGACATTACCCGGCAATCGATGTACTGAAAAGCGTAAGCCGCGTTTTTGGACAAGTCACGACGCCGACACATGCTGAACAGGCATCTGCCGTGCGTAAATTAATGACGCGTCTGGAAGAGCTCCAGCTTTTCATTGACTTGGGAGAATATCGTCCTGGCGAAAATATCGATAACGATCGGGCGATGCAGATGCGGGATAGCCTGAAAGCCTGGTTATGCCAGCCGGTAGCGCAGTATTCATCCTTTGATGACACGTTGAGCGGTATGAATGCATTCGCTGACCAGAATTAAAGTATTGCAGCGGCGCTGTACGGTATTTCATTCACAGTGTGAGTCGATATTACTTCGCTATCAGGATGAGGACCGCGGGCTGCAGGCCGAGGAGGAGGCGATCCTTGAACAAATAGCGGGTCTGAAATTGTTATTAGATACGCTGCGTGCAGAAAACAGACAGCTCAGTCGTGAGGAAATTTATACGTTATTACGTAAGCAGTCTATTGTTCGCCGGCAGATAAAAGATTTAGAACTCCAGATTATACAAATTCAGGAAAAACGGAGCGAGCTGGAAAAGAAAAGGGAAGAGTTTCAGAAAAAAAGTAAATATTGGTTGCGCAAAGAAGGGAACTATCAACGCTGGATAATCCGTCAGAAAAGACACTATATCCAGCGAGAGATACAGCAGGAAGAGGCCGAGTCAGAGGAGATAATTTAATGGGCGATGTGTCAGCTGTCAGTTCATCCGGGAACATTTTACTGCCGCAGCAGGATGAGGTTGGCGGTTTATCAGAAGCATTAAAAAAAGCGGTGGAAAAACATAAGACAGAATATTCCGATCATAAAAAAGATCGCGACTATGGCGATGCTTTCGTAATGCATAAAGAAACGGCTTTACCGGTATTGCTGGCGGCATGGCGACATGGCGCGCCAGCGAAATCAGAACATCACAATGGCAACGTTTCTGGTCTGCATCATAACGGAAAAGGCGAACTCAGGATTGCTGAAAAACTGTTGAAAGTCACTGCTGAAAAATCTGTCGGTTTAATTTCTGCGGAGGCCAAAGTAGATAAATCCGCAGCGTTGCTATCGTCTAAAAATAGGCCGTTAGAAAGCGTAAGTGGTAAAAAATTATCTGCTGATTTAAAAGCTGTGGAATCCGTTAGTGAAGTAACCGATAACGCCACGGGAATCTCTGACGATAATATCAAGGCATTGCCTGGGGATAATAAAGCCATCGCGGGTGAAGGCGTTCGTAAAGAGGGCGCGCCGCTGGCGCGGGATGTCGCACCTGCCCGAATGGCCGCAGCCAATACCGGTAAGCCTGACGATAAAGATCATAAAAAGGTTAAAGATGTTTCTCAGCTTCCGCTGCAACCAACCACTATCGCCGATCTTAGCCAATTAACCGGCGGCGATGAAAAAATGCCTTTAGCGGCGCAATCAAAGCCGATGATGACTATTTTTCCCACTGCCGATGGCGTGAAAGGGGAGGATAGCTCGCTGACTTACCGTTTTCAGCGCTGGGGAAATGACTATTCCGTCAATATTCAGGCGCGGCAAGCAGGGGAGTTTTCGTTAATACCGTCAAATACGCAGGTTGAACATCGTTTGCATGATCAATGGCAAAACGGTAATCCCCAGCGCTGGCACCTGACGCGAGACGATCAACAAAATCCGCAGCAGCAACAGCACAGACAGCAATCTGGCGAGGAGGATGACGCCTGATGTCATTGCGTGTGAGACAGATTGATCGTCGCGAATGGCTATTGGCGCAAACCGCGACAGAATGCCAGCGCCATGGCCGGGAAGCTACGCTGGAATATCCGACGCGACAGGGAATGTGGGTTCGGTTGAGCGATGCAGAAAAACGGTGGTCGGCCTGGATTAAACCTGGGGACTGGCTTGAGCATGTCTCTCCCGCTCTGGCGGGGGCGGCGGTTTCTGCTGGCGCTGAGCACCTGGTCGTTCCCTGGCTTGCTGCAACAGAGCGACCGTTTGAGTTGCCCGTGCCGCATTTGTCCTGTCGGCGTTTATGCGTAGAGAACCCCGTGCCGGGAAGCGCGCTGCCGGAAGGGAAATTGTTGCACATTATGAGCGATCGGGGCGGCCTGTGGTTTGAGCATCTTCCTGAACTGCCTGCAGTCGGGGGCGGCAGGCCGAAAATGCTGCGTTGGCCGTTGCGCTTTGTAATCGGTAGCAGTGATACGCAGCGTTCGTTGCTGGGCCGAATCGGGATCGGAGATGTACTCCTGATTCGTACTTCCCGTGCGGAAGTTTATTGCTACGCGAAAAAGTTAGGTCATTTCAACCGTGTTGAAGGGGGAATTATTGTGGAAACGTTAGATATTCAACATATCGAAGAAGAAAATAATACAACTGAAACTGCAGAAACTCTGCCTGGCTTGAACCAATTGCCCGTCAAACTGGAATTTGTTTTGTATCGTAAGAACGTTACCCTCGCCGAACTCGAAGCCATGGGGCAGCAACAGCTATTATCACTGCCGACCAATGCTGAACTTAACGTTGAAATTATGGCGAATGGTGTTTTGCTGGGTAATGGCGAACTGGTACAGATGAATGACACCTTAGGCGTTGAGATCCATGAATGGCTGAGCGAGTCTGGTAATGGGGAATGATATCTCATTAATTGCCTTACTGGCATTTTCCACCCTGTTGCCATTTATTATTGCGTCAGGAACCTGTTTCGTTAAATTTTCTATTGTATTTGTCATGGTGCGTAACGCCCTGGGATTGCAGCAGATACCTTCAAATATGACGCTTAACGGCGTCGCATTGCTGCTTTCTATGTTTGTTATGTGGCCAATAATGCATGATGCCTACGTCTATTTTGAGGACGAAGATGTCACCTTTAATGATATTTCGTCATTAAGTAAACACGTTGATGAAGGTCTGGATGGTTATCGCGATTATCTGATCAAATATTCAGATCGCGAGTTAGTTCAGTTTTTTGAAAACGCGCAACTGAAGCGTCAGTATGGAGAAGAGACCGAGACGGTAAAGCGTGACAAAGATGAAATTGAAAAACCATCAATATTTGCGTTATTACCTGCTTATGCGCTGAGCGAAATAAAAAGCGCGTTTAAAATTGGTTTTTATCTCTATTTGCCCTTTGTCGTCGTCGACCTGGTGGTATCCAGCGTGCTACTGGCGCTGGGGATGATGATGATGAGTCCGGTGACGATATCTACACCTATTAAGCTGGTGCTTTTTGTCGCGCTTGATGGCTGGACATTACTGTCTAAGGGATTGATTTTACAGTATATGGATATTGCAACATGACATCATTACGAGACGGGATAGTTAAATGGATGATTTAGTGTTTGCAGGTAATAAGGCGCTCTATCTTGTTTTGATCCTGTCAGGGTGGCCGACGATTGTCGCAACGATTATCGGCCTCCTGGTAGGGTTATTCCAGACGGTAACGCAATTACAGGAACAGACGCTGCCTTTTGGCATTAAATTACTTGGCGTGTGTTTATGCTTGTTTTTACTGTCTGGCTGGTATGGCGAAGTTTTACTCTCTTACGGGCGTCAGGTGATATTCCTGGCGTTGGCTAAGGGGTAAAAAATGTTTTACGCGTTGTACTTTGAAATTCATCACCTGGTTGCGTCTGCGGCACTAGGGTTTGCTCGCGTGGCGCCGATTTTTTTCTTCCTGCCGTTTTTGAATAGCGGGGTATTAAGCGGCGCGCCGAGAAACGCCATTATCATCCTGGTGGCATTGGGAGTATGGCCGCATGCATTGAACGAGGCGCCGCCGTTTTTATCGGTGGCGATGATCCCGTTAGTTCTGCAAGAAGCGGCGGTAGGCGTCATGCTGGGCTGTCTGTTGTCATGGCCTTTTTGGGTTATGCATGCGCTGGGTTGTATTATCGATAACCAGCGAGGGGCAACGCTAAGTAGCAGTATCGATCCGGCAAACGGCATTGATACCTCGGAAATGGCTAATTTCCTGAATATGTTTGCCGCTGTCGTTTATTTACAAAACGGCGGTCTGGTCACGATGGTTGACGTGTTAAATAAAAGCTATCAGCTATGCGATCCGATGAACGAGTGCACGCCTTCATTACCGCCGCTATTAACGTTTATTAATCAGGTGGCTCAAAATGCGTTGGTTCTGGCCAGTCCGGTGGTATTAGTGCTGTTGCTGTCAGAAGTATTCCTGGGTTTATTGTCGCGCTTTGCTCCGCAAATGAACGCCTTTGCGATTTCACTGACGGTAAAAAGCGGTATTGCCGTTTTAATTATGCTGCTTTATTTCTCTCCGGTACTACCGGACAATGTACTGCGACTCTCTTTCCAGGCCACAGGATTAAGCAGTTGGTTTTACGAGCGAGGGGCGACGCATGTCCTCGAATAAAACAGAAAAACCGACTAAAAAACGGCTGGAAGACTCCGCTAAAAAAGGCCAGTCATTTAAAAGTAAAGATCTCATTATCGCCTGCCTGACGCTGGGAGGAATTGCCTATCTGGTGTCGTATGGCTCATTTAATGAGTTTATGGGGTTAATTAAGATCATTATTGCGGATAATTTTGATCAGAGCATGGCTGACTACAGTTTGGCCGTTTTTGGGATAGGGTTAAAATATCTGATTCCATTTATGCTGCTCTGCTTAGTGTGTTCCGCATTACCGGCGTTATTACAGGCTGGTTTCGTGCTGGCGACAGAAGCATTAAAACCTAATTTATCGGCGTTAAACCCGGTAGAAGGGGCAAAAAAACTTTTTAGCATGCGAACGGTTAAAGATACGGTCAAAACCCTACTGTATCTCTCATCCTTTGTGGTGGCCGCCATCATTTGTTGGAAGAAATATAAGGTTGAAATCTTTTCTCAATTAAATGGCAATGTTGTGGATATTGCCGTCATTTGGCGTGAACTTCTCCTCGCGTTGGTATTAACTTGCCTTGCTTGCGCATTGATTGTCTTATTATTGGATGCTATTGCGGAATATTTCCTGACCATGAAAGATATGAAAATGGATAAGGAAGAAGTGAAGCGTGAAATGAAGGAGCAGGAAGGGAACCCAGAGGTTAAATCTAAAAGACGTGAAGTTCATATGGAAATTCTGTCTGAACAGGTGAAATCCGATATTGAAAACTCACGCCTGATTGTTGCCAACCCCACGCATATTACGATCGGGATTTATTTTAAACCCGAACTGATGCCGATTCCGATGATCTCGGTGTATGAAACGAATCAGCGCGCACTGGCCGTCCGCGCCTATGCGGAGAAGGTTGGCGTACCTGTGATCGTCGATATCAAATTGGCGCGCAGTCTTTTTAAAACCCATCGCCGTTATGATCTGGTGAGTCTGGAAGAAATTGATGAAGTTTTACGTCTTCTGGTTTGGCTGGAAGAGGTAGAAAACGCGGGCAAAGACGTTATTCAGCCACAAGAAAATGAAGTACGACATTGAGCCGCGTAAAGCAGTAGCGATGTATTCATTGGGCGTTTTTTGAATGTTCACTAACCACCGTCGGGGTTTAATAACTGCATCAGATAAACGCAGTCGTTAAGTTCTACAAAGTCGGTGACAGATAACAGGAGTAAGTAATGGATTATCAAAATAATGTCAGCGAAGAACGTGTTGCGGAAATGATTTGGGATGCCGTTAGTGAAGGCGCCACGCTAAAAGACGTTCATGGGATCCCTCAAGATATGATGGACGGTTTATATGCTCATGCTTATGAGTTTTATAACCAGGGACGACTGGATGAAGCTGAGACATTCTTTCGTTTCTTATGCATTTATGATTTTTACAATCCCGATTACACCATGGGACTGGCGGCGGTATGCCAACTGAAAAAACAATTTCAGAAAGCATGTGACCTTTATGCAGTAGCGTTTACGTTACTTAAAAATGATTATCGCCCCGTCTTTTTTACCGGGCAATGTCAATTATTAATGCGTAAGGCAGCAAAAGCCAGACAGTGTTTTGAACTTGTCAATGAACGTACTGAAGATGAGTCTCTGCGGGCAAAAGCGTTGGTCTATCTGGAGGCGCTAAAAACGGCGGAGACAGAGCAGCACAGTGAACAAGAAAAGGAATAATTATGGTAAATGACGCAAGTAGCATTAGCCGTAGCGGATATACCCAAAATCCGCGTCTCGCTGAGGCGGCTTTTGAAGGCGTTCGTAAGAACACGGACTTTTTAAAAGCGGCGGATAAAGCTTTTAAAGATGTGGTGGCAACGAAAGCGGGCGACCTTAAAGCCGGAACAAAGTCCGGCGAGAGCGCTATTAATACGGTGGGTCTAAAGCCGCCTACGGACGCCGCCCGGGAAAAACTCTCCAGCGAAGGGCAATTGACATTACTGCTTGGCAAGTTAATGACCCTACTGGGCGATGTTTCGCTGTCTCAACTGGAGTCTCGTCTGGCGGTATGGCAGGCGATGATTGAGTCACAAAAAGAGATGGGGATTCAGGTATCGAAAGAATTCCAGACGGCTCTGGGAGAGGCTCAGGAGGCGACGGATCTCTATGAAGCCAGTATCAAAAAGACGGATACCGCCAAGAGTGTTTATGACGCAGCGGCCAAAAAACTGACGCAGGCGCAGAATAAATTGCAATCGCTGGACCCGGCTGACCCCGGCTATGCACAAGCTGAAGCCGCGGTAGAGCAGGCCGGAAAAGAAGCGACAGAGGCGAAAGAGGCATTAGATAAGGCCACGGATGCGACGGTTAAAGCAGGCACAGACGCCAAAGCGAAAGCCGAGAAAGCGGATAACATTCTGACCAAATTCCAGGGAACGGCTAATGCCGCCTCTCAGAATCAGGTTTCCCAGGGTGAGCAGGATAATCTGTCTAATGTCGCCCGCCTCACTATGCTCATGGCCATGTTTATTGAGATTGTGGGCAAAAATACGGAAGAAAGCCTGCAAAACGATCTTGCGCTTTTCAACGCCTTGCAGGAAGGGCGTCAGGCGGAGATGGAAAAGAAATCGGCTGAATTCCAGGAAGAGACGCGCAAAGCCGAGGAAACGAACCGCATTATGGGATGTATCGGGAAAGTCCTCGGCGCGCTGCTAACCATTGTCAGCGTTGTGGCCGCTGTTTTTACCGGTGGGGCGAGTCTGGCGCTGGCTGCGGTGGGACTTGCGGTAATGGTTGCCGATGAAATTGTGAAGGCGGCGACAGGAGTGTCGTTTATTCAGCAGGCGCTAAACCCGATTATGGAGCATGTGCTGAAGCCGTTAATGGAGCTGATTGGCAAGGCGATTACCAAAGCGCTAGAAGGATTAGGCGTCGATAAGAAAACGGCAGAGATGGCCGGCAGCATTGTTGGTGCGATTGTCGCCGCTATTGCGATGGTAGCGGTCATTGTGGTGGTCGCAGTTGTCGGGAAAGGCGCGGCGGCGAAACTGGGTAACGCGCTGAGCAAAATGATGGGCGAAACGATTAAGAAGTTGGTGCCTAACGTGCTGAAACAGTTGGCACAAAACGGCAGCAAACTCTTTACCCAGGGGATGCAACGTATTACTAGCGGTCTGGGTAATGTGGGTAGCAAGATGGGCCTGCAAACGAATGCCTTAAGTAAAGAGCTGGTAGGTAATACCCTAAATAAAGTGGCGTTGGGCATGGAAGTCACGAATACCGCAGCCCAGTCAGCCGGTGGTGTTGCCGAGGGTGTATTTATTAAAAATGCCAGCGAGGCGCTTGCTGATTTTATGCTCGCCCGTTTTGCCATGGATCAGATTCAGCAGTGGCTTAAACAATCCGTAGAAATATTTGGTGAAAACCAGAAGGTAACGGCGGAACTGCAAAAAGCCATGTCTTCTGCGGTACAGCAAAATGCGGATGCTTCGCGTTTTATTCTGCGCCAGAGTCGCGCATAAAAACTGCCAAAATAAAGGGAGAAAAATATGTTAATTAGTAATGTGGGAATAAATCCCGCCGCTTATTTAAATAATCATTCTGTTGAGAATAGTTCACAGACAGCTTCGCAATCCGTTAGCGCTAAAGATATTCTGAATAGTATTGGTATTAGCAGCAGTAAAGTCAGTGACCTGGGGTTGAGTCCTACACTGAGCGCGCCTGCGCCAGGGGTATTAACGCAAACCCCCGGAACGATCACGTCCTTTTTAAAAGCCAGTATTCAAAATACCGACATGAATCAGGATTTGAATGCCCTGGCAAATAATGTCACGACTAAAGCGAATGAGGTTGTGCAAACCCAGTTACGCGAGCAGCAGGCAGAAGTCGGAAAGTTTTTTGATATTAGCGGAATGTCTTCCAGTGCCGTTGCGCTGTTGGCTGCCGCGAATACGTTAATGCTGACGTTGAACCAGGCTGATAGCAAACTGTCTGGTAAGTTGTCATTAGTCAGTTTTGATGCAGCTAAAACGACGGCAAGCTCCATGATGCGCGAAGGGATGAATGCGTTGTCCGGTAGTATTTCCCAGAGCGCGCTTCAGTTGGGGATCACTGGCGTGGGCGCAAAACTGGAATATAAGGGGCTGCAGAATGAAAGAGGCGCGCTTAAACATAATGCCGCGAAGATCGATAAACTGACTACTGAAAGCCACAGTATTAAAAATGTGCTGAACGGGCAGAATAGCGTCAAACTCGGTGCTGAAGGCGTCGATTCTCTGAAATCGTTAAATATGAAGAAAACCGGTACCGATGCGACGAAAAATCTTAATGATGCGACGCTTAAATCTAATGCCGGAACCAGCGCCACGGAAAGTCTGGGTATTAAAGACAGTAATAAACAAATCTCCCCTGAACATCAGGCTATTCTGTCGAAACGTCTTGAGTCTGTCGAATCCGATATTCGTCTTGAGCAGAATACCATGGATATGACCCGAATCGATGCGCGCAAGATGCAGATGACGGGCGATCTGATTATGAAGAACTCGGTCACGGTCGGTGGTATTGCAGGGGCGTCCGGGCAGTACGCCGCTACTCAGGAACGTTCCGAGCAGCAAATTAGCCAGGTGAATAACCGGGTTGCCAGCACTGCATCGGACGAAGCCCGTGAAAGTTCACGTAAATCGACCAGCCTTATTCAGGAAATGCTGAAAACAATGGAGAGCATTAACCAGTCGAAAGCATCCGCACTCGCTGCTATCGCAGGCAATATTCGCGCTTAATCTGAAAGGTCATCTATACGCCATCAGGGGTGTGATTTAATCGCGCTCCTGATGGCGAACTGGGGATATTATGCTTAATATTCAAAATTATTCCGCTTCTCCTCATCCGGGGATCGTTGCAGAGCGGCCGCAGACTCCCTCGGCGAGCGAGCACGTCGAGACTGCCGTGGTACCGTCTACCACAGAACATCGCGGCACAGATATCATTTCATTATCGCAGGCGGCTACTAAAATCCAGCAGGCACAGCAGACGCTGCAGTCAACGCCACCTAACTCTGAAGAGAATAATGACGAGCGCACGCTGGCGCGCCAGCAGTTGACCAGCAGCCTGAATGCGCTGGCGAAGTCTGGCGTGTCATTATCCGCAGAACAAAATGAGAACTTGCGGAGCGCGTTTTCTGCGCCGACGTCGGCCTTATTTAGCGCTTCGCCTATGGCGCAGCCGAGAACAACCATTTCTGATGCTGAGATTTGGGATATGGTTTCCCAAAATATATCGGCGATAGGTGACAGCTATCTGGGCGTTTATGAAAACGTTGTCGCAGTCTATACCGATTTTTATCAGGCCTTCAGTGACATTCTGTCCAAAATGGGAGGCTGGTTATCGCCTGGTAAGGATGGAAATACCATTAAGCTAAATGTTGACTCACTTAAAAGTGAAATAAGTAGTTTAATTAATAAATACACTCAAATAAATAAAAATACGATTTTATTTCCCTCGCAAACTGGCAGCGGAGTGACAACAGCAACGAAAGCGGAAGCTGAGCAGTGGATTAAAGAATTGAATTTACCGGCCAGCTGTCTAAAGGCGTCTGGTTCTGGTTATGTCGTACTGGTGGATACGGGGCCACTGAGCAAAATGGTTAGCGATCTTAATGGAATAGGATCGGGTTCAGCCCTTGAACTGGATAACGCCAAATATCAAGCCTGGCAGTCGGGTTTTAAAGCACAGGAAGAAAATCTGAAAACCACATTACAGACGCTGACGCAAAAATACAGCAATGCCAATTCATTGTACGACAACCTGGTAAAAGTGCTGAGCAGTACGATAAGTAGCAGCCTGGAAACCGCCAAAAGCTTCCTGCAAGGATAACAGAAGAGGATATTAATAATGGTTACAAGTGTAAGAACTCAGCCCCCCGTCATAATGCCAGGTATGCAGACCGAGATTAAAACGCAGGCCACGAATCTTGCGGCGAATCTTTCCGCAGTCAGAGATAGTGCCACAACGATGCTATCAGGGGAAATTAAAGGCCTGCAACTGGAGGATTTTCCCGCGCTGATCAAACAGGCGAGTCTGGATGCGTTGTTTAAATGCGGGAAAGACGCTGAGGCGTTAAAAGAAGTTTTTACCAATTCAAATAATGTCGCCGGTAAGAAAGCGATAATGGAATTTGCCGGGCTCTTTCGTTCAGCGCTCAA
Organism: Salmonella sp. 5800; assembly: GCF_046558195.1. Lineage (NCBI taxonomy): Bacteria > Pseudomonadati > Pseudomonadota > Gammaproteobacteria > Enterobacterales > Enterobacteriaceae > Salmonella > Salmonella sp. 5800. The sequence goes on along the minus strand of NZ_JBGDOX010000006.1, from coordinate 167,355 downwards.
CGCCACCAGTGATTCTCCTGAGGCGAAGACGCTACTAATGAAGGTGGGGGCAGAGTATACCGCGCAAATCATAAAAGATGGCCTGAAAGAAAAGTCAGCTTTTGGGCCATGGCTGCCAGAAACAAAGAAAGCGGAAGCGAAGCTGGAAAACCTGGAAAAGCAGCTGTTAGATATCATCAAAAATAACACTGGCGGTGAATTAAGTAAATTATCGACGAATCTTGTTATGCAGGAGGTGATGCCCTATATTGCCAGCTGCATTGAACATAACTTTGGCTGTACGTTAGATCCGTTAACCCGCAGCAATCTTACGCACCTTGTTGACAAAGCGGCGGCGAAGGCGGTTGAGGCGCTTGATATGTGCCACCAAAAATTAACGCAAGAGCAGGGTACCAGCGTAGGACGGGAAGCCCGGCACCTTGAAATGCAAACGTTGATACCCCTGCTGCTACGTAATGTTTTTGCACAAATTCCTGCAGATAAACTGCCCGACCCTAAAATTCCGGAACCTGCGGCTGGACCAGTACCTGATGGTGGGAAAAAAGCAGAACCTACGGGTATTAATATCAATATTAATATTGATAGCAGTAACCGTAGCGTGGATAACAGTAAGCATATTAACAATAGCCGAAGCCATGTCGATAATAGCCAGCGCCATATCGATAATAGCAACCATGATCATAGCCGGAAGACGATTGATAATAGCCGAACATTTATTGATAACAGCCAACGCCATGGCGAGTCACACCATTCGACTAACAGCAGTAACGTAAGTCATAGTCATTCGCGTGTGGATTCGACTACGCATCAAACGGAGACGGCACACAGCGCCAGCACAGGGGCAATTGACCATGGCATCGCGGGTAAAATTGACGTCACGGCTCATGCGACGGCAGAGGCTGTGACCAACTCTTCATCCGAAAGTAAAAATGGAAAGGTGGTCACGTCAGAAAAGGGCACTACGGGTGAAACCCCCTCTTTTGATGAAGTCGATGGCGTAACCAGCAAGAGCATTATCGGCAAGCCGGTACAGGCCACGGTGCACGGCGTTGATGATAATAAACAGCAAAGCCAGACGGCAGAGATTGTGAATGTGAAGCCGCTTGCCAGTCAACTGGCTGGCGTCGAGAATGTTAAAATCGATACCTTACAATCAGACTCGACGGTAATTACAGGTAATAAAGCCGGTACGACCGATAATGATAATAGCCAGACAGATAAGACTGGCCCATTTTCTGGTTTGAAGTTTAAGCAAAATAGTTTCCTCTCAACGGTACCGAGCGTTACGAATATGCATTCAATGCATTTCAACGCCCGTGAGGCGTTTTTGGGTGTGATACGTAAAGCGCTGGAGCCGGATACCTCCACACCGTTTCCTGTACGCAGAGCGTTTGACGGCTTGCGTGCGGAAATATTACCCAATGACACGATAAAGAGTGCAGCGTTGAAAGCGCAATGTAGCGATATTGACAAGCACCCAGAATTGAAAGCGAAAATGGATACGCTCAAAGAGGTCATTACTCATCATCCACAAAAAGAAAAACTGGCTGAGATTGCACTGCAGTTTGCCAGAGAGGCGGGGTTGACCAGGCAAAAAGGGGAAACTGACTATGTGTTAAGTAATGTGCTGGACGGCCTTATCGGAGACGGTAGCTGGCGAGCTGGCCCGGCTTACGAGTCATACCTGAATAAACCTGGCGTGGATCGGGTTATTACTACCGTTGATGGCTTGCACATGCAGCGTTAATTAACTGGGAAAGATGCGATGAATATGGATATTGAAGCAAGAGTCAAAAAAGTGATCACCTCCTGTATTGCCGTTGATGTTGATAGTATCAATGGTCAGACCCATCTGGTTGAGGATCTTTACGCTGACTCATTGGATTTAATTGATATTGTATTTGGTCTTAGTGAGGAGTTTGACATTAGTTGTAATGAAAACGATCTTCCGGATATGACGACCTTTGCGGATATATGCCGTGTTGTTAAAAAAAGTCTTGAGTCCAGGGTGTAGTATTTTTCTCTCGCTCGACAACAATTGAACAAGATTAATTGTTATGAAAATCATCACACACGTAGTACCCGGTTCAGGTATGGCTGCAATATATGATGATATTGCTGACAGTCCGCGTTTTGTTATTAAAGGCAAGTTACGTCATGTTGAAAATGATCCGAAGGAGCTGCTGATATGTGTTCCGATGCGTAGTGAATGGCTATTCTACTGGATTAAAGGAGAGAAATATTGCGCCCGGCGATGGGCGCGAAAAAGTATCAAGTCATTGTGTAACCAGATTAAATTTGAAGAAGCAATCTTATAAAAGATATAATTCAAGAGGAAAGTAAATTGCAAGCACACCAGGATATTATCGCTAATATTGGTGAGAAATTGGGTTTACCGCTCACTTTTGACGACAACAATCAGTGCTTATTACTACTCGATAGCGATATTTTTACGTCTATTGAAGCTAAAGATGATATCTGGTTATTGAACGGTATGATTATACCGTTATCGCCTGTTTGTGGCGATTCTATCTGGCGGCAGATTATGGTGATTAATGGTGAACTGGCTGCGAATAATGAAGGTACGTTAGCGTACATTGATGCCGCAGAGACGTTGTTGCTTATACATGCAATTACCGATCTGACAAATACTTACCATATTATATCGCAGCTTGAGTCATTTGTGAATCAGCAGGAAGCGCTCAAAAACATACTGCAGGAATATGCTAAAGTATGAGGAGAGAAAATTGAATAATTTAACGTTGTCTTCGTTTTCAAAAGTTGGTGTGTCGAATGATGCCCGACTTTATATTGCTAAGGAAAATACTGATAAGGCATATGTTGCGCCTGAAAAATTTTCGTCAAAAGTATTAACCTGGCTTGGAAAAATGCCGTTATTTAAAAACACTGAAGTGGTGCAAAAACATACGGAAAATATCAGAGTACAGGACCAAAAGATTTTACAGACATTTCTCCATGCACTAACGGAAAAATATGGGGAAACAGCGGTTAATGACGCATTGTTAATGTCCCGTATAAATATGAACAAACCCCTTACCCAACGTTTAGCAGTGCAGATCACGGAGTGTGTAAAAGCTGCTGACGAAGGGTTTATAAACCTTATTAATATCAAGGATAATGTTGGTGTCAGGAATGCCGCTTTAGTCATAAAAGGCGGCGATACAAAAGTGGTAGAAAAAAATAACGATGTTGGAGCAGAAAGTAAGCAACCTTTACTCGATATCGCGCTAAAGGGACTTAAAAGAACATTACCGCAACTGGAACAAATGGATGGAAATAGCCTGCGAGAAAACTTCCAGGAGATGGCTTCAGGTAACGGCCCGCTGCGTTCATTAATGACCAATTTACAGAATTTAAATAAAATTCCAGAGGCTAAACAACTTAATGATTATGTTACAACGTTAACAAATATTCAGGTCGGTGTAGCCCGGTTCTCACAATGGGGAACCTGTGGAGGAGAGGTTGAGAGGTGGGTTGATAAAGCCTCTACTCATGAATTAACCCAGGCTGTAAAAAAAATTCACGTTATTGCTAAAGAACTGAAAAACGTTACAGCTGAACTTGAGAAAATAGAAGCCGGCGCGCCAATGCCACAGACGATGAGCGGACCGACACTGGGCCTGGCACGGTTTGCGGTCAGCAGCATTCCAATTAATCAGCAAACCCAGGTGAAACTGAGCGATGGAATGCCTGTGCCAGTGAATACGTTAACTTTTGACGGTAAGCCTGTGGCATTAGCCGGTTCGTACCCAAAAAATACGCCGGATGCGCTGGAAGCGCATATGAAAATGCTTCTTGAAAAAGAATGCTCATGCCTGGTGGTGTTAACGTCGGAAGATCAGATGCAGGCAAAACAATTACCAGCCTATTTCAGAGGGAGCTACACCTTTGGCGAGGTGCATACCAACAGCCAAAAAGTGAGCTCAGCCAGTCAGGGAGGAGCGATAGACCAATACAATATGCAACTGTCCTGCGGGGAAAAGCAGTATACAATCCCGGTATTGCATGTGAAAAATTGGCCAGATCACCAGCCGTTACCGTCTACTGATCAGTTAGAATACCTGGCGGATAGGGTGAAAAATAGTAACCAAAATGGCGCGCCGGGGCGTAGTTCATCAGATAAGCATTTACCGATGATTCATTGTCTGGGTGGAGTGGGGAGAACCGGAACGATGGCGGCGGCTCTTGTACTTAAGGATAATCCTCATAGTAATCTGGAGCAGGTACGTGCAGATTTCCGGGATTCACGGAACAATAGAATGCTGGAAGACGCCTCACAGTTTGTACAACTAAAAGCAATGCAAGCCCAGTTGCTTATGACGACGGCAAGCTGATAAAAATATAGCTTACTTTTAGAACTATCTGAAAGTAAGCTATTTCTGTATAATTATTTGTTTACCGCGATAGAAAGTCTTTTGTTTTTCTCTTCTGCTGACATCCCTTTTAATTTTCTGTAATTCTCCCAAATTTTTTTAGCATAACGTTTCCTTATATCCGATCGTTTCGGTGACGTCCCGGCATTATAAGCGCCAACGGCCTCCCAGCTATAACCGTAGATTTTCATCATATCTGATAAAATGGATGCGCCCACAATGACAGAAATGCAGGGGTCCTGTAACAACTGTTTTTCACTAATCCCCATTTTTTTCAGCCTTTTCATATGGAAGCTGTTAATTTGCATCAGGCCAAGATCGGTTGAACCATCTCGGTTATGACCAATGGCGCCAGGTTTCATGGCTGATTCCTGCTGGGCGATAGCGTAAAGTAGTTCGGATTCAATATTGAACATTTTTTCAGCCTGAAGCCAGCAATCAGCCCATGCCGTATTTATGCTAAGCAACCAGATTACGATGATAAAAAAATAATGCATATCTCCTCTCTCAGATTTTACCGTAATTTAATCAAGCGGGGATCCTGTTTCCATCTTTTGAACCAAATATTGTCTTCGTTTTTAAATTTATTCCACATTTTCTCGGCAATAGCTTCGCCGTGGGCTACCAGCACTAACGGTAATAATCCCGGATTATTATCAATACGCTGTTCACTTTCCAGAAATTCTCTTATCGTCGGTAAGGCACGCTCACTATTCTGACAGTATTCAGCATAAAGAAGATTAACAGCAATAAGCCCTGTTATTTCCTGCGTGGATATTTCTTTAGTTAATTTTCGTGCCAGTTCATGTTTACCTTTAAGCGAAAGGAACATAACCTGCATACTTAATAATATTGGATTATCCTGCAGGTGTTGTGAGCGTAATTCATCGCCTAAACGTATAGCATCATCAATACCGGTATGATAATAGGTAATCCATAGCTTAGTGATCCCTGCGGCTGCGCGCGTTGGGTCCAATTTTAAACACTCGTTAATCGTTTGTAAGGCCTCCTCCAACTGACCAGCCATGAAGAGATTCCAGCCATAATAATATTTAATATCTGCAGAGATGGGCGAAAGTAAGTTAGCTTGTTTGAATAGCAAACTCCCGACGATGTATTCTGAATGAATCGTATTAATTAGCCCCAGTAATCCTAACGCTTGTGGATTATTGTGGTCCAGCTCTGTTGCCTTAATCGCATGTTCTTTAGCTTTGATCATGGCGTTTTGTTTATCAAAAATCCCCATTTGCGCCATGCTGAGGTAGCATTCTGCCAGCGCACAGTAAGGCGCAATGCTGTTTGGCGACATGTTAACGCATTGAGTCAGCAATTTAAGCGCTTGCTGTAAGCTATAGGGGGTATATTGATTTAACTCATGCTTACCGCGTAAGTAAACCATCGTACTGTCAATCGAATTTAGCTCGCTAATCTGCTTTGTGTCCCAGCGAAGCCCGGGAATACATCTGAGCAAAAGATTCGCAATTTTGTTTTGCAAGAGAGAAGCGGGTTGGTGTTCTATCAACTTAATGCTTTCCTGGTGCAGCAGGTGATAACCTTTAACCCGAACTATCTCGATCTGTACAATATTATCATTACCATCGGGTATCATCTGCCCGGAGATATAATAATCGGGGCGTAATTGATCCATGAGCTCAAGAATATCCTTAACACTGCGGCAGTTCTTCGTAATGGTTACCGGCAGCACGCTCAGGCCAAAGGGCGCATACTGCGATAATCCCTTCACGATAGAGTAATGCAGACTCTCGGATTGAACCTGATCCTGCATCTGAAAAGGAAGTATCGCTAATGTATGAGTCGTAGGTTGCGGCGCTGGCGGAGACACCACTACGACCGGACGATTAAACCGATAGCCCTGTCCGTACAGTGTTTCAATGTAACGATGCTCTTTATCTTCCGACAGAATACGTCGTAAGGCATAAATACAGCGGGTAAGAGATTCTTCGTTAACTTCCGCGTCGCCCCATACCTGGTCCAGTAAGGTGTTTTTACTCACAATCTCGCCGGCGGCTTCGAGCAGGATGACCAGAACGGCATATTCTTTTGGCGGAATATTGACTTTCTTTTCTGAGCGTAGCAGGGAGCCGTCCATGTTGAGTATGAAATCATCAAAGACGAATTTTTTATTAGATACAGGAACAGGATTAAAATGTGGCATGATAATAGTGTATTCTCTTACAGGGTGAAAAGTTATAATAGTTAATACAAGTCGTTAGGATAGAATCTACGGTTTCAGTAATTCTGCTATTAGTACTAACGGTCAGGTTGAGCTTTTATTATGAGCTTAATGTCATATTCTACGGGCTCGGGTTTATATGTTTTTAACATTTGATTATTTAGCTTATGTCTGTGCTTTAAATAACTGACATGTTGGTAATAATATTGTTATAACTAACCGTGATTATCGAATGGACGCTGCCGTATATCCTGGTGCAGAGAGGGGCAGAGCCGGGCATCTAAATATTTACATATTTAACTTGGCCTCATTGCTATAGAGATTAGTTTTGTAGCTATCTTACTGCATTTTTTTGGGGTGTAAATGCTGCTTATTATATCTTCATGGTTAATGGTCTGATAATTACACCATCAGAACTATTTTTCTCGAAGGTTTCCACTAAATGACCATTCGTTGAAAGTTTAAGAGTGTAATTTGTCTTAGGTGTCAAAATATAAATGAAAGACCATTTTTAATGGTGCGCTTATTTTTATATTTTTTTGCAAAATAATGATATCGTCTTTTCTTTACTCCCTTCAGCTATAAAGTCAAAAGGCAGGAGGGTTATGAGCAGTATCATCCTCAGGCTGTCCCCCAGGCATTATATCGATATCAGGAGGAAGAGAAGAGGTATGCCAGGCAGAAGCTAACAAGCGTGACTGTTTCGGTGTAGACCGTTCAGGCAAATAGTTCCCAGAGGGAACGGATGATGTATAAATATGAATAAAATGCCGGCCTTAATCCACAGGGTTAAAGCCGGAAGGAGATAGTGTCATCTGGATGGATTGTTACGCTGTGAATAAGGCAATATCGATTTACCAGTCATCATAGCGATGACAAGTTCACAAAAATCGTGTTATATAATCAGCCTTACTTTAAATTACCAGAGATATCAGTATAAGCTGTCTTCCTGACAGAACAATGATATTGAATAGCCTCCCATCCTGATATAGCGTGTTAATGCGCAGTCTGAATTTTAAATTATTACAATTTTAATAAAAATCTTTACTTGAGTGACAGATACAAAAAATGTTAATGGTTCGCCATTTTTATGAATGTCGATGGCGTAGTTTTAAAATATTTTTTGAAACATTGAATGAAGTAGGACGTGCTGTCATAACCACATTTTAATGCTACAGCATTAACATTATGGTTGCCTATGCGTAAAAGTTTTGCTGCCTGATTCATTCTTGCCGATAAGTAGATGTCGCTAAAGCTGGTACCTTCTTCTGCAAGTTTCCGTTTGAGCGTTGACGTACTCATAAATATATGATCGGCAACATCCGTAAGCTTCCACTGTCTACTGGGTGACGAAGATATAATGTTGTAAACGCGCTCCTTTAACGTTATCTGAGCCGAGCTAAGGATGATCTCATAACTCTCCGGGAGTCGGAGAAAAGCAGTAAGCAGGAACAGCAGAAAATAAGGAATTAACTCTTCATTTTCAATACAACTTTTGTTGTTACAGTTACTGCAACCTTTGCTTGTATCCTTCGTACAGGAGAACGCCGTTTTCAGATGTTCAAATACCTCTCTTCTGGCAGGAAAGTCAGGCGTATAGAAGATTTTCTGCGCTTTCTCTGTGGGTACCGCCATTTTGGTTTGCTGCTCGTTTGGGATAAGTGCATAGAGAGCGCCAAGTCGTTGCGTCGGTATCTCGAGTATATCGAAATCCATGTGGCCATTGACCTCTTCAAGCGTCACGTTAACTACCTGCTCTTTTTTGAGCACCAACATCCCAGGTTCGTCACAGTAAATCGTATCGTGATTATTGCTAATCGTCAGTTTACCGCTCCGAAAGCAAACTAAAGTGAAACTGCTTACATAAAGATTTTTGATGGTAACCTGCTGAGTCTGACTTTTAATTTGCTGCCGGGTATTTGTCAAAAGTGATTTTAATTTCTGTAAGTTATCTGCGGCAGGACGCTGATGACTATTACTTACAAAGGTTACATTTTCCATATTATCCCTTTGTTGATGTTATTTTAATGTTCCTTACTGGTATCCTACTGAAAAAATCTGAGTTGTAAATGCTCTTTATTAGCGTGTGTTGGCAATGGTCTGATTGTTACACCAAAAGAACCCAAATTTGGGTAATTTATCTACAGTAGTTTAAGCCCCAATGGGGATGATGGTTCTTTTAATATGTGTTGAGACGTATTATACAGAATAAATTGATTTTATTTCTCACTTTTCATTCTATTTTCATCAGGAATCCCTGTGTCCTGTGCGGTAATCTGCTGCTATCGAGAACGACAGACATCGCTAACAGTATATATGGAAACATCAAAAGAGAAGACGATAACAAGCCCAGGGCCATACATAGTTCGATTACTTAACAGCTCACTGAACGGCTGTGAGTTTCCATTGCTGACAGGCCGAACACTCTTTGTGGTAGGTCAGAGTGATGCGCTCACTGCTTCAGGCCAACTCCCTGATATACCTGCCGATAGCTTTTTTATCCCGCTGGACCATGGCGGAGTAAATTTTGAAATCCAGGTGGATACGGATGCGACCGAAATTATACTCCATGAGCTGAAAGAAGGAAATTCTGAATCTCGTTCGGTGCAATTAAATACACCAATACAGGTCGGTGAATTGCTTATCCTGATTCGCCCGGAAAGCGAGCCGTGGGTGCCCGAGCAGCCTGAGAAGTTAGAAACGTCTGCAAAAAAGAACGAGCCGCGTTTTAAAAACGGAATTGTAGCCGCACTGGCCGGGTTTTTTATATTAGGGATTGGGACGGTAGGGACGTTGTGGATACTTAACTCGCCGCAGCGGCAGGCCGCAGAGCTCGATTCGTTATTGGGGCAGGAGAAGGAGCGCTTTCAGGTGTTGCCAGGACGGGACAAAATGCTCTATGTCGCTGCGCAAAATGAAAGAGATACGCTGTGGGCTCGTCAGGTTTTAGCGAGGGGCGATTATGATAAAAATGCGCGAGTGATTAACGAAAACGAAGAAAATAAGCGTATCTCTACCTGGCTGGATACCTATTATCCGCAGCTGGCTTATTATCGGCTTCATTTCGATGAGCCGCGTAAACCCGTTTTCTGGCTAAGCCGCCAGCGAAACACGATGAGCAAGAAAGAGCTCGAGGTGTTAAGTCAAAAGCTGAGAGCGCTAATGCCCTACGCGGATTCGGTTAACATCACGTTGATGGACGATGCTACCGCCGCAGGCCAGGCGGAAGCGGGGCTAAAACAGCAGGCGTTACCTTATTCCCGCAGGAATCATAAGGGGGGCGTAACGTTTGTTATTCAGGGGGCGCTCGATGATGTAGAAATACTCAGAGCTCGTCAATTTGTCGATAGCTATTACCGCACATGGGGAGGACGCTATGTGCAGTTTGCGATCGAATTAAAAGATGACTGGCTCAAGGGGCGCTCATTTCAGTACGGGGCGGAAGGTTATATCAAAATGAGCCCAGGCCATTGGTATTTCCCAAGCCCACTTTAATTTAACGCAAATAAGGAAGTCATTATGCCAACACCTTGGTCAGGCTATCTGGATGAAGTTTCAGCAAAATTTGATACGGGCGTTGATAATCTACAAACGCAGGTAACAGAGGCGCTGGATAAATTAGCAGCAAAACCCTCCGATCCGGCGCTACTGGCGGCGTATCAGAGTAAGCTCTCGGAATATAACTTGTACCGTAACGCGCAATCGAACACGGTAAAAGTCTTTAAGGATATTGATGCTGCCATTATTCAGAACTTCCGTTAATCAGTTATAAGGTGGATTATGTCGATTGCAACTATTGTCCCTGAGAATGCCGTTATAGGGCAGGCGGTCAATATCAGGTCTATGGAGACGGACATTGTCTCGCTGGATGACCGGCTACTCCAGGCTTTTTCTGGTTCGGCGATTGCCACGGCTGTGGATAAACAGACGATTACCAACAGGATTGAGGACCCTAATCTGGTGACGGATCCTAAAGAGCTGGCTATTTCGCAAGAGATGATTTCAGATTATAACCTGTATGTTTCTATGGTAAGTACCCTTACTCGTAAAGGAGTCGGGGCTGTTGAAACGCTATTACGCTCATGATTCGTCGATATCTATATACCTTTCTGCTGGTAATGACCCTTGCCGGCTGTAAGGATAAGGATCTTTTAAAAGGACTGGACCAGGAACAGGCTAATGAGGTCATTGCCGTTCTGCAAATGCACAATATAGAGGCGAATAAAATTGATAGCGGAAAATTGGGCTATAGCATTACCGTTGCTGAGCCTGATTTTACCGCTGCGGTGTACTGGATTAAAACTTATCAGCTTCCTCCCCGGCCACGGGTGGAAATAGCGCAGATGTTCCCGGCGGATTCGCTGGTATCGTCTCCGCGAGCTGAAAAGGCCAGGTTATATTCGGCTATTGAACAGCGACTGGAACAGTCATTACAGACGATGGAGGGCGTGCTCTCCGCCAGGGTCCATATTAGTTATGATATTGATGCTGGTGAAAATGGCCGTCCGCCAAAACCTGTTCATCTGTCGGCATTAGCCGTATATGAACGAGGTTCGCCGCTTGCGCATCAGATCAGCGATATCAAGCGTTTCTTAAAGAATAGTTTTGCCGATGTGGATTATGACAACATTTCTGTTGTGTTGTCAGAACGTTCTGATGCCCAATTACAGGCTCCCGGCACACCAGTAAAACGTAATTCTTTTGCAACCAGTTGGATTGTGTTGATTATTTTGTTATCCGTGATGTCAGCAGGCTTTGGCGTCTGGTATTACAAAAACCATTATGCCCGCAATAAGAAAGGCATAACGGCTGATGATAAGGCGAAATCGTCAAATGAATAGGCAGCCATTACCCATTATCTGGCAAAGAATCATTTTTGATCCGTTATCGTATATCCATCCTCAGCGGTTGCAGATAGCGCCGGAAATGATTGTCAGACCCGCCGCCAGGGCGGCGGCAAATGAGTTAATACTGGCGGCATGGCGGCTTAAGAACGGAGAAAAGGAGTGTATTCAAAACTCACTGACGCAGCTGTGGCTGCGTCAGTGGCGCCGACTGCCGCAGGTAGCGTATTTACTCGGTTGCCATAAACTGAGAGCCGATCTGGCAAGGCAGGGAGCCTTGCTTGGCCTGCCGGATTGGGCGCAAGCATTTTTGGCAATGCATCAGGGAACAAGTTTATCTGTCTGCAATAAGGCGCCGAATCACCGGTTTTTACTTAGCGTCGGGTATGCACAGTTAAATGCCCTGAATGAATTTTTACCTGAATCTTTAGCACAGCGTTTTCCTTTGCTTTTTCCTCCATTTATTGAGGAGGCATCGAAGCAGGATGCTGTAGAAATGTCAATTTTGCTACTGGCCTTACAATATGCTCAAAAATATCCCAATTCCGTCCCCGCTTTCGCCTGTTGAGGGGATACTGATAAAGCGTAAAACGCTGGAACGTTATTTCTCTATTGAAAGATTAGAACAGCAGGCGCATCAACGGGCTAAGCGTATTTTGCGAGAGGCGGAAGAAGAGGCAAAGACCTTGCGGATGTACGCCTATCAGGAAGGTTACGAGCAGGGAATGATAGACGCGTTACAGCAGGTCGCCGCTTATCTTACTGATAATCAGACAATGGCCTGGAAGTGGATGGAAAAAATACAGATTTATGCCCGCGAGTTATTTTCAGCTGCGGTCGACCATCCCGAAACGCTTTTAACCGTCCTGGATGAGTGGCTAAGGGATTTCGATAAGCCTGAGGGGCAACTTTTTTTAACACTACCTGTTAATGCGAAAAAAGATCACCAAAAACTGATGGTGTTGCTTATGGAGAACTGGCCTGGCACTTTTAATCTTAAATATCATCAGGAACAGCGCTTTATCATGAGTTGCGGCGATCAGATCGCAGAATTTTCACCTGAACAATTTGTTGAAACGGCAGTAGGCGTCATTAAGCATCATCTTGATGAACTTCCACAAGACTGCCGGACGATTTCTGATAACGCCATTAACGCACTTATTGATGAATGGAAGACAAAAACGCAAGCATTGTAAAATGGAGGTTATAAGGTGATACCGGGTACGATTCCGACTTCTTATTTGGTCCCGACAGCGGACACTGAAGCGACGGGTGTGGTTTCGTTGAGTGCCAGGGCCGCTATGCTGAATAATGTGGATAGCGCGCCTTTAAGCAATGGCGGCGACGTTGATCTTTATGATGCATTCTACCAACGACTTTTGGCGCTCCCTGAGTCAGCCTCTTCTGAAACGCTTAAAGATAGCATTTATCAAGAGATGAATGCCTTCAAAGATCCTAAAAGTGGTGATTCGGCTTTTGTTTCTTTTGAGCAGCAAACGGCTATGCTACAAAACATGTTAGCAAAAGTTGAACCGGGCACCCATTTATATGAGGCTTTAAACGGGGTATTAGTTGGTACAATGAATGCACAGTCACAAATGACCTCCTGGATGCAGGAGATTATTTTATCGGGCGGGGAAAACAAAGAGGCAATTGACTGGTGAACCCCCATTGCTGGCGATTTGTGATAAGGTATGGTGTATATATCAGCAAGTAATGCACCATGCCAGTGTATCTATCTTATTGATGTATATGGATTATTAAGGTCTCTGCCAGGCGTTTTATTCTGAAAGGATTATATTAATATTGTAAGCTTCCATTACAAAATTGTGCATAAAGTTTGTAAGAGTATCTTTTTGTGACAAAATGAACGCGCGTTGGAATGTAATTATTGGCTATAATAATAAAAAAATCGGATTTAAATCATCACTGTGAGTTTTAATTATTTGTTTATAAGAATATAACGATTTTGAGTTCCTTATAGCACACAGGATAAAATATGGTATTGCCTTCAATGAATAAATCAGTTGAGGCCATTAGCAATAATCACCTTCAACAGCCGAACAAATTTCCATTAATAAATGGATTAGCTGACGTAAGAGACTATTATGTCGCAAACTGCTTATTGTTTAAACTTAATAAAGGCAGTTTGCGAATTGAAAACGAATTTGGGGAGTTCATCGAACAATCTGCGCCGTGTTTATTTTTATTGGAAAAAGATCAAACAATCACGCTTAGTATGAGCGAAATAGAAGGGCATATTGATTTTTCTTCACTGGAAGTTTCCTATGACTTAATGCAAAAATTCTACAAAGTTTTTTACAGTACAAGAAACTACAATGATCGAGAGCTATCATTAAAAACGAAACCAAAGTATTTTTTTCATGCGGACTTGTTGCCAGGGATGAGTGATACTTTTGACTCTATTTTGCATGGTGTGGCATGTCCACGGGTTTGTAGTAATGTGAGTATTGATGATCATGATTATTCATATTTCTCATTGATGTATCTTATATCGGCATTTGTACGTAAGCCCGGCGGGTTTGATTTCCTTGAGCGAGCAATAAAAATTACGACAAAAGAGAAAGTTTATAACATTATTATCAGCGATCTCACCCGCAAATGGTCACAGGCTGAGGTGGCAGGAAAGCTGTTTATGAGCGTATCAAGTCTGAAGCGAAAACTGGCCGCTGAAGAGGTGAGTTTTAGCAAAATATACCTGGATGCTCGTATGAATCAGGCTATAAAATTATTACGTATGGGGGCTGGAAATATTTCACAAGTCGCGACGATGTGTGGCTATGATACGCCTTCTTATTTTATCGCTATTTTTAAACGGCATTTTAAGATTACACCGCTTAGCTTTATGCGTACAATGAACCATTGATTTGTGAAATTATTTTAAACGTTACTATCTGTTTGCGTTACAGATACCAAATATTTTTTAATCGTAGTGTATATTTCAGTATCGCTACACCAGTGATATGTAGTTAATGAAAGGGAATCGAAAGCGTTCATTGTCAGACATACATGGCCACCAGGCGTCGGGCAATCGTTGTACTCTAAGAGATTACAGTAAAGTAAAACAGCAAATTTAATCATTATCAGATTTGTAAAAGGAATTCATTTCGGTAACGACATTGCGCATGTAATAACGTATCTGGTCTTATTACCTTTGTAGTAAGAAGGCGTTATCTACTTGCGCAGTAGTCGCCCAGGAAGAAAAATTATTACCGAAGCTGTAGTCAGTTTTCAAAAAAGGATAAATAAATGAGAAATGTAATTATATACGGTATTAACTGGACTAATTGTTATGCCCTTCAGTCTATTTTTAAGCAAAAATATCCGGAAAAGTGCGTTAAAACGTGTAACTCATTAACCGCACTTTTGCATTCTCTATCCGATATACCGGACGCCGGGCTGATTTTAGCTTTGAACCCGCATGAGCATGTTTATCTTTTTCATGCGTTGCAGACGCGGTTGCAGAACCGTAAAGTTTTGGTAGTGGCAGATCGCTTGTATTATATCGATCGCTGTGTGCTGCAATATTTTGGCGTTATGGATTATGTTTTAAAAGACGAACTATCCTGCGCTATCCGCTCGGATCGAGAGAAGCTCCGTCTTCCGGAAGCCTGGCTGCGTTTCTGCCACAGGCCACAAAAGAAAACCGTGGCTACTACGTATGCTTTTAATGCCGGCGAGACGCCGGAAGAGGTATTGTTTAATATCAATCAATACGCCTGGTGGAATCTACCTCCCGGCGTCACTCAGGCGAAATATGCGCTGCTGATATTATTATCCTCCGGACATCCGGCAATTGAACTGGCGAAAAAATTTGGTCTGGGAACAAAAACCGTCAGTATTTATCGTAAGAAGGTTATGTATCGTTTGGGGATGGACTCTTCACCGCTATCGCTGTTCCGGGGACTGAAACTAGACGCGCATTTACAGCGCACTGCTTTTGCACATAACCCTGGTGTACTTGACGATAATTGCGCGTTACCGATTGCGGTAGGAATGAATTAAAATATTTTTTATCATTTATGACCATGTGTTGAGCTTTTATTATAAAAAAGATTTTTTGAGTAGTAATTCTTATATATAATCATCCGGAGGTGGTTGGTAGCCTGGCTCAATCATTGAGGCATATTTTTGCAGGCAATATATTGAATCTGAAAAGTTAAAGATGATATTTTCGGTGCAGGAGCTATCATGTGGAGGGAAAAGTATGCTAAGTCCTACGACTCGTAATATGGGGGCGAGTTTATCGCCTCAGCCTGACGTCAGCGGGGAGCTAAACACCGAAGCATTGACCTGTATTGTTGAGCGTCTGGAAAGTGAAATTATAGATGGCAGCTGGATTCATATCAGTTACGAGGAAACCGATCTCGAAATGATGCCTTTTCTTGTTGCACAGGCCAATAAGAAGTATCCAGAGTTAAATCTTAAATTTGTTATGTCAGTCCATGAGCTTGTTTCCTCTATAAAGGAGACCAGAATGGAAGGCGTTGAATCTGCCCGATTTCTCGTAAATATGGGAAGTTCAGGTATCCATATTTCAGTCGTCGATTTTAGAGTTATGGACGGAAAGACATCGGTGATTTTGTTCGAACCAGCAGCGTGTAGCGCTTTTGGACCTGCTTTACTGGCGTTGAGGACCAAAGCAGCTCTTGAACGTGAACAACTGCCTGATTGTTATTTTGCTATGGTCGAGCTGGACATTCAACGAAGCTCTTCTGAATGCGGTATTTTTAGCCTGGCGCTCGCCAAAAAACTTCAGCTTGAATTTATGAACTTAGTAAAAATTCATGAAGATAATATTTGTGAACGTCTGTGTGGTGAAGAACCTTTTCTCCCGTCCGATAAAGCAGACCGCTATCTGCCGGTGAGTTTTTACAAACATACTCAAGGCGTACAACGATTAAATGAATATGTGCAGGCCAATCCGGCGGCGGGAAGCAGTATAGTAAACAAAAAGAATGAAACGCTTTATGAGCGATTCGATAACAATGCCGTTATGCTAAACGATAAAAAACTCTCTATATCCGCTCATAAAAAAAGGATAGCTGAATATAAGTCTTTGCTTAAACCGTAATGAAATTATGAGGTTACCTGCCAGAGGAAATCCTTCCAGCGCCATAAAACTACTCTATATTATGACCGTATGTTTCCTGAATAGCAGGCAAAAAAGTGTTAACCTTGCGCCTCTGGTACGATTTCATTACGCCTGTCGCGCCATGTTGCGTAAATAAATGCCGCAATAAACACGATGGCAAATAATACCACGATGGTCGGCGCTGGCGCGCTATCAAGATAAAAAGACAGATAGACGCCCGCAAAAGCGGTAATAACTGACAGACTCACCGCTAATCCCAGCGCGCGCGCAAAGCGTCGCGTCAGCAAAATGGCAATTGCGCCGGGGGCGATAAGCAGTGAGATCGACAGAATAATGCCCACCGATTTCAGCGTGGCGACGATAGTCAGCGCAATCATACATAGCAGGCCATAATGCAGTAGCGTGGTATTCAGCCCGCTGGCTTTCGCCTGGTGCGGGTCAAAAGCGTGTAGCAGGAGATCTTTCCATTTCAGCCCTATGATTAACGCAATACCCAGTGCAATAACCGACGTTTGTACGATATCCCCCAGCGATACGCCCAGCATATCCCCAAACAGGATGTGATCCAGATGCACTTCCGATTGAATAGAAACATAGAGCACCAGACCTGCGCCAAACATCCCGGAAAAGACGATGCCCATCACCGTATCACGTTTGATGCGGCTGTTATCGTCCAGATAGCCGGTCGCGATAGCGCAAAATAATCCGGCAATGAAAGCGCCAATCGCCAGGGGGATCCCCACAATATATGCCAGCACGACCCCGGGGAATACCGCATGACTCATTGCGTCGCCCATTAACGCCCAGCCTTTTAACACTAAAAACACGGACAGCAAGGCGCAGGGAATCGCCACAATGACCGAAACCATAAGGGCGTTCACCATAAAATCAAACTGAAAGGGTTCCAGTAACGTTGTTAAGAACATGTCGGCTCCTTCTGCAGGCGGGCGCGTCGACGGTTAGCTAACAGACCGTGTTTCGGGGCGAAAATAAAGGCCGTGATGAACAGTAAGGTTTGCATGACGACAATAATTCCACCCGTGGCGCCATCCAGCCAGTAGCTAAGCCATGCGCCCAGAAAACTGGTCAGGCTGCCAATCACGACGGCAATCATGAGCAGACGTGGAAAACGGTCGGTGAGTAACCAGGCCGTCGCGCCCGGCGTGACGACGAGACAGATCACCAAGAACGCCCCAACGGTTTGCAGGGCCGCTACGGTAGAGACGGACAATAGAGTGAAAAACAACAGCTTTAGTCGACCCGGATTAAGCCCGATAGAACGCGCATGGGTCTCATCGAAAAAGACGACCATCAGATCTTTCCACTTTAACAGCAGAATCGTCAGCGAGACCGCGCCGATAATCGCCAGTTGCGCAATATCCGCTGGCGCGATCGCCAGCACGTTGCCGAGAATAATCGTCTGGATATTCACCGACATCGGATTGAGCGACACCATAAAAAGGCCGACGCCAAAAAAAGAGGAGAAGATAAGCCCGATAATCGCGTCTTCTTTCAGGCGTGAGCGTTGGTTAAGAAAGAGCATACTGCCTGCAGCCAGTCCGCCGGAAAGAAACGCGCCGAGCGAGAAAGGCAGCCCTAACATCCAGGCGCCAGCGACGCCAGGCACAATAGAGTGAGATAGCGCATCGCCAATGAGCGACCAGCCTTTGAGCATCAAATAGCAGGAGAGAAACGCGCACAGACCGCCCACCATCGCGGAGACCCACATCGCGTTGAGCATATACTGGTAGCCAAACGGCTCAACAAGCCAGTTCATGACGATTTTCCTCCGCTGGCCACGCGCCGGGAAATAAAGGGGCGCTCGTCATCGGTGATGATGTGCTCTTCACCTCCGCTTAGCGCGATATGACGTAGAACGCCGCTAAACGCCTGTTCCAGATTCGCGGCGGTAAACGTGGTTTCGGTAGGGCCGCTGGCCAGTACGGTTCCTTTAATCATTACCGTATAGTCGCAAAACTCGGTGACGGAGCCGAGATTATGCGTTGAGACCAGCATCGTGCGGCCTTCATCGCGCAGTTCCCGCAGTAGATCGATGATTCGCGCTTCGGTTTTTACATCCACGCCGGTAAAAGGTTCATCCAGCAGGATTACCTGTCCATCCTGAGCGATGGCCCTGGCAAGAAACACACGTTTTTTCTGCCCGCCGGACAGCTCGCCAATCTGCCTGTGACGATACTCCTGCATATCTACCCGCGCCAGCGCGGCGTCAACACAGGCGTGATCATGCGCAGTGGGACGGCGTAGCCAGCCCATATGGCCGTAGCGTCCCATCATCACCACATCTTCTACCAGCACCGGAAATGACCAGTCCACTTCTTCCGATTGTGGAACATAAGCAATGAGGTTTTTTTTCAGCGCCTTGTTGACTGACTGTTGCAGGATAGTGATATCGCCCTGCGCAAGATGCACAAAGCCCATTAACGCTTTAAATAACGTAGACTTACCGGAACCATTTACGCCTACCAGCGCGGCGATTGAACCGCCAGGCACCTGAAAAGTGGCGTCCCGTAGGGCGGTATGACCGTTGCGATACGTCACCGTGACCTGATCAACGGTAATCGCAGATTGACTCATTGTTGACTCCTCAGTCCGTCGTTAATGCCGTTGACGATGGTTTCGGTCGTGACGCGCAGCAGATCCAGATAGGTTGGCACAGGGCCGTCAGCGGCGCTCAGAGAATCGACATACAGTACGCCGCCATAATGCGCGCCGGATTCACGCGCGACCTGGCGGGCGGGTTTATCGGAAACCGTACTCTCGCTAAAGATGGCGGGAATATGGTGCTTTTTAATGGTATCAATCACTTTACGCACCTGTTTTGGCGTCCCCTGTTGATCGGCGTTAATTGGCCAGAGATAAAGCTCTTTCATGTCGTTATCGCGCGCCAGGTAAGAGAACGCGCCTTCACTGGTGACCAGCCAGCGCTGATCGGCGGGAATTTTTTCCAGCTCGGCACGCAACGGATCGGCCATCTGGCGAATTTTCGCTTTATAGCGTTCGGCGTTTTGCTTATAGATCTGCGCATTATCCGGATCGTACTTCACCAGGGCGTCGCGAATGTTATCGACATAAATCAGCGCGTTTTCTGCCGACATCCAGGCGTGCGGGTTCGGTTTACCGTTATACGGGCCTTCGGTAATGCCCATCGGTTTGACGCCGGTAGAGACGACGACTTCCGGTACGCCGGAAAGGTGCTGATAAAATCGGGCGAACCATCGCTCCAGGTTCAGACCATTCGCGAGGATAAGCTGTGCCCCCTGCGCTCGTTTAATATCGCCGGGCGTTGGCTGATACTCATGGATTTCAGCGCCGGGTTTGGTAATCGAGCTGACTTCCGCTGCGTCGCCCGCCACGTTTTTCGCCATGTCGGCAATAACGGTAAACGTGGTGATGACTTTAAATTTCTCTTTTGCATAGGCTGGCGATAGCGCGAGTATCGCGACAATACCGGCAATCAGGAGTGTTTTCAGACGATGTAGATTCGTCATAGTATCCCTCGCAACAATGTGGTTAATTAATCATCGAATATAGCCTTTGCTATGTTATATAGCACAAGGCATGAATAAATGAAAATAATTCTTATTTGCGAAATGGCGACGATATGCAGTGATAGTGCTAAAGAGGGATAAGGTGTAAAATAAATACACCTTAATGTTCGGAGAGAGCACGATGCCTGGTAAACGTATCGCTCGTGAAAAACTGACGATCAAAAAAATGATCGCGCTGTATGAAAGCCAGTGCCCACAGGCGTCAGCGGTGCAGGGGCATTACGACGCGCTGTTCGCCTACGCGCAAAAACGTCTTGATAAATGCGTATTTGGCGAGGAAAAACCCGCCTGTAAGCAGTGCCCGGTGCACTGCTATCAGCCGGCTAAACGCGAGGAGATGAAGCAGATTATGCGTTGGGCAGGTCCGCGAATGCTTTGGCTACACCCTGTCCTGACCGTGCGGCACCTTATCGACGATAAGCGCCCCGTTCCGGAATTGCCGGAAAAATATCAGCGCAAGAAGTGAAGGGGAAGCGCCAGGCCTACGGCGCGCATCATCTCCTGGCCGGATCAGATCCGGCAACCCGTTACGCTAACGCGTCTTTATCAATACCCAATCGCTTCATACGCGACAGCAGGGTGGTTCGTTTAAGCCCCAGACGCTGCGCCGCGCCTTTTGGTCCAGCCACTACGCCATTGGTCTCTTTCAGCACGCGTATAATAAGCTGATATTCATCTTCGCCTTCTTTGGCGCTTTCAGTCGCAACAGGCGAGGTATCGGGCGTTACGGCGGTAATATCCGGCAGTGACAGTTGTAGCACATTGCCGCGCGTCAGCAGCACGGCGCGCTCGACGACATTCTCCAGCTCGCGAACGTTCCCCGGCCATTCCATGCCGCTGAGCGTGCGCAGTGTTTCGGCGGGAATGCTGTCGATATTACGCCCCATTCGGCGGGCAATTTT
Source organism: Salmonella sp. 5800 (assembly GCF_046558195.1). Taxonomy (NCBI): domain Bacteria; kingdom Pseudomonadati; phylum Pseudomonadota; class Gammaproteobacteria; order Enterobacterales; family Enterobacteriaceae; genus Salmonella; species Salmonella sp. 5800. The sequence continues at coordinate 146,336 of NZ_JBGDOX010000006.1, read as the reverse complement.
GAAGGTGAACGCTTTGACCAGTAGTGGAATATCTTCCGGACGTTCGCGCAACGGAGGAAGCTGGATCGGAAAAACATTCAGCCGATAGTAGAGATCGTTACGGAATTCGCGATCGGCGACCATTTTTTTCAGATCGCGGTTAGTCGCGGCGATCAGCCGCACGTCGGTCTGGATCAGTTTATTGCTGCCGAGACGTTCAAACTCTTGCTCCTGAAGGACGCGCAGCAGCTTAGGCTGTAGCTCCAGCGGCATGTCGCCCACTTCATCCAGAAACAGCGAGCTTTTATCCGCCAGCTCGAAACGGCCAATCCGCTGCGCGCTGGCGCCGGTAAACGCGCCGCGCTCATGACCAAACAAATCGCTTTCCAGCAGCCCCGCCGGCATCGCGGCGCAGTTCATCTTTACCATCCTGCGCCCGCTACGTCCGCTCAGGTTGTGAATGGCGCGGGCAATCAACTCTTTACCGGTTCCCGTTTCGCCCAGGATCAGTACGGTACTGTCGCTCTGCGCCACCATCTCAACCTGCTTTAGCACGTTGTACATCGCTTCGCTGCGCCCGATGATCTCGCCAAACTCGCTGTCGACGTTATTAAGCTGCTCCGTGAGCGCCAGGTTTTCGTCGACCAGGCGTTCCTTCAGGCGGTGGATTTCCTGATAGGCCAGCGCATTATCCACGGCAATGGCTACCCGTTCGGCAATCTGACGCAGCAGCTTGAGGTTGGCGGTGGTAAACACTTTTTCTTCGCACTGGGCCAGTTTGAGCACGCCAAGCATCGTCTTGCCGGACATCAACGGCAGCAGGCAAAGCGTCTGGATCTGATTGCCCCAGGTATCGAACAGCATGCGTTCGTAGGGGGCAAGCGGATCGCGTTCGTTGAGGTTGATAAGCAGCATCTCTTTACTTTTAAAGACGCGCTCCGTGAGCGTGCCGGCTTCGTCGACTTCGCTCTGTTCGTGCGCCGGATGATGCTCATCAAGGTAGTGGGTGGAGTAGATATTCAGCTTATTTTTGCGATGGCTGCGCAACACGATGCTGATCGCGTCGATATTGAAATAGTGGTGGATCTCTTTTGCGACTTCGCTTACCAGTTCATCAATATCCAGACGCGACAGGACGGCGTTGGTGATTGCAACCAGAATACGGAAGTTATCGCGTTCGCGGCACAACAGATCATAATCGACATTATTGTTTACCCGGTTTTGAATTTGCTCGGCGACCACGCCGACAATTTGGGTAAACGTATGCAGGCGGTCATATTCCTTTTCACTCCAGGGACGATCTTCCTGACGGATGAATTCGCAGCCGCCGAAAATACGGCCCTCCGCGGCTAAAGGAAGCAGACAGTAATGACCAAATTCAGGGTAGAGGCCGCTCGCGGCAAGCTGCGGCCAGGTTTCGGTAAACTCATGGAAATTACAGTGTAATGCATCGGGGCGAGAAAGGATGCGACGTACCGGGCCGTGCGCCAGTACGGTTTCATCTTCATATTCAACAGGACGGCCATTTTCTCGCGTCGCATAATATTGTGCGCGTTGCGACTGCGCCTGCCATAGCACAATGCCGGCGCTGTCGGCGAGCGCTGAACGCTTTACCAGTTGCGAAAGCGCTTCACTGAGCGACGCCAAATCGGGCTGCTGCAATAAGGTACGAGTGATATCGAACAAGCCTTGCTGTCCAAGATCGCTCATGGGTGTATACGACATGTTGCTTTTCCAGGAAAATACCGCAAAACGGTGCGAAAACGGTAAATGAATTATAGGTATAAGTCGTAAGTTATTGCCGGATGGCTGACCGCAAACTCGCTGGTCACACACTCCGTAGGCCTGATAAGCAAAGCGCCATCAGGCGTTAATGCAGCGTTAATGCCGGATGTCGACGCAAATGCGTCTTATCCGGCCTACAGTATGCTGCCAACAGGCTGCTAGCATATACGAGGTAATGGTTCGGCGTGTGGCAAATCAAGGGTTCGCTTCACGCCATAGAGTCCGGCTAAGCGAACGCCTTTGCGTTCCACGACTTCGCCAATCAGCGCCGCATCACGTCCCAGCGGATGCGCGCGTAATGCCGCCAACGCCCGATCTGCGGCCTGCCGTTCAACGGCAATCACCAGTTTTCCTTCGTTGGCAAAGTTCAGGGCATCCAGCCCCAACAGCTCGCAGACGCCGCGCACGGCAGGTTTGAGCGGCAGTGCGGATTCGGACAATTCAATACCGTAACCGCAGGACGCCGCAAACTCATGGGCGACCGCATTCACGCCGCCGCGCGTGGCGTCACGCAATGCCTTCACTCCGTCAATATGACGCAGCGTCTGAATAAGCGGCGTTAATACTGCGCAGTCGCTCGCCAGCTCGCCATCCAGTCCCAGTTGCTCACGCAGGTTGAGGATAGTGGCGCCGTGATCGCCAAGCGTACCGCTGACTAACAGCACATCGCCAACGCTCAGCGTTTGCGCGCCCCAGCGAATATCGGCGGGAATCGCCCCCATGCCGGCAGTGTTGATAAACAATTTATCCGCCGCGCCGCGCTGCACAACTTTGGTGTCGCCGGTTACAATGGCGATACCCGCTTCCCGCGCGGTCGCCGCCATGCTATTGACCACGCTTTTTAACGTCTCCATCGGCAGCCCTTCTTCAAGGATAAAGCCGCAGGAGAGATAGCGGGGGATCGCGCCGCTCACCGCTACGTCGTTCGCCGTACCGCAAATCGCCAGTTTGCCGATATTGCCGCCGGGGAAAAAGAGCGGATCGATCACATAGCTATCGGTAGAAAACGCCAGACGGTCGCCCTCCGCCGTCAGTTGCGCCAGCTCCAGACGCGCCTGATCTTCTTGTTCCGCCAGCCACGGGTTGGCAAAGGCCTCCATAAACAGGCTATTAATCAACTGTTGCATAGCCTGGCCGCCGCTGCCGTGGGCGAGTTGTATATTGTTCAAACTTCACACTCCTGCTGACGATACTGATACCAGGCGGCGCATGCGCCTTCGGAAGAGACCATCAGCGCGCCGAACGCGGTCTCTGGATTACATGTTTTACCAAATAGCGGGCACTGATGCGGCTTGCATCTGCCGGTCAGCACTTCGCCGCAGCGGGCGCGCGGATCGTCATAGACCTGCTGTGGCGCTGGGCGGAAATGCGCTTCGGCGTCAAAGCGCTGATACTCTGGCGTCAGGTGGACGCCGGAGGATTCAATTACGCCCAGACCGCGCCACTCGCTGTCGCCATTAACGCAGAACACATCGGCGATGGCCTGCTGCGCCAGCATGTTTCCGGCATCCGGCACCACGCGACGGTATTGGTTTTCAACCTGGCTTAGGGCCGCTATTTTCTGCTCAACCAGCATGACCACGCCTTGCAGTAGATCAAGCGGTTCGAATCCAGCCACCACCAGCGGGCGATTAAAATCGGCGGCGATAAACTGGTACGCCTCGGTGCCGATGACCATGCTGACGTGGCCTGGCGCAAGAAAGGCGTCAATGCCGTTGTCCGGCTGCTCCAGTAGGCTACGCAGCGTCGGGATCAGCGTAATGTGCTGGCAGAAAAAGTAGAAGTTTTGCACGTCACGCTGTTTTGCCTGCTGTAGCGTGATGGCGGTGGTCGGCATGGTGGTTTCAAAGCCCAGCCCGAAAAATACCACTTTGCGGGTCGGGTTATCCTGCGCCAGCTTCAGCGCGTCCATCGGAGAGTAAACAATACGGACATCCGCGCCGCGCGCTTTAGCCTGCAACAGAGAACCCTGTTTCCCCGGCACGCGCATGGCATCGCCAAAGGTGCAGAAAATCACCTCCGGATGGCTGGCGATTTCCACGCAACTGTCGATGCGTCCCATCGGCAGCACGCAGACCGGACAACCGGGACCGTGAATAAACTCCACGTTTTCGGGCAGTAACTGATCGAGACCAAATTTAAAAATTGCGTGGGTATGACCCCCGCAGACTTCCATAATGCGCAACGGACGTTCGGCAGTGTAAGGAAGAAGGGCGGCGCGTTCACGCAGGTGTTCAATGAGCTGCATTACCTGTTCCGGCGCACGGTACTCGTCAACAAAACGCATTATCTCTCCTCACCATACAGCAGTGCGCCGACGTCCGGCTCAACATCAAACATATTTTGTAGCGCGTCGAGCGTGTCGCGCGCTTCCGCTTCGTTAATGACGCTCATGGCGAATCCGACATGAACCAGCACCCACTGACCCAGACGCGGCTGACCGTTTTCATCACAACTGCCGACTAATGTGAGATCGACGTCGCGCTGAATGCCGCAGACGTCAACTTTTGCCTGATTGCCGTCAATGGCGCGGATTTGACCCGGCACGCCTATGCACATCGCTGCGCCTCCAGCCAGGCCAGCCACTGATCCATGCCTTCGCCGCTGGTGGCGGAAATCAGGATAATTTCAATCTCCGGGTTCACTTCACGCGCGCTGGCGATGCACTTCTCAACGTCAAAATTGAGGTAGGGCAGCAGATCGACTTTATTGAGCAGCATGAGCGACGCAGCGGCAAACATATGGGGATATTTCAGCGGCTTATCTTCACCTTCGGTCACGGAAAGCACTGCGACTTTATGCTTTTCGCCCAGATCGAAGCTGGCCGGGCAGACAAGGTTACCGACGTTTTCGATAAACAGAATACCGCGGTCATCCAGCGGCAGGCGCGGCGCGGCGTCGGCGATCATTTGCGCGTCAAGATGGCAGCCTTTACCGGTGTTGACCTGAATGGCGGGCGTGCCGGTAGCACGGATGCGGGCGGCGTCGTTCACTGTCTGCTGGTCGCCTTCAATCACCGCGCACGGTACACGGTCTTTCAATTTCATCAGCGTTTCGGTCAGCAGGGTGGTTTTACCTGACCCGGGGCTGGACACCAGGTTGAGCACCAGTTGCTGGCGGGCGGCGAAACGGGCGCGGTTGCGCTCAGCCAGACGATTATTTTTGTCCAGCACGTCGATTTCAACCTCCAGCATCCGCCGCTGACTCATACCAGGCGCGTGAGTTCCGGCTTCGCCGTGGCCGTAATGCAGATCGCCTTCTGCGGTCTGACTTGGGGTAAAGTCAGGCGTTTTAATGCCGGTAATATTCAGCGCCGGGCGAGCCGCTGGGGCAAAGGGCGCGCTACGAAACGCTGAGTGCGGATTATGTTCATCGCCTTCTATATAAAGGTTGCCTTCAGCGCAACCGCAAGTCGTACACATCGCTTACTCCTGATCTTTTTCTTGTTACAGGCTTTCTGCCGGATGGCGACGCGAGCGCCTATCCGGCATTAATCTTCAGTTTCATCAATCTCTATGCGCCGAATTTGTAAGCCGTCATCGGCCACAATTCGCAGCGTATCGCTATGACATTGCGGACAACGACGTACACGGTGGGTTAACAACGTGACATATTGTTGACAATGCTCACACCAGCATTCGGCTTCCTGTTCTTCGAGGTGCAGTTTACAACCTTCTGCTATCGTGCCGCGGCATACCAGATCAAAACAAAAGGAAAGAGCGCTGGTTTCCACGCAAGAAAATGCGCCAATTTTGATCCAGACGGCTGTCACACGTTTTGCACCGTATGCTGAAGCCTGTTGTTCAATCAATTCCAGTGCCCGTTGGCAGAGGGTGATTTCGTGCATATCGCCTCCCGTAGTGGTTGCCCCTGTAAAGCAATATTTATGCCAATATTTGTATCCCCTGGCAGGTTAATGTCGACGATGACGAAATGACATGTCGTCACCGCGTCGAAACGGCAGTTACTGTGCGCGTCTGCCATTAAAAACAATAAGTTAAAAATTGGCATGGAAAATGCTTAACGCAGGCATCTCTGTTAAACGGGTAACCTGACATGACTATTTGGGAAATAAGCGAAAAGGCCGATTACATCGCGCAACGGCATCGTCGCCTACAGGACCAGTGGCATATTTACTGCAACTCGCTGGTTCAGGGGATCACCCTCTCGAAAGCGCGCCTGCATCACGCAATGAGCTGCGCGCCGGAAAGGGATCTTTGCTTTGTCCTGTTTGAGCACTTTCGTATTTACGTCGCGTTGGCGGATGGTTTTAACAGCCACACCATTGAGTACTACGTTGAAACCAAAGATGGCGAAGATAAGCAATTGATTGCACAGGCGCAGCTCGATATCGACGGCAAGGTTGACGAACGGGTTAACAACCGCGATCGCGAGCAGGTGCTGGAGCACTATCTGGAAAAAATCGCCAGCGTTTACGACAGCCTCTATACCGCTGTAGAAACCAACTCGCCGGTTAATTTGCGTCAATTGGTAAAGGGAAACAGCCCGGCGGTATAAGCCTGAGGCGTTGCCCGCTTTGATTCGCGATGTGGCGTTGCGCCATGTCATGAATGTTTTGGGGATGGGCGTGTCGATAAGTGTCGAAAATGACATTTCAACGGCATGTTTTCGTCAAAAATGACAATCACCTGAGGAATGCCTGGTGAATCGTTTTGTAATTGCTGACTCCACTCTCTGTATCGGCTGCCACACCTGTGAGGCCGCCTGTTCAGAGACGCATCGCCAGCATGGCCTGCAGTCAATGCCGCGCCTGAAAGTGATGCTGAATGAAAAAGAATCTGCGCCGCAGCTTTGTCACCACTGTGAAGATGCGCCATGCGCCACGGTATGCCCGGTTAACGCGATTAATCGCGTTGACGGCGCTGTCCAGCTTAATGAAAGCCTGTGCGTGAGCTGCAAACTGTGTGGTATTGCCTGTCCGTTTGGCGCTATTGAGTTTTCCGGCAGCCGTCCGCTGCATATTCCAGCGAACGCCAATACGCCGAAAGCGCCGCCCGCGCCGCCAGCGCCTGCGCGCGTCAGTACGTTGCTCGACTGGGTGCCGGGCGTACGCGCTATTGCGGTGAAATGCGACCTGTGCAGCTTTGACGAGCAAGGCCCGGCCTGTGTGCGGATGTGCCCGACTAAAGCGCTACACCTGGTGGATAACACGGATATCGCCCGCGCCAGCAAACGTAAACGTGAGCTGACGTTTAATACCGATTTTGGCGATCTCACCTTGTTTCAGCAGGCTCAGAGTGGGGATGCATAATGAGTTCACTTTCACTGATTACTAGCGGCGTCGCGTGGTTTGCCGCCGCCGCCGTTCTGGCGTTTCTGTTTTCGTTTCATAAAGCGCTGAGCGGCTGGATTGCCGGTATCGGCGGCGCGGTCGGCAGCCTGTGTACGGCAGGCGCGGGGTTCACCGCACTGACCAGCGCCGTTACGGTGAGCGGCGTGATGCCGTTTACCGGCCACATGCTGCAAATTACGCCGCTGAATGCTATCTGGCTGATTACGCTGGGGCTGTGCGGTCTGTTCGTCAGCCTGTTCAATATCGACTGGCATCGCCATCCACAGGTAAAAGCCAACGGACTGTTGATCAACCTGCTGATGGCGGCAGCCGTCTGCGCCGTGGTCGCCAGTAACCTGGGGACGATGGTGGTGATGGCGGAAATCATGGCGCTCTGCGCCGTGTTCCTCACCGGCGGTAGCAAAGAGGGCAAACTGTGGTTTGCGCTGGGCCGTCTCGGTACGCTGCTGCTGGCAATCGCCTGCTGGCTGGTGTGGCAGCGCTACGGCACGCTGGATCTGGGGCTGCTTGATCAACGCGCTCAGCAACTGCCGCTGGGCTCCGATATCTGGCTGCTCGGCGTTATCGGTTTTGGTCTGCTGGCCGGGATTATCCCGCTACACGGTTGGGTGCCGCAGGCGCACGCCAACGCCAGCGCTCCCGCCGCCGCGCTGTTCTCGACCGTGGTGATGAAAATCGGGCTGCTGGGCATTCTCACGCTATCTCTGCTTGGCGGCAATGCGCCGCTGTGGTGGGGCGTGGCGCTGTTGGTGCTTGGGATGATCACCGCCTTTGTCGGTGGTTTGTACGCGCTGATGGAGCATAACATTCAGCGTCTGCTGGCCTATCACACGCTGGAGAATATCGGCATCATTCTGCTCGGTCTGGGCGCAGGCGTTACCGGGATTGCTCTCAATCAGCCGGTACTGATCGCGCTGGGTCTGACCGGCGGGCTCTATCACCTGCTGAACCATAGCCTGTTCAAAAGCGTGCTGTTTCTGGGCGCGGGCAGCATCTGGTTCCGTACCGGTCATCGCGATATCGAAAAACTGGGCGGTATTGGTAAACGGATGCCGGTTATTTCTATCGCCATGCTGGTCGGTCTGATGGCGATGGCTGCGTTGCCGCCGCTGAACGGCTTTGCCGGCGAGTGGGTGATTTACCAGTCCTTCTTCAAACTGGGCAACAGCGGCGCGTTTGTTGGTCGTCTGTTAGGACCGCTGCTGGCGGTTGGCCTGGCGATTACCGGCGCGCTGGCGGTGATGTGTATGGCGAAAGTTTACGGCGTGACGTTCCTTGGCGCGCCGCGCACGAAGGAAGCTGAAAATGCCAGCTGCGCGCCGATCCTGATGGGCGTCAGCGTGGTGGCATTGGCGATTTGCTGTGTACTGGGCGGGGTTGCCGCGCCGTGGCTGCTGCCGATGATTTCCACTGCGGTACCGTTGCCGCTGGAAACCGCGCACACCACCGTATCGCAGCCGATGATCACGCTGCTGTTGGTCGCCTGTCCGCTACTGCCGTTCATCATTATGGCGATGTTCAAAGGCAACCGTCTGCCGTCGCGTTCTCGCGGCGCGGCCTGGGTGTGCGGCTACGATCATGAGCAGTCGATGGTGATTACCGCGCACGGTTTTGCCATGCCGGTGAAAGAGGCCTTTGCCCCGGTACTTAAACTGCGTAAATGGCTTAACCCGGTATCGCTGGTGCCGGGCTGGCAGAACGCGGCGGCCGCGGTGCTGTTCCGTCGTCTGGCGCTGATTGAGCTGGCGGTGCTGGTGGTGATTGTGGTTTCACGAGGAGCCTGAAAATGAGTGTGTTTTATCCGTTAATTCAGGCGCTGGTGCTATTTGCCGTTGCGCCATTGCTGTCCGGTATTACTCGCGTGGCGCGCGCCCGTCTACACAATCGCCGAGGGCCGGGTGTGTTGCAGGAGTACCGCGACATTATCAAACTGCTCGGTCGTCAGAGTATTGCGCCTGCGGATTCCGGCTGGGTTTTTCGCCTGACGCCGTTTGTGATGGTCGGCGTGATGCTGACTATCGCCACCGCGCTGCCGGTTGTCACCGTTGGATCTCCGTTGCCGCAACTGGGTGATTTAATCACCCTGATTTACCTGTTCGCGATTGCGCGCTTCTTCTTCTCTATTGCAGGCCTGGATACCGGCAGCCCGTTCACCGCGATCGGCGCCAGCCGTGAAGCGATGCTCGGGGTGCTGGTGGAGCCGATTCTGCTGCTGGGTCTGTGGGTCGCCGCGCAGGTGGCGGGTTCAACTCATATCAGCAATATCGCCGATACCATTTATCACTGGCCTGTCGCGTGCAGTATTCCGCTGATTCTGGCGCTGTGCGCCTGCGCCTTCGCCACCTTTATCGAAATGGGCAAGCTGCCGTTCGACCTGGCGGAAGCGGAGCAGGAGTTGCAGGAAGGGCCGTTGACCGAATACAGCGGTAGCGGCTTTGCGGTGCTGAAATGGGGCATCAGCCTTAAACAACTGGTGGTGTTGCAAATGTTCGTCGGCGTGTTTCTGCCGTGGGGACAGATGGAAACCTTCAGCGCAGGCGGACTGTTGCTGGCGCTGGTGATTGCCGTCGTCAAGCTGATTGTCGGCGTACTGGTGATCGCCCTGTTTGAAAACAGCATGGCGCGACTGCGTTTTTGCGCCACTTCACGCGTGACCTGGGCCGGTTTTGGGTTTGCGTTTTTAGCCTTCGTCTCCTTGCTGGCGGCGTGATTTAAGAGAGTTTGAGCATGTCTGAAGAAAAATTAGGTCAACAATACCTTGCGGCGCTGCACCAGGCGTTTCCGGGCGTCGTGCTGGACGAAGCCTGGCAGACCAAAGATCAGCTGACTATTACGGTGAAAGTAAACTATCTGCCGGAAGTGGTGGAGTTTCTTTACTACCAGCAGGGTGGGTGGCTGTCGGTGCTGTTCGGTAATGACGAACGCCAGTTGTGCGGCCACTATGCCGTTTATTACGTACTGTCGATGGAGCAGGGTACGAAGTGCTGGATTACCGTCCGCGTTGAAGTGGATGCCAATAAGCTGGAATTCCCATCCGTTACGCCGCGCGTGCCGGCTGCCGTGTGGGGTGAGCGCGAAGTACGCGACATGTACGGTTTAATCCCGGTCGGTCTGCCGGACGAGCGCCGTCTGGTGCTGCCGGACGACTGGCCGGATGAACTCTATCCGCTGCGTAAAGACAGTATGGATTATCGTCAGCGCCCGGCGCCGACCACCGATGCGGAAACCTACGAGTTCATTAACGAGCTGGGTGACAAGAAAAATAACGTGGTGCCGATTGGCCCGCTGCATGTTACTTCCGATGAACCGGGCCACTTCCGTCTGTTCGTCGATGGCGAAAACATTATCGACGCCGACTACCGCCTGTTCTACGTCCACCGTGGTATGGAAAAACTGGCGGAAACCCGCATGGGTTATAACGAAGTCACCTTCCTGTCGGATCGCGTGTGTGGTATCTGCGGCTTCGCCCACAGCACCGCCTACACCACTTCCGTGGAAAACGCGATGGGCATTCAGGTGCCGGAGCGTGCGCAAATGATCCGCGCTATTCTGCTGGAAGTGGAACGCCTGCACTCGCATCTGCTCAACCTTGGCCTGGCCTGTCACTTCACCGGCTTTGACTCCGGCTTTATGCAGTTCTTCCGCGTGCGTGAAACCTCCATGAAAATGGCAGAGATACTGACCGGGGCGCGCAAAACTTACGGACTGAACCTGATCGGCGGGATTCGCCGCGATCTGCTCAAAGAGGACATGATCCAGACCCGTCAACTGGCGCAGCAGATGCGTCGTGACGTGCAGGAGCTGGTGGACATGCTGCTGAGCACGCCGAATATGGAACAGCGTACCGTGGGTATCGGTCGTCTGGACCCGGAAATTGCCCGCGACTTCAGTAATGTCGGCCCGATGGTGCGCGCCAGCGGTCACGCCCGCGACACCCGCGCCGACCACCCGTTTGTCGGTTACGGTCTGCTGCCGATGGAAGTACATAGCGAGCAGGGTTGCGATGTGATTTCTCGTCTGAAAGTCCGTATCAACGAAGTTTACACCTCGCTGAATATGATCGATTTCGGTCTGGATAATCTACCGGGCGGCCCGCTGATGGTGGAAGGCTTTACCTATATTCCGCACCGTTTTGCGCTCGGCTTTGCCGAAGCGCCGCGTGGCGATGATATCCACTGGAGCATGACCGGCGACAACCAAAAGCTGTACCGCTGGCGCTGTCGTGCGGCGACCTACGCCAACTGGCCGACGCTGCGCTATATGCTGCGCGGCAACACCGTCTCCGATGCGCCGCTGATTATCGGCAGCCTCGACCCTTGCTACTCCTGTACCGACCGGATGACCGTGGTCGATGTGCGTAAGAAGAAGAGCAAAGTCGTGCCGTACAAAGAACTTGAGCGCTACAGCATTGAGCGTAAAAACTCGCCGCTGAAATAAGGAATCGACATGTTTACCTTTATCAAAAAAGTTATCAAAACCGGCACGGCGACCTCGTCTTATCCGCTGGAGCCGATTGCGGTTGATAAAAACTTCCGCGGCAAGCCGGAACATAATCCGCAGCAGTGCATCGGCTGCGCCGCCTGCGTTAATGCCTGCCCGTCGAACGCGCTGACGGTGGAAACCGATCTTGCGACCAATGAGCTGGCGTGGCAATTCAATCTTGGCCGCTGCATCTTCTGCGGCCGCTGCGAAGAGGTGTGCCCGACGGCGGCGATCAAACTGTCGCAAGAGTACGAACTGGCAGTGTGGAAGAAAGAAGATTTCCTGCAACAGTCCCGCTTTGCGCTGTGCAACTGCCGCGTGTGTAATCGTCCTTTCGCCGTACAGAAAGAGATTGACTACGCCATTGCGCTGCTTGCGCACAACGGCGACAGCCGCGCGGAAAACCACCGCGAAAGCTTTGAGACCTGCCCGGACTGTAAGCGTCAGAAATGCCTGGTGCCGTCCGACCGTATTGAACTGACTCGCCATATGAAAGAGGTCAGCTAATGAGCAATTTATTAGGCCCGCGTGACGCCAACGGTATTCCGGTACCGATGACGGTGGATGAATCCATCGCCAGCATGAAAGCGTCTCTACTGAAAAATATTAAGCGTTCGGCATACGTTTACCGCGTGGACTGCGGCGGCTGTAACGGCTGTGAAATCGAAATCTTTGCGACGCTGTCGCCGCTGTTTGATGCCGAGCGTTTCGGTATCAAAGTGGTACCGTCGCCGCGTCATGCCGATATTCTGCTGTTTACCGGCGCGGTGACCCGCGCCATGCGCTCTCCGGCGCTGCGCGCCTGGCAGTCGGCGCCGGACCCGAAAATTTGTATCTCTTACGGTGCCTGCGGCAACAGCGGCGGCATCTTCCACGATCTCTACTGCGTCTGGGGCGGTACCGACAAAATCGTCCCGGTGGATGTGTATATTCCAGGCTGCCCGCCAACGCCTGCGGCGACGCTGTATGGCTTTGCGATGGCGCTTGGCCTGCTGGAGCAGAAAATCCACGCCCGCGCGCCGGGTGAGCTGGACGAGCAGCCCGCAGAGATCCTGCATCCGGATATGGTGCAGCCGCTGCGCGTGAAGGTGGATCGCGCGGCGCGCCGGCTGGCGGGTTATCGCTATGGTCGTCAGATCGCCGATGATTACCTGACACAGTTGGGGCAGGGCGAGCAGCAAGTGGCGCGTTGGCTGGAAGCGGAAAACGATCCGCGTTTAACCGAAATTGTCACCCATCTCAATCATGTTGTTGAAGAGGCGCGTATCCGATGAGCGAACAGGTGGTGTTCAGTCAACTGAGCCGTAAGTTTATTGATGAGAACGATGCGACGCCTGCCGAGGCGCAGCAGGTTGTCTATTACAGCCTGGCGATTGGTCACCACCTGGGGGTTATCGATTGCCTGGAGGCCGCGCTCACCTGCCCATGGGATGAGTATCTGGCGTGGATCGCCACCCTGGAAGCCGGTAGCGATGCCCGGCGTAAAATGGAAGGCGTGCCGAAGTATGGCGAGATCGTCATCGATTTCAACCATGTGCAAATGCTGGCGCGCGCGTTTGATGAGGCGCGCGCCGCGCAGACCCCGCAGCAGCAAGAATGGAGCAAACTGATGCTCAGTATGCTGCATGACATTCATCAGGAAAGCGCCATCTACCTGATGGTGAGGAGGCTTCGTGACTGACGTTTTACTCTGTGTCGGCAACAGCATGATGGGCGACGACGGCGCAGGCCCGTTATTGGCGGAAATGTGTGCGGCGCAGCCGAAGGGTAATTGGGTGGTGATTGATGGCGGCAGCGCGCCGGAAAACGACATTGTGGCGATTCGCGAACTGCGCCCGCAGCGTCTGTTGATTGTCGACGCCACCGACATGGGACTTAATCCGGGCGAGATCCGCATTATCGATCCGGATGATATCGCCGAAATGTTTATGATGACCACCCACAATATGCCGCTCAACTACCTGGTCGATCAGCTCAAAGAGGATGTCGGCGAGGTGATTTTTGTTGGTATCCAGCCGGATATCGTCGGGTTTTATTATCCGATGACTCAACCGATTAAGGACGCGGTAAACACTGTCTATCAGCGCCTGGAAGGCTGGCAGGGAAACGGCGGATTTGCCGCGCTGGAAGCGCCGGAGGCGTAAAATGCGTACCCATTGGACGGATTTGTGTTCCCCGGCATAGGCGGTAAGAAGAACGTGAAGGTTATCGTATGGAGCGGACTGCTATTTTTCTGCATCGCCGCGCGCGCACTGGCCACCGGTTTTGTCGGTTACCTGCCGATGAGCGACGGTGAATATGCGCAAAAGCGTGCGCTGAAGCCGCTGTTGACCCTGCCTTATTCTGTATCGCCCGACCAGACCTGGCATTTTCGCCAGGTCGGAGTCAGTGGCGTGACGCTACTGCCGGAGCCGAAAAAAGATAACGAATGGCGGATTAGCGGAAAAGACAGAGCCGGTAATTCGTGGGTTGTCCCGGTGGGAATGCTGATTAATTTGGCGGGTAATGCGCAATTTTATCGTGCTGACCTCGATCGTAACGGCATTCAGGATCTGGTTATCTGGTTGGGCAATCCTGGGTTGGGCCTGGCGCCGAGCGCGCAATACATCATTTTCACCTTTCTCAAGAATGGCCGCCCCTGCGTCTTTGAACCGTGGGGGTTTTATACCGCCACCGATACTGGCGTCGATGATTTGCTTGATTTACAGGGCAATGGGCGCACGCAACTGTTGGATATGCAGTTTGACTCAGGCTACTGGATAACCAATTTATATCAGGTGAAGGACGCCCGCTGGCAGCGCGTACACGGCTGGTTTGGCCGGTTGAGTTATCCGGCGCTGACCCGTTTTAATCACTATCCTGGCCGTAAATTAATTATCAAACCTATTGCCGGAAGGAATCCGCAAACGGACGATCTTTCCCTTACGCAGCGCTGTTTAATACGCGGTAACGTATTGCCAGGCGTTAATCAGGATTGATGCCAGTTGCGGTGCAGAGTTGGCTGGCTATCACTGCAAATTTTGACCACCACTGGCGACATTACGTGTCATCGACACTTGTGACGATGACACGTAAATGCTCACGAAAATAGAAATAATATTCTTAAATAACAATGAAATAAAAATTGGCACGATTCGTGTATATATCGACACATCATCTGTTATTGCTGGAGAATTTGATGAACCGTTTCATCATTGCAGACGCGAGTAAGTGCATTGGTTGCCGTACCTGTGAAGTGGCTTGCGTCGTATCCCATCAGGAAAATCAGGATTGCGCATCGCTGACCCCTGAAACCTTTTTACCTCGTATCCATGTCATCAAAGGCGTGAATGTTTCCACGGCAACGCTGTGTCGCCAGTGTGAAGACGCGCCGTGCGCCAACGTTTGCCCGAATGGCGCCATCAGCCGTGACAAAGGCTTTGTTCATGTGATGCAGGAACGCTGCATTGGCTGTAAAACTTGCGTAGTGGCATGTCCTTACGGCGCCATGGAAGTGGTGGTACGTCCGGTGGTTCGCAATAGCGGCGCGGGGCTGAACGTGCGTGCCGAAAAAGCCGAAGCCAACAAGTGCGATCTGTGTCACCACCGTGAAGCCGGTCCGGCCTGTATGGCCGCTTGCCCAACGCACGCCCTCATCTGCGTGGACCGCAATAAGCTTGAACAGCTGAGCGCGGAAAAACGCCGTCGTGCAGCGCTGGATTCAACGGCATCGCTGCTTTTCTGATTTCTGCGATTGCGCGTAGAATACGCCACAAAGCATTGCCGGATGGCGGCATCAATGCCTTATCCGGTCTACGGTCCGTGCGGTTGTAGGCCTGATAAGCGTCGCGCCATCAGGCATCCGGGTTCGATGATGGCGGGAAAATAAGATGGCGATAGACACACCTTCCGGCGTACAGCTACGCATTCGGGGCAAAGTACAGGGCGTCGGTTTTCGTCCTTTTGTCTGGCAGCTGGCGCAGCAGTTGCGATTACACGGCGACGTGTGTAATGACGGCGACGGCGTCGTCGTTCGGCTGCTGGAAGATCCGTCGCAATTTATTGCCGCGCTCTATCAGGATTGCCCGCCGCTGGCGCGCATTGACAGCGTTGAACACGCGTCGTTGGTATGGGAGCGCGCACCGACGGATTTCACCATTCGTCAGAGCGCAGGCGGTTCGATGAACACGCAAATCGTGCCGGATGCGGCGACCTGCCCGGCATGTCTTGCCGAGATGAATACCCCAGGCGAGCGGCGCTACCGTTATCCTTTCATCAATTGCACCCACTGCGGACCACGCTTCACCATTATTCGCGCTATGCCCTATGACCGGCCATTTACGGTGATGGCGGCGTTTCCCTTGTGTCCGGAATGCGACAGCGAATACCGCGATCCGTACGATCGCCGTTTTCATGCCCAGCCCGTTGCCTGTCCGTCATGCGGGCCGCATCTTGAGTGGCGGAGCCAACATGAACGAGCGGAAAAAGAGGCGGCTTTGCAGGCGGCGGTCGCCCAACTGAACGCCGGAGGCATTATTGCCGTTAAAGGGCTGGGTGGTTTTCATCTGGCCTGCGATGCGCGCAACGATAACGCAGTGGCGATGCTGCGGGCGCGTAAACATCGCCCGGCGAAACCATTGGCGGTGATGTTGCCCACGGCGCAAACGCTGCCGAGCGCGGCGCGTTCGCTGCTGACCACGTCAGCGGCCCCGATTGTGCTGGTGGATAAGCAGTATGTACCTTCGCTGAGTGAGGGCATCGCGCCAGGACTTACGGAGGTGGGTGTGATGCTGCCAGCCAACCCATTGCAACACCTCTTGTTGCAGGAGCTCAATTACCCGCTGGTGATGACATCCGGCAACCTGAGCGGCAGACCGCCCGCCATCACCAACGAACAGGCGCTGGACGATTTACACGATATTGCCGATGGTTTTCTGTTGCACAATCGCGACATTGTACAGCGCATGGACGACTCTGTCGTGCGCGACAGCGGCGAAATGCTGCGTCGTTCGCGGGGATACGTGCCGGACGCAATTGCGTTGCCGCCCGGATTTCGCGATGTGCCGCCGATACTTTGTCTGGGCGCGGATCTGAAAAACACGTTCTGTCTGGTACGCGGCGAACAGGCGGTTGTCAGCCAGCATTTAGGCGATCTCAGCGATGACGGTATCCAGGCGCAGTGGCGCGAGGCATTGCGTTTGATCCAGTCAATCTACGATTTTACCCCAGAGCGTATCGTCTGTGATGCGCATCCGGGCTATGTTTCCAGTCAGTGGGCCAGTGAGATGCGTCTACCGACAGAGACGGTGTTACACCATCATGCCCATGCGGCGGCTTGCCTGGCCGAGCATGGGTGGCCGCTGGACGGCGGAGAGGTGATTGCCCTGACGGTAGACGGTATCGGCATGGGTGAGAATGGCGCGCTATGGGGCGGAGAATGTTTGCGGGTCAATTATCGCGAGTGCGAACATTTAGGTGGTTTACCCGCCGTGGCGCTGCCGGGAGGCGATCTGGCTGCCAAACAGCCGTGGCGTAATCTGTTGGCGCAGTGCCTGCGCTTTGTGCCGGACTGGCTGGATTACCCGGAGACAGCGGGGCTGCAACAGCAAAACTGGCATGTCCTGGCGCGCGCCATTGAGCGCGGCGTCAATGCCCCGTTGGCCTCTTCCTGCGGGCGGTTGTTTGACGCGGTGGCTGCCGCGCTTCGCTGCGCGCCAGCATCGCTTAGCTATGAGGGCGAGGCCGCCTGCGCGCTGGAGGCGCTGGCCTCTCAATGCGCTAACGTTGAGCATCCGGTAACGATGCCGCTTAACGGCGCTCAACTGGACGTCGCCGTTTTCTGGCGGCAATGGTTGAACTGGCAGGCCACGCCCGCGCAACGCGCCTGGGCTTTTCATGATGCGCTGGCGTGCGGGTTTGCCACGCTAATGCGCCAGCAGGCTACGGCGCGGGGGATAACCACTCTGGTCTTCAGCGGCGGGGTGATACACAACCGCTTACTGCGCGCGCGTCTTGCCTTTTATCTTTCTGATTTTAAATTGTTATTTCCGCAGCGGTTACCAGCGGGCGACGGCGGGCTGTCGTTTGGACAGGGCGTGATTGCCGCAGCGCGAGCGTTAAGTGAAGTGTAGGGCACCGGATGGCGGCTGCGCCTTATCTGGCCTGTAAACAGATGCTCACTCGTAGGCCGGATAAGACGCGAAGCGGCGCTATCCGGCATCACAGGCTTATACGGACAACGTTTTCAGCAGTGCAAAGGCCTCTTTCATGCGGTCTTCACTCACCACAAAGGCGCGTAGTTGGCCTTCTCCACTCATGCCTTTGGCAATCATACCGTCAGATTCTGCGGTAATCTGCCAGCTCAAATCGCGGCGCTGAGTTTCTCCCGCCAGATGCAGCGGCAGTTCCGGCGTTTTGACTTTGACCAGCATCGCCGGTAGCTTCAGCGGCGCGTTGCCGCCGAGCAGATTTTTCGCCAGGTACATCGCACTTAACTGGATCGGTTGCAGGAAGGGCAGCACCTGACCGTTGATCTCCGCGCAGTCGCCGATCGCATAAATATCCGGGTGACTGGTCTGTAGATAGCTATCCACGCAGACGCCGCGGTTGACGGCTACCCCGGCGCGGCGCGCCAGAGCGGTTTCCGGGCGTAAGCCGGTGGCGGCAATCACCGCATCGACCTCAATACTACGCTGGCTTACCAGCGTAGCGCGGATACCGGCTTCGGTTTTCTCCAGTTTTTGCAACTGCGATTTCAGCAGCAGATGCACCCCCATATCGGTCAGGTGATGCTGTAAGCGACTGCTCACTTCCGGTGGCATCAGTGAGGCGAGAAGGCTGGCGGCGTTATCCATCAACGTTACCGTTTTCCCGGCGCGGCAGAAATCCATCGCTAATTCACTGCCAATGAGACCGCCGCCGACAATCATCACTCGCTGCGCGTCGCGCAGTTGTGTCTCACAGGCGCGGTACTCCTGCTGGCTATTCAAAGTAAGCATTAACTCACGTCCTGTAATCGGCGGTACAAAGGCTGTCGCCCCGGTCGCCAGTACCAGCTTGTCGTACTGCCACTGCTTATCCTGACTTTTCACCACATGGGCATCGGCATCAATGTCAGCAACCCAGGTATGCGGGAACAGTCGCAGATTAAACTGTTCAGCAAATTCCCCCGCTAACTGGCGGGTGAGATCATCGGCGCGCTGCGACTGGCTGATAACGTGGCTGAGATCGGGCTTGTTGTACTCATCCATACTGTCCGCCGCAATCAGGGTTAACGGCACATGCGCATCTTGTTTACGGATATTTTTGACGAGCTGGCGGGCGGCGAAGCCCGATCCAATAATGATGATCCCCCGACTCATTTTGCCTCCGTCGCCAGTACGTCGAACACGTCTTTACCTAATGAACATTCCGGGCACAGGAAGTTATCTGGCACGTCGCTCCACGGCGTACCCGGCGCGACATCCTGCAACGGCTCGCCCAGCGCAGGGTCGTAAATCCACTGGCATACGCTGCATTGCATTTTAGGGCCGAGGTCTGCGGCGGCGCAGGTTGTGGTTTCTTCGGCTGGCGTGGTTTTCTGTGTGATTTCCGGCAGCGGAGCAAGCGCCCACTGACGCGCGATGTCGCGACCGTGCTGACGGCACAACTCCAGCGCATCCAGATCCGGACGCCATTTCGCTTTCAGGCTCAGGGACATTTCAAAACCGGCATCCTGTAAGCGCGTGGACAGTCGATCCACCGCGCCGCCGCTCCAGCCATGAGAACCGAAGGCGCTGGCGCGCTTGTTGCGAAAGCGCAGGCCGGTCATCTCTTCCACCAGACCAGCGATTTTCGGCATCATCACGTTGTTCATGGTAGAAGTGCCGACCAGAACGCCTTTCGAACGGAAGACGTTGGTCAATATTTCATTTTTATCGCTGCGGGCGACGTTAAAGATTTTGACCGCCACGTTGGGGTCCACTTCGTTGATACCCTGCGCGATGGCATCCGCCATCATGCGAGTATTGTTCGACATGGTATCGTAGAAAATAGTGATACGATCTTCCTGATAATCTGCCGCCCATTTCAGATACAGTTCCACGATTTGCGTTGGGTTGTCGCGCCATACCACGCCGTGTGAGGTGGCAATCATATCCACCGGCAGGTTGAAGCCGAGGATTTCGGTAATTTTTGGCGTTACCAGACGGCTGAACGGCGTCAGGATATTGGCGTAGTAGCGCTGGCATTGTTCAAACAGTTCAGTTTGGTCCACTTCATCATTGAACAGGCGCTCGTCGCAGTAGTGCTGACCAAAGGCGTCGTTGCTGAATAACACCGCGTCGCCGGTCATATAGGTCATCATGCTGTCCGGCCAGTGCAGCATCGGCGTTTCCACGAAGATCAACTGCTTGCCGTTGCCGATATCCAGCGTATCGCCGGTTTTCACCACCTTAAAATTCCATTCCGGGTGATGGTGATGGCCGTTGATAGAGTCAATGGCGTTGGCGGTACAGTAGATAGGCGTGTCCGGGATCTGCGCCATCAGTTCGGTCAGCGCGCCTGCATGGTCTTCTTCGGCATGGTTAATGATGATGTAGTCGATGTCCGCGAGGTCGATTTCACTGCGCAGGTTTTGCACAAACTCACGGCTAAACTTATGATCGACGGTATCGATCAGCACATTCTTTTCTTCACGAATGAGATAGCTGTTATAGCTGCTGCCGCGCAGAGTTTTGTATTCAGTGCCGTGAAAATCACGTACTTCCCAGTCGCGCTGGCCAACCCAATGAATATTATTTTTAACCAGGATAGACATAACCACCTCAATTCATTCAACGTTTGCAAAAAGTTGTTTTGCTTATTGCAGGTAGTGTGCCAACTTTACATCTTATTGATTTATATGAAGTTATAATAAGTTTGTATTTTTGATATAGTCAAAAAGACTATAAATGATGCTGTCAATATGACACTATAGATTGTCAAAATGACAATGAGGTAACCATGAGTTTTTCCGTGGAGGTATTGGCGGGCATCGCCATTGAGTTACAACGCGGTATTGGGCATCAGGATCGTTTTCAGCGGCTGATTACTACGCTGCGTCAGGTGCTGGCGTGCGACGCCTCGGCGCTGTTGCGTTATGAATCACGACAATTTACTCCACTGGCGATTGATGGCCTGGCGCAGGACGTCCTCGGCAGACGTTTTACCCTGGAAGGCCATCCGCGCCTGGAAGCCATCGCCCGCGCGGGGGACGTGGTGCGTTTTCCGGCTGATAGCGATTTACCCGATCCGTATGACGGGTTAATTCCCGGACAGGAAAGCCTGAAAGTCCACGCCTGTGTTGGTCTGCCGCTGTTTGCCGGACAGAACCTCATCGGTGCGCTGACCCTTGATGCTATGACGCCGGAGCAGTTCGAGGTATTTAGCGATGAAGAGCTACGGCTTGTCGCCGCGCTGGCCGCCGGGGCATTGAGTAATGCGCTGTTAATTGAACAACTGGAAAGCCAGAACATGCTGCCGGGGTCGTCAGGCGTGTTTGAACCGATAAAAGAGACGCACATGATCGGCCTGTCGCCGGCGATGACGCAGTTGAAAAAAGAGATCGAGATTGTGGCGGGCTCCGATCTTAACGTGCTGATCGGCGGTGAAACGGGGACCGGTAAAGAGCTGGTGGCGAAAGCTATTCACCAGGGCTCCCCCAGAGCGGTCAATCCGCTGGTCTATCTCAACTGCGCCGCGCTGCCGGAAAGCGTGGCGGAGAGCGAGTTGTTTGGTCATGTAAAAGGGGCTTTTACCGGGGCTATCAGTAATCGTAGCGGTAAGTTCGAAATGGCCGACAACGGTACGCTGTTTCTGGATGAGATTGGCGAACTGTCGCTGGCGCTACAGGCCAAACTACTTCGCGTGTTGCAGTATGGCGATATTCAGCGCGTCGGCGACGATCGTAGCCTGCGCGTGGATGTGCGGGTGTTGGCGGCGACCAACCGTGACCTGCGTGAAGAGGTGCTGGCGGGGCGTTTTCGCTCCGATCTGTTCCATCGCCTGAGCGTTTTCCCGCTCTTTGTGCCGCCGCTGCGCGAGCGCGGCGATGATGTGGTGCTGCTGGCGGGCTATTTTTGCGAGCAGTGCCGACTGCGGCTGGGGCTGTCCCGCGTGGTGCTGAGTCCCGACGCGCGCCGCCATTTGCTCAACTATGGCTGGCCGGGCAACGTCCGGGAGCTGGAACATGCCATTCACCGTGCGGTTGTGCTGGCGAGAGCGACCCGGGCAGGGGATGAGGTGATACTGGAGGCGCAGCATTTTGCCTTGTCAGAGGACGTTTTACCCGCGCCGCCTGCGGAAAGCTTTCTGGCGCTGCCAACCTGCCGCAATTTGCGCGAATCGACGGAGAACTTTCAGCGAGAGATGATTCGCCAGGCGCTGGCGCAAAATAATCATAACTGGGCGGCCTGCGCGCGAGCGCTGGAAACCGACGTCGCCAACCTGCATCGGCTGGCGAAGCGTCTGGGACTGAAGGATTAGATAATCCCCGCCTGGTAGAAATCCTGTAGGTTAATGGCGCCGGTGAGTTTGCCGTTTTCATCGACCACTGGCGCGGCGGTAATTTTGCGCTTCATCAGGAGCTCTTTGGCGTCAATGGCGCGGCTTTGCGCCTGGAGCGTAATACCGTTGGGCGTCATGGCTTCGCTTACCGGCGTGGTGAGCGCGCCGTCGCCCACCAGCCAGCGACGCAGGTCGCCGTCGGTAAAGACGCCTTTCACAACATGTTGCTCATCGCAAACCGCCACCAGCCCCAGCCCGGTACGGCTAAGTTCCAGCATGGCATCCATCACGCTGGTGGCAAGCATCACCTGCGGTATTGCATCGCCCTGGCGCATCAGGTGATGCACATTATTGAGCAAACGCGCGCCCAGTGCGCCAGCCGGATGCGAACGGGCGAAATCTTCTTCGTTAAAACCGCGCGCCTGCATGACTGCCATCGCCAGCGCATCGCCCATCATCAGCGTATTGACGGTACTGGACGTCGGTGCCAGATGCATCGGGCAGGCTTCACGCTCGACGGAAATATCCAGAACGGCATTTGCCGCTCGCCCCAGCGGAGAGTGAGGTTTACCGGTCATCGCCAGCAGCGCGACGGATTTATCTTCCAGACGCGGGATGATGAGGTCGAGTTCTTTTGCGCCGCCGGAATAGGAGATAAATAACATTACGTCGCGGCTTTCAATCATCCCCAGATCGCCATGCAGTGCTTCCGCCGGATGAACAAAAAAAGCGGGAGTACCGGTACTGGCAAGCGTCGCGGCGATTTTTTTACCAATATGACCTGATTTACCAATGCCGGAAACGATCACTTTGCCTTCACAGTGAATAATGATATTGGCGGCGCGGACAAAATCATCGCCCAGACGCTCTGGTAGACGGCTGGCTTCCTGTAGCTCCAGCATTAAGGTCTGACGGCCCGCGTTTAGTAGTGCATCACTCATTGCTTTCTCCGGTTATGATTACTTCAATCCCTTTTGCTTCCAGCGCCTGACGAAATGCCGGATCGATCCCCGCGTCCGTGATCAGTTTGTCGACGGTTTCCAGACTGCACACCACATTGGGGCTTTTACGACCAAATTTTGAGGAGTCCGCCATCAGAATCACCTCGCGTGCTGCATTACACATTGCGTTACTGACGGTGTAAACCTCATTGAACGTGGTCACACCGACATTCAGGTCAATACCGTCAGTTCCCATGAAAAGTTTATCAAAGCTGAATTGCTCAAAGGCGTTTTCCGCCAGTTGACCGTGAAACGACGCCGATTTTTTACGGAAGGTGCCGCCGGGCATCAGGATAGTTTGTTCGTTGTCCAGTTCCGATAGCGCGTTGACAATATGGAGGCTGTTGGTCATCACCGTGATGTTGCTAAAACGCGAAAGCAACGGCACCATCTGTAACACGGTACTTCCGGCGTCCAGAATAATGGAATCGCCATCATGGATATATTTCACAGCGGCTGCGGCTATCAGCGCTTTTTTGTGGGTGTTGATAAGCGTTTTGTGATCAATAGGCGGATCGGACTCTTCTTTATTCAACACCACGCCGCCATAGGTGCGGATGACGGTTCCGGCATTTTCCAGAATGACCAGATCTTTACGGATAGTGGTGCCTGTCGTGTCAAAGTACTGGGCCAGTTCTTCAACCGAGCATTTTCCCTGTTTTTGCAGGTGCTCCAGAATCGCGGCCTGACGCTGACGAGGTTTCATAGGCGTGATTACCCTGACTTATGTATTTACCCGTCATACTTCACGCTGCATGTGCGTTGGCTTTCCTCGCTCACCCCGGTCACGTACTGATGTACGCTCCTGGGATTCACTGCGTCGCCGCCTTCCTGCAACTCGAATTATTTAGGGTATTGGTTGCAAAATGATAATTTCGCAAGCTATACGCATTCACAACGAAATTACCCATGTTTCAGTTTAAGCGCCAATGATAGTGCATTCTGCGCGAGCGAATCATGGGGAAAGATCACATCAGGCTGTAATTCATGCAAATGTTTTCCTTGCATTGCGGCAATTTTAACCGGTCTGGCGAATACCGTAAGGCCTTTCATCAATAAAGTGTCCGTCACCCGCTGCTGTTCGTCCAGCGCCACGGCAACCACCACCCGGGGCTTAAAACGCCCGCCGGAGCGCCCGACGCCGACCCGCCCCTGTTGGCTAAGTTTATCGAAGGCCCGATTAAAGCGGGAAATCTGCCAGCCGCCCAGCGCCAGTTGCGCACACCAGGCGATAACGGCGACGGTAATCAGAGTGGAAACCATAATATGCTCCTGTTGGTTTGCCTGATGGCGGCGTAACCGTCTTATCCGGCCTACGGCGCCATCCGGCAATTCACGGTCAGAACATCACTTGACCGCCGGTTACGTTGATCGACTGCCCGGTGCAATAAGACGCTTTCGGGCTGGCATAAAATAACAGCATGTTCAGCACATCCTGATAATCACACCCGCGTTTGAGTGGTACCTTATCAATGTAATACTGTTCCACCTCGTCGGGCTTAATGCCCAGTTTAGTGGCGTATTGCGGCAGCAGTGACTGGAACATTGGCGATTTCAACAGGTTGCCGAGCATCAACGAGTGTACGGTAATGCCGTATTCCGCCAGATCCAGCGCCAGAGACTGGGTTAACCCCACGCCGCCGAATTTCGCCGCGCTGTAGCCGGAGTTGTGTTTACTGCCCACTTTGCCGGATTTAGAGTTAATCTGAATAATGCGCCCCTGAATGCCGTCGCGGATCATCAGGCGGGAAAACTCACGGGCGCAGAGGAAATAGCCCACCAGATTCACCTGTAGCGAGCGGTCAAAATCGCCCAACTGGAAATCGCTGATAAACGCCGCTTTGGCGATACCCGCGCTGTAAACCAGCAGATCGACGCGCCCGAAAATTTCGTCTACGCCGCGGGACAGCGCCAGCACGCTCTGCTCGCTGGTAGCGTCGGCGCCAAAACCGTACGCCATACCTTCGCCAAAATCGGCGTTAATTTCCTGGGCGACATTCGCGGCTTTATCGCTTTGAATATCAACGACCGCCACGCGGTATCCTTCTTCTGCAAGCCCACGGCAAAGGAATGCCCCCAGGGTCTGGCCTCCGCCAATGACAACGGCAACTTGATTCATGTTTTTTCTCCTTAAGCGACAAACGTCAAAATACAGCCCGGCGCGATATCGTCCGGTACAGGCCCCGCAACGTGTACGGTGCCGGGAAATTCTGCTTCACGCAGACCATCGAAGCGCAAAGTGATATGCCCCAGTTCACGCAGGTTTTGCTCGGCTACGCTGCCGACCGCCGTGACCGGATAGCAATGTTGGCCCAATTCACACCGCGCGCCAGGCTGCAGCGCGCCGGTCAGTTCGCCATGACAATGGATGAAGCAAAATTCTTCGATATCCGCCGGCGCGCCTTCCCGAAACGTAATCAGCATCTGTTCGCCGAGCGCCTCCATCGCGCTCTGGCCGATACGGGTGATAGTGGTTTGATAAATCACGCTCATGTCTGAACCTCTTATTGATAGATAAAGCCGGAAACAAACCAGGCGATAAGTACCGTGGGCGCGCCAGTCAGGAAGCGTCCGACCAGCACGGAAGGTACGCCGACGCGAACGGTGTCTTGTTTCGCTTCCGCCAGTGACAGGCCGACCGGGATAAAGTCGCAGGCCGCCTGCGCGTTAATCGCGAACAGGGCGGGAAGCGCCAGATGCGGGGGGATATTGCCCAGGCCTATCTGAACGCCGATCAGGACGCCAATGACCTGAGCGATAACCGCGCCAGGGCCGAGAAAGGGCGACAGCAGCGGGAAAGAGCAGATCAATGCCAGCGTCACCAGCCCCAGTGGATGGCTGGCTAATGGCGCCAGGCCGTGGGCGATCCAGTCGCCAAGACCTGAGGCCATAATGATGCCGATCAGCGCCGAAACGAACGCCATAAACGGCAGGATTGTTTTCAGGACCGTATCAATGGTGTCGCGACCGGACTGGAACAGTACCGCCACGGCGGAGCCCATTCCCATACCGACTTTTGCCAGCAGCCCGTCGCTCTGCTCGGTGATTTTTTTGCTGGTGTCGTAGTCACGTCCTAATGTCGTTTTGGCAGGCTGGGGACTGGCAGGCGTTTCGCCGACAAGAGTAATGTTTTCTTCTTTTACGCCGGAGACATAAATATCCTCAACAATATACTGCGCCAGTGGGCCGGACTTACCCGTCGAGTGAATATTAATGGTTGGAATCCGGCGTTTCGGATAGATACCGCAGCGCAGCGTACCGCCGCAGTCGATAATGGCCGCGCCGATTTCCGCTTCCGGCGGTTCGCCTTCTTTAAAGCCGTCCACCGCTTGCCAGCCTGTTAGTTGCGCCAGTTTGTCGACGATGGCCGGGCGCGTACCGGCTGTGATATAGACGATCTTTTTGCCTGGCGTAACGTCCAGTTCAAGCGGGCCGCCCCAGCCGCCGGCGCCTTTCTCAATACGAACCCGTGTCATGATACCGCTCCTGTCAGATGAACTTTCTGCTCAAGTTGAATCCCCATTTTTTTCTCAAAAATAGCGGTGGTGAGATCGGTGACCCAACCGCGGAAGAAGTTCGTCACCAGACCTACCAGCAGATAGCTCACCGCGAGCGGGCCGAGAGGAAGCCCTAACGTGGTGAGTCCGCTGGCGATACCCAGATAAACAAACAGTTCGCCGGGATTGATATGCGGAAACAGACCGTTCATGGAGTGACAGCTATAGGAGGCCGCCGCGTAATAGCTCGGCTTGTACTTCTCCGGCATAAAGCGTCCCAAACTCAGGGTCATCGGATTACAAAAAACAAATGTCCCGATACACGGTAAAAGCAGGTAACGAGATAGCGGATTTCCGGCACAACGTTGGGCAAAACGCTCAATACGCTGCTGGCCGATAAAATTGATGAGCGCATTCATGATAACCAGCAGGCTTATCAGTAGCGGAAGAATACCTGTCACCATACCGGTAAACACCTCTCCGCCTTTCTGGAATAACCCGATGAACCACTCCGCACCATGTGTAATGGTTTCGATCATTGTTCTCTCCTGTAGGGTTTTTAGTTTTCTTGCTAATTTCCTGTTCATTGTAATCATGTTGAAAGATTAAAAAGTGTTATTGTGATCGCAAAATAAAAGAAAAATATTTTAAGTTGAAAGATTGCGGGAGTGGGGGAGCGGATACAAACTGAAAAGAGGAGAAAGGTGATTTATTCTCTTGTGCCGCTTCCTTGTGCGGCGGGGGATGCTTTACCATACTTCTCCCTGGCTGAATTTGTTTAATGGATGTCTCATGTTCAAGCGTCGTTATGTAGCGTTACTTCCACTTTGCGTATTGCTTGCTGCCTGTAGCAGCACGCCAAAATCTTCCGAGACTCAAGCGACGACGGGCACGTCTTCCGGCGGCTTCCTGCTTGAGCCGCAGCATAACGTCATGCAAATGGGCGGCGACTTCGCCAACAACCCTAATGCGCAGCAGTTCATTGATAAAATGGTCAGTAAACACGGTTTCGACCGTCAGCAGCTGCAGGAGATCCTCTCGCAGTCTAAAAGACTGGATTACGTCCTGCGTCTGATGGACAGACAAGCGCCGACCACTCAGCCGCCCGCTGGACCAAATGGCGCCTGGTTGCGCTACCGCAAACAATTTATTACGCCGGATAACGTGCAAAACGGCGTCGCGTTCTGGAATCAGTATGAAGACGCGCTGAACCGCGCCTGGCAGGTATACGGCGTACCGCCGGAAATCATCGTGGGGATTATCGGCGTGGAAACCCGCTGGGGACGTATCATGGGGAAAACGCGGATTCTGGACGCGCTGGCGACGCTGTCATTTAACTATCCGCGCCGGGCGGAATATTTCTCCGGCGAGCTGGAAACCTTCCTGCTCATGGCGCGCGATGAGCAAGACGATCCGCTCAATCTGAAAGGTTCCTTTGCGGGCGCGATGGGCTACGGCCAGTTTATGCCATCTTCCTATAAAGAATATGCGGTCGATTTCAATGGCGATGGGCACA
The DNA here is from genome assembly GCF_046558195.1 of Salmonella sp. 5800. NCBI lineage: Bacteria > Pseudomonadati > Pseudomonadota > Gammaproteobacteria > Enterobacterales > Enterobacteriaceae > Salmonella > Salmonella sp. 5800. The sequence goes on along the minus strand of NZ_JBGDOX010000006.1, from coordinate 118,259 downwards.
TTAACTTGTGGGATCCGGTAGATGCCATCGGCAGTGTGGCGAACTACTTCAAGGCGCATGGTTGGGTGAAAGGCGATACGGTTGCGGTGCCGGCGAATGGTCAGGCGCCGGGACTGGCGAATGGTTTCAAAACAAAATACAGCCTCTCTCAGCTTGCCGCCGCAGGCTTAACGCCGCAGCAATCGTTGGGCAATCATCAGGAAGCCAGCCTGCTGCGTCTGGATATCGGTACGGGCTACCAGTACTGGTACGGCCTGCCGAACTTCTACACCATTACCCGATATAACCACAGCACGCATTATGCGATGGCGGTTTGGCAACTGGGCCAGGCGGTAGCGCTGGCGCGGGTGCGCTAATTTACGCTTAGGGAGGGGAGTCCCCCCTCCGCTATTATTATGGCTTTTTGGGCTGATTCTCTGCCTGCAAGTGGGATATCTTCTTTGATAGTGCCAGACTATATCCCAGACATCCCAGGCCTAAGATAATTTGACCGCCATCATACGGTTCAAAATAGCCTGACGACAATATATTCAGTACTCCCATGACAAGTGAACAGACGCCGCCAATTGTGGCCCATAGCCGTAGTTGGGTGGTTTGTTTTAGTGTTTGCTGTGTGCTTTCCGTTTTTTTGAGTGACATCCTTGCTTTCTCTCCGTGCGTGTAAATTTAGCGACATGGTACTGCTATTTAGTCATGTGCTACCTCATTTCATTCTGCATAAATAACCTGCTGGCATTTTTTCGGAATCCGACTCGTAAAATCGACTGCTCGTCCCCATCTCTGGTGAGAAAGTGCTATCTTGTGCGGCAGGATTTCTAACTGACAGAGGTCATGATGACTGACAGTGAACTGATGCGGCTTAGCGAGCAGGTCGGGCTGGCGTTAAAAGCGCGCGGGGCGACCGTAACGACAGCAGAGTCCTGTACCGGCGGCTGGCTGGCGAAAGCCATTACCGACACCGCCGGAAGCTCCGCCTGGTTTGAACGCGGCTTTGTCACCTATAGTAATGAAGCCAAAGCGCAGATGATTGGCGTGCGTGAAGAGACTCTGGCGCAGCATGGCGCGGTCAGCGAACCCGTAGTGGTCGAAATGGCGATCGGGGCGCTGAAGGCCGCTCGCGCCGATTTTGCTGTCGCTATTAGCGGGATTGCCGGGCCGGATGGCGGCAGTGAAGAAAAGCCGGTTGGTACGGTGTGGTTTGCTTTCGCCAGCGTCAGCGGAGAAGGGATTACGCGTCGGGAATGCTTCAGCGGCGACCGTGAATCGGTGCGCCGACAGGCGACGACGTACGCGCTACAAACCCTGTGGCAACAATTTCTACAAAACACTTGATACTGTATGAGCATACAGTATAATTGCTTTAACAGTACGAATTCACTATCCGGTTCAATACCAAGTTGCATGACAGGAGTAATAATGGCTATCGACGAAAACAAACAGAAAGCGTTGGCGGCAGCACTGGGCCAAATTGAAAAGCAATTTGGTAAAGGCTCCATCATGCGTCTGGGTGAAGACCGTTCTATGGATGTGGAAACTATCTCCACCGGTTCGCTTTCACTGGACATCGCACTCGGTGCGGGCGGTCTGCCGATGGGGCGTATCGTCGAAATTTACGGGCCGGAATCTTCCGGTAAAACGACCCTGACGCTGCAGGTGATTGCCGCTGCGCAGCGTGAAGGTAAAACCTGTGCGTTTATCGATGCGGAACACGCGCTTGACCCCGTTTACGCACGCAAGCTGGGCGTCGATATCGATAACCTGCTCTGTTCTCAGCCGGATACCGGCGAGCAGGCGCTGGAAATCTGTGACGCGCTGGCGCGTTCAGGCGCGGTGGACGTCATTGTGGTCGACTCCGTAGCGGCGCTAACGCCGAAAGCGGAAATCGAAGGCGAAATCGGCGACTCTCACATGGGCCTCGCGGCGCGTATGATGAGCCAGGCGATGCGTAAGCTGGCGGGGAACCTGAAACAGTCCAACACGCTGTTGATTTTCATCAACCAGATCCGTATGAAGATTGGCGTGATGTTCGGTAACCCGGAAACCACCACCGGCGGTAACGCGCTGAAATTCTACGCCTCTGTTCGTCTTGATATCCGTCGTATTGGCGCGGTGAAAGAGGGCGATAATGTCGTGGGTAGCGAAACGCGTGTGAAAGTGGTGAAAAACAAAATCGCCGCGCCGTTTAAGCAGGCCGAGTTCCAGATCCTCTACGGTGAAGGCATCAACTTCTATGGCGAACTGGTTGACCTGGGCGTGAAAGAGAAGCTGATCGAGAAAGCGGGCGCATGGTACAGCTACAACGGCGAGAAGATTGGCCAGGGTAAAGCGAACGCGACTACCTGGCTGAAAGAGAACCCGGCGACAGCGAAAGAGATCGAGAAAAGGGTACGTGAATTACTGTTGAGTAATCAGAATACCACGCCTGATTTCGCCGTTGACGATAGCGAAGGCGTTGCAGAAACCAACGAAGATTTTTAATCATCAGGTGATGGTGGGTCGGACAAAACGAAGCCGCCATTCAGCAAAACGTTAAATTACCATCAAGGGCTGCATTTATGCGGCCCTTTTGGCATTTACCCCTGTTAAGGTTTTTTATGAGTGAACCCACATCGCGCCGTCCCGCTTATGCTCGTCTCCTTGATCGTGCGGTACGTATTCTTGCTGTCCGCGATCACAGCGAGCAGGAATTACGGCGTAAACTCTCCGCGCCGGTGATGGGCAAAAATGGGCCGGAAGAGATTGATGCGACGGCAGACGATTATGAACGCGTGATCGCCTGGTGCCACGAACATCACTATCTTGATGACGAGCGCTTCGTGATGCGCTTTATCGCCAGTCGTAGCCGTAAAGGCTATGGCCCGGCGCGTATTCGCCAGGAGTTGAATCAGAAAGGCATTTCCCGTGAATCGACTGAAAAAGCGATGCGAGAATGTGAAATTGACTGGCGTGAAATGGCACGTGAACAGGCCGTTCGCAAATATGGCGAGCCGCTCCCTTCAAACTTTTCAGAAAAGGTTAAGGTACAGCGCTTTTTGCTCTATCGCGGGTATCTGATGGACGATATCCAGCAAATATGGCGAAATTTTGCAGATTGAGCGCATACGGGATTTTACTTCCCGGTAAAGAAAACTTATCTTATTCCCACTTTTTCCGTCTGGACGCGGGTTGCTTAACGGCGAACAGCGTCTGCGACGAATATTCCTTAAATACACAAAATCATTCAAGCCGCATCAAAGCGGCAAGTGAGCCTCGGGAACGCGTGACCGGGAAACTCGCAGCCAACGCAGAGGCGGCCTGAAGGATGAAGTGTAGCTTGATTTCAGGATAATTATGAGCAAGAGCACCGCTGAGATCCGTCAGGCGTTTCTCGACTTTTTCCATAGTAAAGGGCATCAGGTAGTTGCCAGCAGTTCCCTGGTGCCTAACAATGACCCCACTCTGTTGTTTACCAATGCCGGGATGAACCAGTTCAAGGATGTTTTCCTTGGGCTCGATAAACGTAATTATTCCCGTGCAACCACTTCCCAGCGTTGCGTACGCGCGGGGGGTAAACACAACGATCTGGAAAACGTCGGATACACTGCACGTCACCATACTTTCTTCGAAATGCTGGGCAACTTCAGCTTCGGCGATTACTTCAAACACGACGCCATTCAGTTCGCATGGGAATTACTGACCGGTGAAAACTGGTTTGCTCTGCCAAAAGAGCGTTTATGGGTCACCGTCTATGAAACCGACGACGAAGCCTATGAGATCTGGGAAAAAGAAGTCGGCATCCCGCGCGAGCGTATTATCCGTATTGGCGACAATAAAGGCGCGCCATACGCATCGGATAACTTCTGGCAGATGGGCGATACCGGTCCCTGCGGTCCGTGCACCGAAATCTTCTACGATCATGGCGACCACATCTGGGGCGGCCCTCCGGGAAGCCCGGAAGAAGACGGCGATCGCTATATTGAGATCTGGAACATCGTCTTTATGCAGTTCAACCGTCAGGCTGACGGGACTATGGAACCATTGCCGAAACCGTCTGTAGATACCGGTATGGGGCTGGAGCGTATTGCCGCGGTACTGCAACACGTTAACTCTAACTATGACATCGACCTGTTCCGCACGTTGATTGAAGCGGTAGCGAAAGTCACCGGCGCCACCGATCTGGGTAATAAATCGCTGCGCGTTATCGCCGACCACATCCGTTCTTGCGCATTCCTGGTTGCCGATGGCGTGCTGCCGTCGAATGAAAACCGTGGCTATGTGCTGCGTCGCATTATTCGTCGCGCGGTTCGTCACGGCAACATGCTGGGCGCGAAAGAGACCTTCTTCTACAAGCTGGTTGGGCCGCTGATTGAGGTAATGGGCTCCGCAGGCGAAGAGTTGAAACGTCAGCAGGCGCAGGTCGAGCAGGTTCTGAAAACGGAAGAAGAGCAGTTCGCCCGTACGCTGGAGCGCGGTCTGGCGCTGCTGGATGAAGAACTGGCGAAATTGCAGGGTGATACCCTGGACGGCGAAACCGCTTTCCGTCTGTATGATACTTATGGTTTCCCGGTCGATCTAACGGCGGACGTCTGCCGTGAGCGCAACATCAAAGTCGATGAAGCCGGTTTTGAAGCCGCTATGGAAGAGCAACGCCGTCGCGCGCGCGAAGCTAGCGGTTTTGGCGCGGACTACAACGCGATGATCCGCGTTGATAGCGCTTCTGAATTTAAAGGTTATGACCATCTGGAACTGAACGGCAAAGTGACCGCGCTGTTTGTCGATGGTAAAGCGGTTGAAGTGATTAACGCGGGACAGGAAGCAGTTGTCGTGCTGGATCAGACCCCATTCTATGCGGAATCAGGCGGTCAGGTTGGCGATAAAGGCGAGCTGAAAGGCGCTGGATTTACTTTCGCTGTGGACGACACGCAAAAATATGGTCAGGCGATTGGTCATATCGGCAAATTGTCTGCGGGCGCTCTGAAAGTGGGCGATGCGGTACAGGCTGACGTAGATGAAGCGCGCCGCGCACGTATCCGTCTGAACCACTCCGCCACGCACCTGATGCACGCGGCGTTGCGCCAGGTGCTTGGGACACACGTTGCGCAGAAAGGTTCGCTGGTTAGCGATAAAGTGCTGCGCTTCGACTTCTCGCACAATGAAGCGATGAAGCCGTCGGAGATTCGTCAGGTTGAAGATTTGGTGAATGCGCAAATCCGTCGCAACCTGCCGATTGAAACGAACATCATGGATCTCGAAGCGGCGAAGGCGAAAGGCGCCATGGCGCTGTTTGGCGAGAAATACGACGAACGTGTACGCGTTCTGAGCATGGGCGATTTCTCTACCGAACTGTGCGGCGGTACTCACGCCAGTCGTACCGGTGATATCGGTCTATTCCGTATTATCTCTGAGTCCGGCACCGCAGCGGGCATTCGTCGTATTGAGGCGGTAACCGGTGAAGGCGCTATGGCCACCGTTCATGCGCAAAGCGATCGCTTAAACGATATTGCGCATCTGCTGAAGGGCGACAGCCAGAATCTGGGCGACAAAGTGCGCGCCGTGCTGGAACGTACACGTCAGCTGGAAAAAGAGTTGCAGCAGTTGAAGGACCAGGCCGCAGCGCAGGAGAGTGCAAATCTTTCCAGTAAAGCGGTCGATCTCAACGGCGTGAAGCTCCTGGTCAGCGAGCTTGCTGGTATTGAGCCGAAAATGCTGCGAACCATGGTTGATGATCTGAAAAATCAACTGGGGTCTACCGTTATCGTACTGGCAACGGTTGTTGAAGGTAAGGTTTCTCTGATTGCGGGCGTGTCGAAGGATGTGACCGACCGGGTTAAAGCAGGGGAATTGATTGGTATGGTCGCTCAGCAGGTGGGCGGTAAGGGTGGCGGTCGTCCGGACATGGCGCAAGCCGGTGGTACGGATGCGGCAGCTCTGCCTGCAGCGTTAGCCAGTGTACAAGGCTGGGTCAGCGCAAAATTGCAATAATTATAAGCGTTCGTTGGCGCCGCAGCTCGTGCTGCGGCGTTTACGTCAACGCTATCGACAACGATAAAGTCAGGTTGAAGTTTTGTATATCGGCTAAACTTAGGTTTAACAGAATGTAATGCCATGACTGCTTACACCTAAGGTGTTTGTCATCGCTTACTTTTTGGCGTTATATGATGGATAATGCCGGGATACAGAGAGACCCGACTCTTTTAATCTTTCAAGGAGCAAAGAATGCTGATTCTGACTCGTCGAGTTGGTGAGACCCTCATGATTGGCGATGAGGTCACCGTGACAGTTTTAGGGGTGAAGGGCAACCAGGTGCGTATTGGCGTGAACGCCCCGAAAGAAGTTTCTGTCCATCGTGAAGAGATCTACCAGCGTATCCAGGCTGAAAAATCCCAGCAGTCCAGTTACTAAGGTTTTCGCGTCTCACTTTTCGGGTGAGACGCAGCCTCTCTTCTCGCTCGCCCGCGTTGTCCCTTCATGACTTTTTTCAACCTCACTGTTGATATGGTGCGCTTTTGGTGGCCAGCGTGTCATCAAATTATCTGTTGATAAAACACTCTTTTTGGCTTTTTTACAGACTAATTGAGCGTGAAGTGTGCAAACGATAAAAGCTCTGGAAAAATTGTTTGACTTATAAGTCCCAGAAAGTAATATGTGCGCCACGCAGCGACGATGAGCAGAACAAGTTCTTCGAAGCACTCGTAAGAGGCGTGTGGTGAGGTGGCCGAGAGGCTGAAGGCGCTCCCCTGCTAAGGGAGTATGCGGTCAAAAGCTGCATCCGGGGTTCGAATCCCCGCCTCACCGCCATTTGCATCCGTAGCTCAGCTGGATAGAGTACTCGGCTACGAACCGAGCGGTCGGAGGTTCGAATCCTCCCGGATGCACCT
>NZ_JBGDOX010000006.1:0-111304 GCF_046558195.1 Salmonella sp. 5800 | reverse complement strand
AGAGTACTCGGCTACGAACCGAGCGGTCGGAGGTTCGAATCCTCCCGGATGCACCATCTCTTACTTGATACGGCTTTCACCGCGGTATCAATATCGGCAGTAAAGCAAGTTTTCCGATGCATCCGTAGCTCAGCTGGATAGAGTACTCGGCTACGAACCGAGCGGTCGGAGGTTCGAATCCTCCCGGATGCACCATATTCTCCGTACTTTCAGTGATGAAGATACGGATAAGATAGCGGTAATCACCGCTGGCACCAGGAAGGATAACGTTGCGTCAGCAACGGCCCGAAGGGCGAGCCGTAAGGCGAGTAATCCTCCCGGATGCACCATCTTATTTAGTGTGGCAGTAAATGCGACATCAAATCTTGTAGTAAACATCATTTCCAATGCATCCGTAGCTCAGCTGGATAGAGTACTCGGCTACGAACCGAGCGGTCGGAGGTTCGAATCCTCCCGGATGCACCATATTCTCCGTACTTTCAGCGATAAAGATGCGGATAAGATAGCGGTAATCACCACAGGCACCAGGAAGGATAACGTTGCGTCAGCAACGGCCCATAAGGCGAATAATCCTCCCGGATACGTCACTGCCCTGCAATCGCTTTTCCCCTTATCCTGAATATACCTCTTCATCTCTATTAGCGACAAAATCAACCAATTGCGATAAAGTACTGTCTGGTTATTCGGTTTGCGAGAACACGATGTACGCACGTTATGCTGGTTTGATTTTTGATATGGACGGTACTCTCCTGGATACCGAACCCACGCATCGCAAAGCGTGGCGTGAGGTTTTGGGGCGCTATGGTCTTCGTTTTGATGAACAGGCAATGGTCGCGCTTAACGGTTCGCCAACCTGGCTTATCGCCCAGTCAATCATTGAGCTTAACCATGCCGATCTTGATCCCCTGTCACTGGCGCGTGAGAAAACCGACGCGGTAAAAAGCATCCTGCTGGACTGCGTAGAACCGCTGCCGCTGGTTGAGGTGGTTAAAGCGTGGCATGGGCGGCGTCCCATGTCGGTCGGTACCGGTAGCGAAAGCGCTATCGCGGAAGCCTTGTTAGCGCATCTGGGGCTGCGTCGTTATTTTGATGCGGTTGTGGCGGCAGATCACGTACAGCATCACAAACCTGCGCCTGACACCTTCCTACTGTGCGCCCAGCAGATGGGCGTCATGCCGACGCAGTGCGTGGTATTTGAAGATGCCGATTTTGGTTTACAGGCGGCGCGGGCGGCGGGAATGGATGCCGTGGATGTTCGACTATTGTGAGTGACGGACTGTCGCTCCTGTCTCTGTTTGCCAGTAGTTTTCTCAGCGCGACGCTGTTACCCGGTAATTCTGAGGTGGTTTTGGTTGCTATGCTGGTCTCCGGCGTCAGCCATCCCTGGGTCTTAGTCTTAACAGCAACAATGGGTAATAGCCTTGGAGGGGTAACTAACGTTATTCTTGGGCGTTTCTTTCCGCTGCGCAAAACGTCGCGCTGGCAGGAAAAAGCGACTGGCTGGCTAAAGCGTTATGGCGCAGCCACACTATTATTAAGCTGGATGCCGGTCATCGGTGATTTGTTGTGCCTGTTAGCGGGATGGATGCGCATCCCGTGGGGGCGGACGATCTTTTTTTTGTGTCTTGGTAAGGCGCTGCGCTATGTTGCGCTCGCAGCGGCGACGGTTCAGGGCATGATGTGGTGGTAATAATTGTAGGTTTGGCATGTATGGCCGCCATTACAGTTATGCTTATTAAAACGATTTGGACAGGCGGGAGGTCAATTTGATCCCGGACGTATCACAGGCTCTGGCCTGGCTGGAAAAACATCCTCAGGCGTTAAAGGGGATACAGCGCGGGTTAGAGCGCGAAACGCTGCGTGTCAATGCTGATGGCACGCTGGCGACAACAGGTCATCCTGAAGCGTTAGGTTCAGCGCTGACCCATAAATGGATTACCACGGATTTTGCGGAAGCCCTACTGGAGTTTATTACGCCAGTCGATGGCGATATCCAGCATATGCTCACCTTTATGCGCGATCTCCATCGGTATACGGCCAGGAAACTGGGCGATGAGCGGATGTGGCCATTAAGTATGCCCTGCTATATTGCGGAAGGGCAGGACATAGAGCTGGCGCAGTACGGCACATCCAATACCGGGCGTTTTAAGACGCTCTATCGCGAAGGGCTGAAAAATCGTTATGGCGCCTTGATGCAAACCATCTCCGGCGTACATTACAATTTTTCATTACCGATGGCGTTCTGGCAGGCGAAATGCGGCGTTACGGAAGGCGAAGCGGCAAAAGAAAAAATTTCTGCCGGCTATTTTCGTCTGATTCGCAACTATTACCGTTTTGGCTGGGTCATCCCCTATCTGTTTGGCGCGTCTCCGGCCATTTGCTCCTCTTTCCTGCAAGGAAAGCCAACCACATTACCGTTTGAAAAAACGGACTGCGGCATGTACTACCTGCCGTATGCGACGTCGCTGCGTTTGAGTGATTTGGGCTATACCAATAAGTCGCAAAGCAATCTCGGAATTACGTTTAACGATCTACATGAATACGTTGCAGGTCTGAAGCGCGCGATTAAAACCCCTTCCGAGGAGTACGCGCGGATTGGTGTGGAAAAAGACGGTAAGCGGCTACAGATTAACAGCAACGTTCTGCAAATTGAAAATGAGCTGTACGCGCCCATTCGTCCCAAGCGCGTGACGCGCAGCGGCGAATCGCCTTCTGACGCGCTTCTGCGTGGTGGTATTGAGTACATCGAAGTTCGTTCTCTCGATATTAACCCGTTCTCACCGATCGGCGTAGACGAGCAACAGGTGCGCTTCCTCGATCTGTTTATGGTCTGGTGCGTATTGGCCGATGCGCCGGAAATGAGTAGCGATGAGCTGTTATGTACGCGTACTAACTGGAATCGCGTTATTCTGGAAGGGCGTAAGCCGGGCCTGACGTTAGGCATTGGCTGTGAAACTGCGCAGTTCCCGCTGCCCAAAGTAGGGAAAGATCTCTTCCGCGATCTGAAACGCGTGGCGCAAACGCTGGACAGTATCCACGGGGGAGAGGAGTATCAAAAGGTGTGTGATGAGTTGGTCGCCTGCTTTGATAATCCTGAACTGACATTCTCCGCCCGGATCCTACGGTCTATGATTGATGAAGGCATTGGCGGCACCGGGAAAGCGTTCGGTGAGGCTTACCGTAATCTGTTACGCGAAGAGCCGCTGGAGATTTTACAGGAAGAAGAGTTTATTGCTGAACGTGACGCTTCAGTACGTCGTCAGCAGGAGATTGAGGCGGCGGATACCGAGCCGTTTGCCGCGTGGCTTGCAAAACACGCCTGACCCAAAAGAAAAAGGCCACTCACGGAGTGGCCAAAATTTCATCGCTGAAAACAGGGATGATGATAACAAATGCGCGTCTTTCATATACTCAGACTCGCCCCGGAACAAAGAGTTCAGTTTATTTTTAAAAAATTATCGGAGGTGACTAAATGCCATTATTAGATAGCTTCGCAGTCGATCATACCCGGATGCAAGCGCCGGCGGTCCGGGTTGCAAAAACGATGAACACCCCGCATGGCGACGCAATCACCGTGTTTGATCTGCGTTTTTGCATTCCGAACAAAGAAGTGATGCCGGAAAAAGGGATTCATACGCTTGAGCATCTGTTTGCTGGCTTTATGCGCGACCACCTCAACGGTAACGGCGTTGAGATTATCGATATCTCGCCGATGGGCTGTCGCACCGGCTTTTACATGAGCCTGATTGGCACGCCGGACGAGCAGCGTGTTGCCGACGCCTGGAAAGCGGCGATGGCGGATGTGCTGAAAGTGCAGGATCAAAACCAGATCCCGGAGCTGAACGTTTACCAGTGCGGTACGTATCAGATGCACTCGCTCAGTGAAGCGCAGGACATTGCCCGTCATATTCTGGAGTGTGATGTGCGCGTGAACAGCAATAAAGAGCTGGCGCTGCCGAAAGAAAAACTGCAGGAACTGCATATTTAGTCTTATTGGTAAGCGTTTCCAGTATTTAAATTAACCCCGGTCTATGGCCGGGGTTTTTTATTGCTTAATATAATTTGCGTTTATTATATTTGCGGCGAGAATACATTTTAAATTAAGTAATGCCTGGCCTGTTAAATAATAAAATGTGATCTGGTAAACAGAAAAGGCGGATAACTCACGATGCCAGAGTGTATTGATCACATAAACTAAAAATCATAAATAATTAATAGAAAAACATAATGGAATGCGCCAGATATCCAGGTAATAACAAGACTCTACTAATAGCCGGTCGATGGGGTTTTTAGCAAATCTTATCTGGTATACATCAAACTTAAGGGATAAAAAATGAAGGCTAAATATTTGGCGCTGATGATCGGTGCTTGCTTTTCTCATAACCTTTGGGCAGCGAATAATATCACTATTGAGCAGCGTCTGGCTGAACTGGAGCAACGTGTTGTTAATGCTGAAAAACGGGCATCCGATGCCGAGGCGCAAATTCGCTCGCTGAAACAGCAGCAGGTCGCCGCTACGCCGACGGTGAATGTCCAGTCCGCCGAGCCCATTGCAGCAGGTAAAACGCCGCCGAAGCTGACCTTATCCGGATTCAGCGATATTAAGTTCTATGGCGATGTCGAATTTAATATGGATGCGGCAAGCCGTTCCGGTAGCCTGACCTCGATGAGAACGTCAGCGAATAAAGATTGGGCATCAGGAACCAATGAACGCTGGGATATTAACGGACGCCTGTTGTTGGGCTTTGATGGCTACCAGCGGCTGGACAACGGTAATTTTGCCGGATTCTCTGTACAGCCTCTGGCGGACCTGACCGGAAAAATGAACCTTGATGATGCCGTTTTCTTCTTTGGTCGTGAGAATGACTGGAAAATTAAGGTTGGTCGTTTTGAAGCCTACGATATGTTCCCGCTGAATCAGGATACGTTTATTGAATATTCGGGGAATACAGCGAACGATCTTTACAGTGACGGTTACGGCTATATCTATATGATGAAAGAAGGACGGGGACGTAGCGACAGTGGGGGTAACTTCCTGCTGAGTAAAACCATCGACAACTGGTATTTCGAAGTTAACACATTGCTGGAAAATGGCAGTACGTTATATACCGAGAAGCAGTACCACGGAATGGATTTAACCAACGATAAAAACGTGGCTTACGTCCGTCCGGTTATCGCCTGGCAAAACGGGCGTTTTTCAACGGCGATAGCGATGGAAAGTAACGTTGTTAACAACGCCTATGGCTATTATGAGAATGGGAAGTGGATCGATCAGTCAGATCGTACGGGCTATGGTTTTACCATGACCTGGAATGGTCAAAAAACTGACCCGGAAGATGGCGCAGTGATTAACCTGAATACCGCCTATATGGATGCGACCGATGAGACAGATTTTACCGCTGGGGTGAATGCGCTGTGGCATCGATTTGAACTGGGTTATATCTATGCGCATAACAAAATCGAAGCCTTCAATGCTACTAATATCGATGCCGTTTGTGAGGACGATTGTTGGATCACCGATCCCGGCAATTATGACATTCACACTATTCATGCCTCATATTTATTCCCCAACGTGATGGATATGAAAAACTTTAACATCTACCTCGGTGCCTATGCTTCATGGGTAGAGGCCAATCCGAATAATGGCGATAACAGTGAAGATGCGCGTTACGGCGGGCGTCTGAGATTCAAATATTTCTTCTGATTGTTGGTCTACTAAAAAAGGGATCCGCAGATCCCTTTTATCAGATAGTTAGTGCGCGCCGCCACCGCCGCCGCCCGCACCGAAGGGCGGTTTGGCGAACCACACCAGGCCGAGCAGCACCAGGAAGATCCCCGCCGACATCCAGAAGATTTCGTTGGCGGAAATAATCAGCCCCTGATTCGTGATTTGCTGGGCTATCCAGCCTGACGCCTGTTGGTGCGTCATCCCTAAGCCTTCCAGTTTATCGTACATAGCCTGAGCGTTTGGATTATACGCCGTAACCGACTCCGTGAGCTGAGCATGGTGTAGCGACTCACGATCGGTCCACATAGTGGTGGTAATCGAGGTGCCAATTGAACCTGCCAGCGTTCGCGTGAAGTTCGACAGGCTTGATGCCGCCGCCAGCCGTTCTGGCGGTAACCCGGAGAGCGTAATGGTGGTCAGCGGCATAAAGAAGCAGGCGACGGCAAATCCCTGAATAAACTGCGGCCATGCGGAAGCGCCGAAATCCATACCCGGTTCGAACGTCCAGGCGCGCCAGTAAAAACAGACGGCGTACATAATGAAGCTGAACGTGACCAGCCTGCGCATATCCAGTTTATGCGCGAAGCGTCCGATAATCGGCGACAAAATTACCGGAATAATGCCGACTGGCGCCGACGCCAGACCTGCCCACGTTGCGGTATAGCCGTACACCTCTTGCAAAAGCTGCGGCAGTAGAACAATGGCGCCGAAATAGAGCATATAGGCAAGGCTGATGCACAAGCAGCCAATCGTGAAGTTACGCGATTTAAAAAGAGAAAGATCGACGATAGGGTGATCGTCGGTCAGTTCCCAGACGATCAGGAAACTGATGGCGATGACGGCGACCACGGTCAGGATGATAATTTCCTGTGAGGAGAACCAGTCCAGCTCTTTACCGCGATCGAGCATAATTTGCAGGCTGCCGATGCCAATCACCAGTAACGCCAGCCCGACGGCGTCAATACGTCGCCGTTCGGTATGCGTTTCACGTCCGCGCAGCGTGTGTAACGTCATCAGGACGACGGCGATGCCAATCGGCACGTTGATGAAGAAAATCCATCCCCAGTGGTAATTATCACTGATGTAGCCCCCCAGAATCGGGCCGCAAATCGGCGCGACAATGACGGTCATTGACCAGAGCGCCAGCGCAATGGAGCGCTTTGCAGGCGGATAGTTATTCAGCAACAGGCTTTGCGAGAGCGGAATCAGCGGCCCGGCGACCACGCCCTGCACCACGCGGAAGAAGATAAGCATATTCAGGCTGCTGGATACGCCACAGGCCCAGGAGGCCGCGGCAAAGGCGACCGTCGACCACATGAACAGTTTGACTTCGCCAAAACGTTTCGCCAGCCAGCCGGTTAAGGGAATCGAGATAGCGTTCGCCACCCCGAAAGAGGTGATAACCCATGTCCCCTGGCTTAGGGAAGAACCCAGGTTCCCGGCGATGGTCGGAATCGCCACGTTGGCAATGGTGGAGTCCAGCACCTGCATGAATGTCGCCAGCGACAGCGCGATCGTCATGATGACGAGCTGCGCGCCCTCCAGCGGTTTTTGCTGTTGCATCACACGCACCTCAGGATTAACCCGCGTTAGCCTGTACGATGTCGTCGATCAGTTTATTGACCGGCGCGAGATTAATTTCGCGTGCGTTACTTTCGGCAACCGGCGTCGTTCGTACCTGGCTGGCCAGTACCTGACCGTCGCGATTAGCGGTATCCACGGTGACCAGCGTCGATAAACCAATACGCAGCGGATGTTGTTCTAACTGGCGGGCGTCCAGTTCGACGCGTACCGGCAGACGTTGAACCACTTTAATCCAGTTACCCGTCGCATTTTGCGCGGGCAGCAGGGAGAAGGCGCTGCCTGTTCCCATATCCAGACCGACGACTTTACCGGTGTATTTTACGTCGTCGCCATAAATATCAGTAATCACCGTCACTGGCTGCCCAATGCGCATATTCGCTAATTGGGTCTCTTTAAAGTTAGCGTCCACCCACAGATCGGTTGCAGGCACCACGGCCATCAGCGGCGTGGTGGGGCTGATTTGCGCGCCAGGCTGGACGGCGCGGCGAGAGACATAACCAGTCATTGGGCTGACGATGCGGGTACGCTCCAGCGCCAGCCAGGCGTTACGCACTTCGGTCGCCGCTTGTTGAACCGCGGGCTGATCTTCCAGTTTACTGTTGAGTATCATTGCCTGGTTGGCATTGTACTGTTGAATGGCGACATCCAGCTGTGCCTGCGCGCTGGCGACGGCATCGCGGGCGTGTTGCAGCTCTTCACGACCAATAAGATTGGCATTACCCAGCGGCACACGACGGTTAAGGTCGCTTTGCGCTTGCGCCAGGGCGGTTTTTTGCACGTCGATATTCGCCTGCAACTGCTTGCTGTTAATCATCAACTGGTGCGTCTGACGCACGCTGGAGGCCAGCGCCGTTTTGGCTTTTTCAAACGCTTGTTTGGCGTCAGTCTGATCGAGCGTGACCAGAACATCGCCCTCTTTTACAAAGTCGGTGTTATCAGCCCAGACTTTCGTCACGCTGCCTGACACCTGCGCCATGATTTGAACCTGGTTCCCTGCCACGTAAGCATCATCTGTCTCTTCAATATGACGCAATACTAAAAACCAATAAATTCCATATGCCACGGCAATAATAACAAAGAGCAAGGTAAGAAGTAGCAGCGCTGTTTTGCGTTTGCCTTTCTTCTTAGCCGGTTGCTGCGGGGTTTGGATCTCCGCATTTGCGCTCATGTTGTTCTCCACGATCTTATTATTCACATCGGCTGAGCCGACCTGTTGTCAGAAAGGCCAGCAGTAACGCGTGCCGGCCTGTCCGCTTTCCTGTTATTAATCTGGATTTTTGAGCGGGTCGGCGCTTTAGCGCAGCGCCTCAAGAACAGTGCCTTCCTGCTCCATTTGATCAAGACGCGTCAGGAGTTTACGAGTGATGTGCTCAAGTTGATCTTTTTCGGCAGTGCTAAGTGATGACCAGAGTTGATGCAGACAATGATGCTGAGGCGGAAGCACTTCTTGCAAAAATGCCTGACCTTTCTCCGTTAATTGCAGATGCAGGCAACGGCGGTCGTTATCGCTCTCACGACGCTCAATCCAGCCGCGTTTTTCCAGCTCATCTGCAATGCGTGTCGCATTGGTGCGAGATGAACCCAGCGCGCAGCTTAATTCAGACGGCTGAATACTGTGGTTTTCCTGAGACTCCAGCGTAATCAACGCCATAAACAACGTCTCGTTAATCCCTTGAGCCTTCAGCATCTTATTGCGGTTTTCCAGGAGCTTGCCTTGCATGTGCATACAAAGACGAGTCAAAAGAATTTCCTGATAAGGAAAGTCTTCGTGACGGCTGGCGCGAAATTTTAGCATTTGTTCAATGGGCGTAAACGAACTATCCATTTGGGCATGACCTCATTAATTTCAGCCGATATAGTAACGACAGTGACAAATAAAGTAAATGTATTATTAATACAAAATCATTCTTTCAGGCTATAAAGCAACCAATGATACGCAGACTGAGACGCCAGCGGGAACATTGGGCCCGGTAAAGCGCCGCCTGCGGCAAATCCAGGAATGACGAGAAAAGCGTGAGTGCCTGCATGAAAAAATCAGGAGAGAACGATAAGCGGGAGGGGCGAAAGCCGGGTAAACGGCCTTACAACCCGATGCAAAAGCCACCGGAATATCACGGATAGCTATCGGTGAACGACCTTCGAATCCTTGAACGGGCGCTATTGGCCTGGGAGCAGATGGGGATGCAGGGCTTTCCATAGAATTATATTATTCTTCACCGGTATAAAAATAACCATGATAAATGAATAGCATAACCTTAACAGACTGGGGAGCTCCTTAACACCCTAAGGAGCTTAAACAAAGGTAAACGCTCACTATCCGCTTAATTTACGGCTTCCTGTCGGTGAAAACCTCGCCACCAGACCAGTAAATTAAGTAAGGCTACCGTGACACCCGCCAGACAAACGCCGGCCCAGCCGGCATGTTGCCAGGCGGAGGCGGAAATCAGCGACCCCGCGGCGCCACCGATAAAGTAGCTGGTCATATAGCCGGCGGTGAGCCGGTTACGCGCATCCGGATGCAAACGATAGATGACCGTCTGATTGGTGATATGTACCCCCTGAACGGTGAGGTCCAGTACCAGAATGCCAATAATCAGCGCCAGTACCGAGGTGTGCCCAAGCCAGATAGCCAGCCAGGAGAGTAACAGCAGCAGTAAGCCGAATGTGGTGGTGAGGTGAGATTTACCTTTATCGGCAAATCCGCCCGCCGGACGCGCGCCTAAAGCGCCGGCGGCCCCCGCCAGGCCAAACAGGCCAATCATCCCCTCGGAATAGCTAAACGGCGGCGCGGCGAGCAAAAAGGCCATTGACGTCCAGAGGATGCTGAAATTAGCAAAGGTCAGACAGCCCAGCAGCGCGCGGGTACGCAGCAGCTTATCGTGAATAAACAGGCTGAATACAGAACCCAACAGCTGCGGGTAGTTAAGATGGGTGTCGGATTTGAGCTTTGGCAGTCCGCGCCACAACGCAACGGCCATCAGCGCCATCAGCGCCGACGCTACCCAAAATACGGTGCGCCAACCGCCGAGGTTTGCCAGCAGTCCGGCGACCGTTCGCGCCAGCAGGATCCCCAGCAACAGGCCGCTCATAATGGTGCCGACCACTTTACCGCGGGTGGCGGGCGTCGCAAGCGTGGCGGCCAGCGGAACCAGAATCTGCGCCACCACGGAGAACAGTCCGGTTAAGGCCGTTCCGAGTATCATCATGCTAAGCGACTGACTGCTGGCGGTGATCAGCATTCCGCCAGCTGCCAGCAACGTCATGGAGACAATCAGCGTTCGGCGTTCAAACATGTCGCCGAGCGGCACCAGAAACAACAGGCCAGCGGCATAGCCCAACTGCGCGGCGGTAACGATAAACCCTGCGGAGCTGGCGGAAAGCGAAAAGTGATGCGCGATGGTATCAAGCAGCGGCTGGGCGTAGTAGTTGCTGGCGACCGCCAGCCCCGTGGCCACAGACATTAAAACGATCAGCGCCGGGCTAAGCTCATGAGTGGGTTTCGTCATTATGGTAATCGTGATTCAGATAATTATTTCCTGGGAAAACAATCATAGCGGATGTTGATGAATAAAGGGGAACGGTGACGTGATGAATCGTGCGCTTTGAGGAGAGATTGCGTTGGCCGGATAGCGGCGCATGAACTGCGCTTTATCCGGCATAAAAAACGATCTTATTTCTGCGCGGCCAGCGCTTCTTTCACCCAGCCGTCAAACTGCTGCTGGTGGGCGTTGATCCAGCCGTCCACGTGGCCCTGAACATCGGCTTCAGACGATTTACCGGCATGCATCATGGCGTTCTGCGCGTTGATATCCGCCAGCGGCAGCTTCATGATGGCGAACAGTTTCGCCGCCGCCGGGTTTTTCTCCGCCCATGCCTTATTGGCGACAATATGCATGGTATTAACCGGGAACCCATAGTTCGCGCCGTTCGGCAGTTTAGTATCAATATTTTTCTGTTCGCCCGGCAGAGAGGAGAACGGCACCTGTAGCCAGACGACATCTTTACCCGGCTTCATTACGTCGCTCACCCAGTACGGGGTCCAGGTGTAATACAGCACCGGCTTGCCTTCTTTAAAACGGGTAATGGTATCAGCCATCATCGCCGCATAGTTACCGTGGCTGACCTCAACGGTTTTTTGCAGATCAAACGCTTTATTCTGGTGATTGATCACGGCTTCGCAGCCCCAGCCCGGCGAGCAGCCCATCATGTCCGCTTTTCCGTCGCCATTGGTATCGAAGATTTTGGCGATTTTCGGATCTTTTAGCTGAGCGATATTGGTGATGTTGTACTGCTCGGCGGTTTTTTTATCGATCAGATAGCCCTGCGCAGCGCCGGAGACGAAGACGCCCTCGCGGTAAAACTTGTTGTCTCCGCCTGCTGCGGCATACATATCATCATGCAGCGGCTGCCAGTTCACGGCGGTAAACGTCGCATCGCCAGAGGCGATGGAGGTATAGCCTACGTTGTAATCGACTTCACTCGGCTTATTTACGGTATAACCCAACTTTTCCAGCGCCCGGCTGACCAGTAACGTCTGGAAGGACTCTTCAGAAATCGTGCTTTGGATAGGTTGAACGGTAATGCCTTTGCCAGGCAGGTCGGCAGCGAAAGCGCTGGCGGTGACAAGGGTGGCAAACGCTGAGGCAAATATCACAGTATGTCGCATCGTTGTTCCTTTAATTATGGTAGGGAGTTGTAAGCCCGGTAAGCGCAGCGTCACCGGGCGTCAGGAGAGTTACTTAACGAAAGGGCGGGTGATTAGCCCAACAGGACCGGTGGTATACCAGCGACGGTTACCGCGGCTACGCGAGTCGCGCCCGACGGCCTGCGTCAGACGGTCCAGAATAATGGCGAGAATCACAATGCCGACGCCGCCCACGGTTGCCAGCCCCATATCAAGACGACCAATGCCGCGTAGTACCATCTGGCCAAGCCCACCGACCGCAATCATCGAGGCGATGACGACCATCGAGAGAGCCAGCATCAGCGTCTGATTAACGCCTGCCATAATGGTGGGCATCGCCAGCGGTAGTTGCACTTTGAACAACATTTGGCGCGGGCTGGCGCCGAACGAGCGCGACGCTTCAATTAAGTCGGCAGGCACCTGGTTAATGCCCAAGATCGTCAGGCGTATAATCGGCGGTAGAGCAAAAATAATCGTCACCACCACGCCCGGCACGTTACCGATGCCGAATAACATGACAATCGGCACCAGATAGACAAACGCGGGCGTGGTCTGCATCGCATCCAGCAGCGGACGAACTATTTTGGCCGCACGCGGGCTGCGCGCCAGCCAGATTCCCATCGGTAATCCGATCACGACGCAGAACAACAGGGCGGTCAATACCAGCGCCAGGGTAATCATCGCCTGCGACCAGGCGCCGATCGCGCCGATGGCGATCAGCGATATCAGCGTTGCGATCCCCATGCCCACGCCGGAAACCTGCCAGGCAATCAGCGCAAAGAGAATAATCGCCACAGGGGCGGGCATTCCCAGCAGCAGTTGCTGAAAGCCGTTAAGGATGTAATCCACCGGCACACGAATCCCCTGAAAAAGGGGACGGAAATGGGTGACGACCCAGTCGATTCCCTCTGTGACCCAGCTATCCAGCGGGATAAGCGTCTTATGGAACGGGTCCAGAAGAGAAAAGTGTTCAGGGGCTGGCGCGGGCGCGCTGTTCAACCAGTCGGTACTGCCGCCGTCCGTGGCTACGCCTGCCGGTGTTCCCCAGGCATCAGCCGTTTGCGTCGTAGTATCGGCCACCTGTGCGGTATCCCACGGATTCGTTTGATCAGCCATTGTTACCCCCCTCGCGATCTAAAGCCTGTAGCAACATACGTTTTGAAATAATGCCAACATACTGGTGTTCTTCATCGACAACCGGCACCGCGCAGGGCGCCTGGCCGACGTGAGAGAGCAACTCGCTGAGTGGGGTTTGCGCATCAACGACTAAAGGGTCGTCGATAAGCGCCGCTTCAATCCCTTGCGCCTGGCTTAATGCCGCTTTTAATGAGTCGATGGACACGACGCCCACGAATTTATTGCCACGCTCAATGACGTAACCATATTCACGGTCTTCATCCTGTAATAATTTCAGTGCCGAACGGGGACCAAAACCTGGCGTTTTACGAATTAAGCCGACCGGACTGCGACGGGCAATATCTTTGGCGCTAAAGACCTGACTAATATCCACGCCACGGAAGAACGTGCGGACATAATCATTTGCCGGATTATTCAGGATCTCATCCGGCGTACCAACCTGTACGACCTCGCCATTTTGCATAATGGCAATCCTGTCGCCAATACGCATAGCCTCATCAAGATCGTGGGAAATAAAGACAATGGTGCGCTGATGTTTCGCCTGTAATTTCACCAGCTCATCCTGCATTTCGGTACGAATTAATGGATCGAGGGCGGAAAACGCTTCATCCATTAATAAGATATCAGGGTTGATTGCCAGCGCGCGGGCAAGCCCAACACGCTGACGCATCCCACCGGAAAGTTCATCCGGATAGGCGTGAGCGTAATTCTCAAGCCCCACCTGACGCAAGGCGTCCAGCGCTTTTTCGCGACGCTCTTGCGCCGCGATGCCCGCTAATTCCATACCGAATGCCGTATTATCCAGCACGGTCATATGCGGCATGAGCGCAAATGACTGGAAGACCATCGCAATCTTTTTCCTGCGCACCTCGCGAAGCTCAGCGTCTGATATTTTGGCAATATCAACGCCGTCAATCAGTACCTGTCCGCGGGTGGGTTCAATCAGGCGATTGAGAAGGCGTACCATTGTGGATTTACCCGAGCCGGATAATCCCATGATGACAAATATCTCGCCTTCTTCAATGGCCAGACTGGCGTCTTTAACGCCAAGCGATAGCCCCGTTTTTTCCAGTATTTGCTCTTTCGATAGTCCCTTTTCAATATATTTGAAGGCACGCTGCGGATGCTCTCCAAATATTTTATACAGATTCTTCACTTCTAATTTAATTGCCATGCAATAGAATGATTCCTGTTATTTACTTATGTCGATATGTTACCTGATAGAAATAGTTACCTTTTTCTACCCTAACATACTCAGAATCTGAGACAACCCTGAATTTGCTTCTGGCATGAATATTGCGAGGTGCTATCGGCTGTGATTTCCCATGATATAAGGGCTGAACGCGAATGGGGAGGGAGAGATATTTTTTGAGACAACCAGCAAAAATCCACCTGAATTGGAGGAATCCAGGTGAATAATGTCACTCGTATTGAGTGTAGGACATGTTGTAATATTTGCGCGATTTAACCCGGTATTGATTGAAATAAAGGCATGGAAAATGTAACGTTATTTCCCATGCCCGTAAGGTTAAAAATTCCAGTCTTCGTCTTCGGTTTCGACTGTTTTCCCCATCACATAAGATGAACCTGAGCCGGAAAAGAAATCATGGTTTTCGTCGGCATTCGGCGAGAGCGCGGCAAGGATTGCGGGATTCACGTCTGCCATCTCCGGCGGAAATAACGCCTCATAACCCAGGTTCATTAAGGCTTTATTGGCGTTGTAGCACAAGAAGGCTTTGACGTCGTTAACCCAGCCGGTTTCCGCATATAACGCTTCTGTGTAGCAGATTTCGTTGTCGTACAGTTCCATCAACAAATCCAGCGCGAAAAGCTTTAACTCTTCACGCTCGATTGCCGATAGTTTTTGTAGTGCTATCTGATACTTATAGCCAATATAATAACCGTGAACCGCTTCATCGCGAATGATTAAACGAATCAGGTCGGCAGTGTTCGTGAGCTTACCGCGGCTGGAGAAATACATCGGCAGCCAGAAGCCGGAATAGAACAGAAAAGACTCTAAAAAGACGCTGGCAATCTTTTTCTTTAGCGGTTCATCACTGACGTAATGAGCCAAAATAATCTGCGCCTTACGCTGAAGCGGCGGGTTTTCTTCGCTCCAGGCGTAGGCGGCATCAACCTCTTTCGTCTGGCACAGCGTGGAAAAAATAGAACTGTAAGAGCGGGCGTGTACCGCTTCCATAAAGCTGATGTTCGACAGCACTGCCTCTTCATGCGGCGTGATGGCATCTGCCATTAACGACGGCGCGCCTGCGATGTTCTGGATAGTGTCGAGCAGCGTAAGTCCCGTAAACACGCGAATGGTGAGCTGCTGTTCGGCGGCGCTCAGCGTCTGCCAGGCCGGAATATCATTCGATAACGGCACTTTTTCCGGCAGCCAGAAGTTACTGGTCAGCCGGTTCCACACCTCCAGATCTTTGTCGTCCTGGATCTTGTTCCAGTTGATGGCGCTAATACGAGATAATTTCATATGGCTTTCCTTATAGCGCGCAGGATACGCAGCCTTCAATTTCAGTACCTTCCAGCGCCAACTGGCGAAGCCGGATGTAATACAGGGACTTAATACCTTTTCGCCAGGCATAGATCTGCGCCTTGTTGATATCGCGGGTCGTGGCGGTATCGGAGAAAAACAAGGTGAGCGACAGCCCTTGATCGACGTGGCGCGTGGCCTCGGCATAGGTATCAATAATTTTTTCCGGACCGATATCGTAAGCATCCTGATACATGTCCAGATTTTCATTGGTCATAAACGGCGCGGGGTAATACACACGCCCGGTTTTGCCCTCTTTGCGAATCTCAATTTTGGCCACAATCGGATGAATGCTGGAGGTCGCATGATTAATGTAAGAAATCGAACCGGTCGGCGGCACCGCCTGCAAATTTTGGTTATAGATGCCATAGCGCATCACATCGTCGCGCAGCTTTAGCCACATTTCTCGTGTGGGCAGCGTAATGCCGCTGCGGGCAAATAGCGTCCTGACTTTCGCCGTTTTCGGTTGCCAGTCGTCCTGTAAATACTGCGTAAAATAGTCGCCGCTGGCATAGCGCGACTGCGCAAATCCGGCGAAGGTTTTGCCGCGTTCGCGGGCCAGCCGCATTGAAGTATGCACGGCATGCCAGGTAATGGTGTAAAAATAGAGATTGGTGAAATCCAACGCCTCCGGCGAACCGTAGGCAATGCCTTCTCTCGCCAGATAGCCGTGCAGATTCATTTGGCCCAGACCGATGGCATGAGAGGCGGCATTACCGGCGGCTATTGAGGGCACGCTGCGTATATGGCTCATGTCCGACACCGCCGTCAGGCCGCGAATAGCGGTTTCTACGGTACGGCCAATGTCCGGTGAATCCATGACGTGAGCGATATTCAGCGAGCCGAGATTGCAGGAGATGTCATGCCCGATGTGGGTATAGTCAAGGTTATCGTCGTAACGGGAGGCGCTATTGACCTGTAAAATTTCTGAGCACAGGTTGCTCATATTAATGCGACCAGCAATGGGATTCGCGCGGTTTACCGTATCTTCAAACATGATGTAGGGATACCCGGATTCGAACTGAATCTCCGCCAGTGTTTGAAAAAAGTCACGGGCGTTAATATAGGTTTTACGCACGTGCGGATCGGCAATTAATTCATCGTACCGTTCGCTAATGGCGATATCGCCAAACGGTTTGCCGTAGCGTCGTTGTACGTCATAGGGCGAAAAGAGCGCCATTTGCGCGTTTTCTTTCGCCAGCCGGAAGGTGATATCCGGGATCACCACGCCGAGAGAGAGCGTTTTGATCCGGATTTTTTCGTCGGCATTTTCCCGTTTGGTATCCAGAAAACGCAGAATATCCGGATGGTGCGCATGGAGATAAACCGCGCCGGCCCCCTGGCGCGCGCCAAGCTGGTTGGCATACGAAAACGCGTCTTCCAGCATTTTCATCACCGGGATCACGCCGGAAGACTGATTCTCAATGCGTTTGATCGGCGCGCCCGCCTCGCGCAGATTGGAGAGTAAAAACGCGACGCCGCCGCCGCGTTTGGAGAGTTGTAGCGCCGAATTCACCGCCCGCCCGATCGACTCCATATTGTCTTCGATACGGAGCAGGAAGCAGGAGACCAGTTCCCCACGCTGCTGTTTACCGCAATTTAAAAAAGTCGGGGTAGCGGGCTGAAAGCGACCAGAAAGCATTTCATCGGTCAGTTGGGTGGCCAGCGTTTCGTCACCCTGCGCCAGCGTCAACGCCACCATAGTCACCCGATCTTCAAAGTGTTCCAGATAACGTTTGCCGTCGAAGGTTTTCAGCGTGTAACTGGTATAGAACTTCCAGGCGCCAAGAAACGTCTGGAAGCGAAAGCCGCTGGCGTGGGCGTGCTCGAACAGGCGAAGGACGAAGGCGCGGTCGTAACGCGCGAGGACGGCGTCATCGTAATACCCTTCCCGAACCAGCGTCTCCAGACGTTCATGCTGGCTGGCAAACGTCACGGAATGCGGGCGGACGTGAGCGGCAAAGAAGGCGTCGATCGCCTGCTGGTCCTTGTCGAACTGAATATGGCCTGCTTTATCATAAAGATTCAGCATCGCGTTCAGGGCGTGGTAATCCATGGTTTCCTGCATTACGCGCTCCGGGGTAGTTGTTGCCAAAATTCATTTACTCCTTTTCGGACGTTATCGATGTCGCGTTGTGTGCCCATGAGCTCAAAGCGGTACAGCCAGGGGACGCCGCATTTTTGTGCTATCACATCGCCAGCGCATCCCCAGGCATCGCCGAAATTGCGGTTACCGGAGGCGATGACGCCGCGAATGCGCGCCCGGTTGTGTTCATCATTTAAAAAGCGGATCACCTGTCGCGGCACCGCACCGGCCATCCCGCCGCCGCCGTATGACGGCACAACCAGAATGTACGGTTCGTCTACCTGAATTCGCTCCCGTTCATTGAGCGGAATACGCGTGGCAGGCAGCCCCAGACGCTGCATAAAACGGTGCGTATTTTCAGAGCTGCTGGAGAAGTAGACGAGCGCGCTCATGCGTTTGCCGCGTGGGGTGTCGGGTGCAGACGGTTAATCATGTCCGGGCGGAAGCCAGACCAGCTCAAATCGCCCGCCATCACCACCGGTAATTGACGAAACCCTTGCGCCCGGAGCGTATCCGCTGCATCCGGCACCAGATCGACGTTCACCATCTCAAATTCAAATCCACGGCTTTCCATCGCCCGCTTTGTGGCGTGGCACTGAACACAGTTATTGCGAGTGTAAATAGTAATGCTCATGATTCGTATTTCCATTTAAAATGAGGAAACGGCGCGATGAAACGCGTCGGATTGTCGTGTGTTGATACAGGAAATACTAGATGTAGTTGAATTAAGATTCAACCATACAAGATATGGGAATTTTCGATTGATTTTAACGCCGCTGATGAACGCAGCGGGGTAGGGGCGGCATGGCTAATTTTTGCCGGATGGCGGCGTGAACGCCCGATCCGGCCTGCAGGTTGACGCATAACAGAGTTGGCTGACATCTGCGCCATCCGGCAACAATGCGTCACATTCGCATACCGATCGCCAGACGGTTAAAGCAGTTCATTAAACCGATGGCGAAGGTCAGATCGCTGATTTCACGCGCGCTGAAATGATCGAGCAGCGGCAGGTAAACATTATCTTCGGCGTGGGTTTCAGCAATGTGCGTCACCGATTCCGCCCAGGCTAACGCCGCGCACTCTTGCTCGCTGAAATGGTGGCTTACCCGCCATCCTGCCAGCGCATCTAATTTAGCTTGATTTACGCCAGCCTTACGCAGCGCTTTACTGTGCATCTCCAGGCAAAATGCACAGCCATTTATTTGCGAAACACGCAGGTAAATCAGCTCCATCAGAGTGAGGTCAAGCGTGCTCTTTTCCAGCGCGTTTTTCGCCTGCACCAGAGCGCTATAAACCTCCGGGCTCAGTTCATAATAGGGTTGGCGTAACGTCGTCATCATGTTTCTCCTCGTGTTGATGACGAGCACTGTAGCACTATAATGGTCTGTAAAAGAGAGCCATATTTTTACAGAAAAAGCAGACCATATGCCGCGCTATCAGCACATCGCTCGTCAGTTAAAAACGGCCATTGAGCAAGGAGAACTCGCGCCCGGAACGCGTTTGCCGTCCAGTCGGACGTGGGCGCAGGAACTGGGCGTTTCTCGCGCCACGGTGGAAAATGCCTATGGCGAGCTGGTGGCGCAGGGCTGGCTGGAGCGACGTGGCCAGGCAGGCACGTTTGTGAGCAACGCTCTACGGTTTGAGACGGCGCCGCCGATACCCGTTGTTTTTGCCGGAGAAAGTCCGGAACCGAAACCCTTTCAGATGGGGTTACCGGCGCTGGATCTCTTTCCACGCGAGAAGTGGGCGCGAGTAATGGGGCGTCGGTTGCGCACGCAGACACGCTTCGATCTGGCATTAGGCGACGTCTGCGGCGAGGCGATTTTGCGCCAGGCGATAGTCGATTACCTGCGGGTTTCGCGTAGCATTGAATGTCTGCCGGAACAGGTATTTATTACCTCCGGTTATGCAGATTCTATGCGGCTAATCCTGCGTACATTGTCTGTACCGGGAGACAGCATGTGGGTGGAAGATCCCGGTTTTCCGTTAATTCGCCCGGTGATAACGCAGGAGGGGATTACGCTGGCGCCGATTCTGGTCGATGCCGATGGGCTGAATGTCGCGGCGGGGATGCGGGATTGCCCGCAGGGACGCTTTGCATTGGTGACGCCCGCCCATCAAAGTCCGTTGGGGGTGGCGCTGTCGTTAACTCGCCGACGGCAACTTCTGGCATGGGCGGCGAATGTGCAGGCCTGGATTATTGAAGATGACTACGACAGCGAATTTCGTTATCACGGTAAACCGCTTCCGCCGCTCAAGAGTCTGGATGCCCCGCAGCGAGTGATTTACGCCGGAACGTTCAGTAAGTCGCTCTTTCCGGCATTACGTACCGCCTGGCTGGTGGTGCCGATAAAGCAGATTGAGCATTTCCGCCAGCAGGCGTCGCTGATGCCCTGTAGCGTACCGTTGTTATGGCAGCACACGCTGGCTGATTTTATCCGTGATGGCCATTTCTGGCGGCATCTGAAAAAGATGCGTCAACATTATGCTCAGCGACGGTTATGGATTGAAGAGGCGCTGGCAGAACAGGGATTTGTCGTGACATTACAGAAAGGCGGTATTCAATTGGTTATTGAGGTTGAAGGTGATGATAAAGCGCAGGTAGCAAAAGCGAATCAGGCCGGACTGGCGGTACAGGCGCTAAGCCGTTGGCGAGTGGTTTCGTCAGGAAAGGGGGGCATTTTACTGTCGTTTACCAATATTACTTCCGCTGCCATGGCGAAACAGGTCGCGTGGCAGCTTCGACAGGCGATACAGTAACCGTTTCGCCGAATGGCGCGACCTGGGCCTGCGGCAATGATGCAGGCCCAATAAAGTATGTCGCCATCCGGCAGCGCACGTCGTTAGCGACGCAGGCTAAGCAGCGCCCCGATAAAAATCCCTACCGCTGCGGCGGTTCCTACGCTGCACCAGGGTTTTTCACGCACAAACGTATCCGCGCACCCCATCGCATCACAGGCGGCTTGTTTTACGCGAGTACGACCCTGCATCCGCGCCCGGGTCTCTTTCAGCAACGCCTGTGCTTTACGTCGCGCAGCCTCGGCTTCGTCTTTCGCATCGCTTCCCCAGGATTTAAGGACATCTTCCAGACTGTCGGCTAATCGATTGACATCATTCTGAATATCCTGAACACCATCATCGACGTCGTTTCGGTTCGGTTTGTTAAGCATATGATCCTCCATTGATTTCGATGTAGCTTTCAGTGTAGTTCATATTTTTACCTGCTGAGGCTTGTTACGGCGATATCATGCGTTTCTGGACTTTTCTGAAAGCGTTGATAACGCGCTATCGGGTAAGGTAAGCCCGCAGTAAAAGAGAATGAGGATAAAATATGTATTTACGACCTGACGAGGTGGCGCGGGTACTGGAAAAGGCAGGGTTTACCGTCGATGTGGTGACGAATAAGACGTATGGTTATCGACGCGGCGAGAATTATGTTTATGTTAACCGCGAGGCGCGTATGGGGCGTACCGCGCTGATCATTCACCCCAGATTAAAAGACCGTAGCTCATCACTGGCTGACCCGGCTTCGGATATTAAAACCTGCGATCACTACCAAAATTTTCCGCTCTATTTAGGCGGCGAGACCCACGAACATTACGGTATTCCCCACGGCTTTAGCTCCCGAATAGCGTTAGAACGTTATCTGAATGGGCTTTTTGGCGACGAAAAAACCGACTAAAAGCGCGACTGGCAATGCCAGTCGCGACGCTAACTTACGCCTTAGCCTGATGATAGCTGCTCACTTTAAACAGGCGGCGACAATAATCCAGGAAGTAGCCATAAACCGCGCCCATTAACATTGAAACAACAATGTTTGAACTCACGGCGGCCACTATCTGATGCCAGCCGGCGCCGACGGTCAGCAAGATGATAATATAAACGGGTGACTGAAAGGTGACATAGGCCAATACATCCGCCAGGTTTTTGGCCCATCCCGCCGGGCTTGCCTTACGCGCGACGCGCATAATCAGATCGCGGTAAACGCCGTATGGCCATGCAATCAAAATGTTGACAGGTATCGCCACCAGCCTGGAAGAAAGCGACTGCTCAAAGCTCATTCCGGAGAGGAATATCTCGATCAACATGTTCACAACAGAACAGTAAACAACCATCGCAAACGTGTCTGCTACGGCATGACGCAAGCGTGACTGTGGAGAGAACATGTTAATGCTCCTTGTAGCGTATCGATCAGAATGAGGTGATGGTTGGTAGTGAAATCATAAAGCACTTTTGTCTTTGCATAGAGTATATCCCTATATAATAACTATCAACTAGTGCAATATTTTTATTTATAGACTTTTTGTCGATAAAATACTCTGTGGTTGTGTGTTTTTTGCTCGCGGCGAGATTTTCGTTGTTGTTAGTTATTAATTACTTTTAAATCAATGCATTATAATGCATTGTTTTTCTGGCGATTTTCAGCCACATTCCAAATGTTGTCAGATGCGATGTATTCTCGGCTAACGGCACGCGCTCTACTTTTCTCAGCATAATTATAGCTATTGCAGGCTGATTTTTAGCATAAAGCTCTGATGATGATTTTTGAATGGTTAATCTCTTATTGTGCTGAAATATTCACTTCTGTATAAGGTCAGCCACCGTGAGGGTCACCGTGGTTACTGAGATACGCAATACGCTATATACGCTATGGATTTCGAGTTGCTTAAAGGCGGCAAGGGAGTGAGTCCGCGGGAGTATAGATAACGATGTGACTGGGGGGAGCGACAAATCTGCCGGGAGCAGATTTGAACGTCGCGTGCGACGACCCGTCAGGGCGAGGCCCATGGATGAGCCGGGTAATCCGTAGCCAACACATAAGCAACTTGAAGAATGAAGGGTATAAACAGCCGAACGGGAAACCTACAGATATACCGTAGGCAGAATAACCTGAAACACACAGGGGGTAATGAATATAACCTTCTGGTTAACAGATTAATATAATTAATCGAGTTATACTGAGTATATCTGTATGAACTTTAGGATCTGGAAATATAATCAATAATCGCATACAATACCGCCTGTAATAGTTTTTGTTTTCTGCGTTAAAAGGTTTTTATTGATATGAATTTGATGTTACAGAACTTAAATAATATCCGCACGCTGCGCGCTATGGCTCGCGAATTCTCCATTGACGTTCTTGAAGAAATGCTCGAAAAATTCAGGGTTGTCACTAAAGAAAGACGCGAAGAAGAAGAATTGCAGCAACGCCAGCTTGCCGAGAAGCAGGAGAAAATTAATGCCTTTCTGGAGCTGATGAAAGCAGACGGTATTAACCCGGAAGAGTTATTTGCCATGGATTCAGCAATGCCGCGTTCTGCTAAAAAGCGCCAGCCGCGTCCGGCAAAATATCGTTTTACTGATTTCAATGGCGAAGAAAAAACCTGGACCGGACAAGGTCGTACGCCTAAACCGATTGCCCAGGCGCTGGCGGCGGGGAAATCTCTGGATGATTTCTTAATCTAATCACGGATAACCTTTAACAGATGGCGCTGCGTTTCCTGTCTCTATTAACCGGGACTCAGGGAACGTTGCGCCATGCTCATTCTGATAAATCAGCACACGCCAAAATCGCCCTCTTCGCAATAGGGGGTGACATCTGCCGCTTTGAGGATCAATTTTTCGCCCTGCTCATTACCGACCTGTACCGCGACAATATGATCCTCGTTGACTTCAATCACTTTCAGTTTCGGCCCACCCATTCGGGGCTGTACGATATCGCCTGGTGTGAACATCACGCTCTCCTGTTGAACAATGGTATAAACCCGCCTTCAGTCTACTACACACCTACCGACGCGCGGTGAAGGTACCGCTTAATGAGTACGGGTATTCCAGGGCATTTTTTCCAGTAGTCGCGCCATTCCGCAGAAGCCGGTCATGCCTGCCAGCATTAACCCGGCCCCGACAAAACCGCTAATGAGGAAAAAGCCGCCGTGGACCGTATAGCCCAGAATCACCCCAAGCAACGTCAACCCGCCGGCGGCGATTTGCACCTGACGCATCAGTGGCAACGGTTGCGATTTGTCTTCTGTGACGGGCAATCCTGCCGCTTTCCATCCGTCGATACCGCCTTCCAGTAGACTGACCTGAGCTGGGGCGGCAATGGCCTGTAGTTTTGCTGCATTGCTGCTGGTTCGTTTACCTGACTGACAGTGAAAAATAATCTGTTCCGCTCGCAGGTTGGCGGGCAAATCGCCCTGTTCAAGCCGGGAGAGAGGCGCCAGTTGCGCATGTGGAATATGCTCGCGCAGATATTCATCGGCGTCGCGTACATCAATCAGTTTCGCGCCTTGCGCTATCAGCGCTTGCGCCTCACGGGGGGAAACTATCCCAATGGACATCGTGCCTCCTTATGGACAATAGAGATTCTTTAACGTGGCGATAATCGTATTAACCGCCTCATTTTTAATGAAATAGTGAATGCGCTGGGCATCGCGTTGACTATCAATCAGTCCTTCTTCCCGCATCCGCGCCAGATGTTGCGACGTCGCGGAGGGGCTTAGCCCGGTAATGCGCGCCAGTTCGCCTGCGCTGGTTTTTGGCGAACCGCAAAGCATACATAAAATCAGTAATCTTTTTGGGTGGCTCATCGCTTTGAGCAGGGCCGCCGCCTGTTCTGCGCTGGCCTGAAGTTGTTCAAGCTCTGTCATAGTTATTTAAGCATTTTCTAAATTTAGTTAATTCTAAAATAAACGTCAACCTAATGCCAGCGTAAAGAGCGTAAAGGAGGGTAAAAGCGCGGCGCGCGACTGGCAGGCTCAGGTAAACTGACTATGCTTAGAGATAAAATCTCTTTTTAAACAATGACTAATTTTGCTTGTATGGAGTGTATATGGGTTTCTGGAGAATTGTATTTACGATTATTTTGCCTCCGCTCGGCGTACTTTTAGGAAAAGGGTTCGGTTGGGCATTTATCCTTAATATCCTGCTGACATTACTCGGATATATTCCGGGGCTTATCCACGCATTTTGGGTTCAGATGCGTCATTAATTACCGGCCACCGGCGGCGCATAAGCGCCGCTTATCAGGATAACCTCATTCCCTCTGCTACACTTTTCTTTGTGTATATTTTTGACAAGCGAGGTGAATATGGGACTTTTCAATTTTGTAAAAGATGCAGGTGAAAAACTCTGGGACGCGGTAACCGCTAATCATGATAAGGACGATCAGGCGAAAAAAGTCCAGGAACATTTAAATAAAACGGGAATACCCGACGCTGACAAAGTGAATGTGCAAATTGCTGATGGAAAAGCGACAGTGACGGGGGATGGGCTGAGTCAGGAGGCAAAAGAAAAAATTCTGGTTGCCGTGGGGAATATCGCCGGGATTAGCAGCGTTGACGATCAGGTTAAAACCACGACGCCGGCGGCTGAAAGTCAGTTTTATACCGTAAAATCAGGCGACACCCTGAGCGCTATTTCAAAGCAAGTGTATGGTAACGCCAATCTGTATAATAAAATCTTCGAGGCAAATAAACCGATGCTGAAAAGCCCGGAAAAAATATATCCGGGACAAGTGTTGCGTATTCCTGAAGAATAATGGCTATCAAGCCGCGCCTGGCTACATTTTTCCTGCCATCGCCTGGCGAATAATGGGAATCGGCGTCAGCAAATGCTGACGCATTAATTCGCTGGCGCGTGCCGCCTCGCGCGCCAGTATCGCTTCGGTTAGCGTGTGATGCTGGATATGTTTATCTTCCAGCATCTCGACGGACAGAACGGTTTCACGTAACCAAATAAAGCGGTAGCGGGCCGCCAGGTCAAATAAGCGTTCGCGCATCTGTAGCAGATAGTGGGAGCCGCACCCGGCGACAATGGCGGAATGAAAGGCCTGGTGGCGCTGATCCCATTCATCGAGCATATGTTCACTGGCATCGCTGGCTTCCAGTTTGCTGAGCATATGCGCTCGCGCCAGGATCTCCGCCTCCCACGCATCATCGCCGCGTTCAATCGCCAGGCGTACCAGCATCGCTTCCATATTGGCGCGCGCGTCAAAAATATCGAGGAGTTCCGCCTCTGACATGGACGCCACGCGATAGCCTTTTTGATTCACCACGGTGACCAGCCGTTCCGCCACCAGTTGTGACAGCGCCTCGCGCAGCGGCCCTACGCCGAGCGCATAGCGGGCGGTTAATAAACTCATCCGCAGTTTCTCATCCGGCTGATAAGTGCCGCGAATAATGTCATTTTTAAGCCAGCGATAGCCATCTATGGCCGTCGGTTGGGAAAGGGCGGTCATCTTTTACTCCTGAGAAGCTTCCCGGCTGACGCCGGGAATAACTAACGTAGGTTTTGCAGGGGGGCTTTTTGCCACCTTATCAGTTTTTTCCAGCGAGACATAATGGGGACAGTACCTATTATGCCCAGCCCTAACAGCCCCGTCGAAATGACTTCTAGTTGCTGTGCTGGTCGAAACAGCATCACCACCAGGACAAAGCAGATAAAGCCGATAACCAGCCAGGTGAGCCACGGATAAAGCCACATTTTCAGCTTAATTTCTCCGCCCTGCGCCAGCAGAATTTTACGCATCCGCAATTGCGAAATCGCAATCACCAGATAGACCAGCAGCGCGATGGCGCCAGAACTGTCGATAAGAAATTTAAACACTTTTGCCGGGGCGTAATAATTGACGATAACGGTTAAAAAGGCCGCGCCGGTAGAGAGGAGAACCGCTACCCAGGGCGTTTTGCTACGGTTAGTTTTTCCCATTATCGCAGGCGCATCGCCGCGGCGGCTAAGGGAATAGAGCATCCGGGACGCGGTATATAATGCGGAGTTCAGACAACTGGTCACCGACAACAAAATCACGCAATCCATAATGAATTTTGCGTGCGGAATATGAAGCAGCTCCAGTACCGAACGGTACGAACCTACGCTTTTCAGACCCGGCATATTCCACGGGATCAGCGCCACCACCACAAAAATGGAACACAGGTAAAAGATGGAAATTCGCCAGATAACAGAATTGGTGGCGCGTACGATATGTTTATCCGGCGTATCGGATTCCGCGGCAGCAATAGTGACGATTTCCGCGCCCATAAAAGAGAACATGGTGATCAACATGGCGCTTAACACCGCGCCGAAGCCGTTAGGCATAAAACCGCCGTGATCCCAGAGCCGGGAGATACCGCTTACCTCGGCATACGGATAAAAACCGCTAATCGCCGTCGCGCCCAGCGCGATAAACGCCAGAATGGCAATTACTTTACATAGCGCCAGCCAGAATTCGAACTCGCCGTAATTTTTGACGCTCAATAAATTGCTTCCGGTTAAGGCAAGCGTAATCACTAATGAAAATAGCCACACCGGAATACCCGGTATCCATGAATTCAGAATAATGGCGGCAATATTGGCCTCCAGCGGAATAACCAGCACCCAAAACCACCAGTATAACCAGCCGATGGTATACCCGGCCCAGGGGCCGATCGCTTTATCCGCATAGGTGGAAAAAGATCCGGTATCTGGCGTGGCGACGGCCATTTCAGCCAGCATTCGCATAATCATGACGACTAAAAGTCCTGCGAACAGATAGGCCAGCAGTACCGCAGGGCCGGCCTCCGCAATCGCCACGCTGGAACCGACAAACAGGCTGGCGCCGATGACGCCGGCGATCGATAACATGGTGACGTGGCGTGATTTCAGCCCGCCCCCTAATGCATGTGATTCTGACAATTGCCCCATCCTAAAACCTCTTTATTGTTATTGCGCTCGTTTACCGGATGGCGCCTGGCTTATTCGGCCTACAATCGAAACGGTTTTTGTAGGCCGGATAAGACAGTTACGTCGCCACCCGACGCTGCTTATTGGACATTACGCTTGTTTCGCCTCATCAAAGCACTGGGCGATAATCTCCAGGCC
This sequence comes from Salmonella sp. 5800, assembly GCF_046558195.1. Taxonomy (NCBI): domain Bacteria; kingdom Pseudomonadati; phylum Pseudomonadota; class Gammaproteobacteria; order Enterobacterales; family Enterobacteriaceae; genus Salmonella; species Salmonella sp. 5800. Next base: position 83,679 of record NZ_JBGDOX010000006.1, on the reverse strand, counting down.
TTGCCGAATCTGCGAGGCCTCAATAGTGAGTGGAACGAGGATGCGCAAGATGTTGTAGTAAGGACCGCAGGAGAGCAGAATTAACCCTTTCTCGCGGGCGCGGGCCACAATGTCGGCGGTCAGAGTCGCGTTCGGTTTGCCGGGGTCGCCATTTTCGAACAACTCAATGGCGATCATGGCGCCCAGTCCGCGCACGTCGCCAATCTCACGGTGCGTTTCCGCTATCTCCATCAGGCCATCGCGCAGCGTTTTGCCAAGCGTATTCGCCTTTTGCAGTAGATTTTCCTGCTCGAAAATGTCCAGTACCGCCAGCGCGGCGGCGCAGGCAATCGGGTTTCCGGCATAGGTGCCGCCCAGCCCGCCCGGCGCGATAGCGTCCATCACGTCTGCCCGGCCGGTAACGCCTGCCAGCGGAAAGCCGCCGGCGATCGATTTCGCAAACGTGGTTATATCTGCCGCAACGCCCATCTGTTCCATGGCGAACAGCGTACCGGTCCGGCCCGCGCCGCTTTGCACTTCGTCGGCAATCAACATAATGCCGTGTTGGTCGCATAGCGCGCGCAGTCGCTGCATAAACGCGGGAGAGGCAGCGTAAAATCCGCCTTCGCCCTGTACCGGCTCAATAATAATGGCGGCGATATCTTCCGGCGCGGCATCATTTTTAAAGATGCGTTCAATGCTTGCGATCGCGTCGTCGTCGCTGATGTTGTGTAGCGGGCAAGGATAAAGCGCGCGGTAGACATGGCCTGGCATCAATCCCATACCAGCAGAGTACGGGTGTACTTTCCCGGTCAGAGAGAGCGTGTAGTGGGTACGACCGTGGTAAGCGCCGCTAAACGCGATAGCGCCGCTGCGTTTTGTCGCCGCGCGGGCGATTTTCACGGCGTTTTCAACCGCTTCTGAACCGGTCGTGACCAGCAACGTTTTTTTGGCGAAATCGCCCGGTACCTTCTGGTTCATGCGTTCGCACAACGCCAGATACGGTTCATAGGCCAGCACCTGAAAACAGGTATGGGACAATTTCTTCAACTGCGCTTCGACCGCTGAAACAATGCCCGGATGTAAATGACCGGTGTTCAGGACGGCAATGCCGCCCGCGAAATCGAGATACTCACTGCCTTCGACATCCCAGACCCGACAATTTTCCGCCCGCTCGGCGAAAATCGGGTGAATCTGGCCCACGCCGCGAGGAACGGCGTTATGACGGCGCTGCATTAAAGCGTTATTGGTATTCATTAGCGACTCTCCTGTTAAAGGCCGATGCACATATATTTGATTTCTAAATAATCTTCGATGCCGTATTTGGAACCTTCACGGCCTAATCCGGAGGCCTTAATACCGCCGAAAGGCGCGACTTCGTTGGAGATAATGCCGGTATTAATACCGACGATGCCGTATTCCAGCGCTTCGCCGACGCGGAAAACGCGGCTTAAATCGCGTGCATAAAAATAGGCTGCCAGGCCGAACTCGGTATCGTTAGCCTGCCTGATGACATCCGCCTCGTCGCTGAAGCGGAACAGAGGCGCGAGCGGCCCGAATGTCTCTTCTTTGGCGACTTTCGCGTTATCAGGGACATCCGCCAGAATGGTCGGTTGAAAGAAGTTGCCGCCCAATTTGTGCGCTTCACCGCCCGTAATGACGCGGGCGCCTTTTTCCAGCGCGTCGGCGATATGCTCCTGGACTTTCGCCACGGCTTTTTCATCAATCAGCGGCCCGATAGCAACGTCGGCTTGCAGACCGTCGCCGACCGCGAGCTTATTTACCGCCTGGTTGAGTTTTTCCGCAAAACGATCGTAAACGCCGTCCTGTACATACAATCTATTGGCGCAGACACAGGTCTGCCCGGCGTTGCGAAACTTCGAAGCCAGCGCGCCCTCGACGGCTTTATCCAGATCGGCATCGTCAAAGACGATAAACGGCGCATTACCGCCCAACTCCAGTGATACTTTTTTAATGTCTTTGGCGCATTGTTCCATTAGCTGGCGGCCAATCTCCGTCGAGCCGGTAAACGACAGTTTGCGTACCAGCGGGTTGCTGGTCAGCTCGCCGCCAATATCGCTTGCCGAACCGGTAACGACGTTAAATACGCCTGCGGGAATTCCGGCGCGCTGGGCCAGTTCCGCCAGCGCCAGCGCGGAAAACGGCGTCTGGCTGGCGGGTTTGAGTACCATTGTGCAGCCTGCGGCCAGCGCGGGGCCGGCTTTACGGGTGATCATTGCCGAGGGAAAGTTCCACGGGGTAATCGCGGCGGTGACGCCGATGGGCTGTTTAATCACCAGCAGCCGTTTATCGGCCTGATGACCTGGAATCGTGTCGCCATAGATACGCTTCCCCTCTTCGGCGAACCATTCAATAAACGAGGCGGCGTAGCTAATTTCGCCTTTCGCTTCCGCCAGCGGTTTACCCTGTTCCAGCGTCATCAGACGCGCCAAATCGTCCTGATGTTCCATCATCAGATTGAACCAGCGACGCAGGATATTGGCTCGCTCTTTGGCGGTGAGCGCGCGCCAGGCGGGCAGGGCGCGATTGGCGGCGTTGATGGCGTCGCGCGTCTCTTCCGCCCCCATTTTGGGCACATTGCCGAGCGGTTTCCCGTTGGCGGGGTTGCTCACGGGGATGACATCGCCGCCGCGCGCGTCGCGCCAGTCGCCATCGATAAAGGCCTGCTGGCGGAACAGGGTAGAGTCGTTAAGTTGCATAATTGCTTCCTGTCTGAAGGGTTAACGGGTAAATGCGGCGTGTAATGCGTCCACGCTGCGTGCCGCACGCAGCGCACGTCCGGGGTTGCTCTGGCTTGCGCGTAGCGCCTGAACTTTGCTGACGATATGCGCGCCGATAGGTATCGCGGATGTCGCCGCCGGGGAGGGGGCGTTACAGGTGTGAATGGAACGCGGCGTCGTGACAAACAGAAAATCATCAATCAGTTTGCCGTCCGGTGAAACCGCCTGCGCCCGCACGCCTGCCGGCCAGGGCTGGAGATCGTTGACGGTCAGGCTGGGGCAATACTTTTGTACTCGCCGCAAATAGCCGCTTTTGCACAGCGAGTTTTTCATCTCGCCTAGTCCGGAAAGCAGATGGTTTTGCAGTACGCGGCGAATGCCGGCGGAGCGGAAAATCTCCAGGGTGTCGGTGAAGGAAACGTCGCGCTTACGGTAGCCTTCGCGTTTAAGCGCCAGCACCGCATTCGGCCCGACCGTAACGCTGCCATCGATCATGCGGGTAAGATGGACGCCGAGAAACGGCATTGCCGGATCGGGGATCGGGTAGATCAAATGGTTAACGATCCGGTTGTGTCGCGGGGCCAGACGAAAGTACTCGCCGCGGAAAGGGCAGATAATAAAACCGGGCTCCACGCCCAGCATTTTGACCAGCCGATCCGCCATCAGTCCTGCACAGCCGATAAGCGTAGCGGTTTCTATTTCCCGACCTTGCGAGGTGCGAATAACAATGCCAGCGGCATGTTCTGTCAGCGCGCTGACCTCGGCATGGTAGATGATCTCGCCGCCTTTGGCCTGAAAGCGGTTCGCCATGGCCGTCGCGACATCGCGATAGCTGACAATCCCGCTGGAAGGGACAAAAATCCCGCCCAGGCCAATGATATTGGGTTCGCGTTCACGCAGCTCCGCCGCGCTTAACCACTCGCGCTCTAAGCCGTTGGCCGCCGTCCGCTCCCATAGCGCGCGCATCCGCGCCATTTCCAGCTCCGAGGTGGCGACCAACATTTTGCCGCAGGTGTCGTAGCGGATGTTGTTTTGATCGCAAAAGGTTTTGGTCGCCTGATTGCCCGCCAGACAAAACCGCGCTTTGAGGCTGCCGGGCGTGTAGTACACCCCGGCATGGATCACGCCGCTGTTATGCCCGGTCTGGTGGCAGGCTGGCGCGGACTCTTTTTCCAGCAACGCGATGCGCGCATCCGGGTAGACATCAATAAGTTGCATGGCGGTCGACATGCCGATAATGCCGCCGCCGATAATCACAAAATCATACATCCGCGTAATTCCTTCGCCGTGGCGCTTATTGGTGAGTTTGATAATGGCTGGCGGCGTAGGCGAAGTAACCTCGCTGGCGCATCAGCTCGCGACGCAAGTCAGGATGCGGCGTAAAACGATCGCGTCCATGTAGCCAGAACAGATTGTTAATCAGCAGGAATTTGCCGACCGGTACCGGCACGGAGAGGATGTTTTGACTGGTTTCCAGCGCGTCTGAAAGCTCGCTGAGCCAGACGCCTTCTTCAAAGTCTTTTGGCTGGACGAACTGGTCGATATAACGCATGACCGGGCGGCCTTGTTGGTCGACATCAAACACCGGGTGCCAGACGTCATGGCTAACATTCTTGCTTGGCGGCGCCGCCCAGCGCATGACGCGACGCGCCAGCGGATGGGTAAAAAACGACTCCAGATGTTCCCAGTCATCAAGGTGCAGCAGCAGCGAATTACCGCCTTCCATATTCTGTTCGTCGATTTTCATCATCAGCACGTAGTCGGTCACCTCCTCAACATAGGTACCGTCATTGTGCAGTTCCATTACGCGGTGGGGCTGGCGCAGGTAACTGTCGGAGTTGTCGACGTTTTTGACCACGAAACGCGCGTAATACTGGCCGCTCATCGCATCGTAGTTGGAGCGACCAATAAGATGCGCCACCGCCGTCGCCAGTTTGACCATCTCTTCTGCCTGTGCGACATCATCGATCCCTTCGGCGCTGATCAACAGCGCGCCTTGTGCACGGTTGAGGAGCGTTTTGATCAACAGTGGTTGTAGCTGATTGCCGCACAGATCGTCGAGGATCTTGCCGATTTTGAAACGTAAGAAAGATTTGTATTCCAGCGCCTGCACCGGCCACTGCGCAACCTGATGGAGAAATTGTCTTGTGGTATCCGCCGTAAACGTTAACGCCAGCAGGCGCGGCGACTGCGCCGAAGGGGCAAGGGTGAAACCAGTATGGCGTTGGGCTAAATCATCTGTGTTCGCTTTTACGGCAGTCAGTGCATTCATCAGAATCATTCCTCTCGGTAGATGGTCAGGGAGACATGGCGATGCTCATTTCGTAGCCATAAATTAAAAATATCGACATTTTTCAGGAACGCGTATGAAATAACCGCTTTTGTTTAATTATTGTGATCAAAAACAACAAATATTTAACAATGCGAAAGGTGAGGTTAACGGCGCCACGAGCCTGACAACGGCAAGAAGGGGGGAAAATGAGCGAGTTATGGGGAGAGTGATGCTGGCGGGGTTGCCCGGCCTGGCACATGAGCGCGTAGGCCGGACAAGTACAACGTATTTCAGCAGTCAATTAACCGGCGTCAACCTGCGGTTTACGGCTGTGTTTACGGATCAGACGTAACACTGGCGGTACGACAATGACCATGATCGCCATGATCAGCAGGGCTTTGGCAACGCCGCTTTGCCACAAAATCGCCATATTGCCGTTACTGATGGAGAGTGCGCGACGCAGGTTCTGCTCCAGCATTTCCCCTAGTACGAATCCCAGGATCAGCGGCGACATGGGGAAGTGCATTTTACGTAAAATGTACCCTAACACGCCGAGCGCGACCATCAGCACCAGATCGAAGGTGGTGCTGTGTACCGCATACACCCCTACCGCCGATACGGCAGCGATGGCGGGTACCAGGAACCACAGCGGAATGGTGAGCATACGGGTGAACAGACCGATCAACGGGATATTCATGATCAGCAGCATCACGTTCGCAATCAGCAGCGCAGCGATGAGTCCCCAGACGATATCCGGCTGTTCGGTGAACATCGCCGGGCCTGGCGTGATGTTGTACAGCGTCAGCGCCCCCATCATCACTGCCGTAGTGCCGGAACCGGGAACGCCCAGCGTCAGCATCGGGATGAAGGAGCCGCAGGCAGAGGCGTTGTTTGCCGCCTCCGGCGCCGCGACGCCGCGAATATCCCCTTTGCCGAAGCTATCGCTGTTGCCGCTGAGTTTTTTCTCGGTCATATAGGTAATGGCGCTGGCGATGGTCGCCCCGGCGCCGGGCAATACGCCGACAAAAAAGCCGATTACCGAAGAACGCAGGGTGGTGCCGATACACTGCGCGCCTTCTTTCAGGTTGAACAACATTCGACCCGTTTTGCGGACCATTGTTTGCCCGCTGCTGGTATGTTCCAGCATTAAAAGTATTTCTGATACCGAGAACAGGCCGATCACCACGACGATAAACTGTACGCCGTCGGAAAGATGAACGCTGTCAAAGGTAAAGCGATAAACCCCGGTGTTGGCGTCCACGCCGACGGTCGCAAGGCCAAGACCGATCAGCGCTGCCAGAAATGATTTAAGCGGGTTTTGCGCCATCATGCTGCCAAGACAGGCGATGGCAAAAACCATTAAGGCGAAATATTCCGCCGGACCAAAGGCCAGCGACCATTGCGCCAGTAAAGGGGCGAACAGAATGATGCCGCCGATAGCGATTAATGAACCGAAAAATGAGCTGACTGCGGAAATCGACAGCGCTACGCCGCCTTTCCCTTGCTGCGCCATTGGGTAACCGTCCAGCGCCGTCATGATCGCCGCCGCATCGCCGGGGACGTTGAGCAATATGGAGGAGATCCTGCCGCCATACTCACAGCCAATGTACACCGTCGCCAGCAGAATTAGCGCCGACTCCGCAGGCAGATGCAACGCAAAGGCCAGCGGCAGTAAGATTGCCACGCCGTTGATCGGTCCTAGGCCCGGCAGCAGACCGACGATCGTGCCCACGAAGCAGCCAATCAACGCGATAACCAGGTTTTCCGGCGTCATCGCCACCGCAAAGCCCTGAGAAAGATATATCCAGGTATCCATCGTTGCTCCGTTAACTCAGCCAGGCGCCGAGAGGTAAGGTGACATCAAGCAGCCGGTCAAAGGCATACCACAGCAGAATACCCAATACCGCGCCGGAGATACCCGCCGCCGGAATCGTGGCGCCGAACAGCATCCCGATAACCATGGTGAGAAGCGCGGTGGCGATGGGAAAACCCAGCCATTCGAATCCCCAGGCATACATCAACAGGATGATGATCATGGTAATTAGCTTTTGCAGAACATGGCGGCGCGGCCAGCTAACCGTGTCGGGATGGCGCAATAACAGCGCCAGCGCGCAGAGCGCCATCAGGCCGATAATCCCCAGCGGAAAAGGGCGGGGGCCGACGGGTTCATAGCTGTATTCGCTTTGGATCTGCCAGGCGATGAATAGCCCGGCGATACAGAGCAACAGCCAGATACCCGCAAAGATACGATCGCTCATCATTGCCTCCGCGATTATTTCGCGAGTCCGAAGGCTTTCGCCTGTTCACGGTAATCAGTAACCTGTTTTTTCACGTAGTCATCGAGCTGCTGGCCGGTCATGTCGAACTCAAACAGGCCGCGCAGATCGCGCTGCTTTTTAAACTCGTCGGTTTGCTGGAGCTTCTTGAAGGTATCCACCCACCACTGGTAATCGGCATCGCTGACTTTGGGCCCGACGTAGAAGCCGCGAATAATCGGCCACACCAGGTCGTAGCCCTGTTCTTTAGCGGTAGGGATATTGGCAAGCTGGCCCGGCAGACGATTTTCTGAAAAGACGGCAAGTACGCGGATTTTGTCGCCGCCCAGATAAGGCACCATTTCACTGAGATCGCCGGAGACAACCTGAACATGGTTGCCCATTAATGCCGTCACCGGCTCGCCGCCGCCCTCAAAGGCAACGTAGCGCATCTTGTGCGGGTCGACGTTCGCCTTTTGCGCCAGCAACGCCGACTTCATCCAGTCCTGGCTACCAATAGAGGCGCCAGCGCCAATGACCACGCTGTTGGGATCTTTTTCCATCGCTGTCATCAGATCTTTCAGCGTTTTCCACGGGGAATCCGTACGCACGGCGATCATGCCGTAATCAGTGCCCACGCTTGCCAGCCAGCGCACATCATCCACGCCGTAGCGACCAAATTTCCCCTGCGACAGGTTGAGCAGCGAACCGCCGGAAAAGGCGACCACAGTCCCGGGTTCGCCAGGGCGTTGGGCGACTATCGCGTTATAGGCCACAGCGCCGACGCCGCCAGGCATATACGTTACCCGCATGGGTTTCTCGATAGCGCCAGTCTCCAGCAAACTCACCTGAATCAGCTTACAGGTGAGGTCGAAACCGCCGCCAGGTTTGGCTGGCGCGATACATTCCGTTCGCGACGGCGCCTCCTGCGCCAGAACAGAGGTACTCATTAATAAAATGCTTGCAGTAAGGGTACGAAGTAATTGTTTTTTCATTTTTTATCCTCACGCCGGACGTCCGGATTTTTCAGGTTCGGAAGAAGATTTTTGTGATTATGTGAGCCGACATGTAGCAGTTCGGTTGCGTGATTGTTAAAACAATAACCTTTCAATTCCCTTTCAATGCGGCAGAAACTTTACAGGATGTGATATGCGTCTCTTATTGGCGGAAGATAACCGTGAGCTGGCTCACTGGCTGGAGAAAGCGCTGGTGCAAAACGGCTTTGCCGTGGACTGCGTATTTGACGGCCTGGCGGCTGACCATCTTCTGCACAGTGAAATGTACGCGCTGGCGGTGCTGGATATCAATATGCCGGGAATGGATGGACTGGAGGTGGTGCAACGGCTGCGTAAACGCGGTCAGACCTTGCCCGTTTTGCTGCTCACGGCGCGAAGCGCGGTGGCGGATCGTGTAAAAGGTCTCAACGTCGGCGCCGATGACTATCTGCCGAAACCCTTTGAACTGGAAGAGCTGGATGCTCGTTTACGGGCCTTGCTGCGACGCAGCGCTGGGCAGGTTCATGAAGTTCAGCAACTGGGTGAATTGATCTTTCATGATGAAGGGTATTTTCTGTTACAGGGACAGCCGTTAGCGCTGACGCCGCGTGAGCAGGCGCTCTTAACCGTATTGATGTACCGACGAACGCGGCCGGTTTCGCGTCAGCAGCTTTTTGAACAGGTGTTCAGCCTGAACGATGAGGTAAGCCCTGAAAGCATCGAACTTTATATTCATCGACTGCGTAAAAAACTCCAGGGAAGCGATGTACGAATTACGACGCTGCGCGGCCTGGGTTATGTGCTGGAGCGCGGCGATGAAGTGGGTTAAGCCGCAATCGTTGTACCTGCAACTCTTACTGTTCCTGGGGTTGCCGCTGATTCTGCTATGGGGGCTATCGGCGTTTAACAGCTATGTCAATGCGCTACAGGCCGCTACTCAGGCTTATGATCGCACGTTGCTCTCCTCGGCGCGAACGGTATCGGAACGGCTGGTGGTGCGCAATAACCATCTGGAAGTTAACGTGCCCTGGGTGGTGCTGGATAGCTTCGAGCTTAATATGAATGATCGACTCTATTACAAAGTCGTCGACCCTTCCGGAAAGGTCATTTCCGGTTATGACGATCTGCCCGCCATGCCGCCCGCTACGCCCCGTACCCGGCTTTATCCGGCGCTGGCGTGGTTCTATCATACCGAGTATCGCGGCGAGGCGATCCGCGTGGCGCGTTTGCTACAGCCGGTCAACGAAGGCGGCATTATCGGCATGGCGGAGATTTATGTCGCAGAGACGCTGCAGTCCCGTCGTTATCTGGCGGGCCAACTGCTGTTCTCTTCCTGGATCTCACAGGGGCTGCTGGTGTTGCTGACCCTGGTGCTGGTTGGCTGGTTATTACGCCGGATCCTGCGCCCTATGCGTCAACTTTCGTCATTAATGGTACGCCGCGAACCGGGTCTGCTAACGCCGCTGCCGGAACTGCTGCCGTGGTCGGAAACACGCTTGTTAATCGTGGCGTTTAATCGCTACATTGACAGGCTCCGCGGCATCCTTTCCCGGCAGGAACGCTTTAGCGCCGATGCTTCTCACCAGTTAAAAACGCCGCTGGCGGTGTTAAAAACGCAGGCGGCGGTGGCGTTAGCCAGCCGGCACCCTCATCACTGGTACGAAAGTCTGCAGGCGATGAGCGTAACGCTGGATAGCACCATTCAGCTCACGGAAAGATTGTTGCAACTTTCTGCGGTAAAGCATAAAGAGCAGGGCGAGCGGCGTTTTTCCCCGGTGAATCTGTACGATATCGTACAGAGCGGCTGTTTTACCCGCCTGGCGCAGGCGCGGAGTAAACATATCGACCTGGGCTACGAAGGCGAACAGGAAGCGATGTGGATCGAGGGGGATGAGGTACTGCTTAGCGAGCTGTGCGGAAACTTGCTGGATAATGCGCTGAAATACACGCCTGAGCAAGGCATCGTCACCGCGCGGCTTGAACGGGATGGCGATGCCGTGACGCTGGTTGTCGAAGATAGCGGCCCCGGCATTGATGATGAACACATCCATCTGGCGCTACAGCCGTTCCACCGGCTCGATAACGTAGGAAATGTGGCCGGGGCGGGCATTGGTCTGGCTTTGGTCAATGATATCGCACGCCTGCACCGTACTCATCCCCATTTTTCCCGTAGTGAAGCGTTGGGAGGGTTATACGTTCGGATACGCTTTTTAAGCCTTGTTCCGCAGTAATGCGCACAAATGTGTCAGCGGTAAAGCACGTTTACAAAAAGTCGCATCTTGAGGTGTGACGTTTTAATCAAATGATCATACATTCCCCCTACAAACCGTAGCGTTAATTAAAAATATAGTGGGTGCAGGGGCATGAATAATCATACTAAACGACGGGGAATAGCATTAACCGTCTTTCTTGTTGGGGTTAACATCCTGGCCTGGATTTGGGCGTTCTGTGTTTTTCATCACCATGCCGTCATGCTAAGCGCAGCCATACTGGCGTATAGCTTTGGGCTGCGTCATGCGGTTGATGCCGATCATATTGCGGCCATTGATACCGTCACCCGTAAACTGATGCAGCAGGGTAAAACGCCTTTAGGCGTGGGGGCGTTTTTTTCATTGGGTCATTCGACCATTGTCGTTCTGGCATGTCTGGCGATTGTTGTGACGTCGATGGCATTTCGCGATCGTATTGATGTTTTGCATCAATATGGTTCATTGATCGGTACGGCTGTTTCCGCTTTTTTTCTGCTGGCGATGGCCCTGCTTAACCTGTTTATTTTGTTCAACGTCTGGCGGCAATTTCGCTCGGTTACCCGCGGCGAGTCAGTGAGGGCGCATGACGAGGCGATACCTAGCGGGCTGATGACGCGTATATTTCAGCGTACGTTTCGTTTGGTCACTTCCAGTTGGCATATGTATTTTGTCGGTTTTCTGTTTGGTCTGGGATTTGATACCGCAACCGAGGTTGGATTGCTGGGCATTTCCGCTTCAGCAGCCAACCAGGGGCTATCTCTCTGGTCGATGATGATTTTTCCTGTGCTGTTTACCGCCGGGATGGCGCTGGTGGATTCCCTGGATAACTTTGTCATGGTCGGCGCTTACGGTTGGGCTTTCTCGCATCCATTACGTAAGCTTTATTATAATATGACCATTACCGCCGCATCCGTCATTGTCGCGCTGGCGATTGGCGGGCTTGAGGCGCTGGGGTTGATTGATGATGCGTTACAGTTAAGCGGAACATTTTGGCAGACCGTAAGCACGCTTAACGATCATATGGGGAATGTGGGCTTCTGGGTAGTGGGCGCTTTCGTGCTATTCTGGCTGCTCTCGTTGTTGAATTATCGCTGGCGCGGCTATGATAAAATCACCCTCAATACCTGATTGATTTCTGTAAAAATAGCATTTCGGCAGTGGTGTCATATCATTGCCGAAGCATTTTATCTCCTGAGAGTATATTCTTCCTGGTAAGTGCGTTATTTTTCATGCTTGCCTTTCGTTATCAATTTAAGCAATCCGATATAACATACAATACCAAAAATAATAATAACAGTTGTATACCCAAGAATCAGCCAGTCTGCATGTGTCATAATATAATCCAGTTATCAGGTATCCCGTGTTAAGGCGATCTTTAAGCCTGTTGTCAGCAAGAACCACTGTACCCGTTCAGTGCTGTTGGCAATAACGTATTGTTTATGCACAAGAGCGTTGTTACAAATAACGTATACATTGAGCATAGACCTCACCCACATTTTTGTAATGCCATAAAGCAAGGCTACACCTTTAATCTACTGACGGTATGCCAGGCCAGAAGAGATAAAAGGGTAGTTGTCATCATCATCTGTTCCTGACGCCAGGTTAATGACACATACATATGAAAATGTATAACCGCTGCACGCTTTTTAGCACGTTATCTGTAACATACCGTGTTAATCAATTCCGTAAAACCGAGTGTAGTGTAAGTGAATTTCGAGTAATTGTCATTATGATTATATGGTGGTTAACTTATTTTTCAAATTATGATTAAACTTTCGTTTTTTATCAGTTCATCAGGACTTATGAAAAATCTGGACGTAAAAAACATATTTACGTCCAGGCTTTCTTTTTAGCAAATCGATTTTCCGGTAAAATAGGGGGTCGACCACATGCGCTTATATTCCCATTCAGGCCTTAGTATGCCGATGGAAAAAAGTAATTTTTTTTGTCTTTCCTGGCAGTAATGTCTGGCGCGGTTAATATTTAGCCACATTAGTATGCTGCCGGGACTGAGTGGCCTGAACTCATTTTTAATTGCACCATTAGATACGTCAAAGTAGACGTTCATCTGGCTTTCAGATTTCAGTACGATATCAAATGCACAGGGTATCCCTTCAATATAAAGAATATGCCCAAACAGAAGGTGATGCAGTTGACTAAAAAAGTTGGTAAGGTTATCAGCGGGATAGCAGGATGAAGTATTGCCGAAACGAGACCGAAATAACTCGATAAAAATATGAGTCAGTTCATCAGAAGAACAATCAGCAACGCTTTTTACACTTCCGCCTTTTTTAAGAAACCGCTGATATTCATTACGGCGTGTTTTTTCAAACTTAGAAGAGAACGTTTCTTTGACCAGACAATTTTGTTTCTTTCTGGCGAGTTTCCATATGGCATTGCGTATTTGTGGCTGATGCAACGCCGAAAGTCGGTTAGTACGATCGGGCAAGAAGCAGCGTAAATCTGGCGCCATCGGAATAAGTATCTCATCTGAAGATAGCGGGAAGGTTCTGCGCGTCAGGATGCCAATATTCTGATCATTACAGATAAAGTAGGCGCCTTTAATCTTATCATCTTCTTTATAGTGGAAGAATTTAAAATGCCAGTTATAGCGCTTCATGAAATAATCCACAATATCTGGGTGCATATTGATACTACCGCCGTATTGCGTAAACACCTCCCGGTATAGGGAAAAGGAAGACGGTTGCCAGCGGGTTAATATACGCTTAACTTCTTGTATTTTCACCAAAACTCCTGACTTAGCTTACTGAAAATTCTATTTTGTATTATTTTTTCGCTCAACCAAATAAAAAAGTGAAAAATGTTTAGCTTGTATTTAATGGTTAACATGCTAATCGATGACGTTATGGTGAAGGGAATAAGATTAAGATGTTGATCATAGCATGAGTGAAAGCGACGGTTTAATGCCGCGCTTTTCACTCGCAAGCCATTCTGTATTTAACCATCCAGTAGCGATACAGATTTCAAAGAGATCCGCTGAACGGTAGCAGGATCTGCGCATCCGCGTATGAAATAGTTCTACCGGGAGAGGCTGTTAACCTCTTGTATTATTGTATCCAGAATATGATAGCGTTTCCGATACTCTGCGCGTTTTTTGCTGGGGATACTTTCAGGCGCTTTACGCATCACCTGTGATGGCAGATGATATAAGGCACCTTTCTTAACGCCGTTTAGCGACTCCCAGAATTCACTATAGCTGGCCACAAAAGTTTTTTTCTTCTGGAATAAGTACCGGAGTTGACGATAAACATGGTTGTTTTCACTTACCGCATAAATCTCGTCGACATTACAGGCCAGCATCAATGTCGCAAATGCTTCATACAGCATCCGTTTAGGAAAGAGACCGTAACAATCTTTGGTGGCGTTACGTATGACTTGTGGGCCGACATGTTTACTGGGCCCTTGTAACCCGGCAACCAGCGCTATTTGCTTCCCTTCATGGCGTATAAAGGAAAATGATAAACGTGCCAACGGCGTATCATTGAAGCACAGCGTTAATGTCAGTTCACCTTCTCTGTCATAGCCGCAGGGACCGCAGTAGATATCTACCAGAGCACCGTTTTTTCCTTCCAGGTGAGCGAGTAAGATTTGTTCCTCGGACAGAAGGATCTTTTTAATTTTACTTTCCGGAAAGGACTGAACGAACTGGTAGTGTTCCAGAATAGCCCTTGCCCGGCAACGTATGCTAAGTCCGGTATACAAATAGGGCCGCTGGATTTTTGCCGGCAATAGGGGACGATGAATGATCAGCGTTCTGGGCTGAGACAGATGGCATAATTCATTGAAGTATTTAATTGTCGTTACGGGGTTAATAAGGCAACGTAATACAAATTTATAGCGAAACTTACGCTCTCCCCAGCGTTTATGGCGATAAGGCGTCTGCGCCATGACTTCTTTTAACATTAATAATGGATTATATCTTTCCATATCACTTTGCTGCATCGTCATACTACGTCCCTACTACTCGATAGACTTATAACCGAGACGGTAGCCTGATTGAGTTAAACGTAAAGGCAACGAAGAAGGCCTGTACAGACGACGTTGTTAAACAGTTTATCAATGGCAGCAATAAAACGCCTGAACACGCTTTTTAATAGATTTTCTGCTAATGAGTGGGATGAGTCCTGAACGTAGTATTAAAACGAATGCCGTGTTTATTATTTTAAATAATGTTTATACTCTAAATAATTCGAGTTGCAGGAAGGCGGCAAGCGAGCGAATCCCCAGGAGCTTACTAAAGTAAGTGACTGGGGTGAGGGAACGCAGCCGCAGCACATGCAACTTGAAGTATGACGAGTATAAGCCAATATATTTATTTGGCTGGTATTGTGTAAGTCAGACAGCAAAGCGTCGTGATGCGTGATTATGTAACCAGACGCAAAGGGGGTATTCACCTTATCTCTAAATGCAAATCTATATGATAAATTTTATCATGTACTATGTTGCTCTCTGGGAGAAAATATTATGCAGCGTTCACTCGGTAGTCTGGCCGGTATGGCTACATCTGCTTTTGGCGCGGGGACTTATGCTGCTATGCGGCAAGCCACCTCTCCCAAAACTATTCTGGAACATATCATTAACTTTTTTACCTGTGGTGGGGTACGTCGGAGAAATGAAACACAGTATAAGGAATTGATAGAGGTTATGGCTGATACATTGAATAGTTCAATGCCTGGCAGAGGTGCTCCGTTGCCAGAAAACATTATACTGGAGGATATGGGCGGGTGTCGTGTCGAATTTAATCTTCCTGGTGAGAATAACGAAGCTGGACAAGTTATTGTACGAGTCAGTAAAGGCGACAATTCTGAGACAAGAGAAATTCCGCTTGTCTCTTTTGAAAGAATATGTCGAGCTTTACTATTCAGAACCGAGTTTTCTCTCCCTCAGGATTCTGTAATATTAACTGCCCAGGGAGGCATGAATCTTAAAGGCGCTGTCCTTCCCGGAGCAAATCTGACGGCAGAAAATTTATGTGACGCAGACTTAAGCGGCGCAAATCTATCGGGAGCATTATTAGGCAACAGTAACTTAACGAACGCCTGTCTGGAAGATACTATTATGTGTGGCGCTATCCTCGATCACGCTAATCTTACTGGCGCCAATTTACAACACGCGAGTCTGTTAGGCTGTAGCATGGTAGAATGTAATTGTTCCGGTGCGAATATGAATCACGCTAATGTTTCAGGCGCAAACCTTATACTTGCCGATATGAGCGGTGCGACATTAAAGGGTGCTACTATAATGGCTACTGATATGGAAGGCGCTGTCTTAACCCGGGCAAACCTGCAAAAGGCGAGTTTCATTTCTACTAACCTGGGCGAGGTTGATTTGTCCGAGGCTAATTTAAAAAATACCAGTTTTAAAGATTGTACACTAACCGGTTCATGTACCGAAGACGCCACAATGTCTACGAGTACACAAGCACTTTTTAACGAATTTTATAGTGAAGATATTTAGTCCTTTTTGACGTAAATCGAAAATAAAAGCAATGTAAGAATAACAATCTGCTACTGAATAGTAGCTGAGAGTTAATTATTTACAGTATCTTTTATTATTACAGGAGTATGCGACGGTAAAAATATCTGAATAACCATTTCTATTTTCTCAAGTAGAACTTCCAACTAAAGCGAATTGTTTGAAAAGGAAAACGTTATGCCTGGATGTATAAGTGCCTGTTCGTGCGTTGCCAGCCCGACGCCTCCCGAGCCTAAGGGCCCCCCCGCGCCTAAATGGATAGAGTTAAAAGGTTATTGTGTTACATGTACTCATGAGTCTGATATTCGCCCGCCTTCTGAAAGGGAAGACAAACGACAGAGAAAAGTGCAGGCGATTGAACTTTATTGGTTGCGGCGTCTCCTGGACGACTTGGGAATACAAGAAGGTACTTCTCAAGACACGGCAGTAAAACCCACTAACTGTGGGTTGTCATATTTTCCAGTAGCTTCTGGAGAACGAGAAACCGATGTTTGATGGTTTTCTGTCTGCAAAGCGCCTGATAATTATTACCAGGCGCTTTGTATTTTGGCGCCAACATCACTTTCATTGTCATATATCGAATGACTACAATCGTATCCGATCCCGCCATTACCCTGACGGAAAGTCTCTGGCAAACTGTAAGAACGGTTCGCCGTCTGCAGGGAAGCGGCGGTGAACCCTGAACCGCGCTATACCATCTTACCTGGTTGTTTCTTGTAATTAACGCATTGAAAAATAGTTTTATTTCTCTATTCCTGTTTTGTAAAACTTCCGTTCAGTAGGCGCATTCTGCCACCCTTCCCGGATTTACTGGCAAAGTGGAGCCCGGACAGAGAGTCATATTGCAAAATCCCATTTCCGTTTTTTATTACCAGATTTTTGCGGTCGAAAGATTGCCTTTTTCTTAATTGAATGATAATTATTATCATTAGCATATGATAATAATTACTATATAGACGTAACCTGGCAAGGATGTGAGCTTGAGGGCAACAGCGCTACTTTAGACATTATTTAGGGAATGGGTATGAGAGTTAAGAAGTTCATCTGGTTAATAACCGTGGTTTCTACAGGGGTTAATAGTCCATTATCAGCAGCAGAATCTACTGACGACAACGGCGAAACGATGGTGGTTGAATCCACCGCCGAGCAAGTATTAAAGCAACAGCCGGGCGTTTCGATTATTACTCGTGACGATATTCAAAAGAATCCTCCCGTTAACGATCTTGCCGATATTATTCGTAAGATGCCTGGGGTTAATCTTACCGGCAATAGCGCCTCGGGGACGCGCGGAAATAACCGACAAATTGATATTCGTGGTATGGGGCCGGAAAATACTTTAGTGCTGATTGACGGCGTGCCGGTGACGTCGCGAAATTCGGTTCGCTATAGCTGGCGCGGAGAACGCGACACCCGTGGCGATACAAACTGGGTACCGCCGGAGATGGTAGAACGTATTGAAGTGATCCGTGGGCCCGCCGCCGCTCGCTATGGCTCCGGTGCCGCAGGCGGGGTGGTGAATATCATCACCAAACGCCCCACTAACGACTGGCATGGTTCGCTGTCGCTCTATACCAACCAGCCGGAAAGCAGCAAAGAGGGTGACACCCGGCGGGGTAACTTTAGCCTTAGCGGCCCGTTGGCTGGTGATACGTTGACGATGCGCCTGTACGGTAATCTCAACAGAACCGATGCCGACAGCTGGGATATTAACTCCTCCGCCGGTACCAAAAATGCCGCCGGACGGGAGGGGGTCACCAATAAAGATATTAATAGCGTCTTCTCATGGAAAATGACCCCGCAGCAAATCCTTGATTTTGAAGCGGGATACAGTCGGCAGGGGAATATCTATG
Source organism: Salmonella sp. 5800 (assembly GCF_046558195.1). Taxonomy (NCBI): domain Bacteria; kingdom Pseudomonadati; phylum Pseudomonadota; class Gammaproteobacteria; order Enterobacterales; family Enterobacteriaceae; genus Salmonella; species Salmonella sp. 5800. The sequence continues at coordinate 65,842 of NZ_JBGDOX010000006.1, read as the reverse complement.
CCGGCGATACGCAAAACAGTACTTCAAACGCAGTTACCAAAAGTCTGGCGCAGTCCGGGCGGGAGACCAATCGCCTGTACCGGCAGAATTACGGTCTAACTCATAACGGCATCTGGGACTGGGGGCAAAGCCGCCTGGGGTTCTACTATGAAAAAACCGATAACACCCGCATGAATGAGGGGCTCTCCGGCGGCGGCGAGGGGCGTATTACCAACGACCAGACGTTCACCACTAACCGCCTGACCTCGTATCGCACCAGCGGCGAGGTGAATGTTCCGGTGATATGGCTATTTGAGCAAACGCTCACCGTCGGCGCGGAGTGGAACCGCGATGAGCTGAACGATCCTTCCTCTACCAGTCTGACGGTTAAGGATAGCAATATCGCCGGGATTTCCGGTTCGGCGGCTAACCGTAGCAGCAAAAATAAATCGGAAATCAGTGCGCTGTACGTTGAAGATAATATCGAACCCATGGCCGGTACCAATATTATTCCGGGTCTGCGTTTTGACTATTTGAGCGAATCCGGGAGTAATTTTAGTCCCAGTCTTAACCTTTCCCAGGAGTTAGGTGAATACGTCAAGGTGAAAGCCGGTATTGCCCGGGCCTTTAAGGCACCGAACTTGTATCAAACCAGTGAGGGGTATTTACTCTATTCGAAAGGCAACGGTTGTCCAAAAGATATTACGTCGGGCGGCTGTTACCTGGTCGGTAATAAGAACCTCGATCCTGAAATTAGCATCAATAAAGAGATCGGGCTGGAATTTACCGTAGACGATTACCACGCAAGCGTCACGTATTTCCGTAACGATTATCAGAATAAGATTGTCGCAGGTGATAAGATTATTGGCAGAAGCGCATCTGGCGCTTATGTATTGCAGTGGCAGAACGGCGGTAAGGCGCTGATTGAAGGTATTGAAGCCAGCATGGCTGTTCCGCTGATGCCGGACCGTCTGAACTGGAATACCAATGCGACTTATATGATTGCTTCTGAGCAAAAAGATACCGGCAATCCCTTATCGATAATCCCGAAATATACGGTGAATACCTTCCTCGACTGGACTATCACCAGCGCGCTCTCCGCTAACGTCAACTGGACGTTATACGGCAAGCAAAAACCGCGAACACATGCGGAGTCGCGTAGTGAAGAGACCAAAGGATTGTCCGGGAAAGCGCTGGGGGCTTACTCACTGGTCGGTGCTAACGTTAACTACGATATCAATAAGAACCTGCGTCTTAATGTCGGTATCAGCAATATCTTCGATAAACAGATCTATCGCTCCGCCGAAGGGGCAAATACCTATAACGAACCGGGTCGGGCTTATTATGCCGGTGTGACGGCCTCGTTTTGATAGGTTATGCCCGCCGCTGGCGGGCATATTCTGGCGACGGGTTAATGGCAGCGTGGTTTTTGGCTTGCCGGTTCGCGACTGATATCCAGCAATGCATTGCGAAAAGAGGCGTTAAACATGGGCCCGTGGCCCAGGCCCGGGTAATGCTGCAGGGCCGCGTTAACGCCGTTGTTCTCAAGCGTTCTCACGGTCTCCTGAACTTTTTGCAGGAGCTCGGCCATCTGGCGTTGCCTGCTATCTCCATTCGACGCTGAACCTTCCATTATAATGAGTTTTTTATGGCAGAACGGCGACGGCTTCACTGTCGTAAGGCGATTCAACAGGGCAAAATTATCCCTGCTGAGTGACGGGCTGGCGCTGTAATAGATATGAAAGAAGGATGACGACAGCCAGGAGTCCAAAACGAACAGGCCGCCATAAGAATGTCCCCATACCCCGCGCCGTTCGGGGTTGATGGTTATTCCTTGTTCCACCTGCGGCGCGATATGTCTCTCCAGTAGCTGGCGGAACGCTGGCCCGCCGCCGGTTTTACGATGAAAACGCGGGTTATTTTCACTGCCTTCGCGATCGATTCCCGGCGCCGGCGTATAGTCATAAGCTCTGCCGTTAAGATCAAACGGCAGGTTAGTCTGATAGCCAATCGCCACAATCACCGGCGGCGAGCGGTCTGCCAGTTGTTTGAGCAGCGCCTCCGGCAGCCTGTCCATCACTGCATTGCCGTCCAGCATATATAAAACAGGATAACCCGACGGCGGGGCGGCTTTATTGGGAATAGCGGTCCATACCCGGTAATGTCTTGCGCCATCGGCAGATTGAAAGTCATTGACCCTAAAATGGTAATATCCCGAACCTTTATCAGCAATATTCGGCCCTAATGGCTGCATATCCGGCTGCGCATAACTCAGCGCGCTAAAACAAAAACTCACTAAAAATAGCGCCATGCGATAGCACTTGTTGTGGTACTGGCGACCATACATCGGATGTGATTCCTTTTTGGCAGGTGAAGTTTTATCGGGGCAGTAGACGTAATCCGTCAATCAGCGCGCCGCGCCACCAGGCATAATCGTGACCGCCGGTGTACACGCTGCAATGGCTTTCAACGCCGGCGGCGCGCAATTTTTCATGCAACTGTTTGACCTGCGGGACCGTCGAACCTTCCAGCGATCCCACGCACAGATGCGTACGTACGGCTGGCGAGGGCGCGGATAACACATGTTCACTGACCCATGAGCGCTCTTCTGCGCTGAAATGGGGCGGGCGATTGCGGTTGTCCGGCGTCCACCACATAGAGGGGGAGTGGCTCAGCACCAGGCCGAAGCTCTCTGGCGCGTGGCGGGCCGCCATCAGCGCGGTCACGCCGCCGAGGCTTTGTCCTGCCAGCACCGTTTGTGTACGGTCCGCCCACTGTCGTTCCGGGTATTTGGCGCGAAGGGTTGGCAGCAGGCGTTCGGCAATGTCGAGCACCAGCTCGCGGCGACCGCCGAGGATTGCGACGCGTTCACCCGCGTTGATGTTATCAATGCCGAGTACGGCCACCGGCGCGATGCGTCCGCTGCGGATGGCGGCGTCAATGGCGGCGCTTACCCCAAGATGGTCGAACCAGATCTCGCCATCCGTGAGTACCAGTAAGCCCAGCGGTTGTACGACAGGAACGTCAGGAAGATACAGCCGCACACGGCGACGTTGTCCGGCAAGCCGATGTTCTGAGGTGAAAAGCTGCCCGGCGTAAGCGCGACAGCCTGACCACTCCTCCTGTGCCGGGGCATGATCCAACGCCAGAACAGACTCCTGCGTATTACCCCGAACATTTATTCCCGGCGTGCTGTTCAGCGGGTCCGCCCTCCCGACAAGGGAGGCGAAACGGCTTCCAAGCTGCAACACCGTCTCGTCCGGGGTTTTCGGTGGTATTTCGACCATCGTATAGGAACCGCAGTAGGACGTCGGTAAGCGAAGCGTCAGATGCCAGATATCCGTTGTGGGCAGTTGCGTCATCATACCTTTCGCCACGTTATCTTTATCGGTGACACGGTTCAGGCGAACATAAACCCCCCGCAGAGGAGAGGCGGCACGCCACAGGAAGGTGACTTCCCGTTCATCGTCTGCGCCGTTAATGGCTGTCACCAGCGGCAGCGCGAGCGAGTTTGCTTCTCGCCAGAAGTGAGAAGCGTCAACCTGTCTTCCGGCGGCGAGTTGGCGGCGAAGGCGCGTAGCGGTCTGTATAGCGACAGGAGCGACGGGCGGGCTCAGTCTCATTCTTTGTATTCCATCTCGTTTATATTTCGGTCAGTATCAATAGCTAAAGCGGCTGTTACAGGAACAGCCGCTTGCGGGCTTTCTTTTGCGTAAATCGTGGCGATAAAAACTATCCTACGACCTCTCCTTGCGTATCGCGTGTCTGGCCGACGCTGGCCCGCCACAGACGAGCATACAGGCCATGAGCCGCTATCAACTGCTCATGGCTGCCATATTCAGCGATACATCCTTTATCGATTACGACAATCACATCGCAGCGGCGAGCGGTGGTCAGTCGGTGCGCGACGATAAGCGCGATGCGTTTCTCGGTATGCGTCACTCCGGTAAGCGAGGTTATTAAGCGCTCCTCGGCGCTGCGGTCGATACGCGCTGTCGCCTCGTCGAGCAGCAGAATGTGCGCCTGCGCCAGTTGGGCGCGGGCGAGGGCAATCAACTGACGCTGGCCCGCGGACAGATCCGTGCCGCCGTTATTGACCGGAGTACGAAACCCCAGCGGCAGATGTTGCACAGTTTCAAAGAGTCCCGCCTGTCGCGCCGCGATCTCCACCTCCGTGTCGCTGCTGTCTGGCCGCGAATAGCGGATATTTTCGGCAATATCGCCGCTAAATAATGCGACATCCTGAGTGACCAGCCCCGTCTGGCGACGATAATCACTAAGCGACGCGGCATCAATTAGGCGCTCACCGACACGGATTTGCCCGCTGCCAGGAGAGTAGAGCCCGGCCAGCAGCTTGATCAGCGTCGATTTGCCGGCGCCGCTACGTCCGACCACCGCGACTACCGTTCCTGGCGGAATGGTGAGCGAGAGCTTATCAAGCACAGGTTGCGTTTTTTCGGGATAGCGGAATGTCAATGCCTCCAGACGTAGCGCGCCGCCAGTGCCAGGCGTTATGGAGGACGGTTCAATATTCTCCGTTTCCTCAGTCGCCAATAGCGCATTGATATGTTTGCCGCTGGCGGTCGCCTGCTGCCAGGAATCGACAATGCCTGACAACTGCTGTACCGGGCCATAAAATTGTCCCAGTAGCAGGAAGAACGCCGCCAGTATCCCGGGCGTCATTTCGCCTCCGGCGACCCGGGTCGCCCCGATTAAAAGCACGGCGGCATAGGCGGCCTCGGTGCAGAAGGTCAGGAACGGAAAATAGACAGCAAGGTATTTTTGCGCCCGCACGCGGGTGGCGCGGAAGTTGTCTGATAACGCCCGTAGCCTGGCGGCTTCCTGCTTCTGTTGACCGTGTGACTGCACTACCCGCATACCGGAGACCTTTTCCTGAAGCGTACTGTTCACCTTACCAATTTCCAGCCGTGCCTGGGCGTAAGCAGGCGAGCTCAAACGGCGGTAAATCCACGTCGCCAGTATCACTACAGGTACGGCGCTTAATGCCGTTAACGCAAGAATGGGGTCAAGCCAGAACATTGCCGCGGCGATAGCGACCATCGTCACGATGCTGGTGGCCGCGCTGGCAAGACCGTTTTGCAGAAATCGGGCGAGTGAATCAACGTCGACGGTCATGCGAGTAAGACGCGAGTCGATGTGCTTCTCGTGCCAGGGAAGACTCAGGCGTAGCAGGTGGCTGAAGCTGCGTAAGCGTACCGTATGCTGTACCGACTCTGCCGCGCGGGCGGCGAAGATCGTTTGCAGCGCATAGCAGCACCAACCGATCGCTACCAGACACAGCGCGAGCAGAGCGCATATGCCAATAGTCGACATATCCCCTGCGGCAACGCCTGAGTCAATACCGCGCTGCAAAAGCACCAGCACGCCAACGCCTGCGGCGGAATCAAGCGCGATAAGCAGGGCGGCGATGACGAACATCCAGGCTACTGGCGTCAACAGCGATGAGACTTGACGCCCGTGGCCTGCCAGCGCCATCTGTACGGCGCGTTCTGGAACGCGCGTCATCCGGTCGACAAAACCTTTTCCGGCGGTTGTCTGGCGCTCATGCGCGTCGTCGGATTTTACCGCCTGCGTTGTTGGCCATAGCGTACGTTGTTCTGCCGGGGCAAGGGCGAGAAAATCCCCCTCGCCGCTCATCAGCGAGCGAAACGTCGGACACCTTGCATCCAGCTCCGCCTGGGTACCGATATCCACGACGCGGCCTTTATCCAGCACGACGATCCGATCGGCTAACTGCAGTGTTGAACGGCGGCGTGCAATCACCAGCAGCATATGCTCATTATCGGCATAACGACCAAGAGCCGTGTTAATTTCCGCTTCAGTACCGGCATCGACCGCCGAGGTGGTGTCATCGAGAATCAGCAGTTCCGGCGCGGTAATCAGTGCCCGGGCTAGCGCAATACGCTGGCGTTGGCCGCCGGAGAGGTTGCTTCCGCGTTCGGTCAGTCGGGTGTTGAACCCCTGCGGTAGCGCATTGATGAACCCGCTGGCGCCTGCGGCATCGGCGGCGCGTCGAATGTCGTCCTGAGTCGCTTGCGGGTGCCCATAGGCGATGTTTTCCGCCACCGTACCGGCAAACAGAAACGCGTCTTCAAACACTACGCCAGCGCGACGACGAAGCGCCGTCAGTTTCAGGTCGCGAATATTCTGTTGACCCGTAGTGGTGTTGAGCCATACTCCGCCGGAGGTGGGATCGTAAAAGCGCGCCAGCAACATCAGCAATGTTGATTTTCCGGAGCCGGAGGCGCCAACCACCGCCACGGTTTCACCGGCGTGAATGGAAAACGAGATCTCATTGAGGATACGGTTACCGTTGTCGTAGTGGAAACTCATCTTCTCCACGTCCAGCCCGATAATCTGACCCTCAACCGACTCAGTACCGTCTTCCATGCGAGAACGCGTGTCGATAAGCGCGAAGACGCGCTCTACCGACGCCTGTGTGCGCTGTGCGATAACCAAAAACGATGCCAGTACGCGGGTAGGGCCGGTCAGCATAGCGAGAAAACTCGCGAACGCAACGAAGGTTCCCAGATCGATGCGCCCATTCATTACCGACCAGCCGCCATAGCACAGCAGGACGATTTGCCCTATCACTGGTAGCGCCAGCATGGTTGCGCCCGGCATCGCCTGCGAGATAGCGGCGCCGATGCGTACCCGCACCATCTGCCGCGACTGACCATCGAGCCAACGCGTTTCGCGTAACTCCGCCACGCAGGACTTCACCACTGAGATCTGTTCCAATACTTCGCGCATATGTTCCGTCATGTGCGCCAGCCGGTCTGAGGCAAGCCCCGTTTGCGCGAAAACACGGCGACGGGCGCGCAGGGCGGTAATAGCAAGGGCGGCCAGTACGCAAATCACGATAAGCGTCATGGATGGCGACATCCATAGCATCACCGCGATACCGGCCACATAGTAAGTGAGCACCGCCAGCGGCACCGGACACATCTGTAGCAAGGTGTGTACCTGTTGAAGATCGCTGTTGGTACGCGAAATGACCTGCCCGGTACGCAAGGCGTCCTGGCCTGCGCCGTCCAGTTTCTGAATACTGTCGAACGCACGGCTACGTAACGTATGCTGAACCCACAACGAGAGTTCTCCGGCATAGCCGCGGCGCACGTAATTCCCGATAAAATCAAAAAGGGCAATTAACAGCAGGCCGCAGGCAAGTAACGGCAGGTGGGTCGTATCGCCTGCTATCGCGTCATTGACGGCCTGACGCGTTATTAGCGGCGTCAGCGCAGCCAGTAAAATGGTCGATACTGATGCTACGATGACAATGATGCTCAGTGTTTTACGTTCCCAACACACGCGGGCAAGGCGAACTATCCAGGCACGAGCGGGCATGGGGGAATGAGTCGCGGGCATTAAGCCTCCTTATCGGTGAAAGATGAGATATGGCGACACACGCTGGGTTCAGCCGCCATATTGTCATTGCGCTGCCGCGGTTAGCCGTGTTGCAGCATGGCGATCAGTTTTTTTGCCACCTCGGTCGGGCAAGGCTGGGCCGCCATTTCCGCCGCGACCTCCTGTGACGCCTCGCGAAGCGCGCGATTACCGAGGAAGGTATTGATCATGCTGCTCGTAAGCCCGCTCTTACCGGGAATAATTCCGCATCCGCGCTCGACCACGGCGCGGGCATTGACGGGTCTGTCGGCACCCTGGCCAAAGACTATCTGCGGAATGCCGGCATGCAGCGCCGTCAGGGTGTTGCCTGCGCCGCCATGGTGGATAAAACCGTCGGCGCCGTTAAGGAAAACGCCCATCGGAAGCCAGTCGACCAGACGGACATTCGGCGGCAGAGAACGTAAATCCGAGCGGGCGTTTGCCGAAAGATGCAGGATGATTTCGGCATCTACTTCGCCGGCAGAATCCATTACCCAGGAAATCAGATCCAGGCCATCCACCATCGGTTTGACGGTGCCGAGGCTGACCAGAAGACGCTTGCGATCAGGTGTACGTTCCCACCATTCTTCCCAGACGGCGCCGCCGTTATACGGGACGTATTGCATGGAGATAACCGGCTCTCCGTCATTTTGCAGTATGCTCATGCTGGGCGGTGTGACGTCTATCCACGCCAGATCTCTTGGTGGCGCGCTGACCCCATGGCGGCGGTAGGCGTCAGAAAGTGATTTCGTCACGCCTTTGATGTGCCAGGGCGTATGACCGAAGCCGACGGTTTGCATCACTACCGGAATGTCATACTTAGCGGCAATCAGTGGTCCAACGACCCCAAGAGGAGGGTAGACGATGAGATCTGGCCGCCACTGCCCGGCGAACGCGACCAGCGGGTCAGTCATCTCTTCGCTGAAGAATGAGAAGTTCCCCATTTTTGTTCCAATGTTATTTTCTTTTCGTAATGCCTCCTGACGGCGATAACCCGCTTCCGAATCGAAACCAGGCGCAGCGTCAAATACCACCAACCCAGCTTCGGCTGCTTTCTGTGCAAATTTTCCACCGCTTGCAATCAGCACTTCATGGCCATTAACACGAAACGCTTGCGCCAGGGACAGCACAGGGTATAGCAGTCCATACAGTGGTGGACCGACAAACAGAATACGCATGAGAAATCCTCTCTCTCCACGTCATACATCGAATAAGTCGCTAATGAGAATGATAATAATTACCAATATCATTTGGAAAATGCAATAACTAATACGACACTTGAGCATGTGATGATTTTTTGCGTAAAAATCGGGAAAGAGGAGAGCGTTAAGCGGTGAAGTTTGGTTTCAGGCTTATTTACGTGCGTATGGTCGCAAAGGCAAAGCGCCAGGATTGGGGAACTGGATTCGCATACCAGACGCCCGTGGATTATTAATGATAACTTCGCAAATAACCTTTCAGACAATGAGGTAAACGTACCGACAGCAAGGTAACGGGAAACGTCGGTAGTAGTATTGATAACACGTTGCCGGGCAATTTAATGGTATCCGGCGGCAGATCGTGTTCTGTGCAGACTTTCCGGCGTTAAATCCCGTATCACCTGCGAGCCTGGACTATCTCTGTGGTATCAACTCTGTAGTAATTTTGTCCCCTTCGTCTTCATTAACCAATGAAACCAGCTTTACGTTACCGTTCGAATGTTGCGAACGAACAGCTCCTTATGCGGATATCGTCACCGCTCTGCGATTTTTATAGCGCATTAGCCACACGATTTATTGGTTCTTGAAAACCAAGGTTTTTGATAACCAATGTTATGCCAGGCTTACCTGTGTCATCCAGGTTATCGACACTTGAGGCATAAACTTTACTATTTTTTCTGTCCGTAATTGCTTACATCTAACATTTTGATTAAAAAGCCTTTCCAGGTGAATACTGTGTCTGGTAGTGTTTTGAGCGATGTCGTCTATAGCTGGATGTAACATAGGCCTTATCGTGAGCGCGCTACACTATATATGTTAATGCGTTGAATTTTTTTCTCTTTTTAATTAGATGCTGTCTTTTTCGTATACCCTTTCGGTTTATTTATGCCATACGCCTGTATTACAAAAATGTTATATCCATCCTGTTGTAATTTTTATTTTAATTCATTCGTTTTTTTATGCGGCTTGCCGGAAAATATCTGTATAAGGTAGATACGCCAATACCAAAAATAATAGCTAGTTGCTGCCGAGGATGGCCTTTCTCTAATAGCCGACTAATCTGTTCCTGTTCATGTTTGTTGATCGCCCGAGGGCGCCCTCCCAGTCGTCCTTGCGCTCTGGCGGCAGCCAGTCCGGCAAGGGTTCGCTCGACAATTAATTCTCGCTCCATCTCGGCCAGTGCTGACATTACATGAAAAAAGAATCGCCCCATCGCGCTACTGGTATCAATACTATCGGTTAAAGAATGGAAGTGAGCTCCACGTTCATGTAATTCTGATATTAACGCCACCAGGTTTTTCACGCTGCGGCCCAGTCTGTCTAATTTCCAGACGACAAGAGTATCGCCTTTATTTACATACTTTAACGCCCGTTTCAGGCCGGGGCGGTTTGCAATCTTGCCACTGATACGGTCCTCAAAAATGCGGTCACAATTTGCACTAGTAAGCGCATTACGCTGTAAATCGATATTTTGGTCAATTGTTGACACCCGAATATACCCAATAGTAGCCATGATTTTCTCCTTTACATCAGATAAGGAAGAATTTTAGTCGCTTTTCTCATGGGAGATTGCTTTATCAAAAACCTTCCAAAAGGAAAATTTTATGGCACAAGTAATCAACACTAACAGTCTGTCGCTGCTGACCCAGAATAACCTGAACAAATCCCAGTCCGCACTGGGCACCGCTATCGAGCGTCTGTCTTCTGGTCTGCGTATCAACAGCGCGAAAGACGATGCGGCAGGTCAGGCGATTGCTAACCGTTTCACCGCGAACATCAAAGGTCTGACTCAGGCTTCCCGTAACGCTAACGACGGTATCTCCATTGCGCAGACCACTGAAGGCGCGCTGAACGAAATCAACAACAACCTGCAGCGTGTGCGTGAACTGGCGGTTCAGTCTGCTAACAGCACCAACTCCCAGTCTGACCTCGACTCCATCCAGGCTGAAATCACCCAGCGCCTGAACGAAATCGACCGTGTATCCGGCCAGACTCAGTTCAACGGCGTGAAAGTCCTGGCGCAGGACAACACCCTGACCATCCAGGTTGGCGCCAACGACGGTGAAACTATCGATATCGATCTGAAGCAGATCAACTCTCAGACCCTGGGTCTGGATTCACTGAACGTGCAGAAAGCGTATGATGTGAAAGATACAGCAGTAACAACGAAAGCTTATGCCGATAATGGTACTACACTGGATGCCTCAGGCCTTGATGATGCGGCCATCAAAGCGGCCATTGGTGGTACGACTGGTACGGCTGCTGTAACGGGTGGTACAGTTAAATTTGACGCAGATAATAATAAGTACTTTGTTACTATTGGTGGCTTTACTGGTGCTGATGCCGCCAAAAATGGCGATTATGAAGTTAACGTTGCTACTGACGGTAAAGTTACACTTGCTACGGGTGCAACTAAAACCACAATGCCTGCTGGTGCGGCAACTAAAACAGAAGTACAGGAGTTAAAAGATACACCAGCAGTTGTTTCAGCAGATGCTAAGAATGCCTTAATCGCTGGCGGCGTTGACACTGCCGATGCTAATGCCGCGACATTGGTCAAAATGTCTTATACCGATAAAAATGGTAAGACAATTGAAGGCGGTTATGCGCTTAAAGCTGGCGATAAGTATTACGCTGCAGATTACGATGAAGCGACAGGAGCAATTAAAGCTAAAACCACAAGTTATACTGCTGCTGACGGCACTACCAAAACAGCGGCTAACCAACTGGGTGGCGTAGATGGTAAAACCGAAGTCGTTACTATCGACGGTAAAACCTACAATGCCAGCAAAGCCGCTGGTCATGATTTCAAAGCACAACCAGAGCTGGCTGAAGCAGCCGCTAAAACCACCGAAAACCCGCTGCAGAAAATTGATGCCGCGCTGGCGCAGGTGGATGCGCTGCGCTCTGACCTGGGTGCGGTACAGAACCGTTTCAACTCCGCTATCACCAACCTGGGCAATACCGTAAACAACCTGTCTGAAGCGCGTAGCCGTATCGAAGATTCCGACTATGCGACCGAAGTCTCCAACATGTCTCGCGCGCAGATTCTGCAGCAGGCCGGTACTTCCGTTCTGGCGCAGGCTAACCAGGTCCCGCAGAACGTGCTGTCTCTGTTACGTTAATTTATTTCGTTTTATTCAGCCCCGTGAATCCGGGGCTTTTTCATTCAGCATAGATGAATATATCTTTATGGAATGTATAGCTGTAAATGATATTTCCTACGGGCGAGAGGCTGAAATATGGCCGCGGGATTATTCTATGCTTGCTCGTCGAGTTCAATTTCTACGTTTTAATGATATCCCTGTTCGATTGGTGAGTAATAATGCCCGGATAATCACAGGCTACATTGCGAAGTTTAATCCGAGGGAAAATTTGATTCTGGCTTCGGATAAACCTAAAGGAAATAAGCGCATTGAAGTTAAATTAGAGTCACTGGCAATTCTTGAAGAATTATCAGGTAATGACGCTTTTAATCTTTCGCTGGTGCCGGCTGACGAATTTAATCTTCAGCAATATACTCCATCAAGAAGAGATTATTTCTCGATTTGCAATAAGTGCTATAAACAGGGGGTCGGTATCAAAATCTATATGAAGTATGGACAGGTTTTGACTGGCAAAACGACAGGTGTAAATGCGTGTCAGGTTGGTGTGAGGACATCCAATGGCAATCATATGCAAGTTATGTTTGACTGGGTGAGCAGGATCACGTCTTCGGATTATGCTGAATAACGCATACGGTAATAAAAAATTCCGTGAGAAAATATTGCTCCTGGAGGAACAGAGACCATTCGACAGCGCATAGATAGTTTCGCCGCTGCTCGTGCCACTACGGCCAGGACGCTTAAAGCAGCTGACAGAAAAGAATTGATCATTAAGCTTCGCAAAGAAGGTCTGCTGAATCTTCGCAAATCTATGGATACCGTAGCCCAACATCCTGGCGTCTCACGGGCAACTGCTTATCTTTATGCTCGACAGTCTGACTGCGAGCTTTGCCCCAGCCAGCCAGGACTCTCAGTGAGTGTTCTATTTTCTTTGACTCTCGTATTCCAATTCTTTCGGGAGTTATTGGTGAGACTTTTGGCGTTTTGCCCTGTCACCCATCGCGCAGCCGCTTTACCCACCGCGTCATTTGACTCCAGTGTCCGTAAGGTTCTCTGCAATCCTCACCAGGCGGCAATGGACGTAAAAAAGCCCGCAGAGCTTGTGCTATACGGGCTTAGTAGACTTTACTGAACTTCAGTACATCAATATTTGGTGGGCTGGCGGAGTCTGAATAAATTTCCCAACCTATTAAAATTAAGAGATTTTTTCGTATTCAACTTTCAGTTGTGTACCTAAGCGTGTACCAATTTTCTCACAGTAGCAGCGTTGTATCTCGTATAAACAGGGAACTAAATATGCTGTTAATCATGGGGCAGCATCATTAGGAGGGTATACATTGACCGATGTGCTTACACGATGAAACTCTAGTATGTTGCCAGTATGGTGACCAGGGATAGCTTCAAACACCCCAAGAAATCGGTACAGTGTCCTGTTCAACTCATCACGAGAATGTGCCATAACAATTCGTTTATCCCAGCGTTCTGTGTATCCCTCATCATCTTTTATATTCCGCTCTATGATTTTGTTACCATCATCAGTCAATTCATTTCCCCAATCTGAATTTCCATATAGTTTTGGAAACCAAACCATGCATTTTCCTGATAGACCCATTGCTTCACTTATGTGAGAAGGAATGCTCCAACCGCCAGACTGATGATGTCCTTTGTTGTAACCGAAACAGTTCAAAGCATCCCGGTGGTATCTGAAGACGGCATCTGGACCTACAGATATCCTTCCTGCCTTAAGATGAGGACGAGCTGTATATTTATTATCATAATCCCATTCTTTGAATTTTTTATCTTTAATCATTCTATTTTTACGATTGCGTATCAACTCAATAAATTCATTGATATAACGATCGAAAATTTCAAGACTTATTTCGCTGGCGGGAATTCTTTTCTCTAAAAATCCTGTGACTTCAGTAATATCCATACGACGTTTCGCATCATCTATTTGTGATTGCTCACTGTTGTGATGCCCTTCATCAATTTCAAGATAAAGTTCCAGTTGTGGGAAAAATAAATCTGCCAAATAGATTTTCCCATTTTCTTTTCTGACACATTGCTGGCAGACAAATTCAATATCGGGATCATTTAAAAGATGATAAATGCGAGTTACTGCATAATGTTCCCATCGTTTTTTTGAGGTTTTCGTAAGTGAACGCAGGATGTAATCAGTTTTATCCATTTATATGTCTTCCTTCTTAGTTCTTCATGTAATGTGACTTTTCTTATGAAGATAGTGTTACCTATCGCCATAAGATGCGTAAGTATTTTTTTAATCTAACTGTTTATACTGTTAACTTCGATGATTTTCTATTTTATATCATGTGGTTAAGCGGTGGTGAGTTGGTGAGGAGTGAAAAGTCGACTCTTCCCCTTTGTGATTTTTGCTCGTTCTGGATCTGCCCGGTCAGGCGATGTGGTGGGGGGATAAAAAGTTTTTTTAGGTTTTACTGTTCACACTGTTCACCTTTGGTTTTTTATTAATAATTTCATGGTGATACAGGGTGAATATACGGTGAAGGGTGAACAGTGGATTGTTCACCTTGTGGCAATGGCCAGAAAGGAAAAGACCGGCTGTTGCCGGTCTGAGTGAGGTTATGTTGCTGCGGGTTCGTCGCACTTCGGCAGCCAGTCGCCGTAGCTTTCCTCTTTCAGCGACAGATTGGTTTGTATCCCCTGCTTGGTATGCCGCTTCTCATAATTCAGGCCGAACTCTTTCAGCATCATGGGCAGTCCCAGCCCGAACATTTTCAGGCTGAGCACGTTCCTGTATCCGTTAGCCTCCATATAGGCCAGATACGCGTGATAGAGATATTTACGATAATTACGCGGGATGATGCTGGCATTCCCCATAAACATCCCGTTGGTCTGCGGGAGCATTTCCAGATAGCCGCAAAAATCAAACGTCGGGTCAGCATCGCGCTTGATGTTGAGCGCCTCGTCGGAATTCTGCTGTGACTGGAGCAGTGCGCGGGCTGCCATCGGGTCGCTGAACTTCTGCATGAGCTGGCGCACAATCACGGCCAGCTCGCGCGCAATTTTATCCCTGAGCTGCGGGTCGCGTTCCTCCGGCGCAATTTGCTCCGGGAAGTGAATAATCACCCGGCGACGTGACACACCACCGCTGCGGTCGGTGAAGCGCATGGGGTTATTGTTCACGGCCAGAATCACCGCCGGAATATGGGTGGAGTACGCATCCTTGTATTTCGGGTCAACGGAGACCGCATCACCGCCGGTGATGGCCTTGAGTCCTGCCCCGTCACCGCTCCATTTCTCCTGGTCAGGCAGACGGATAAGCGAGAAGCCAATCAGGGAGGCACGCTTGCGCGGGTCTTCCAGTGTGTCGATATCGGCTGACGTGGCGTTATCCTCCCCGGCGAGCAGGGTCGCGATTTCAGCCAGAATACTTTTGCCACTCCCGCCGGGACCGGTCACTTCGAGAAAGAGCTGCCAGTCGTAACGGTTCGCCAGCACCATAAACAGCGCGGCCAGAATCACGTCGCGTTTTTGTGGATTTTTGCCGGCTGCACGGTCGAGCCAGCGCCAGAAATCCGGCGCGTGCGTCTCCAGCGTTTCCCCCTCCACCGGCGGGGTGAAATCCACATCGCATAAGGTGCGCAGCCAGTGCGATTTGTGGTGCGGGCTGAATACGCCGCTTTGAGTATCGAGTACCCCGTTGCGAAAGCCAATCAGACGGCGCGCCGGTGTATCCTGCTGCGGAATAATCAATTTCAGGGTCTCCACCACCGAGGCAATTTTCCCCGACGAGAACGGGGCGCGTAAGCGCTGGAATAAATCAGCCACATTCCGTGAAAAAGTGGCGGCAGGGATATTTTTCCAGATGCCGTTTTCATAGCGGGACAGGAGCTGGCCGTTCGCATCCACCGCCAGCGCTTCGCCGTAGTGCTCATGCACCCGCAAAGCCTTGTCGCTGGCGCTCATGGCGGTAAATTCCGCCTCGCTCATGGTGTCGAATGGGCTTTGCGCCGGTGGCCGGATGGCGTCATAAATGGCTTTCCGCGTGGCCTCCTCGCCGTACTGTATAAACGCATCATTCCAGTCACCGAACACCGGCGGCAGGGCAACAATGCCCTCACAGGCATCTGCGGCCGCAGCGGCTTTACTCTGGCCGTCGCCGTTAAGGTCACGGTCGGCAGCGAGCACAATCTGACAGGCCGGATATTTCTGACGGGCAAGGCTCGCCAGAGAAAAGAGGTTCACGGAGGACAGCGCCACCATGACGGTTTCCCCGGTCAGGTGATGCACGGTGAGTGCGGTCGCATAACCCTCTGCAATCCACAGGCGTTTTCCGGCCTGTTTTTTCCCTTCGATGATATGACATGCCCCTTTGACCTGACCGCCTTTCAGGGTGCGTTTGAGACCGTCAGCATTGATAAGCTGAAGGTTAACCAGTGCGCCGGTATCGTCATGCAGCGGCACCACCACATCCCCGGCGCGGAACGTCACGCCGCCGGTTTTATGCATGACGGTGAGCGTCAGACATTCCAGAACGGGGAAACCCTTGCGGGTGAGGTAGGCATTGCCAGTGGTCGTGTAGGTTTTCTCCATCAGTTTTACGGAAAGCTCTGCCGCCGCTTTCCGGTCGGCCTCCGTTCCGGCTTCTGCGGCTGCAATCATCTCCGGGGCAACCGGTGACAGATTGCCGGTCACGGCGTTCACCTTCCCGGCGGCCTCAGAGGCTGATACACCGAACACCTTCTCGACCAGTTTCAGTCCGTCACCCGCGCCGCACTGGTTACAGAACCACGTGCCGCGCCCCTCTTTATCGTCAAAGCGAAAGCGGTCAGAGCCACCGCACACCGGGCAGGACTGATGGCGGTTTTTAATCACCTTCACACCCAGCGCAGGGAGAATGCGCGGCCAGTGGCCGCACGCCTGTTTTACCGTTTCTGTTACGTTCATTTTCATGGTTATTTTCTCCCTCAGTGCAGTACCGGCGACGTGATATGACGGGCGCAAAGCTCATCCATCACGGCCAGCCCGAGAAAGGACAGCGACGGCGCGGCTTTGAGTGGTCCGGCTTCCATTAAATCTTCCAGCAGGGCACAGGCAATCTGGCGGCCTTTTTCCTCGCCGTACTGGCGCAGATAAAACCCTTCGAGCTCGGCGGCAATGGCGCTTTCCAGCGCGTCTAGGGTGAGGTGCGGGTAGCGGTGCTGGCGTTCGCACAGGGTCAGCCATGCACAGGCCACTGCGCGACGATACAGCGCGGCGCGTAATACGGGCGGTAATGGCTTTTTCATACGTTACCCTCCCCGGTAAGCCACTGCTGATTGCAGCGTTCGACCACGCCGTCGAGCTGGGCGGTCATGAGGTAAATCACGGAGGTGAGCTGTAAGTGCTGCGCCGGGTCACGACGAACGGTGGCGCAGTCCTGCACCTGCATCAGGTCGCCGACGAGCTGGCCGACATTGCGCATGTGCTCCAGACATTCGAGGTCACGGGCGGTAATGGTAGTGTGTCTCATGCGCGCACCTCCGCAACCGGCAGACGGCCAGCAAACGAGAGGACGTAATCGCGAACAAGAGAAAGGCGTGCGGCGTGCTCATCACCGGCAACGGTGCGAAGCATACAAATACGGGGTTTACGGTCTGCGCGACGAACAGCGGCAAATACAAAGACAAACTGCGGGTGTGACGGGGTGAGGGTCGTAGCCATAGTGGCAACCTCCATTGAGTAGCGGTTATTGCCACCACCGGAGTTCCTACGCTCATGGGTGGTGACCCGAACGGGGGTAGGAATACCGGCCTCAATGAATACCGGCCAGCCCGAAGGCTGCCCCGCCCGGATCACCATTACCTGACAGGGGCTAAGGTGTAAACACCACAGCCCGAAAAATGGGTGTGCCTGAGCAACGACGTAAAAAAAGACGCATGGCGCGTCCGGTGTCGCCATTGAGTAACTCGGGTTCCTACGCCCGGCTGCCGATTTTGCGACAGCGGGAAAACTATACCTGGAAACGGCGAAAAGAAGCAAGCCAGAAAAAGGGGCTGTTTGCTGAACGGTCATCATCATGCGTCATAGCCCCGGTTACGTTCGGCAATGCGATCCGCCATCCATGCAGTGATTTCAGACTGCGCCCACGCCACATTTTTTCCGCCGAGGGAGATTTGTTTCGGGAAGGCTTCCCGGCTGATGAGATCATAAATGGTCGAGCGGGACAGGCCGCACAGATGCATCACTTCGGGCAGACGGATAAAGCGCTCGTGAACGGTATCAGAAACCGGCATCAGCGGGGCGGCAGGGGCAGAAGACGGGGAAGAAAAAGCGATGTGCATCGGGCTACCTCACAAAGTCCATACAGTGCCGGTCGTGTCCGTCCGGCTTCGGGTAGCTCTCTATTTTGTGAATATTTTCCCTCAGGGCAACAAGTCATTTTGTACTGCTCCACCACACAACAGAGCGTTTTTTATACAGTGGCAAACGTTGGCCGTTTTTTGGCAAACGTTGGCAAACCGGTGGCCCATTGCTGATTACTTTTGTTTATATATTTATTATTTTTAATCACTAAAAAGTCTAAGTGGCTGACTGGCTGAACAAACTGAAGGGTGAACAGTGGTGAACAGACGGTGAACAGTCAGACCTTCAACTGTTCACCCTTTAACTTACTGTATTACTTATCTTTTTATTTAAGGTGAACAGTGGTGAATAGTTATAAGTAAAAAAACAAACGGTGAGTAAGGTTTTCCTGCGACCTTTCCCTGGCCAGCCTGATTTTAAGGTCTGTTTGTGCCAGCACTCTGACAACGGCAATGAATCGTGTTGTTGTGCAGGAGGCGTCAGAATCATTTCAGGTTGAACACACGGAGAGCCTGAACATGAAACCCGAACTCATTATCAAAGCCATGCAGACCGTTATCAGTAAACAGGATGAAGGCGCGGAACAACGTATTGCCGGTGCGCTGGCCGCACTTAACGAAGCAAAAGACGCACACACGGCCAGCATGGGTAAACTCAGCGACATTGAGGCTTCCATTCAGCGTTGTGAGCAGGAACGACAGACCGCGCTCAGTGAAAGTGCACAGGCCGAACAGGACTGGCGCAGCCGCTTTCGAACTCTGCGCGGCAACCTCACTCCCGAACTGAAAGCTGAACACAGTAAACGTATCGCCAGCCGCGAACTGGCTGATGAGTTTACCGGTCTGATTACCGAGCTGGAGAAAGACAAAAACCTCGCCATGCTTGGCGCATGCTCCTCCGGTACGGCTTACATCAGCGCCCATGAAAAAGCGTTCACTACCTACGCCAACAGCGAGTGGAAGAAGGCGCTGACCGGTATCAGCCCCGCACTGTTACGTGTCTTTCTGTTGCGTATACGGTCGCTGGAAATGAGCGGAGAAACCTCGCCGCGTGCGACCGTGACCCGCGAGCTGGGTGATGCCCTGAATCTGCAGTCAGCCCTGTATCATTTTGATATGGAGCAGGAGCCGGTTCTGTCCGTAACGGGCATGAATCGCCCGGTCATAACCGGGGTTGATATGGCGCTGTTAAGAAGCCCGGCCAGACGGATGAAGCTTGCCGCTGAACTGGCCGCAAAAGACCACGAACAGGCAGAGGGCTGAATCATGTTTCACTGCCCGTTCTGCAAAAAGACCGCGCACGTCCGTACCAGCCGGTATCTGTCGGAAAACGTCAAACAGCGTTATCACCAGTGTACCAATATCGAATGCTCGGCCACTTTCCGCACCATCGAGTCGGTTGACGGTGTGATACGTGCCGCACCGGAGAAACCCGACCCCGCGCCGCGTAAAGTACAGGGCTGCTACAGTTCGCCGTTCCGGCATTAATCAGGAGAGAGACACGTGACCACTGTGACAATACAGCAGGCCTTTGAGGCCTGTCAGACGAACAAAAATACCTGGCTGAAACGTAAAGCCGAACTTGCAGACCTTGAACGGGAATACCGTGAACAGCTCCTTGCCGGTGACGAACAAATCCCGCGCAGAATGCAGGATTTGCGCGACAATATCGATGTGAAAAAATGGGAAATTAATCAGGCCGCCGGTCGCTATATCCGCTCACATGAGGAGGTGCAGCACATCAGCATCCGCAACCGTCTCCATGACTTTATGCAGCAGCACGGCGCGGAGCTGGCCGCCACGCTGGCACCTGAGCTGATGGGGTATAACGAACAAATTCCCGCAGTAAAACAGAGCGCCATGCAGCACTCGGTTGATTATCTGCGTGAAGCCCTGTCGGTGTGGCTGGCCGCAGGTGAAAAAATTAATTATTCCGCGCAGGACAGCGATATTTTAACGGCCATCGGATTCAGGCCTGATGCGGCCTCGCGGGATGATAATCGCCAGAAATTCACCCCGGCACAGAACCTGATTTACACCCGCCGACGTGCAGAACTGGCCGCACGGTAGCACGCAAAAAAATCCGCAAAATTCCGCTATTTTTTCCGAAAAAAGCCATGCATCCATAAGGTGCATGGTTTTGCATGCAAATCCCCGTATTTTATTTTCCCCACCGCGGCAGTACCGGCGCGGCCTGAGCCGGTTCATGCACCTGCATTAAAAGCGACCTCTTAAGCGGGCAGGCGTGGCGGGGAGAGCATTGCGCGCAAACATATGTAGATATATTAATCTGGTAGAAAATAACAAAGGCTCAGCTAAGTGATAGTTGAGCCTTTGTTAATCTAGATACGAATGCTCGCAGAGTCTTTTTGTTGTGCATCAATATGAATAATCTTTGAGGCTCTTAAACCTTCATTTTCTGCTGCAATTCTAGCCTGCTGGACCTTTTGGTATTTTTCTCCTAAATGACCGATATCAACTATTACGAAAAATGCTCGATCTGTATCATCACCATTTCTATAAATTTCTAATTGCTTTTCATATCCGTGCAGTAATTTACCATTGGATGATAACTTAACTTCAACTAAAACTTTCTGCTCGAATCCTTGCGAGACTTTGAAGTCAACAGGTCCATTACCAGAGTCAGCCTCAGGGCTAATGTCTAAGTTATTGGCTTTGCAATATGAATAAGCTACTGCAAAAAGTAAACGTTGAGCCGCTTTTTCTTTTCTTGGTTTTTTATCATCTGCCCACATTTCCTTCCATAGACCTTTGTTTTCAATTAGATCTTTGAATTGGGTTAATATCTCATCAACCAAATTTTCTACCTCATCTAAGGTTAGTTTTTTATTAAACTTAGAAAGATTGAAAGGGTATTTTTTATCTATTGAAGATACAAGTCTTGACCAAAATAATTCACCATTCTTATCAGCTTTAAAATCGTAAGGCTCTTTTTCTACTTCTTTTATTAATTCTAGGAGGTCTTCAAAATATTCTTTTTTCTCTAAAGCTCGTCGCTTGGCTTCAGCTTTTTCTTTTTGGGTCATTGATGCGAGCAGTTTACCAATGTTGGTATTAATTCTGTCACGTAGGTCCGTGTTTTCTTTCATTGTACTGACTGCACCGCTCCAGTCAGTGGATATAGGCAAATCACGGACAACATCTTTAGGAACTAATATTAATGGTTTATCTGTTAATGGATTATGAGGGGCAATGTACTTTTTCCCTTTAAAAGAAAATTCTTTTGTCGGGATTTGAAGGGTTTGATTAACTCTTTCTGAGAATTTCACTAAGGACTCAAATATTATATTTGTAGTCATGTCACTAATTCTATCAGCCCCAATACCTTCTTCAAATAACGACATGACCATAAATAAGTCAGGATCATCAATATCCATGTTGATAATTTGATAGGCAGTATTCATTGTTGTGTTCACAAGGTGTGGCCCGAATCCTGAGCCTTTGGCTGATGAGCCATAACCCAAACATGTCCATCCTATTTCGGAAAATGAAAATAACTTTTTGGCTGCCTTCCAAGCAACATCATTATCATTCTGAACCTTAGATGCTTTAAGTAATTTAATGATATTTGTGAAAGTATCTATGTATTTCTTATCAGCATCCACTTTCATTTCAGGATGCTTACTTTCAGGGAGGAGCATAGGGTCAATGAAAAGCAACGTATCTGACTCTAATAAAACATCAACAACATCAAGTTGATCAAGAATTGATGGCGAAATGTTAAAGTGTGATGAAACGGTATCAATATTTTTTACTGTGCTCATGTGCAGTCCTTTATCATCTATTAGTAATCATAACAAAATTACCCCACCAGTCCATTAGCTCAACTCTTTGTTTCAAATAAATGGACCGATTGTACGCTTTCCTAACCTCATTCTTATCTGTGTGTGCCAGCGCAGACTCAATCACATCAGAATTAAAATTAGATTCGTTGAGAGCTGTACTGGCTATTGAACGTAAACCATGTGCAACTAATTTTCCACCATAACCTATACGTTTTAAAGCAGCATTAGCAGTCTGACTATTCATCGGCCGCTTTGGATCATTTCTACTAGGGAAAATATGTTCACGATGAGCGCTGATTGGCTTCATTACTTCCAAAATATCTAAAGCCTGAGGTGACAAAGGGACAATGTGTTCACGCTTAGCCTTCATTCGTTCGGCGGGAATCGTCCAGAGTTTGGCATCGAGATCGATCTCGACCCACCGAGCACCAGAAGCCTCAGAAGGGCGCACTAGGGTCAGGAGCTGCCACTCAATAAGACATCGAGTCGAAACAGACAGATTCGACATGACCAGAGAACGCATCAGCTTAGGTAATTCTTCTGGTCGTAGCGTGGGCATGTTCTGCTTTTTGGGTTTCTCAAATGCCATTCCAACACCTGATGCCGGGTTAGTATCGATCAGGCCGGTGTTGACTGCGTAAATCATTATTTCGTTAATGCGCTGGACCAGGCGACGAACAGTCTCTAATGCGCCGCGTGCTTTGATTGGTTCCAATGCTTCAACTATCGTTCTGGCCTTAATCTCCTGAACAGGTATCGCGCCTATTGCTGGAAATACGTCTTTATCTAGAGAACGCCAAATATCCTTCGCGTAGTCCTCTGTGACGCTTTTGCTCTTCATTTTGAACCAGTTGGAGGCCACAGTTGAGAAAATGCTATCCAGCTCAATCTGACGTTGCTCTGATGCTTGCTCTTGTTGCTGTTGCGGATCCATCCCCTGCGCGAGCGTAGCCAAATATTGGTCGCGTATCTGACGAGCTGCTGCGAGTGTAAGGGCAGGGTATGAGCCGAGACTCAGGTTAGTTCGGCTATTACTTACTGGACGTTGGTATCGGAAGCGCCAGAGCTTTTTACCAGATGTTTTCACGAGTAAGAACAGGCCGTCCCCATCATGCAGAGTGAAATCTTTTTCTCGGGGTTTAGCTTTAAGGATCTCGTTGTTAGTGAGGGGGCGTGTGATGCGCGCCATGTCTGGATTCCTTCCATAATTGGTACACGTTTAATGGACCACAGTATAGCGTGTACCTAAACGTGTACCAATTTTCTCTGGATTTAGCCGGATGTTCTCGGACAATGACAGACACAAAAAAGCCCGCAGAGCTTGTGCTGTGCGGGCTTTCTGTACTTCACCGGACATATCCGGATCATCATTTGGTGGAGCTGGCGGGAGTTGAACCCGCGTCCGAAATTCCTACATCCTCGGTACTACATGCTTAGTCTGTCTTTACATTCGCCTGGCACCTGCGGACGGACACGCCACTACCAGACTAGCCTGATTAGTTTTAACGCTTCAACCCCAGGCAGGGCATCCGCGCGATCTCTTTTGGGTTTGACCTCTCTTGATCCCCGTCCTAAGAGCGGAGGCTAGGGAGAGAGGGCTCTAAGCAGGTTATTAAGCTGCTAAAGCGTAGTTTTCGTCGTTTGCGACTATTTTTTTGCGGCTTTTTACGAGGCCAACCGCCCCTCGGCATGCACCTTGGGTTTCGCAAATCCCGTCGAATCCAGAATCAGCCCCAATGTGTAAGGTAAGTATAACAGACTTGTGACACGCGTGACCAGCCCCCGTATCTTCTTATCTTCAACGATTTACCGCTCGCGCAGCGCTTCTTTCGCGCGATTAAACGGTTTGATTAAATAGTCGACAATGGTTTTTTCACCGGTTTTGATATCCACCGTGGCGATCATGCCTGGAACAATCGAAAAACGGCGTCCTGATTTATTTTGTAGATAGTCTTGGTGGGTGCGGATAAATACGCGATAGTAGAAAATTTCCGGTTTCACTTTATCCTGAATGGTGTCCGGTGAAATGGTCTCCACCACGCCGTCAAGCCCGCCGTAAATGGCGTAATCGTAAGCAGTAATTTTAACCAATGCGCGTTGGCCGGGATGAATAAAGGCGATATCACGCGGCGAAAGGCGGGTTTCAATCAGCAGACGATCGTCTACCGGCACTATCTCCATCATCTCGCCGTTAGGCGGGATCACGCCGCCAATCGTCGTGACCTGGATATTTTTAACAATGCCGCGTACCGGCGAACGCACGGTGAGGCGGGTGACGGAATCCTCGCGTCCTTTTAAAATGGCGGAGAGCATATCGACCTCAGCGTTCGCTTTCGATAACGCTTCGCGTGCCTGCACATAATATTGTGAGCGCAGATCGGTAATTTTTAAGCCTAAATCGCTTTTTTGTCGTTGCAGGCGTAGCACTTCAACATGACTGGCCGCGCCGCTTTTCTCCAGCCGCTGGGTAATGGTCAGCTCTTTATTAACCGACGCCAGCGCATCCCGTAGCTCGGCTTCGGTATCGGCCAGCTGCGCGCGGCGGCTTTTATAGAGACGCGTCTCTGCGGCAATCAGATCCGGCCAGCCGTTCAGCTCAGCGGGGAAGGCGAGAGGTAAGTCGCTGACTTCGGCGGTTAACCGTGCGCTGGAGGCGAGTGAAGCGCGATATTTTGCCGCACTTTCACCCACATTGGACGCCAGACGCGTCGGATCAAGCCGGGCGACAATCTGGTTAGCCTGAACTCTGTCGCCTTCCCGCACCGTCAACTGCGCCAGAATGCCGCCATCCAGCGACTGCAGAACCTGTTCGCGTGAACTGGGGATCACTTTCCCGTTGCCGGTGGAAACCTCATCCAGTCGGCCAAACCACGCCCAGATGCCGAGAATGAGAAATAACAGTGAGCTGATCAGAACAATACGACCCGCGCCGGAAAACGCCCGTTCACGCTGAATATCGGGATCGTCCATCGCGGCATCATGCTGATTGATTTTCATTTTTCCACTCCCGACGGTGACTTTGCATCCGATCCGCGTTAAGCGCCTGCGCTTTTGGCGCATCCATCACCAGTTGTCCTTCTTTCAGGACAACGACACGCTCAACCAGCTCCAGTATTGGTACCCGGTGCGTCGCGACGACCAGGGTTCGATTGCCAAGCCACTGATGTAACCGCTGAATAAACTCTCGTTCCGTATGCTCGTCCAGCGAGGCGCTGGGTTCGTCAAGTAGCACAATATTGGGGGAGCGCAGCAGCATTCTCGCCAGCAACAGGGACTGACGCTGCCCACCGGACAGGCCGTTACCACCCTCCATAATGGGATGATCCAACCCTTTTGCCAGCCGCCTGACGAAGACGGCGCCGCCGCTGACTTCGAGCGCGTCAAAAATCTGTTCATCGTTGGCGTGCGGCGCGCCGAGCGTCAGGTTCTCTCGTAGGGTGCCGAAGAAAAGCCGCGCGTTCTGGCTAAGAAAGCCGATGTTGCGGCGTAAATCCGCCATATCGATGTGCGACAAGCTGAGATTATCAAGCCGGGCATCTCCCTGAATCATCTCCAGGCCGCCCGCCATCGCCTGTAAAAGTGTGGATTTACCCGCACCGTTACGCCCCAGTATCGCAATCCGCTCGCCTGGCATGATCTCCAGACGCACGAGGCGCAGCGGTATGCGTTGATCGTCGTTATGGTAACGAAACTGAGCGTTTTCAAAGAGGTAATGCCCGTGGAGGATGTCGCGGTGTATCAGGCTATCGTCATGCTGTGTCTCGGTGGGCAGTTGCATAATGTTGTCGAGACCCATCTTCGCCGCTTTCACCTGCTGCCAGCGCGCCAGCACGCCGCACAGGTTAGCCATTGGCGCGATCATCCGCGAGCCGAGCATCGACGCGGCGACCACGGCGCCGGTAGTCATACTGCCTTCAATAACCATCGGCGCGCCGAACATAATCACTGCGGCATACACCAGACTTTGTACCGACATCCCCCAACTGATAAGCCCTTGCGTGAGTTTGCGGGTGCGTAGACCCGACTCGCCGGTAATACGGATATAGCTATTCCACTGCTGAAGAAAGCGGTTCTCCGCCTGCATCAGTTTAATATCTTCCAGCCCCTGAACGCTTTCGACCAAGACTGCATTGCGTAGCGTCGCTTCGTGGGCGGCCTGGTTGGCGAGGACAGCCAGTTTTTTTTGCAGTGCGACGCCCGGCAGGATCATCAGCAGAGCCGCCACGGGCGCTATCCATGCCAGCGGTGGGGCAATAATCGCCAGGACTATCATAAACAGGAAAAAGAAAGGCAGATCGACAATGGTCGCCAGCGTTGAAGAGGTAATCATCTCGCGGATCTGCTCCAGTTCGCGTAACTGCGAGATAAAACTGCCGGTGGAACGGGGAATAGCGCTGTTGCGCAGCCTTAACGCATGACCGAATACCCGATCGGAAATGCGCATATCGGCGCGTTTACCGAGCACGTCCATAATGTGCGTACGCGCTTCGCGCAGCAGAAAACCGAACAGCACCGCTACCAGCACGCCGAAGGAGAGCACGTACAGGGTAGGATATGACTGAGCGGGGATCACCCGATCGTAAACCTGCATAGAGAACACAATCCCGGCCAGCGACAGCACGTTAATCAGAAAGGCGGCGACCATTACCGGTAAATAAGGGCGAATATCCTGCAGAACCAGCTCGCGCATCCAGTCGGGTTTAAAGCGGGAGATATAGCGATCGACGCGGCTATCCTTGAGTGCCGATAGCGGGCGTAGCGCGGCAACATAGAGGATCTCCGGCAATAACTCGCTGAGCGTCAGGCGGTTACGCTGACCCTCTTCTTCAATCACAAAAACGTCTGCCGCATCTTCGCCATTAACATGCTCGATGACCAATAACTGCCCGTCCCGGAGCTCGACAACTAACGGCAATCGCCACTGACTAAATGCCGTTTTGTCTATGTCCGGCGCATGAAAGGATAAACCCGCCTGCCGCGCGAGCTGCGTTAAGGCGGTCGTTCTGCTTTTACCCCTAAGCCACGGGGCGTTGGCCTGAATTGAACCGGGAGAACAGGCAACGCGATAATGACCGGCGACATAGCTGATGGCCTGCGCCCATTGGCTTAGCGCACGCTCACTGAGTACCTCTTCTACATCGGGGGCGGCGCGGGTCATGGCTGGATCTCCACGGATTGAATGCTGCGATGATTTAACGCGAACGCCTGACGAAGCGCGCCGGTGTTATACAGACAGTTCAGTTGCAACTGATGCAACTGGCTTTCCGTTTGCAGTTCGGCAAAACGCGCCTGGTAAACTTCCTGCTCCGCATTAAGTACGTCGAGCAGCGGTCGGGAACCGAGGTCAAGGTATTGTTGCTGATACAGTTCGCGCGTGCGTTCGCTAAGCTGCTGTTGCCGACGAAGGATTTGTAACGCGCTGGCAAGACTCATTGCCTGGCTGCGCGCCTCCATCAGTTTCTGGCGGACATCAAGCCGGGTGCGCTGAATGGTCGACTGAGCCGCGTCTACCGCATGGCTGGCGGCGTTGCGTCGGGCAGTCAGCCCTCCGCCCTGATAAAGCGGCATCTCAACTTTTACCCAGGTGGAATACTGGGTTTTATCCAGCACTTCATGACTGGGATATTTATCATTAAGATAATGTTGTACAGAAGGTTCGAGCGAAATCGTCGGCGTCATTTGCGCGCTGGCATAGTCCAGATTCGCCCGCGCAACGTTGGCCTGCGCCCAGGCGGCCAGTACCGCGGGCACCAGTCGATCGTCGGGAGTCGCCGTCTCACAGCTGCGAGCAAGTTTCGCCGGGAAGTCATTATTGATGCCGTTAAGCGAATTCCAGCCCAGCCAGCTCATCAGTGAGGCTTTCGCACTATCGAGATTGGCCTGATACTGCGCCAGTTGCGAGCGGGCGGATTCGATTCTGGCTTCGGTTTGCACTACGTCAGAGAGCGACGTAGCGCCTTCATCGCTGCGCTGCCGGATAAGTTTACCGATGCTGTCCAGCGCGACGAGCTGTTCTTCCGCCGCGTCTACCATTTGCTGCCAGCTCTGCGTTTGTACAATAGCGTTGGCGGTTTCGTGCGCGACGGTATCAATACTGAGCAACACATTGGCCTGTTGCTGCGCTGCGCCTGCGGTTTCGGCGCGAACCTGGCTTGCCACTTTGCCGAAGTCATAAAGCATTTGCGATACCGACAGCACCAGCGAGGGGCTATACCCGTGATCGGTGTAGGTATTGCTGTACCCATTGTTCACGCCAGCGCTGACTTGCGGATAATATTTCGATTTGGCGACCTCTATTTGTTCATTCTGTGCGAGCAGTTTGCCGACGGCTTCGCGAATAGAAGGATGCCAGTTAACGGCGCGATTGACCGCGTCATTGAGCGTCAGGTTGCCCGGCGCGGCGGCGCTGAGCGGCAACTCAGCGGCGGAGCCATCCAGCGAAGGAAGCATCTGGTCCGTTGCTAATCCTTCGGATGTAATCATTGGCGGCGCTTCTGCGCCCCGGGGCTGGTGATGAAACAAAGCAAATGCCAGTACGATGGCGACAGGCGCGACTCTTCCCATAGTTTATCCCTTTTAAATATCACCGCTTGTTGCCCCGAACGTCGTGGCGTTCGGGGCTTTTTTATCAACCGCCGGTTATCAGGTGGTTGTTCTGCAACAGATCATTTAGCGTGAGCTGCACATTCTCCAGAGTGACAAGGTCAGTGGATTTAAACGCACTGCCGGCGCCGTCGCGATCGACGGATATCACCGTATTGGCGCCGCTGGTATGAACCTGAATAAAGTTACCCAGCGTCGCCGCCTGGTGATCCCATCCCGTCAGCAGTTCGTGGATATCGATCTTGTCGCCCTGCGCGGTAGAGAAGTTTTGCCAGCGATCGGCGCCGTTGCCGCCGGTCGCGTCCGCGCCGTTTAACAGGTGGTAAATCAGCGTATCGCCATAGGCGGAGCCGATGAGAACATCGTTTTGGTTGGTACTGACGATTTGTGGCGCCATATCAATGGTCAATGTGGCGCTATCCGTATGACCCATCTTGTCATCCAGTTGATAGGTAAAGACCTCTTTACTGGTGATGGACGACATCGCGACGCCATTATTCAGGGTGTAGGTGTAAGCGCCATCAAGGTTAATTTGCAATGTGCCGTAATGTCCCTGAATCGTGGCGCTGGTGGTATTCGCCGCGGCGTCCAGCGTGGCGGCGCTGCCGTTATACCCGCTAATGCTCAGGCGGGTATTCACCGTATTAAGCTGATCCATCGCCCCCGCCGCATCGCTGCCGTCAAAAATATTGCCGAGAACGGTATGCGTTCCGGACGTTTCAAAATTATCCAGATCGACGGTGGTGCCGATGACGCGTGGCGTGATCGTCGCCGCCCCGGCCAGGGTATTGGTGCCGGTAAAGTTAAGCGTGTACGTTCCGGCATCCAGCTCCAGGCCGCTCAGGTTGACGGTCACCGTCGCGCTGCCCAGCGTGATATTCGCCACCGGAACGGTTCCGTTGCGTATGACGGTCCCGTTCTCCTGAATGGCCCAGCTAATATTCAGATTGCCCAGCGTAATGAGCGTGGAGACATCAAAGACCAGTGACGCGCCTTTAAGTACGGTGCCCGTTGCAACGTCAAAGGTGCCGCTCCCGCTGCCCGATTTGCCGAGTAGCCCCCAACTGGCGCTGCCGACGCTGGAGTCCAGCCAGGCAGAGGTATCCTGAAGCGTGGCGACGCTAAGGGTATCGCTGACATCATTAATCGCATCCAGCGCCCTGGCGGTTGGCGTGATATTGAGCGAGGCCGTATCGGTATCGCCGTTTGGCGCTTTGACCGTATAGATAAAGCTGTCCGGCGTTTTAATGCTGTCGGCGCCGACGCCATTCTTCAGCGTGTAGGTATAGTTGCCTCTTGCGTCAATGATGAGCGAGCCATACAGCCCGTTTACCTCCGTCGTGCCGGTCGCCGCAATCGCCACGCCGTTTACTTCAGTGAGGAGGGCGCCCGTAGGGGCGACATCATTGGTCAGTACGTTGCCGGTGGTGTTGGCGGTGATACTGTCAACGGCATAGGTGTGGTCCTGGGAAATCGCCAGCGTATAGCCAGTGAGGACGCTAATGCCGCTGGCGGTATTCAGCACGAACAGGTATTCGCCGCCAGGCAACGTCAGGGTCAGCGGCTGGGACTGTCCGGCTAACAGCAGGGTGTTAATCCAGCCCTTTTGCACCCGGAACTGCTCATATTGCTGAATGGCATCGTTGAAGCGATAAACGTACAGATCGAACGTGGAAACCAGTGAGACGCCGCCGACGGTTCCCTGTAACGTCATGGTTCGCGTAGCGCCTTCTTCAACGTTAAAGATGATCGGATTAGTCATATCATCAAGCAGATTCGCGTTCAGTACATTACCAAGTCCGACGCTTAATACCGTGACGCCGCTTTGTGTCGAGGGACCGTTGTTGACGTAGCTAACGTGAGTATCAAAGACCAGAGAGGCGTTATTGTCTGTCGCTATCACGCTGCCCGGTACAGGCGCGGGACCCAGATTGATAACCAGTTGCGCGGCGCTGCTACCGACGCCATTCTGGGTAATGGTGTAGGTGAAGCTCTCTTTATGTCCGTATCCCGCCGTGGGGTTAGTCAGCGTGTAGGTGTAACTGCCATCCTGATTAATGTGCAGCGTGCCGTATTGTCCCTGGATATCCACGCCGCCCGCGCCGACCGGCGTACTGACACCGTTGGCGTTGGTGATGGCGGTGACCGTGGTGCCCGTCGGCGCGGTATCATCAGCCATGACGTTGCCGGTACTGATGGTTGGCCCGCTAATAATACCTGCGCTGGTCTGGTGTACATCGACATCCAGGCTGGTATATGACCCGGTAGCGAGCAGACTGGTGTTATAAGTGAGTACCCGGTACTGGCCTTCGCCCAGGCCGCTCAGGTTCAGGGTAACGCCGCTCCCGGTCAGGGTAAGCAAATTCGCGAAGTCGCCAACGGCGGTGTTGACAATCGTCGTCCAGGCGCCGAGGCTGGTGTCGTAGCGCTGTACCACAATCTCCTGAGTACTGAGCAGCGAAAGCACGATTCCCGTTGCGGCGGCATCGATGGTGACGTCGCCCGTACCACCTTCAGCAATGGTGAACTCAACCTGAGCGGTATCGTTACCCAAAACCGAGGCGACATTGCCAAGCGCGCCAACCAGCAGCAGGCCGTAATCCGAATAGTTTTGCGTGCTGGTGACGGCGGTCGAAGTCAGATCAAGACTGGTGATGTTATCCCTTGCCGCCAGCGGCAGAACCGGCGCGGTAATGCCTAACGCGCCGGAGGCATTACCCGCAGCGTCAGTGGCCGTCACGTTAATGAGCTGACCTTCAATTTGTTTTGTCGGCAAGGTGAGAGACCATGCGCCGTTGCTGCCGGCGGTGGTGGTGAGCGTCACGCCGCCCGCCAGCGTGACGGTTACGGTGCTGTTTGCCTCTGCCTGTCCGGAAAGTGAACCGCCATCGGCGCTGAGCGTACCTGACGGCGTACCGGGCGCCAGCGTATCGACAATCACTGTCGCGGCGCTGGAGACGCTGCCTGTTCCGTTGGCGTTAGTCGCGGTGGCGGTGAAGGCGTGGCTGCCTTCGGTCAAATTACCTGTCGGGGTAAAGCTCCAGTTTCCGCTGGCGTTCGCCGTGGTGGTGCCGAGCAGCGCCCCGTTGTTATAAATGCTCACCGTGGCGCCCGCCTGAGCGGTACCATTCAATGTGGGTTGTGCGTCATTAGTGACCTGACCGTTGGCGATAGCGCCGGTATAAATACCCACATCATCCACTACGTTGGTGATGATCGGTGCCTCCGGCACGCGCGTATCGGGCGCGGTAAATCCGGCGGCAATGCCAGTGTTGCCTGCTTTATCCTGGGCAAATGCCAGTAGCGGCTGACCATTGGTCTGCGCGGGCGTGAGTGTGGCGGTGAAGCTACCTGTACCGTCGGCGGTGGCGGTTCCCAGTACCACACCAGTCTCAGAGGTAATCGTCACTGTACTGCCTGCTTCCGCGGTGCCCGTCACGCGATTACCGGTAGCATTGATGACCAGGTTGCCGGGCGCGCCGGGCGCAATGGTATCCACGAGAATCGTTGTCGATGGCGAAGCGGCGCTAACGTTGCCAGCCGCATCGGCGGCGCTAACGCTATAAGCGTGACTTCCCTGGCTGAGCGCGGCGGTTGGCGTCCAGCTCCAGTTGCCGCTGGCATTGGCGTTCACGGTCGCGACCAGCGCGCCATTATCGAAGATGCTTACCGCGCTGTTGGCTTCCGCGGTACCGTTGAGCGTCGGCTGTGTGTCGTTGGTCGATTGTCCATTGCCAATGGCGCCGGTATTGTTCGGGACATCATCAACGATGCTGGTTATAAGCGGAACCGTTGGCGCAAGGGTATCGACCACGATAGTAAAACCGCTGGTGGCCGGGCTAACGTTGCCTGCCGGGTCGGTGGCGGTCACTGTTAATGTGCGCGTGCCGTCGTTTAACCCTGTCGTTGGCGTGAAGCTCCACGCGCCGCCCGCGTTAGCCGAGGTGACGCCAAGCAGAGTGTTGCCATCATAGATACTGATCACGCTGCCCGCTTCGGCAGTGCCGTTCAGCGTGGGGCGGTTATCATTGGTTATCTGACCATTAGCGAGATTTCCTGTGACCCCGCCCGCGACGTCATCCACCACGGACGTCAGGATTGGCGTTTGCGGCGCGGTGGTATCGACCGTCAGGGTGAAAGCCGTACTGTTCGGGCTGCTGTTTCCTGCGGCATCGGTGGCGACGGCGGTGATGACGTGCGTTCCGCTTGCCAGCGTTGAGGTGGCGACGCTCCACGCGTCGTCAGGCTGAGCCGTTGTCGTGCCAATGACCGTACCATTTTCATAGAGCGTAATCGTGGCGCCGGCTTCTGCGGTGCCGCTGAAGGTTGGCGTAGGATCGTTGGTATTTTGGCCGTTCGCGATCGTGCCGAGGCCTGGCGCCTGATCGTCACTGACTGATGTGATTACCGGCGTCAGCGGCGGCGTGGTATCGACGACGAAATTAACGCTGTCTGAAACGGGACTGGCGTTGCCTGCGGCATCAACGGCAATGACGGTAATTACATGGTTGCCCGTCGCCAGCGAGGCATCGGGCGTGTAGCGCCAGCTACTGCTATTGTCGGCGGGAATTTCAGCCAGCAGCGTGCCGTTATCGTAGAGACGAATAGTTGTGTTGGCTTCACGGGTGCCGCTAATGACAGGGCGCGCCTCGTCTGTGATCTGCCCTGAACTCAGATTGCCGGTAATGGGGCCCGTACCGTCGTAGACCGTATCAATAACAGGCGCGGCGGGAGCCGTGGTATCAATAGTAAACGAGCGTATTTCGGACGCGGCGCTGGTATTGCCTGCCGCATCGGTTGCTGTCGCCGTCAGGTTCCAGACGCCCGCGCCCAGCGAGGTAGACGGCGTAAAGCTCCAGCTACCGTTGGCCTGAACTTGCGCCGTGCCGACCAGCGCGCTGCCATTATAAATCGAGATGGTTGTACCCGCCTCACCGGTACCCGAAAGTGTTGGTCGGGTTTCGTTCGTCGAGCCGCCGTTGGGGACGATGCCCGTTACCGGCGCCGTATTGTCTGCCACGCTGGCGATAACCGGCGCGGCGGGCGGTGTGGCGTCAATCGTCAGCACAAATCCGCTGGACACCGCGCTGCTATTACCCGCCGGATCGGTGGCGCTAAGGGTGAACGTGTGGCTACCGTTTGCAAGCGGCGTCTGCGGCGTGAAACTCCACGTGCCGTCGCTATTCACCGTCGTGGTACCGATGGACGCGGGATTACCGTCAAGATAGACATTAATCGTCGCGCCTGCCTCTCCGCGCCCGTTCAGGGTGGGCGTCGCATCGTTCGTTAGCTGCCCGCTTACCAGGTTGCCGGTAATACCGGGCTGGTCATCCACGACGGAGGTGAGAACCGGGATCGCCGGAGGCGTAATATCGACCACGATCGTCCACGGCGCGGAGACCGCGCTGGTATTGCCCGCCGGATCGGTAGCGCTAACCGTCAGATTATGGCTTCCCTCTGACAAATTGCGGGGCACCGGGAAGGTCCAGCTACCGTTTTCGCCTACCTGAGCTGTGCCAAGCGGCGTACCGTTATCAAAAATGGTGATTGTCGCGCCAGGTTCGCCAGTTCCGTTCAGTATTGGCTGCCGATCGTCGGTGGATTGCCCCGGTAACACCGGAACGGTCGGTTGATTGTTATCGTCAATCACGGACGTGATAACTGGCACATCTGGCGCCTGCGCGTCAATGCTCAGCGTAAAGCCGTCCGAAGGCTGGCCGCTATTGCCGGCGGGATCGGTCGCCACGGCGGTAAAGATATGTGCGATGCTCTCCAGCGGCGCGTTCGGGGTGAAGCGCCAGTTGCCGCTTTGATCTACCGTAGCGGAACCGATTTCTACGCCGTTATCCAGAATGCGGATCGTGGCGCCTGCTTCTCCCGTTCCGTTGAGCGTCGGGCGTGAATCATTGGTGAGCGCGCCGTTATCCAGCGTACCGGTCATGCCGGGGACATCATCCGTTGCGCTGGTAATAACCGGTTGCGCCGGCGCGCTAAGATCGACAGTGATCCCGACCGGTGCGGACAGGCCGCCCGGGCCATTCGCATTGGTTGCCTGGACGGTGAAGTAATGTGTGCTTTCGCTTAATGGCGTCTTGATCTCAAAGATCCAGTTCCCTCTGGCGTCAACGGTGGCAAAGCCTGCCGAATCGCCATCAATGAAAACTTCAACGGTAGAGCCGATATCCGTGGTGCCGCGCAGTGTCGGCGTGGTGTCGTCCGTGGCGCCGCCCGCCGCAATATTCCCCTGTACGCTCCCGACATTATCTTCAATCGCCGTGATGGCCGGGACGGCGGGCAGACCGCTGTCGGAAGCGGGAAAATTCGTAGCCGGGCCGTTATTCCCCGCGCGATCGATAGTAATTGCCGTCAGCGTACCGCCATCGGTTTGCGCCGGACTGAGCGTAACGACGAATTCACCGGTGCCATTAGCGACAGCGCTGCCGACCAGGGTGCCATCGGCATGGTGAATTTCAACGGTAGCGTAAGGATCGGCAAGTCCGGCGACGCGCGTGCCATCGTCGTCCACTGTCTGGACTGTTGGCGCGGGCGGGGCGGTGATATCCACGGTAATGGTGATCGGTTGGGTTTGCGCCGTGGTATTTCCAGCGTCGTCAGTCGCGCTGAAGGTTAGCGCATGGCTGGCTTCTGATAATTCGGGCGTATTGAATGTCCAGGTTCCGTCGGTGACGAGCGCCGTCCCGATTGCCACGCCATTGTCGTAAATCGTGACGGTGCTGCCGTTTTCGCCGCTGCCGTTGATAGTCAGCGTCCGATCGTTAGTAAAGGCGCCATCGGTTAATGGCCCGGTCACTGGCGCAACATCGTCAAGGATTTCATTGACGACGGGCGGCTGCAACGGAACGGTGTCGACGGTGAAGGTAAAGCTGCTCGATACGCCGCTGCTGTTTCCGGCGGCATCGGCGGCAATGGCGGTCAGGGTGTAGACGCCATCCGGCAACGCGCTGGTCACCGCTAGCGTCCAGGTGCCGGTCTCATCGACGGTGACTACGCCTAAAACGCTGCTGCCGTTATAGAGCGTAATAATGCTGCCGATGTCGCCAGTGCCGTGAATGACCGGCGTATTGTCGTCAGTGGTTGCGCCGCTGACAATAGTATCCTGGACTTCGCCGACGTTATCTTCTGCAAAAGTGATAACTGGATTGGCGGGCGCAGTGGTGTCTAGCGTAAAAGTGACTGAGGCGGAAGGTGGACTGATATTGCCCGCTATATCGGTTTCCGTGACGGTAATGGTATAGGTTTCTGGCGTAAGTGCCGCAGGCGTAAAGTTCCAGCTACCGTTATCGCCTACCGTTGTGCGACCAATTTCACTGCCATTATTGTAGAGAATAATCGTGCTGCCGATCTCTCCCGTGCCGCTGAAGGTCGGCGTGGTATCGTTCGTTGCGCCATTATTGCCGATGTTGCCGATAACCGGTGCGACGTTATCGCTGATTAGCGGCGCGTCAGGCTGCGCTGGAGGCTGGGTATCAAGGGTAACGGAGAAAACGCTGGAGGTGGGGCTACTATTGCCTGCGGCATCCGTGGCGGTGGCCGTCAGGATGTTTAACCCTTCGCTCAGATTACGGGTTAGCGGATAGGTCCAGCTACCCTGTGGATTGACCTGGACGGTAGCCAGTTCTACGCCGTTATTGTACAGGGTGATGATGGCGCCGGGTTCGCCGGTGCCGCTGAGGGTCGGCATACGCTGATTGGTAATACTGCCGTTTGCCAGTAGCACCTCGCCTTCTCCACCTGTGATGGCGGCTGACACGATCTGCGGCGCATCCGGCGCCTGGGTATCGATGCGTAGGGTAAAGCTGATGGATTCGGGACTTTCGTTCCCCGCCGGATCGTTGGCGCGAGCGGTCAGAAGGTGGTCGCCGTCGCCCAGCGCGGCAGGCGGCGTAAACTGCCAGCGCCCGTCCGTGCCGACCAGCGCCTGACCTATGGCATTGCCGTTATCGTAAAGGATGATTATGTCGCCTGCGGTGCCGCTACCGCTCAACCGGGGCTGGGATTCCTGGGTAATCTGATTGGTATCAATCGTATTTCCGTCGCCGTCAGCTACGCCGATAACGCCGGGGGCGGCAGGGGCCTGGGTATCAATGGTAATCGTAAAATCGGTCGAAAAAGGCGTGGTGTTGCCGTTACTGTCGCTGGCCGTCACGGTAAAGGTGTAGGTGTCGTCCGCCAGTGGCGAGGCCGTGGTGTAGGCGTAGCTCCAGACGCCGGAATTACCGACGATAATATCTGCTATCCGGGCGCCATTCTGATACAGGTGTACTGTGGAACCCGGTTCACCTGTACCGTTAATCGTTGGCGTGCTGTCGTTAGTGAGCCCCAGATGCGCGACGCTACCGAGAATACCTGGCGCATCATCTGTAATGAAGGTGATTACCGGTTGCTGCGGCGATTGCGTATCGACCACCAGGTCGAATGACGCGGCCGGACTTGCATTGCCTTTAGCGTCGGTTGCGATTACGGTCAGTCGATGCGCGCCTTCACCTAAATTTTGCGACGGCGTAAACGTCCAGGCACCGTTGGGCTGTAGAGTGGCGAGTCCCAGTGAAACGCCGTTATCAAAGACTTCGACACGCGCGCCGGCCTCCGCCGTACCGCTAAGGGTGGGATGGTTGTCGTTGGTGGTTTGTCCGTTAACCAGCGGCCCGGTGAAGCTTTCAACATCGTCCAGCACCTGAGTGATAATGGGCTTATCCGGGGCGGTGATATCGGGCGCTTGCGCTGTGGTTGGCGGGCTGACGTTGTTGGCGCTGTCGGTGGCGGTGACGGTAACCTGTTCGCCGTTGGTCTGTGCGGGGACGAGGGGAAGGGTAAAATGACCTTCGCCATCTGCTTTGCCGCTGCTAAGCGGCTTGCCGTCCGGCGTGGCGATCGTGATGGCGCTACCCGGTTCGGCGGTGCCGCTGATACTGGTGCCATCCTCACTAATTACCACGTTTTTCGGCATTTCCGGCGCGGTACTGTCCGGCGCGATAACCGTCGCGGCGGCGCTTTCGTTTTTCGCGACATCGGTGGCGGTAGCGATAAGCGCCTGGCCGTTAGTCTGCGCCGTATTCAGCGGAACGATAAATTGTCCGTTGCCGTTAGCGACGGCGCTGCCAAGTACGGTGTTGCTACTGTCGCGGATAGTGACCGTTGCCCCGGCTTCCGCCTGACCGCTTACGGACAGACCGTCGGTCGCCACGATAAGACCGTCCGGTGCCGCAGGCGCAGTTTTATCCGGCGCGTTCAGCGTTTCTACCGGACCGCTATTCGCGGCTTTATCGGTAACGCTAATGCTTAATGTTTCGCCGTTAATTTTCGCCGGGCTAATACCTATTGAGAAGGTACCGTCGTCGCCTGCCGTTCCACTACCGAGCGTATTTCCCTGGCTGTCTTTGATAACCACAGTACTGCCAGCTTCCGTAGTGCCGGTAAGTCTGTCGCCGACGTCGCTAACCGCCAGGCCTTCCAGCACCGGTGGCTGCGTGTCGATATCAATGGTAAAGGAGACGGACTGCCCGCTGGTGCCGCGATCGTTGGTCGCGGTAGCGGTAAAGACATGGTCGCCATCGGCAAGTGCCAGCGAGGGGGTAAAGCTCCATTTGCCGTCAGCGTCAGCGACAATGGGCGGAAAGGTCAGTACAGGAAAGCCATTATCGTTAATCGATATCGTACTGCCTGGTTCAGCAGTACCGCTGAGGGTTGGGCGGTTATCATCTGTGGCATCGCCATTTTTCAGTAGCCCGGTAACGGCGCCAGCGTCATCCGTCACGGTAAGGATAGTCGGCTGGGCAGGATACTGTGAATCAGAAGCGGTAAATTCCGTGGTGGGGCCGATGTTACCGACGGCGTCCTGAATACGCGCTTCCAGACGCTCGCCGTGGGTCTGGGCCGGATTCAGCGTGATGCTGAAGTGGTTATTTTCTCCGGTAATCGTGGAGCCCAGGTAATTTCCCGCCGGGTCATAGATCGACACGGTACTGCCAGCTTCAGCGGTACCGCTAACGGTTGTGCCGTCTTGCGCGACATTATCAATGATAGCGGCGTCAGGCGGCGTGGTGTCCACAATGATAGTAGGCGTTGTCGTCACGCGGCTCGTGTTTCCGGCTTTGTCGCTTTGTTCGACGGTAAAGGTATGTTCGCCATCGCTTAACGGCGTAGTCGGGGTAAAGGTCCAGCGTCCATTTTCGTCTACGGTAGCGCTGCCGATAACGGTTGAACCCTCTTTAATCGTGATGGTATTGCCTGCCTCTCCCTGCCCGGAAAATAGCGGTTTTGCCTCGTCAGTCCGGTCATTATTCTGTAGCGGCCCGGTGAGCAAACCGGTGTTATCGGCAATCAGTTCAACGCGTGGGGCATCGGGGCTGAGTGTGTCGATAGTCAGCGTAAAGCGGGCTGATTCGCTACTTTCGCCTTTAACGTTAGTCGCAATGGCGGTGAAATGATTTTCCCCATCCGCTAGCGCGCTGGTAATGGCAAAACGCCAGCTTCCGCTGCTATCAACCGTTGTGGAGCCTATTTCCTGACCATTGGCGTAAATATGGATGACTGTGCCTGCGCTGCCGGTTCCCTCCAGCGTGGGGGCATTGTCGTTCGTAAACTGATTATTGCTCAGCGTGCCGGTGAGGGGAGCGGCATCATCGATAGCGGCGGTGATAGCTGGTGTATCGGGGAGAGGAATGTTGGGCGCATCAATGGTTGCGGATGGGCCGGTATTGCCGGCATCGTCAGTAGCGGTCACGGTAAGTTGTTCGCCGCTAATCTGTGGCGCTGTTAGATCAATACTAAATTTACCGTCGCTATCCGCTTTGCCCTCGCCAACGACGTTACCTGAAGGATCTTTGATGGTAATGGTACTGCCCGCTTCGGCCTCGCCGCTCACCGTTTTTCCGTCCCCTGAAATCAACAACTTGCCGGGAGCGAGAGGCGGGGTAGTATCTACAGGATTACTGCTACCTGGAGTATTGCCGTTAGGGTTACTGCCGCCGGGATTGCTGTTATCAGGGGGATTACCGTCAGGATTGGTGTTATCGGGGGGCGGATTATCGCCATCCGAATGATGGTGGGAATCGCCGCCGCCGGAAGACGCGATAGCGGCAATGCCGCCAGCCGCCACCGCGCCAGCCAGTACCCACGGCCAAACGGCGCCGCCTGCTTCATGGGAAGCGCCGGAAGTGACCAGCAGCTCATTAATATCAGCGATTTGTTCAAAATGTAGCCCGGCTTGCGGATTTTCTACCCACCATAACGTGCCATCGTTTTCCGCCAGTACCAGCTGGCTTGCGCCCAGATCGTTGGTAACGTAAAAGTTTTTAATCGTGATCGTTTCGCCGGAATGGAGCGTCACCACCAGATCCTGATTAATGCGCGTAAGTTGACTAATTTCCTCCCGGGCCACTGATAATTTAACAATTGACGGGGCGTTAAGAGTGACCGCTGAGGATTCCACAGTGGTGGAGACGCCAGTCAATTTCGAAACCACGGCGAGTAGACGCATAAATTAGCTCCTGATGGATTTGCTCTGTGTATTAATTAACGGGCACGACGTTCAGGGCAAAATGCGTAGACGAGCCTTCCCGTTCATCATGAGAGATGAATTTCCGTAGCCATATTCTTTTTTATGAGCGTAGGTGAAGGTCTGGTTTTCTCGCCGAATAACCCTTTATTTTTTGTGCCTGACTAGTGCTTTCGTATTAGATGATATAGTCAGAAAAAAATCTTTCTGCAAATTAAGATCTATTGATAAAGGTGTTAGTGCGTCTGAAATATAACGGAGTTTGTGTTAAGGAGAGGTGGGGTGGGCTAACAACGTATGATGATTTTTTATTTATCTTTATGTTTTATAATGAATTTTAATTTCTTCTTCTTTTTCTTTTTTAACATAAAAACAATACCTTTTGTGAAGGTATTCAGCAATATTAAATTTTATAAAAATCATTTGAAGTATTGTGTTATTAGGCTATAAAAATTTTTTAAACGAAGAATATATTCTTGTTGTGGTATTTATTGCTATTGATAAGCGTCAGACACAGAGAATATATTTTCAAGGCATGAATGAGATATGAATATTGACCAGCTTCATACTGAGAAGCTGGTCACAAAAAATGTCTATTATCGGCCTGCATTTTTCATAATGCGTGCTTTATCCAGTTGCCACTCACGTTCTTTAAGATCGGAACGTTTATCATGTTGTTTTTTACCTTTCGCCACGCCGATCTTCACTTTGCACCAGGCATTTTTCCAGTACAGAGAAAGCGCGACGACAGTATAACCTTCACGATTAATACGGCCATACAGCGAATCAAGCTCACGCTGATTTAACAACAGTTTGCGGGTTCGGGTTGGGTCGCATACAACATGTGTCGAGGCGACCGCCATCGGCGTAAAGTTTGCACCAAACAGCCAGGCCTCGCCATCTTTGAGGATAACGTAACTGTCGCCGATATTGGCTTTTCCTGCGCGCAGAGATTTTACTTCCCAGCCTTGCAGGGCGAGACCAGCCTCGAACTCTTCTTCGATAAAGTATTCGTGCCGGGCGCGCTTATTCAGCGCGATGGTGGCTGAGCCCGGTTTATGTGCTTTTTTCTTCGTCATAAGTGTCGTGAATTCATAGGTAATCTGATATCGAAAACACCCCATTACGTCCTGATGAGGTGCAAAAATCTATCTTAGCATGAGTTGGGCTATGCACGCACAATTAAGGCATGACGGTTGGGGACAGCATTTTTTTTACTCGCTGATAAGTGGTATTATTTACACGATTTATGTTGATGGGAATTGCTATGCCTCAGATTAGTCGGACTGCTTTAGTCCCCTACAGTGCGGAACAGATGTATCAGTTAGTGAATGACGTGCAATCGTATCCCCAGTTTTTGCCTGGGTGTGTTGGTAGTCGCGTCCTGGAGTCATCGCCAGCACAGATGACGGCGGCTGTTGACGTGTCGAAGGCGGGTATCAGCAAGACGTTTACGACGCGTAATCAGCTAACGCGTAACCAGAGCATTCTGATGCATCTGGTGGATGGCCCCTTTAAAAAGCTGATCGGCGGCTGGAAATTTACCCCGCTCAGCCCCGAGGCGTGCCGCATTGAGTTTCAGCTTGATTTTGAGTTTACCAATAAACTCATTGAGCTGGCGTTTGGTCGTATATTCAAAGAGTTAGCGTCCAACATGGTGCAGGCGTTTACGGTTCGCGCCAAAGAGGTTTACCGTGCCGGATAAACTTGTGGTTGAAGTGGCTTATGCGCTGCCGGAAAAGCAGTATTTGCAGCGCGTAACGCTGGAGG
Organism: Salmonella sp. 5800; assembly: GCF_046558195.1. Classification (NCBI taxonomy): domain Bacteria; kingdom Pseudomonadati; phylum Pseudomonadota; class Gammaproteobacteria; order Enterobacterales; family Enterobacteriaceae; genus Salmonella; species Salmonella sp. 5800. The sequence continues at coordinate 24,130 of NZ_JBGDOX010000006.1, read as the reverse complement.
AGGGCGCGACGGTCGAAGAGGCGATTCGCGCTTCCGGCTTGCTGGAATTGCGCACGGATATCGATCTGGCGAAAAATAAAGTGGGTATCTATAGTCGTCCGGTAAAACTCACCGATACGGTGCAGGATGGCGATCGGGTTGAAATTTACCGTCCCTTAATCGCCGATCCAAAAGCGTTACGCCGCCAGCGCGCCGAAAAATCGGCTGGCAGATAATTAGCCTCTTTTGCCGGATAACGGTGTGAAAGCCGTACCACACCTGAAGCACAGGCGTGCCTGTAAGCCAGATAAACGTAGCGCCATCAGGCAAATTCGTACCAAATGGCGGGGGAGAGGTTTGCAGGCCTGATGAACGTAACCTCATCAGGCGGTATCACAAAATTACTTCGTCAACGCCGGTTTGTTATCAATATTGGTTAACACGCCGCTGCTGTTAAAGGTGAGCGTCAGAGTCTGCTGCGTCACGTTCTCATGTCCTGGCTGCTGGCGGAAGACATAAAACCAGGTGTTCGTACCAAAAGGATCGGTCATCATCGGCGTGCCTAAAGCATACGCAACCTGTTGTTGCGTCATACCAACACGCACTTTGGCGACATCCGTAGGTGTAAGATAGTTCCCCTGATTGATGTCAGGTCGGTAAACCACTCGCTCCAGAGTGGAACAGCCTGCGGTCAACATCAGGAGTACTGCTGCGGCAGCAGTCAGCGTTTTACAGCGCATAGTGATTGGGTTCCTTTTCGGGCCTGAGCAGTACGTGGCTCATATTAATATGCCGATGATAATAGACCTTTCATCACTTTAAAACCTTTTGCTGTCGGGTCTTACGGCGTTTTTGTTGTGAACTCAGACCTTCGGGAGATAAAAAAGTTTACGCCGCCAGCAGTTCTTTTGCGTTTGCCAGCGTATTACGCGTAACTTCACTTCCTCCCAACAGGCGGGCCAGTTCTTGTAAACGCGCACGTTTATCCAAAGGTTGCATATGGGTTTCGGTCATTGCCCCGTCTGTTTCTTTACTGACAAAGAAGTGCTGGTGACCGCACCCGGCTACCTGTGGCAGGTGAGTGACGCACATCACCTGAGTGGATTCGCCAAGCTGACGCAGGAGTTTACCGACCACGGCGGCGGTTGGGCCGCTGATGCCAACATCGACCTCGTCAAAAATTAGCGCCGGCGTTTCCATTTTGCGCGCGGTAATCACCTGAATAGCCAGCGCAATGCGCGACAGTTCACCGCCAGACGCGACTTTAGCGATAGGCTGCAGCGGCTGACCCGGGTTTGTCGTCACTTTAAACTCCACGCGATCGGCGCCGTCGTTGCTCAGATGATGCTCATCAAATTTCACGTCGATAGTAAACAGACCGTGCGGCATCGAAAGTAAATGCATACTTTCAGTGATCAACTGCCCCAGCTCCTGGGCGTAAAACTGACGCTGTTGATGCAGCGCTTGCGCCGTTTCCAGCGCTTGTTGGTGATGCTTATTAACCGCCAGCGTCAGCGTTTCCAGCGAATCGGCCTGATCGTCGAGCTGCTGCTGTTCTTCGAGCAGTGACTGATAAAGCTGCGGCAGCGCTTCCGGGCTGACGTGATGTTTTCGCGCCAGCGAAATTTGTTTAGCGATGCGCTGTTCAAGCTCAAACAGGCGATTGGGGTCTAAATCCAGACGCTCGCAATAGTGGCGTAATTCATCGCTGGCTTCGGTGAGTTGGATAGTGGCTTCTTCCAGCATATCCAGGATGCCGGAAAGCTTGCTGTCCATACCCACCAGCTCGCTAACCAGTTGTTTTGCGCTATATAACTGGCTTTGCAGGTTAACGTCTTCGCCGTCCGCGAGTAGCGCCAGAGCGTTCTGGCTGGTCGTAAGCAACTGCCCGCTGTTGGCCAGCCGTTTGTACTCTTCGTCAATTTGCTCGAATTCGCCGGCCTGCGGGTTAAAGTCGTTCAACTCTTTTAACTGATATTGCAGCAGTTCCGCGCGCGCGGCGCGTTCCTGGCTTTGTTGTTGGTGATGGGCGAGATCGCGGCAGCTTTGATGCCATAATTGGTAGCGAGCAGCCATCTGCTGCGCTAAAGCGGCTTCGTTGGCATAGCTATCCAGCAGCGATTTTTGCTGTTCGGGTTTGGTAAGCTGCTGGTGCGCATGTTGACCATGAATTTGAATCAGCAACTGACCGAGCTCGCGCAATTGAGACAGGGGCACAGCGGTGCCGTTAATAAAGCCCCGTGAGCGGCCATCGCTGCTGATAACGCGGCGAAGTAAGCATTCGCGACCTTCTTCAAGCTGGTTTTCTTCCAGCCAGCGCAATGCCGCAGGCGTGTCTTTCAGCGCAAAGCGGGCACACAAATCGGCGCGGGTCGCTCCGCTACGGACCATATCGGCCTCAGCGCGACCGCCCAGACACAGACCCAGGGCATCAATCGCAATAGATTTACCCGCGCCGGTTTCACCAGTAATGACGGTCATTCCGCTCTGAAAATCGATCTCAAGCTCACGAACGATAGCAAAATTGCTGATGGTCAGTTGCGCCAACATAGCTGTTTTCCTGTATGAAAAACCATGACTGTAATTAAATACAGTATAAACTGGTTTTTTATACAGTAAAGAGGCTAACGTAAAATTAGAATAATTTTTTTGACCAACCGAGTTTTGTGCTTAATGTATTGAAATAGCTATAGTCTTTGGGATGTATGAGGTTGAGATGGTAATCGCAGCGGCGAATCAGCACATCTTCTCCTTCCTGAATAGGCAGCGCTATCTGGCTGTCGCAGCTAATTTCCAGATCGCTACGGCGATGCGAAAAACGCAGACGAATCGTGCTACTGCTGTTAATGACTAACGGGCGCGCCGACAAGGTATGCGGGAACATCGGCACCAGGGTGATTGCATCCAGTGAAGGGGTCAGAATAGGGCCGCCTGCGGAGAGCGAATAGGCGGTGGAGCCGGTCGGCGTAGAAATGATCAGACCATCAGATCGCTGTGAAAAAGCGAAGGTTTCATCAATATAAACCTCGAATTCGATCATATGCGCCACTTTTCCCGGATGCAGCACTACTTCATTAATGGCTGTGCTGATACGCTTCTGGCGGTCCTGTTGGCAGACCTGCGCTTCCAGCAGAAAACGTTTTTCGGAGATATAGCGCCCTTCCAGCACATCAGATAATTGTTGCAGGGCGTTGTCCGGATCGAGATCGGTCAGGAAGCCAAGATTACCGCGGTTAATGCCAATCACATTGATGTCATAACGCGCCAGCGTACGCGCTGCGCCAAGCATATTGCCGTCGCCGCCCACGACTACCGCCAGATCCGCCTGTTGACCAATTTCCGCCAGCGTGCCGGTTGGCACATTTTTTAGCTGTAATTCGTGGGCGATTTGTTGCTCCACAATGACCTCATAACCCTGATCGCATAGCCAACGGTAGAGCATTTCATGTGTCGTGAGTGCGGTGGGATGACGCGGATGCCCCACAATGCCGATACACTTGAAATGATTATTCATTTTTCTGAGGTCCTTGTAGCGAAGATTGATGACAATGTGAGTACTTCCCTTGAAACCCTGAATCTGATCCCCATAATAAGCGAAGTTAGCGAGATGAATGCGAAAAAAAACGCGGAGAAATTCATGAGTAGTAAAGAACAGAAAACGCCTGAGGGGCAAGCCCCGGAAGAAATTATCATGGATCAGCACGAAGAGGTTGAGGCAGTTGAACCAAACGATTCTGCTGAGCAGGTGGATCCGCGCGATGAAAAAATTGCGAATCTGGAAGTTCAGCTTGCAGAAGCCCAGACTCGCGAACGCGACACCGTGTTGCGCATCAAAGCGGAAATGGAAAACCTGCGCCGTCGTACTGAACAGGATATCGAAAAAGCGCATAAATTCGCTCTCGAGAAGTTCGTCAACGAATTGCTGCCGGTAATCGATAGCCTGGATCGCGCGCTGGAAGTCGCAGACAAAGCCAATCCGGATATGGCGGCAATGGTCGAAGGGATTGAGCTGACGCTGAAGTCTATGCTGGATGTGGTGCGTAAGTTCGGCGTGGAAGTGATTGCTGAGACCAACGTGCCGCTGGACCCGAACGTGCATCAGGCGATTGCGATGGTGGAGTCGGAAGAGGTTCCGGCAGGCAATGTGCTGGGTATTATGCAGAAAGGCTATACGCTGAACGGTCGTACCATTCGCGCGGCGATGGTGACGGTAGCGAAGGCGAAGTAAAAGTCTGATGGCCGATGTAAAGTCGGCCATTTTTTTAGCTTAAAAAATCCTGTACTTCGAGCCACGGCGTGTTGAAATCCTCTATTTTTTTATATTCGCTCATTGGCAGAACGACCACATTATAGGTGTCAGATCCTTCATTCAGATCAAAAATCTGGAAGCCCCTCTTATTGAGTTCGGTCTGGATGCGCTCAAAGATCTCGTCAAGGTAACGGTCCCCGGCTTCACAGACATCGGAGATTTCATCCTCTTGGGTTATTTCGACAAGAAGATTTCTTAATTCCTCAGAATCAGTCAGGTTTTTTGTGAGTTCATAAAAGCGATCTGCGGCAAAATTAGCCAGTTCGCCTTCTTCATCTTCACCTTTCCAGTCAACGAGGTGAATAAATCCTTCGCCGCGTAGAACTTGTAAAAATGCCTGTGCCAGCTCGTTATTTCCGAGATCGCCACCGCTACAATCCAGGACGTCCTGCAACCCATATTCGTCTTCATCTTCGTCTTCAAAGATTTCAGGTTGCGTCGAAAGTTGAGAGAAAATAGTGGGCCATAAGGTTGGGTTGTGCGATAAAAAAACGTTGGCGACGACGTTGAGGTCGTCTGCAAAATTCTTATCCCATTCAATTACATAATCTTCTGACATAACATCAATATCCTTTCTGAATGCCTGAAAAGACATTATTGCATTGTTAAGTAAATGGCAGGAATTGATGGAATCTTAAAAGACGGCGATAAAAAAGGCGAACCGGAGTTCGCCATTGTGTTACTCCGCCACACTCTCGCGCAGCGGTTTTACCGGTACAACCTTTACCTGCTTAATCATATTTTCCTGTACATCGAGAATATCGATATCGTACTGCTCAATGCGCACGCGCGTGCCAGCAACCGGAATTTCCTCCAGCGCCTCCAGAATCACCCCGTTGACGGTGCGCGCGTCATCTTCCGGCAGGTGCCAGTTAAACGCTTTATTGATTTCCCGGACGTTGGCGGTACCGTCAATAATGACCGAACCGTCGTTTTGCGGCGTGACCTCTTCCGCCAGTGTCGGCGACATCGATGTGGTGAAATCGCCAACGATCTCTTCGAGAATATCTTCCACGGTGACCAGCCCCTGGATATCGCCATATTCGTTGACGACCAGTCCGACTTTCTTTTTATTACGCTGAAATTTAATCAGTTGTGTACTGAGCGGCGTACCTTCCGGGACGTAATAGATTTCATCGGCGGCGCGCAGCATCATCTCTTTGGTGAACTCTTTTTTCTCGGCCATTAACCGCCAGGCTTCACGCACGCGCAGCATACTGATGGCGTCATCCAGCGAATCGCGATAGAGCACAATGCGTCCGTGCGGCGAGTGGGTGAGCTGCCGCTCGATAGACTTCCAGTCGTCATTGATATCGATCCCGATAATTTCATTACGCGGCACCATGATGTCATCCACGCTGACCTTTTCCAGGTCGAGAACCGACAGCAGCATATCCTGATTGCGGCGAGAGATTTGCGAACGGGATTCATGCACGATAGTGCGTAATTCCTCTTTGCTTAACGACCCGCTGACCACGATGTCCGTTTTAATTCCCATCAGACGCATCAGCAGGCGGGTGATGGTGTTAAGTAACCACACCAGCGGCATCATCAGTATCTGTAACGGCGCCAGCAGGAAGCTGCTGGGATAGGCCACTTTTTCCGGATAGAGCGCGGCGATAGTTTTGGGCAGGACTTCGGCAAAAACTAACACGACAAACGTCAGTACCCCGGTGGCGATAGCCACGCCGGCGTCGCCGTAAAGCCGCATACCCACAATCGTGCCGAGCGCCGAGGCAAGAATGTTGACCAGGTTATTGCCGATCAGCACCAGGCTTATCAGTCGGTCGGGTTTACGCAATAATTTTTCTACCCGTTTTGCCGAGCGATTACCTTGCTTCGCCATATGGCGTAAACGGTAACGGTTTAGCGTCATCATTCCAGTTTCGGAACCGGAAAAATAGGCCGAGATGACCACCATGATGATTAATATGATAATCAGCGTGGTGGTGGAGATGTGTTCCAGGGGAAACTCCTTTAAAAGCTTAGCTTACAAATTGCTGTAATATGCGGCTACCAAAATAGGCCAGCGTCAGAATACCCGCGCCTGCGACGTTAAACCACACGACCCGCCGACCCCGCCAGCCTTCATGGTAATGCCCCCACAGCAGAACGATATAGACAAACCATGCCACGATAGAGAGCACGGCTTTATCAATATTTTCAGTACTGAACAGGTTATGCATGTAAAACAGGCCGGTACACAGAGTAAGGGTCAGCAGTACGACGCCAATCTGCGTGATATGAAACATTTTGCGCTCAATGCTCATCAATGGCGGCATTTCATTACTAAACGCCAGCTTTTTGTTCTTCAACTGATAGTCGATCCACGCCAGTTGTAGCGCATACAGCGCGGCGATTATCAGCGTCGCGTAAGAGAAAAGCGACAGACCGATGTGCACCATCATGCCTGGGGTCGCTTCCAGATGCGTAATATATTCATTAGGCATAAACGTGGCGAAGGCCAGGTTAATCAGCGCAAAAGCATAGACAATGGGTAGAAGTAGCCAGCCGCGATTACGCGACGCGACAATGGTCATCACCGTGCAGATCATCAGGCTGACCAGCGAACCGACATTCAGCAGGCTCAGGTTTTGTCCACTGTCGCCGCCGGGCAGAATACGCGATTCCAGCGCGACAGCATGGCACACCAGCGCGATGACCGCAGAAAGAATAGCCATACGCCGCCAGCCGCTGTTTTTTTGCAACAGTCCGGGAACGATCAGCGCGAGGCTGAAGGAGTAGGCGACAAGGGCAAGTAAAGCAAAAACGGGCATAGTTGTGTCGACAGTTGACCAGTGAGAAAGAGAAGCAGTATAGCGTTACGTGACCGCAGCTCCAACCGTTGCATAACAACAAAGACGGCTTCATGGTATACTGTGGCGAAATTCTGTAACTGTGTCGCTGCGGCGACCAACCGTTTCCACCCCAGGCGAGAGACAATGTTTGATAATTTAACCGATCGTTTGTCGCGCACGCTGCGCAATATCAGTGGCCGTGGGCGCCTTACTGAAGACAACGTTAAAGAGACGCTGCGCGAAGTGCGCATGGCGCTGCTGGAGGCTGACGTTGCGCTGCCGGTAGTGCGTGAGTTCATCAATCGCGTAAAAGAGAAAGCGGTTGGTCATGAAGTTAACAAGAGCCTGACCCCAGGGCAGGAGTTCGTCAAGATTGTCCGTAGCGAACTGGTTGCGGCAATGGGCGAAGAGAACCAGACGCTGAATTTAGCTGCGCAGCCGCCAGCCGTAGTATTGATGGCGGGTCTGCAGGGGGCGGGTAAAACCACCAGCGTCGGTAAGTTGGGTAAATTCTTGCGCGAGAAGCACAAGAAGAAAGTGCTGGTCGTCTCTGCCGACGTCTATCGCCCGGCGGCGATCAAACAGCTCGAAACGCTGGCTGAGCAGGTTGGCGTGGATTTCTTCCCGTCTGATGTCGGCCAGAAACCGGTTGATATCGTCAACGCCGCGCTGAAAGAAGCGAAGCTCAAATTCTACGACGTGCTGCTGGTGGATACCGCCGGTCGTCTGCATGTTGACGAAGCGATGATGGACGAAATCAAACAGGTCCACGCTTCTATCAAGCCAGTAGAAACGCTGTTTGTCGTCGATGCGATGACCGGTCAGGATGCGGCGAATACCGCAAAAGCCTTTAACGAAGCGCTGCCGTTAACCGGCGTGGTGCTGACCAAAGTTGATGGTGATGCGCGTGGCGGTGCGGCGCTCTCTATTCGTCATATCACCGGCAAGCCGATTAAATTCCTCGGTGTCGGCGAGAAAACCGACGCGCTGGAGCCGTTCCACCCGGATCGTATCGCCTCGCGTATTCTCGGCATGGGCGACGTACTGTCTCTTATCGAAGACATCGAAAGCAAAGTTGACCGCGCACAGGCTGAGAAGCTGGCGACCAAACTGAAGAAAGGCGACGGTTTCGACCTGAACGACTTCCTGGAACAGCTCAAACAGATGAAAAACATGGGCGGTATGGCCAGTCTGATGGGCAAATTACCGGGCATGGGGCAGATTCCGGACAACGTTAAATCGCAGATGGATGACAAAGTGCTGGTGCGTATGGAGGCGATCATCAATTCGATGACGCTGAAAGAACGCGCGAAGCCGGAAATCATCAAAGGTTCCCGTAAACGCCGTATTGCACAAGGCTGCGGGATGCAGGTGCAGGACGTTAACCGCCTTCTGAAACAGTTCGACGACATGCAGCGCATGATGAAGAAGATGAAGAAGGGCGGGATGGCGAAGATGATGCGGAGTATGAAGGGGATGATGCCGCCAGGCTTCCCTGGCCGCTAATTTCCCGGCCTGGCTCACTTGCTATTTCGGCTCCGGGGTGTGCTCGCCATCCTCACGTACTGCGTGTACGCTGCGGTGGCTGCGCGCACGCCGGCACCGAACTCGCTGCGCCGCCGACGGCCTTCTACAGCAGAGTTATTAACTGTTGATTGCTTTTTTCCCAGAAATCAGTAAAATTTTCGGGCTTTTAATATGACGCCGGGCTCCGTTCCTCGATGGGGCCCGGTTGTTTTATTCACACAAGAGGATGTTATGGTAACTATTCGTTTAGCTCGTCACGGCGCTAAAAAGCGTCCGTTCTACCAGGTTGTTGTCACCGACAGCCGTAATGCACGCAACGGTCGCTTCATTGAGCGCGTTGGTTTCTTCAACCCAATCGCTAGCGAAAAAGAAGAAGGCACCCGCCTGGATCTGGATCGCATCGCTCACTGGGTTGGCCAGGGCGCAACCATTTCCGATCGCGTTGCGGCGCTGATCAAAGAAGTAAAAAAAGCAGCTTAATCTGTCACGGTGGTCATGATGAGCAAGCAACTCGCCGCACAAGTACCCGCTGAACCGGTTGTACTGGGGAAAATGGGTTCTTCATACGGTATCCGTGGTTGGCTCAGAGTGTTTTCCTCCACTGAAGACGCCGAAAGCATTTTTGACTATCAGCCCTGGTTTATCCAGAAGGCGGGTCAGTGGCAGCAGGTACAGCTGGAAAGCTGGAAGCACCACAATCAGGATCTGATCATCAAGCTGAAAGGCGTTGACGATCGAGATGCCGCGAATCTTCTGACGAATTGCGAAATTGTCGTGGATTCCTCGCAACTTCCTGCGCTTGAGGAGGGAGACTACTACTGGAAAGACCTGATGGGCTGCCAGGTAGTCACCGCTGAAGGCTACGATCTCGGTAAAGTTATCGACATGATGGAAACCGGGTCGAATGACGTTCTCGTCATTAAGGCGAACCTGAAAGATGCATTTGGTATCAAGGAACGACTAGTACCGTTCCTCGATGGGCAGGTTATCAAGAAAGTCGATCTCGCTACTCGTACTATCGAAGTAGACTGGGATCCTGGTTTTTAAACCACCGAATAAACGGTAATAAATGGCGTTATGGGGATTGGCTTGTGTTTATTGGCATAGTTAGCCTGTTTCCTGAAATGTTCCGCGCAATTACCGATTACGGGGTAACTGGCCGGGCAGTAAAAAAAGGCCTGCTGAACATCCAAAGCTGGAGTCCTCGCGACTTCACGCATGACCGGCACCGTACCGTGGACGATCGTCCTTACGGCGGCGGACCAGGGATGTTAATGATGGTGCAACCCTTGCGGGACGCCATTCACGCAGCAAAAGCCGCGGCAGGTGAAGGCGCTAAAGTGATTTATCTGTCGCCTCAGGGACGCAAGCTTGATCAAGCGGGCGTTAGCGAGCTGGCCACGAATCAGAAGCTTATTCTGGTGTGTGGTCGCTACGAAGGCGTAGATGAGCGCGTAATTCAGACCGAAATTGACGAAGAATGGTCAATTGGCGATTACGTTCTCAGCGGTGGCGAACTACCGGCAATGACGCTGATTGACTCCGTCGCCCGGTTTATACCGGGGGTTCTGGGGCATGAGGCATCAGCAATCGAAGATTCGTTTGCTGATGGGTTGCTGGATTGTCCGCACTATACGCGCCCTGAAGTGTTAGAGGGGATGGAAGTACCGCCAGTATTGCTGTCGGGAAACCATGCTGAGATACGTCGCTGGCGTTTGAAACAGTCGCTGGGCCGAACCTGGCTTAGAAGACCTGAACTTCTGGAAAACCTGGCTCTGACTGAAGAGCAAGCAAGGTTGCTGGCGGAGTTCAAAACAGAACACGCACAACAGCAGCATAAACATGATGGGATGGCATAGGCCCCCGAATATCAGTTTACCCAGGATAAGAGATTAAATTATGAGCAACATTATTAAGCAACTTGAACAAGAGCAGATGAAGCAGAACGTACCTTCCTTCCGTCCGGGCGATACCGTGGAAGTGAAAGTATGGGTTGTTGAAGGTACCAAGAAACGTCTGCAGGCATTCGAGGGCGTGGTTATCGCTATTCGTAACCGCGGTCTGCACTCTGCATTCACTGTTCGTAAAATTTCCAACGGCGAAGGCGTTGAGCGTGTCTTCCAGACTCACTCTCCGGTAGTTGACAGCATTGCTGTTAAACGTCGTGGTGCTGTTCGTAAAGCTAAACTGTACTACCTGCGTGAGCGTACTGGTAAAGCGGCTCGTATCAAAGAGCGTCTGAACTAAGAACGCGCTTTCGCAACATCCGAAAGCTTGTAGAAAAGAAGGGGCTGGCATTACGCTGGCCCCTTTTTTATGGGTTTGCTCCACGCCATAGACGGTTGCATGATTAGGTTGGGTCTGTGGTCTCAACGCTGAGTCAGAAACGGCCAGGCCCGTTCCTTAGTTTAGCGAGCGTTCCGCACGCCGGTGTTTAGCCTGATACATATTTCGATCGGCCAGTTCTTGTAGTTTTTCGGCAGTGGCATGTTCCCATGTCAGCGCAAAGCCAATACTCAGGGTCATCGTTATCCGCTGGCCGTTATGCAGTTCAAAAGGTCGATTAAACGCCTGGGATAGCGCTGCGCAAATACGTTGTACTTCATATTCCGAATGTACATCGTAAAGCACCATCGCAAATTCATCGCCGCCGAGTCGGTAAGTCTGATAACGGCTACCACCGAATTCCGCTAATCTTTTGGCAACCTCTATAAGTACGCGGTCGCCTGCCGCATGTCCCCAGGTATCATTAATATATTTAAAGTTATCGCCATCCAGAAATAACAATGCCGAACTGCTACGAGCGGAATTGTCCTTCATCAGCGCGTTAATACAGCTGCGAAATGCCGCGCGATTGGCAAGCCCCGTCAGCGGATCGTGCAGCGCGGTACGTAGTAACTGGGCATTTTTAGCCTGAAGCCGTAGCTGCCATTCTTCCATCTCATCCAGAAGGCTATTGAAATCCTGCGCAAACAGGTGAAATTCCGCAATACGCTCATCAGGTACCCGGCGTGAAAAATTTCGGTTAGTGCGAACGTCGTGTACAACTTCAGTAATATTTTGCAGCGCATCCACAACGCCATTGTGTAAATAACGCGTGAGCAGCAGGGCAATGCCGGATGCCAGCAGAATACATCCTGTCAGCACTGCCAGCGATAGCCAGATAAAATGACCAATAAGGCTGTCGCGGGCGACAAGCCGTACTTCGCCGATAGCCCTGCCGTTGTGCCAGACGGGTTGCGATACCGGCAATGGAAAAAGCCAGTGGCTAATTAAGCCGATGAGCTTATCGTCTGCGGCTCGCGCATCATAGCGCCATGAGGCGATAGTACGGCCATTTTTATCGCGGACCTCCGCCGCTGAAAATTGTCCCTGGCGTCCCAGTGTGGCGAGCGTTTCCGCTGCGGCCGCGTTATCGGAAAATACCAGTGCCGCTTCAAGGCTGTGGGCCATTGTGGCGGCGGTCAAATCGAGATTTTTTTGCGCATACTGTTTGAGCGTAAGGACAGACGCAACGCAAATTAATAGCCAGATCAATGTCATCGTAAGCAGCACGCTGATTATACTAATCCGCCGTAGTGTGCGTTTAAATGTTGGCCTGGACAGAGAAAATTCCTTATTCATGCTTTTGATTCCGTGCAAGCATTAATACTTCTGGATTTACTCTCACGCCGCTATGCGAGAGGGAGTCCAGGTTGACGGAAAATTTGACTTCATCATTGTTAATGATCAGACAAAATGCGCTGCCAATAATACATTCGGTATTTTGCTCGGCAATTAATAACAAGGCATTAACTGGATAATGACGCGTTAACTCCACCTGATAAGCTGGCGATTCATTGCCAAAGTAAAAACCATCACAGCGGGCGCTCAGGGCTTCTTGTGTGGTACGGATGACAAGCGGTTGATAAGGGAAAGCCCAGTCAGCCTCTTCGCTAAGTACCCTGACAAAACGCGCAGATGAAAATATGCATAGCCTTGGCGGCCCGGATAACGCCGGCCAGTGTGTATAACTGACAATACCGGAGACGATGGCGCGTACGGATTTCTCTTCTTCCGTGACGCGTTGAGCATACAGAGGCAAGCTTGCTAATAATAGCGATAACAGAAGGATAAATCGGTGAGAAAAACGCATTAACAAGTCCCCACCATCTTCAGTCGTAAAGCATTAAAATACATCCGTGATTGTTTGTAGCAAAATAACATTATTTTGCCATATCGTCATTATGTCTTATTGATAATATGAATAATTTAAGTGGCATCCCTGATATTAAATTCTTGTGATAATGGTATTAATCACCCTGTATCAGAAAGTAAAAATATGTGTGCGGAGAAAAAATAATCAAAAAATAGCGAGCATCGCTCATTTTACCGCTTTTCTGAGGCTGGGAATAAAATAATTCACTTGTTGTGTAAAGTTTTTGATACGAAATGAAGGGGTTTAATCTATGATTGCGCATGGTGTAAATTTTATTTTACGTAATATGGATTGAAATCTTTACTTTTTGTGGTATGGTTTAAACATCCTCGTGGAGGATCAACTATCGCAAACAAGAAAAGACAGGATCGCCATCATGCAAAAAGACGCGCTGAATAACGTACGTATCACCGATGAACAGGTATTAATGACGCCGGAGCAGCTTAAAGCGGCCTTTCCGTTGAGCCTGGCGCAGGAAGCGCAGATAGCGCAGTCCCGGGGAATCATTTCTGACATTATTGCCGGGCGCGATCCGCGTCTGTTGGTGGTATGCGGTCCTTGTTCTATTCACGATCCTGAAACCGCTCTGGAATATGCCCGCCGATTTAAAGCCCTTGCCGCAGAGGTCAGCGATAGCCTCTATCTGGTAATGCGCGTCTATTTTGAAAAGCCGCGGACTACCGTCGGCTGGAAAGGGCTGATTAACGATCCTCACATGGATGGCTCATTTGATGTGGAAGCCGGGTTGAAAATAGCGCGTCAGCTACTGGTGGAACTGGTGAATATGGGGTTGCCATTGGCGACCGAAGCGTTGGATCCGAACAGCCCGCAATACCTGGGCGATCTGTTTAGCTGGTCGGCGATAGGCGCGCGCACAACCGAATCGCAAACCCACCGCGAAATGGCGTCTGGTCTTTCTATGCCGGTCGGCTTTAAAAACGGCACGGATGGCAGCCTGGCGACAGCGATTAACGCCATGCGCGCCGCTGCGCAACCTCATCGTTTTGTTGGCATTAACCAGGCCGGTCAGGTTGCGTTATTGCAAACCCAGGGAAATCCGCATGGCCATGTAATTCTGCGTGGCGGCAAAGCGCCAAACTATAGCCCGGCAGATGTCGCTCAGTGTGAAAAAGAGATGGAACAGGCGGGACTACGTCCTTCGCTGATGGTAGATTGCAGTCATGGTAACTCCAATAAAGATTATCGCCGCCAGCCAGCCGTTGCCGAATCTGTGGTTGCGCAGATTAAAGATGGCAATCGTTCAATCATTGGCTTAATGATTGAAAGTAATATTCATGAGGGTAATCAGTCTTCCGAACAGCCGCGCAGCGAAATGAAGTATGGCGTTTCCGTCACCGATGCTTGTATTAGCTGGGAGATAACCGATGCCCTGTTACGTGAAATTCATAAAGATTTGAGCGGCCAGCTGGCGGTGCGCGTCGCATAAGAGGTTGTTATGGTTGCTGAATTGACCGCATTACGCGATCAAATAGATGATGTCGATAAAGCGTTGTTGAATTTACTGGCTAAGCGCCTGGAACTGGTTGCCAAAGTCGGCGAGGTGAAAAGCCGTTTTGGCCTGCCTATTTACGTGCCGGAGCGTGAGGCCTCTATGCTGGCTTCACGACGGGCGGAAGCAGAAGCGATCGGTGTCCCGCCCGATCTCATTGAAGATGTCCTGCGCCGGGTAATGCGTGAATCTTACTCCAGCGAAAATGATAAGGGGTTCAAAACGCTTTGTCCTTCTCTGCGTCCGGTCGTCATTGTGGGCGGCGGCGGACAGATGGGGCGTCTGTTTGAAAAAATGCTCACGCTGTCGGGCTATCAGGTCCGTATTCTGGAACAGCAGGACTGGCCGCGCGCCAGGGACATTGTCGCCGATGCCGGAATGGTGATCGTCAGCGTGCCGATTCATGTTACTGAACAGGTCATAGCGCAACTGCCGCCCCTGCCGTCCGACTGTATTCTGGTCGATCTGGCATCGGTGAAAAGCGGTCCGTTGCAGGCAATGTTGGCGGCCCATGATGGCCCCGTGTTGGGCTTGCATCCGATGTTTGGTCCGGACAGCGGGAGCCTGGCGAAGCAGGTGGTGGTCTGGTGTGATGGGCGTCAACCGGAAGCGTATCAGTGGTTCCTTGAGCAAATCCAGGTGTGGGGCGCGCGGTTGCATCGAATTAGCGCTGTCGAGCACGATCAGAACATGGCTTTTATCCAGGCGTTGCGCCACTTTGCTACCTTCGCTTATGGGCTGCATCTGGCGGAAGAGAACGTCCAGCTTGAGCAGCTTCTGGCGCTATCATCGCCGATTTATCGACTGGAGCTGGCGATGGTCGGGCGTCTGTTCGCCCAGGACCCGCAGCTGTATGCGGACATTATTATGTCGTCGGAGCGCAATCTGGCGCTTATCAAGCGTTACTATAAACGTTTTGGCGATGCGATCGGGTTACTGGAACAGGGTGATAAGCAGGCTTTTATCGACAGTTTTCGCAAAGTTGAACACTGGTTTGGCGATTATGCCAGACGCTTCCAGAATGAAAGCCGTGTGTTATTGCGTCAGGCGAATGACAGCCGACCATAATGATGACATCTATACTAAAAGCCAGCTTTGCTGGCTTTTTTCATTTAAGGAACCGTTATGACTACGCCGCACGTTTTATTTGATTATGTCGGACATCTACCAGAATGCCCCACATGGAGCGAGGATGAAAGCGCGCTGTATTGGACCGATATCCTGGAACAGGAGATCCATCGTTACCATCCGGCGAGCAGGACGCATAGCGTGCTGGCGTTTCCGGAAGAGGTAGGCTGTTTTGCCTTGCGTGAGCAGGGCGGATTTATTGTGGCCATGCGTCATGCTATCTGGCTGGCCGATAAAAGTGGATTATTGCAGCGTAAGGTTTGCGACAATCCCTCTAATACGAAACTGGCGCGTTTCAACGATGGCGGCACTGATGGCGATGGACGTTTTTATGCCGGAACGTTCTGGGCGCCAGGTGACTATAATGGCGCGTTGCTGATGCGGATCGATCATGACCTGACGGCAAAAGTGATCCAGTGCGATATCCAGGGACACAACGGCCTGGCGTTCAGCCCGAATAACCAGTGGATGTATACCTCCGATACGCCGAATGGCGTGATATACCGCACGTTACTTGATAAGCATGGCGAACCGGGCAAGCGTGAACTTTTTCGCCATTTTGGCGAAGGAGAAGGACTTCCCGACGGCGCGGCGATGGATAGCGAAGGGTGCTACTGGAGCGCGATGTTTGACGGCTGGCGCGTGGCGCGTTTCTCACCGCAAGGAGAGCAGCTGGAAGAGTACCGGTTGCCGGTACGTTGTCCGACGATGGTTTGCTTTGGCGGCGCAGATATGAAAACGCTGTTTATTACAACAACCAGAGAAAATATGTCTGCTCAGGAAGTGGCGGATTATCCGCTCTCCGGCGCCATCTTCACCCTGCAGGTAGCCGTCGCAGGGATGAAGAAAAGCCGTTTTATTGAACGTCAGGCAGGTTCTACCGGCACGACGTTTTCGCTGGGATAGCAGCCAAGCACTTTCATTGAGCGCGTGATCTCGCCCAGCTCTTTTAGCGCGCTTTGCATTACCTGCGACTCCAGGTTCGCCTGAATATCGAGATAAAACATCTCTTCCCACGGATTGCCGTGAATGGGGCGCGACTCCAGTTTCGTCATGATGAGATTGTGGTTACGCAGCACCAGCAGCGCTTCGACCAGCGCGCCAGCTTGCTGCCCGGTGGCTATTAACAGAGTGGTTTTTGCCGGAACTTGGTCGGAAACATTAATGGCTTTGCGCGCCAGTACCAGAAAGCGGGTGATATTCTGCGTCTGGTTTGCGGCGATGCGTTCCAGCACCTGTAAACCGTGCAACATGCCGCCTGCCTCGCTGCCGAGCGCCGCGACGCGCGGAGAGTTCGCCTGCGCGACTTTTTCCATCGCTGCCGACGTACTCTCGGTATAGTTGATTTTCCAGTGCGGATAGCGGCTCAAAAACTTACTGCACTGCTGGAACGGCTGCGGATGGCTGTACACCGTTTCGATGGTATTCAGATCCGTAGTGCCGGAAACCAGCACGCAGTGATCGATAGTGACGGTCATCTCACCGACAATTGACAGACTGGTGTGTTGCAATAAGTCGTACACATCGTTGATAGCGCCGGAGCTGGTGTTCTCTATCGGAACCACGGCGTAATCGGCCTGGCCGGTTTCGACCTGATGAAAAATATCGGTGAATTTTGCGCAACCGCTCTCAATAAATTGCTCAAAATGGCGTGCAGCATACTGGCGCGCCGCGAGATGAGAATAGGAGCCTTTCGGCCCAAGAAACGCAATACGTGCCGAATGAGGGTGAGTATTATTCAGATGTTGTTGCAGCAGCGCCTGCTGAGTAAGCACGGAGTCTTCAATGATAAGCTGGAACAGACGGGTAATGTAGTGTGCGTCGAGATGGTGGGCTTTACCGAGATGGATGAGCCTGTCCAGCAGCGCGCGTTCACGATCGATATCCCGAACCGGACGATGCGACAGTAGTTTTGCTTGTCCCACTTCACTCGCCAGCGCGCGTCGTTTTGCCAGTAAGGCTAGTAACTCTTCGTCTAAAGCGCTGATTTTATCTCGCAGCGCCAGTAATGGGTTTTCCGATGTCATAGTGTTGCCTTTTTTGTTATCAATAAAAAAGGCCTCCCGGTGAGGGAGGCCTTCTTGTTCGTCTTCGCATTCTTTATCACATGACGAAACGCCTCCCGGTCAGGGGAAGATAAAAAAGAATGCGAAGAAAAACCGGGTTAGCTTCATAACTGTTTCCTTTGTGTACGTAAGTACAGTACCCGTACTGTTTTAATCCTGTCAACAAAAAACGCGCCCGAAGGCGCGTTGGCGATACACTCAATGTAAGGGACTACTCTTCTTCTGCTTCGACGAAGCTGGCATCTTTCACCGATGCGGTGGCACGACGGGCTTCGCCTTTGTGCTGCACTTTATTGAGCTGCCGTTCCAGCTTGTTGATCAATTCATTAATAGCGGTGTACATATCTTCGTGTTTTGCGCTGGCGACCAGATGTCCGTTCGGTGTATTAATGGTGGCGTCAGCAATAAAGCCCTGTGGCTCTTTAGACAGAATGATATGAGGATTAATCAGGTGAGTTTGCCATTTTTCCAGTTTGGCGAGACGGTCTGCGACATGTTGGCGGATTGCCGGAGTAATTTCCATTTGTTTACTGGTAATGTTCATTGTCATAAATTTTACCTCTTGTCTTTCCCGTCTTGGTGATTCCAGCATACCGTTCTTAATGTCAAAATGTGTGATGTAAATCACATTATTTTGTCACTTTTTGTCAAGGCGAACTTTTTGTGAGGCATCGCAGGAAGAAGCGATCTTTTACTTGAGGAATGGCTGAAAGCAGGCCATATTTGACTGGATGCGTTGCAGTGAAATCATTTCTGTTGCATCAGATATCGAATAAAAAAACGGCAGCCGGAAGGCTGCCGTTTTGCTTGTTGGTATTGCTTCAGGTGTTTTTGCTGTTAGCGGCAATAATTTTCGCGACTTTGTCAGCCTGCGCATTCAGCTGCATCTGACGATAGGCGTTTTCCATCAGCGGCAACGCATCGCGCGTGGCCTGCGTATCAGGATAATTGCGTAGCATACCTTCTACCCGGTTTACGACCGCAACCCATGCGCCGCGCGCGGTATAGTACTCTGCGACAGAATATTCATATTTCGCCAGACGGTCTTTCAGGAATACCAGACGCTTAGTGGCGTCGGTGGTGTACTGGCTATTAGGATAGCTGCGTACCAGTTTCGAAAAGTCATTGAACGCCGCCCGCGCATGTTGCGGATCGCGATCGCTGCGATCGACGCCAAAGAAACCCTGCAGCGCGCTATCATCCAGCGCCATGTTCGTCAGGCCGCGCATGTACATGACATAGTCAATATTAGGGTGCGTTGGATTAAGACGCATAAAACGATCGATGGCGGCCTGCGCTAGCGGCAAATCGGCGTTTTTGTAATAGGCGTAGATAAGATCCAACTGCACCTGCTGAGAATACGGTCCGAATGGATAACGATTATCTAACGCTTCCAATTGCGTTATTGCCTGTTTCCAGTTACCGTCCTGCAGCTTTTGCTGAGCAGTCGCGTAGATTTCATTCGGCGGATTATCGGGCACCTCTTCCTTTGAACCCGAGCAACCCGCCAGAAACAGGCTCAACGTGGCTGCTGCCACCAGATATTTCATGCGCGTCATGACGTTTTGACTTTCCTCAAAATGTTTTACGGGAGATTCTCTGTTCCTGCTCCCGGTTAAGACCAGCTACAATAGCACACTATATTAAACGGCAAAGCCGTAAAACCCAACGTTAAACGAAGAAGCTGTATATGGCACAACGAGTACAACTCACCGCAACGGTCTCCGAAAACCAACTCGGTCAACGCTTAGATCAGGCTTTGGCCGAAATGTTCCCGGATTATTCACGTTCGCGTATAAAAGAATGGATTTTGAATCAGCGCGTGTTGGTCAATGGTCAACTTTGCGATAAGCCAAAAGAAAAAGTGTTAGGCGGCGAGCGGGTGGCTATTGATGCGGAGATCGACGAAGAGATTCGTTTTGAAGCGCAGGATATCCCGTTAGATATTGTTTATGAAGATGACGATATTCTGGTTATCAACAAACCACGCGATCTGGTGGTACATCCTGGCGCGGGTAACCCGGACGGTACGGTACTGAACGCGTTGCTACATTATTATCCGCCGATTGCGGATGTTCCGCGCGCGGGCATTGTGCATCGTCTGGATAAGGACACGACGGGGCTGATGGTGGTGGCCAAAACCGTTCCGGCGCAAACGCGCCTGGTGGAGTCTTTGCAGCTGCGCGAGATTACCCGCGAATATGAAGCGGTCGCGATCGGACATATGACGGCGGGAGGAACGGTGAATGAACCCATCAGTCGTCACCCGACCAAACGTACCCATATGTCGGTGCATCCCATGGGCAAACCGGCGGTGACCCACTACCGCATTATGGAACATTTCCGTGTGCACACGCGTCTTAGGTTGCGTCTGGAGACTGGGCGTACGCACCAGATCCGCGTGCATATGGCGCATATTACGCACCCGTTAGTGGGCGATCAGGTCTACGGTGGTCGTCCACGTCCACCGAAAGGCGCATCGGAAGAGTTTATTTCCACGCTGCGTAAGTTTGACCGCCAGGCGCTTCATGCAACGATGCTGCGTCTCTACCATCCTGTATCGGGTATCGAAATGGAGTGGCACGCGCCGATTCCACAAGATATGGTGGACCTTATCGATGCGATGCGCGCCGATTTCGAAGATCATAAAGATGATGTGGACTGGTTATGAATGCACTGATTGTCCCGCAGTGGCCGCTGCCGAAAGGCGTCGCAGCCTGTAGTTCTACCCGTATTGGCGGGGTGAGTTTACCGCCTTACGACTCGCTGAATCTGGGCGCGCATTGCGGCGATAACCCGGAGCATGTTGAAGAGAACCGCAAGCGTCTGTTTGCGGCGGGCAATCTGCCTTCGAAACCTATCTGGCTTGAACAGGTTCACGGTAAAAATGTGTTGAGGCTTACCGGAGAACCTTATGCCTCCAAACGTGCGGATGCGTCTTACAGCAATACGCCAGGAACCGTCTGCGCGGTAATGACGGCAGACTGCCTGCCTGTGCTATTCTGTAACCGTGAGGGAACAGAAGTGGCGGCGGCTCATGCGGGCTGGCGCGGATTATGTGAAGGCGTACTGGAGGAAACTGTCACCTGCTTTGCTGACAAACCAGAAAATATCATCGCCTGGTTAGGTCCGGCGATCGGCCCGACCGCGTTTGAAGTGGGGCCGGAAGTGCGTGACGCATTTTTAGCAAAAGATGCGCAAGCCGATAGCGCATTTTTGCCGCACGGGGAAAAATTTCTGGCGGATATTTATCAGCTTGCACGCCAACGTCTGGCGAATACCGGCGTTGAACATGTCTATGGCGGGGATCGCTGCACCTTTAGCGAAAGTGAGACTTTCTTCTCTTATCGTCGCGACAAGACGACAGGTCGTATGGCAAGTTTTATTTGGCTGATATAACCTAAAGAATCAAGACGATCCGGTACGGGTAACTTTCTTTTCACATAATTCAGGTCATTCACCTTGAATAATTGAGGGATGACCTCATTTAATCTCCAGTAGCAATTTTGACCTGTTATGGGAGGAGTTATGCGTCTGGATCGTCTTACTAACAAATTCCAGCTTGCTCTTGCCGATGCCCAGTCGCTCGCGCTGGGGCACGACAACCAATTCATCGAACCTCTTCATTTAATGAGCGCCTTGCTGAACCAGGAAGGGGGATCGATACGTCCTTTATTAACCTCCGCCGGCATTAATGCTGGCCAGTTGCGCACCGCTATCGATCAGGCGCTGAGCCGTTTACCGCAGGTGGAAGGCACCGGCGGCGACGTACAGCCTTCTTCGGAACTGGTACGCGTACTGAACCTTTGCGACAAGCTGGCGCAAAAACGGGGGGACAATTTTATTTCGTCAGAGCTGTTTGTTCTGGCGGCGCTTGAGTCTCGCGGCACGTTAACCGATCTGCTGAAATCAGCCGGTGCGACCACGGCCAATATCACTCAGGCAATTGAACAGATGCGCGGAGGTGAAAGCGTGAACGATCAAGGGGCTGAAGACCAACGTCAGGCCTTGAAAAAATATACCGTCGATCTGACCGAGCGGGCTGAACAAGGCAAGCTTGACCCGGTAATTGGTCGTGATGAAGAAATTCGCCGTACCATTCAGGTACTGCAACGTCGTACCAAAAACAACCCGGTGTTAATCGGTGAGCCAGGGGTCGGTAAAACGGCAATTGTTGAAGGACTGGCGCAGCGCATTATTAACGGTGAAGTCCCTGAAGGCTTAAAAGGTCGCCGCGTACTGGCGCTGGATATGGGCGCGCTGGTGGCCGGGGCGAAATATCGCGGCGAATTTGAAGAGCGTCTGAAAGGCGTGCTGAACGATCTGGCGAAACAGGAAGGCAACGTCATCCTGTTTATCGACGAGCTGCACACCATGGTTGGCGCAGGTAAGGCCGATGGCGCAATGGACGCCGGGAATATGCTGAAACCGGCGCTGGCGCGTGGTGAACTGCACTGTGTGGGTGCCACCACGCTGGATGAATACCGCCAGTACATTGAAAAAGACGCGGCGCTGGAACGTCGTTTTCAAAAAGTGTTTGTCGCAGAACCTTCAGTGGAAGACACCATTGCTATTCTGCGTGGCCTGAAAGAACGTTACGAGCTGCACCACCATGTGCAGATCACTGACCCGGCGATTGTGGCGGCGGCAACATTATCTCACCGCTATATCGCCGACCGTCAGTTGCCGGATAAAGCTATCGACCTCATCGATGAAGCGGCATCCAGCATTCGTATGCAGATTGACTCTAAGCCGGAGGAGCTGGACAGACTCGACCGCCGCATTATTCAGCTCAAACTGGAACAGCAGGCGTTGATGAAAGAGTCTGACGAGGCGAGTAAAAAACGTCTCGATATGCTGAATGAAGAACTGGACGACAAAGAGCGCCAGTATTCTGAGCTGGAAGAAGAGTGGAAAGCGGAAAAAGCGTCGCTCTCTGGTACGCAAACTATTAAAGCGGAGCTGGAGCAGGCGAAGATCGCCATCGAGCAGGCGCGTCGCGTTGGCGACCTGGCGCGAATGTCTGAACTGCAGTACGGCAAAATTCCGGAGCTGGAAAAACAGTTGGAAGCCGCGACCCAGTCGGAAGGTAAAACCATGCGTCTGTTACGTAACAAAGTAACGGATGCGGAAATTGCCGAAGTGCTGGCGCGCTGGACCGGTATTCCGGTTGCCAGAATGCTGGAAGGCGAACGTGAAAAACTGTTGCGTATGGAACAAGAGTTACACAGCCGTGTGATCGGGCAGAATGAAGCCGTTGAAGCAGTATCGAACGCCATACGTCGTAGCCGCGCGGGGCTGTCCGATCCGAACCGTCCGATTGGTTCCTTCCTGTTCCTTGGGCCGACGGGGGTCGGTAAAACCGAACTGTGTAAAGCGCTGGCTAACTTTATGTTCGACAGCGACGACGCGATGGTGCGTATCGACATGTCTGAGTTTATGGAGAAACACTCCGTGTCTCGTTTGGTCGGGGCGCCTCCGGGATATGTCGGCTATGAAGAAGGCGGTTATTTGACGGAAGCGGTACGCCGTCGTCCTTATTCCGTCATCTTGTTGGATGAAGTAGAAAAAGCGCATCCGGATGTATTCAACATTCTGTTGCAGGTGCTGGACGACGGTCGGCTGACTGACGGGCAGGGGAGAACGGTCGACTTCCGTAATACGGTGGTCATTATGACTTCTAACCTCGGTTCCGATCTCATTCAGGAGCGCTTTGGCGAACTGGATTACGGTCGAATGAAAGAGATGGTGCTGGGTGTGGTTAGCCAAAACTTCCGTCCGGAATTTATCAACCGTATTGATGAAGTTGTGGTATTCCATCCGTTAGGTGAGCAACACATCGCTTCTATTGCTCAGATCCAGCTGCAGCGTCTGTACAAACGTCTGGAAGAACGTGGTTATGAAATCCATATCTCCGACGAGGCGCTGAAACTGTTGAGCGCCAACGGTTACGATCCGGTCTACGGGGCGCGTCCGTTAAAACGTGCTATTCAACAGCAGATCGAAAACCCACTGGCGCAGCAAATCCTGTCTGGTGAACTGGTTCCTGGCAAAGTGATTCGCCTTGAAGCCAATGATGATCGTATTGTGGCAGTGCAGTAAGTCACAAATTTGAATAAAACGGGCCCTGACGGGCTCGTTTTTGTTTAAAAACCAGGCGAAAATAGACTTTTGGTTCAAGTGTTGTTTGAAAAGTGAACGGTTGAGCTTTTTTTTGCATTTAGGTCTTGTCAGGCTCTAATAACTCCCTATAATGCGCCACCACTGACACGGAACAACGGCATACAGGCCGCCGGGTCAGAAAGGCTTCGTTAAGAAGTCTGTGAGGAAAGCGAAAATAAAGGCTTGACTCAAAAAGAGGAAAGCGTAATATACGCCACCTCGCAACGGTGAGCGAAAGCCGCGTTGCACTGCTCTTTAACAATTTATCAGACAATCTGTGTGGGCACTCGAAGATACGGATTCTTGACGTCGCAAGACGAAAAATGAATACCAAGTCTCAAGAGTGAACACGTAATTCATTACGAAGTTTAATTCATTGAGCATCAAACTTTTAAATTGAAGAGTTTGATCATGGCTCAGATTGAACGCTGGCGGCAGGCCTAACACATGCAA
>NZ_JBGDOX010000005.1:0-307139 GCF_046558195.1 Salmonella sp. 5800 | reverse complement strand
TTTTAATAACTGGCTTAAAGCTGAAAGCTTTCCGGAACCCCCAGCCTAGCTGGGGGTTTTCCATAGACAAAAAAAACAGGGCTTATGCCCTGTTTTTTTATTAGCGCAGACGCTAAATTAATACTGGTTAGCCGTGGCGTTGTTGCCAAAACCAACCTGACGCACCATTACGCTGGAATCAGATGCGGTCTGATTAACCAGCGCGGCGTTATTACCGCCGTATTGGCCGACAGTAATATCGGAGTTTTTAGCGTTCCACTGGTCGATGGTGGCATTATTTCTAAAACCATTCTGAGTCAGTTCAATAGTACTGTTATCCGCACCCTGGCCTACATCGGCGCCGTTACCATAACCGCTCTGGGTAATGGTCGTTTCAGATTTACGGGCATCGCTTTGCAGAGCAAGCGCAGCGTTAGCGGAACCGTACTGATAAATGCTCAACGTTGAGTCCGGGCCGGAACTATTGCCGCCGCCGTTATGATTACCGCCGCCGCCCCATTGTGGAACGACGCCAGCCAGAGCACTGCCAGAAACTACGATTGCTGCGAATGCTGCCACTTTTAAAAGTTTCATGGTAAAACCCCCATCGGATTGATTTAAAAGTCGTAACGGTATTAGCGTTGGGTGACGCGAATAGCCATATGCGACTGTTTCTGCACTACAACTGCTGTTTTCTGCGTACCGTACTGGGTAATATTGGCCTTATTTCCAGAACCTTTCTGGATAATAGCCGCACTATTACCGTAAGCGCTTTGCGATATACTGGCATCGTTGGCATTGCCCGTTTGCTCAATATACGCAAAGTTATAATTCCCTGCCTGGTCGACTTTCGCCCGATTATTTCCTCCTTCTTGTGAAATAACGGACAATAGTTTTGATCCTTCCTGGCGTACTCTGGCACTATTATCCGTGCCGACTTGACCAATAATGGCCGCCTGATTAAATGAAGACTTGCTTAATTCATTTACCGCAAAATTATACTCTGAACGAGCCAGATCATAATTTGTCGCGGTTGCAATCCCAGGCGCACCCAGTATTGTCAACATCATAAATAACAATTTGTTTTTCATGCTGTCACCCTGGACCTGGTCGTACATAGCGAAAATTATCTATTACCTTGTTAGCGACATGCGTTTTTTGTTAACGCGTCGTTACGATGAAGAGTATGTCCGTGGAAACATTTTTAATAACTCACCCACGCGTGGTATTTTGTTATTTAAGCTCATACCAAAGTGCTAATAAAACGATAGCCATGTGATTTTTTATAATTGATTTTTGGCCATAGAAGATAGTGTATCGCGAACCCAAAAAATGAAGTGTTGGTGTGTGTTATGCCGCCATGGGGATGTTCTTATGCTTCCTATGGGGGGCAATACGCACAAGACGTGACACACTTCGTTTTTTTTGTCTTTGTGCTGTCCAGGTTAATGCCACGTCTCAAATTTTAAGAAAAAATAAAATCAAAACATAACATATAATAATTAAAATGATTAAAAATCAATGAATTATTATAATTTGTATGATTTTTTAAATCTATGCAATAACAGCGAAATGTACAACTTTACTATCAAATCTAAACTTCAAAAAAACCCAAAAACAACATTTTAATATATATTTTTACATATTGTTACAAGTTTAACACTTGCTTTAAGATTTGTAATGGCTAGATTGAAAACAGTTAAAAGTATTTTCGTAAATATTTTTCTCTTTCTGGATAATGGGCTATTTCAACCCACAGCAGTGCAACATCTGTCAGTACTTCTGGTGCCTTTATTTTATGGGGGCAGCTGTCAGATGTGCGATTAAAAAAAGTGGAGTTTCATCATGTTTAATGAAGTCCATAGTAGTCATAGTCACACACTATTGTTGATCACAAAGCCATCTCTGCAAGCTACGGCATTATTGCAACATTTAAAGCAATCGCTGGCCATAACCGGAAAACTGCATAATATTCAACGTTCTCTGGAAGATATCTCAGCCGGTTGCATTGTTTTAATGGATATGATGGAAGCGGATAAGAAGCTTATCCACTATTGGCAGGATAATTTAAGCCGCAAAAACAATAATATAAAAACATTATTGTTAAATACCCCTGATGATTATCCCTACCGTGAAATTGAAAACTGGCCTCATATTAACGGCGTGTTTTACGCCACTGAAGACCAGGAACACGTGGTCAGCGGATTACAGGGTATTCTGCGGGGCGAATGCTATTTTTCACAAAAATTAGCCAGTTACCTGATTACACACTCAGGAAATTACCGCTACAACAGCACCGAGTCCGCATTACTCACTCATCGCGAAAAAGAGATCCTCAATAAGTTACGTATTGGTGCCTCTAATAATGAAATCGCCAGGTCGCTATTTATCAGCGAGAATACGGTTAAGACACATCTTTATAATCTTTTCAAAAAGATAGCTGTCAAAAATCGCACCCAGGCAGTTTCATGGGCAAACGATAATCTCAGGCGGTAAGGCCATGAAACGCTATCTGACCTGGATTGTAGCAGCAGAGTTACTGTTCGCTACCGGAAACCTGCATGCCAATGAAGTTGAAGTCGAGGTTCCCGGATTGTTAACCGACCATACCGTCTCTTCGATAGGACATGAATTCTATCGTGCATTCAGCGACAAATGGGAAAGCGAATACACCGGCAATCTGACCATTAATGAAAGACCCAGTGCGCGTTGGGGAAGCTGGATCACCATAACGGTAAATCAGGACGTTATTTTCCAGACCTTTTTATTTCCAATGAAAAGAGACTTCGAGAAAACCGTCGTCTTCGCATTAGCGCAAACAGAGGAAGCATTAAATCGCCGACAAATAGATCAAACGCTATTAAGTACGAGTGATTTAGCGCGTGATGAATTCTAAAACATGATTTTTATCCGGAGGCTGTCATGCGTGTTAAACATGCAGTAGTGCTACTCATGCTTTTTTCGCCATTAACCTGGGCTGGAAATATGACGTTCCAGTTCCGTAATCCTAACTTTGGTGGAAACCCCAATAACGGTTCCTTTTTATTGAATAGCGCCCAGGCGCAAAATTCATATAAAGACCCCGCTTATGATAACGATTTTGGTATCGAAACCCCCTCAGCGTTGGATAACTTTACACAGGCTATTCAATCGCAAATTCTGGGCGGCTTGTTGACCAATATTAATACCGGGAAACCAGGACGTATGGTGACCAACGATTTTATTATCGATATCGCTAATCGCGACGGACAGCTCCAGCTCAACGTCACGGACAGAAAAACGGGAAGAACCTCGACCATCGAAGTGTCAGGTTTACAAACTCAGTCAACCGATTTTTAAGCTACAGTCACTAAAGGATATAAATCATGCCGCGCTTACTTATTTTGGTTGCCGTTTTATTGTTGAGCGGATGCTTAACTGCCCCGCCGAAACAAGCTGCGAAACCGACATTAATGCCCCGCGCACAAAGTTACAAAGATTTGACGCACTTACCTGCTCCCACCGGTAAGATCTTTGTTTCGGTATATAACATTCAGGATGAAACGGGCCAATTTAAACCTTACCCGGCAAGTAACTTTTCTACGGCTGTGCCGCAGAGCGCCACCGCTATGTTGGTCACTGCGCTGAAAGATTCGCGCTGGTTTATCCCGCTGGAACGACAAGGCTTACAGAATCTTTTGAATGAACGGAAAATTATTCGCGCAGCCCAGGAAAACGGCACCGTGGCGATGAATAACCGTATCCCGCTTCAGTCGCTGACGGCGGCAAATATTATGGTGGAAGGTTCTATTATTGGTTATGAAAGTAACGTCAAATCCGGCGGGGTCGGCGCAAGATATTTCGGTATTGGCGCCGATACGCAGTATCAGCTGGATCAGATTGCTGTCAACCTGCGCGTGGTTAACGTCAGTACGGGCGAGATCCTTTCTTCGGTGAACACCAGTAAAACGATCCTTTCCTATGAAGTACAGGCAGGCGTGTTCCGTTTTATTGATTACCAGCGCTTACTGGAAGGCGAAATCGGCTATACCTCGAACGAACCGGTGATGCTGTGTCTGATGTCAGCCATTGAAACCGGCGTTATCTTCCTCATTAATGATGGTATCGATCGCGGCCTGTGGGATTTGCAGAATAAAGCGGACAGGCAAAATGATATTCTGGTGAAATACCGTGAGCTGTCAGTACCGCCAGAATCCTGATGAATACGACAAAGCGTGGGGAAGAACCCCACGCTTTTTTATTTTGTGACCGCCGTATTCGCTGAATGTTGCTCGCGGCGTGATGCCAGCCATAGCCCACTATTTTTCATGGCATAGCCAAAGATTAGCCCCAGCGCCAGCGACGGTAATACCAACCGCCAGTCACCCTGCCCTGCAAATGTCGCGCAGGCGCCAATAAATGTTCCCGGAACAAAAGAAAGCAATAGCTGCTTTGCCTGAATACACATCAGGAATGCCACGATCCCCGTCAACACGTAACTGACAATTTCCAGATGCGGCGCCAACGCGCTACCGTGAATAATGACCAGCGCCCATACCATACCGCTTGACAGCGTACAGGCGGAAATCAACAATCCCTTAAAGCCGCCCTGCGGACAGGCGAAATAAGCCGTACAGCCTAAAAAACCGGCCCAGCTTAGTAACCCCAGGGAGACGGCCACCCATCCCCATATTCCAGAAAGGATGCCCGTCGTGATAGCAATAGAAAGAAGTATGTTCATGGCGCGCATCATAACAGAAAAGCGGCACATTAATGAGATCACGCACACATTTTATGCAATGATGTAAAACCAGTTGCAGTTCAGAGTGATTTACATCACATTATTCTTCATCTTCTTCCTGAAGTTCATCCCACATGGCCCCTATCGCATCACGCGTTAGCGGCGCCAGAGTGCGCCAGAATGGCGTAACGGCATGGGCTTCAACTTTACCGAGGAAGGTATTGCACCAGGGAAGCAGATAATCGGCAAATAAGGTTTCCAGCGCTTCACTTTCATCTTCGGCAGACTGATCTTCCAGCCAGGAGGCCGCGAGTAATAAAGTGCCAATGTGATCGGCAGGCGTATCGGCCAGCGGCATCCCTCGCGACGTTAAAAAAGCGCGCACCTCAGACTCTTCCGCGCCTTCGACCCACGCACTGCGGTATGGCGCTACCGCGCACTCTTCCCCAACAAATAACGCATTGTAATCAGTGGAAATCTGCGTGATATCGCAGCTTTTCTGTAAACGCGCCAGCATGTCATCCTGCTCCAGCGGCCAGTTTGCCGCCAGTTTACCTTCACGGATTAACGTAAACAGCGGAACCAGTAAAGGATCTTGCGGTTGGCGGTAAAACAACGATCCCAGCACACGGCACAGGATTGAAAACTCATTCATTGATATCTTCCCGTAAATAACGATTATAGTTCGGCAAATTCCGGTACAGGCGCCATACCGCGTGATTCGAGGAAGGCCAGTAAGCGCTGCGGCGAGACGTTCAGGATTCGATCTTCCGGAAAATTCACCGCATCCAGAATTTTCCGGCATTCGGTGAAATCGCCAAGCGTAAAGGCCGTATGGGAATCAGATCCTAACGCTACCCAGCCTCCCGCATCGCGTACGGCGGCAGCGACCGCGCGGCAATTATCTTCGCTTCCTTTACGCGAATGCAGAAAAGAAGAGTTGTTGATTTCCAGCGCTACATGGTGTTTCGCCGCCGCCTGCGCGATGGCGTTAACCTCCACTGGATACTTTGGATTTCCGGGGTGACTAATTATATGCACCTTGCCGCTGGCGATGGTCGCGATCATCGCCTGGGTATTGGTTTCTTTATCATGCGGCGCAAAAACGGGCTCATGGAAGCCTGCGATAATCAGATCCAGCGAGTCGAACATCTTTCCGGAACAATCAATTTCACCGTTAATGTTCTTGATATTCGCCTCAATGCCACGCAGTATCCCCACGCCGTCAACCAGACGCGGCCAGATGCGCATGTTAATAAAATGCCAGTGATGCGGCGCATCTTCCATGTCCGGACCATGATCGGTAATCGCAAAAAGTTTAATGCCTTTGCGTTTGGCTTCCGCGATATAATCGCTCAGAGTACTGTAGGCATGAGTGCTGGCGACGGTATGCATATGCAGGTCAACGGGATACATTGCTCTCTCCTGTAGTCATTTCCGACAAGGATAGCAGGTATCGCCAGCGTTTTTTAGCGAAACCCGGCCCGCGCCGGGTTGATGTCAATATCCTCTCGCCCGATCCACCTGCCCCGTCACCGGCTCTCCCTTCTCCAGTTGGGTAATGGTGCGGCTAATATAATCGATGGCTTCCGCCGGACGGGTGACTGCCGCAATGTGCGGCGTCATGGCGACTCGCGGATGGCGCCATAATGGGCTTTCCTGCGGTAACGGTTCCTGGCTAAAGACATCCAACATCGCGCCTTTTAGCTTACCGCTATCAAGCGCAGCCAGCAGATCCGCCTCCTGAACATGCACGCCGCGCGCGAGATTCAACACGTAAGCGCCATCCGGCAATTGATCCAACAATTCGCTATTAATAATTCCTACCGTTTGGGCCGTATTCGGCAGCAGATTAATCAGCACCCGCGTCTGGTTCAGGAAAGCGCGCAGCTCTTCACGCCCTACATAACTTTCCACGCCAGGCCAGGATTTGCGGCTACGACTCCAGCAACGTAACGGGAACCCCCACGCCTGTAGACTTTCTGCCACTTTTGCGCCCAGTACCCCTGCGCCCATGATACCGACGCTAAACTCTTCGCGGGTATATTCCGGCAACGGTTTCCATAGCGCCTGATTTTTCAGCGCCTGATAATCATCGAAACGACGGAACCAGTGTAATACCTGGCTGACGGCATACTCCTGCATTTGCAGGCCCATTCCGGTATCTTCCAGACGGAATAGAGGAATGGAGGCGTCCAGCATTTCCGGATGCGCATTTAATTTACTCAGAATTGCATCCACCCCCGCGCCCAGAGCAAAGACGGCTTTTAAGCGTCTTCCGGCCAGCATTTCAACCGGGGGCTGCCATACAAGCGCATAGTCTGCGGGGTTGTTATCACCGACCTTCCATTCACGAACGCGCGCATGTGGGAGAGCCTTCTCCAGCGCATTTACCCACCAGGCGGCGTTAAATGTCGGGTGATAAAAAATTATCTCCATGTTATCTCCTGAGCAGTATGGTGCGGAATGTGATTGCGCCTGTTATCAGCGTTTTCAACGGGATGTGCAGCATAGCAAATTTCCCGGCGCGGGCAAAAAAAGCAGTTTTCGCTTATTAAAGCCACAGATTGGTGGAAGTTTGTATAAACGCGCTTTTTTTTAAAAAAGTTGATTG
Source organism: Salmonella sp. 5800 (assembly GCF_046558195.1). Lineage (NCBI taxonomy): Bacteria > Pseudomonadati > Pseudomonadota > Gammaproteobacteria > Enterobacterales > Enterobacteriaceae > Salmonella > Salmonella sp. 5800. The sequence goes on along the minus strand of NZ_JBGDOX010000005.1, from coordinate 299,826 downwards.
ACGTAGAAAGGATATTTCCCTACATTAGCGCCCGTTCCAGTAATGCTGGAGCGGCAATTTGGTGAGGTGTCCGAGTGGCTGAAGGAGCACGCCTGGAAAGTGTGTATACGGCAACGTATCGGGGGTTCGAATCCCCCCCTCACCGCCATATTTAAGTTGAGAGCCTGTACAGAAGTACGGGCTTTTTGCTTATATGTATCCCCCAAACCAAGGGGGGATGAGAACCACCGACCGGGGTTCGACACAAAAACGCCGGGAGCGTTTTTGAACAGAGCTTGCTCTGGCCCCGAAGGGGCGAGGCCCAGGGATGGGCTGAGTAGCGGCGCAGCCAGTTGAACAGACGACGAGCTTGCGAGGAGACTGCCCGAAGGGCGAGCGCAGCGAGTCAATCCCCCCTCACCGCCATATTCGATACAAAATCAATCACTTACAATGTAATATTAGTTTTGTCCTGCATAAAATGCTGCATAAAGAAGCTCGTATAAACGGACTTTTTTTGCATCTGAATGCCACGCTTTTTCGGTATTTTTCTCGACTTAACTTTTTAAAATCTCCAGCAGGCAATTTCGCCGTTCAGCACAAATAGGTTCTGGCATGGTCTGGATCGGCACCAAAAAAGTGTGCCATCTGAGCCATCGATAACCTGCTTTCACATACCCTACCCTGCCCATGATCACCTCGGAAGCAATGCCCCTTTTTCGCTGGACACGACTGATTTTAGCTCTCCTTCTCACTCATTCCATGTACTCACCGTCTTTTATTACCATCCGCTGATAATGATTTTCCCGTTTCTTCAGGTACTACCATCATTCAACATCTATGGGTATCTATGAGTTACATTTTTTAGCGCCCAACATTCCAGATTGAAGTCAGCAAAATCTGTTTGAGTCGTCGGTTCTCGTCTTCCAGGCCTGTGGTTTTTTAGTATCAGCCGCTTCCATCCCGCGAAATGTAGCGTTCCTGGTCTTCGGAAATATTGTTTTCACCAATAAGACTGAGAATGGCAGTGTCCAGCGTCGACACCAGCCTCCATAGCGTCATAGCGGTATGGCTTTCTACATCCGTCTCAAAGGCTATATCCGGGAAGACCCAAGCTTGAGCGTTATTGACTACGTATTCGGTAAGCGTGTGTAAATCACCTCCAATCCGTTAAATCCACAGCATTCCGCCTTAATGGCAGGATGCTGTTTTTGTCCGGAAACGGAGACAAAAAACCCGTTCCAGCAATGAGTTACGTCTGTTACGTTTCATATATGGGAGATGGCGGATGCCGGAAACTTCGGCGGTAGTGTGTCTGAAACGCCTGCCCTCCCCACTGCCACGAACGGGCCGTGATTCCTTTTTCGCCAATGAATCCAAGATAAGGTTATGTCACAAAATGGCCTGCGTTTTACGCTGGATGTGGACGGATTAACGCCGACGGCAACCGCTGTCGTCGGCTTCCCCTCTAGTGGTATCAACAGTTCAACAGGTGCAAGCTGGAATCAGAATGAAAGACTAAAAACACCAGATGAAGCACCTAATGATAGCATTAAATCAGGCCATGTTTGAGAAAAGATGAATGTTAAACTGGTATTATGCCGGGGCAAAGGGCTTAGAATCCAGGGGGAAATATTATGCGAGATCAAGAGTTTAGTTACTTCATTGAGAAATTTGGAGAAGCTACATCTTATAGCGCTGTTCCAGAGAAAAGTATGACAAAATGGAAAGGAATTCTTCCGGATAAACTTCTTTCTTACTGGAAAACAGAGGGATGGGGAACGTATAAAAATGGATTGTTTAGTCTTGTCAATCCTGATGAGTATGAATATGTACTGGATATATGGCTAGAAGATACTCCATTTAAAGAAATGGACGCATACCATGTCATAGCCAGGAGTGCCTTTGGCGAATTATATGTTTTTGGTGAGTCTACCGGAAGAAATATTACGATTCAGCCTTTATTTAATCAAATAATTTTTTTCGAAAATGGTTTTATGGTAAAAACAACAGATGAATTAAATAGTGAAATTGAATCTTTTCTTGCATTTTCAAGTGTTGAAGAGTTTGATTTATTTGATTGTAATGATAATTACATTTTTGACCGGGCAGTTAAACAACTAGGCGTATTAGCTGATAATGAAATGTTTAGTTTGGAACCTGCATACATTTTTGGCGGAGAAATAAAAATTGAAAATTTGAGTAAAGTGGACTGTCAAATACATTTGATGATTCTGAGAGAGTTATCTTCCCCTAATATTATAGGCTTCTAAAGGAGGGATTTATCAATTCTGGAAATGGCTTGAAATAGATGAATATTGACCTGAGGCTGGCTATGTAAAGATAACAGACTTAGACAGGAATGATATAATACATGATAAATAACCCAACTATTTTCTTGAGAATCTTTTAGATTTGTTGGATATAGTTCCCTGCATCGGAAAAAGCGCAGAAGAAGCAACTCCACCAGTAAAACAGGAAACACCGGCAGAAAAAAATGAAGGTGATGGCTGGTTAGATGGATTACAGACGGAACTTGATGTGGCTGGCCTTGTTCCAGGGCCTGGCATTTTTCCTGACCTGCTGAATGCAGGAATAAGCTTGTGCCGAGGGAGTTATGTTGAGGCTGGTTTTTCTCTTTTTGCTGCAATACCAATAGCTGGAGATGCTGCCGGGGCTGGTAAACTGGCCTAGAATGTAGTGAGACGTATAAAAAATCCGTAGCGTAATTATCTAAGGTTGATTGGTATAAATATATTAATGAGCAACTTAACCAAAATAAGCATATCATAAAATATTTAAGGAAATAATATGAATATTACTGAATGCATTAGCTTTCTAAGGTTTACAACTATTCATCCACAATTTGATTTATATTTGATAACTAATGGAATAAGAAATCGTCCTCAAGATAAAGGTGGAATAGAATATTTTGATATTCCAGATGGTAGTGTTTCTCTTGGTTTTAGAATCAGATCCACTTATGAGTCTGAGAGTTTGCTTCCCATCAAGTCTGATGGGAAGTTTGTTTTTTCTGAACTTGTGGTCTATCAAAAAAACAAGGATGACTTACCATATAAATTAAATTTCAATGACCATCTACAATTCTTAAGAGAAAAGCTGGGAAAAGAGTTAAAAGATAATCAAAACGGGTTGCCAGAAAGAAGAGTTTTAACGTTTTTTCATGATTTTTTAGTTATCGTGATTTTCATGGATTCAAGTGAAAATATCAATCTTATTAAATTTATTTCCCCTGATGTTTTTCATCGAAAAAATTTAGGAATTAACATATAATATTTCTTTAAAACGAATCATTTCTTATAATATTAAATTTATCTAAGTTAAGATAGAGAATTGATATTATAGGGAATACCGGCATATCAGAAAGCATGCGTATAGCCTGACAGCAGCAACCGACTACGAGGATGCTTATCTCAAATCTTATTTATTCAACAAAGCCGTCTGGTTGGTGATTTTGGTTGTTTTGGCGATTGATCAGATCGCACAATCCGGGCTGAATTCCCTCAAAGTGATCTACTATTCTGCGTAGTTATTTAATCAGTGAGGTCGACAAATAATTAGTATGCGGCATAATAAAAAAATAATTTATGGTTTTGCTCTGATGTGTATACTTGTAACCAGCAATGTGCATTCAGAAAAATTATCCCCTGTTGCTCAGCAGGTAAAAAATATAGTTGAGAAACAAAAACTTGTTCGTGAACCACAATGTGTTGATTATGTATACATTCCGGATAGTGAGCCCAGTATAGATGTTGTTGATATTGTGGAGAAACATGGTGGAAGTTGTTCGGGCGATCCTCAAACTGCGCCCAGAATATTTAGCGTATTCGTAAACAAGAAAACGCATAAAATGGAGTCAGATATCGATATGGATGATCAGGTAAATGGTACGCGCTCAGTTTTTCCTGCAGTGAAATAAATCAAATATAGATACTGTGGCGTTTAGGTAATGAGAATGACATTAAACAATGAGTAAAATATCGCGGGTGTGGTGAAATAAAGCACCGGGTATTGGAATTGACCTGGAGGGATATATATAACCAAGCCCCTTTGTTGAAACCCCTTGGCCAGTATTACCAGAGTTGACGGGTTCAACATCGGGGGCTATATTGACCGGGAAAACAAATGTTAACACTGGTGGATAATGGTATCTTATGAAACTGTCAGGCAAGATTATCAAGGTGTATAATAATAATTTATTTAGATTTTTTTGGCATCGTAAAGTCCTCGCTAATTTGTTTTTTATTGATCAGGAATATAAATAATATACATGGCATTATATTTATTAAGTTCCTTGTAGCATTATCAGGATATATATTCTTTTATTATAATGCATTTTCATTAGTAGACATTGGGATTGGGGGGATACACTACTTCCACATTAAATACAATAATAAAAACATTAATAAACAGCCAATACTCTTATTTATGAAACATAAATATACGATAAGTTTCTCTTTAGAGATTCTTATTGCTATATTTTATTCCTACATGGCTATTAAATTTATAATGTTCGAATATTAGAAAAACTTCTAATATAAAATGAATAACGAATGCCTGAGGTTAAAATGAGCCAATATAACAAAACAATCAGGATGTTATTTGGGGTTATAGCTTTTTTACTACTTTCCAGCATCAATACTATGTTAAATGATAATTTACAATACACTCGATTGTCAACTATATGCTTTCTTATCGGCTGTTATCTGTTTTTGTATTTTTTTGTATTCTCTCTTATTGATGCTAGCATCAATAAGAGAGCATCGTTCCATCAGAAACATAACCAAGAAAATATCAAAAACTCATTTCTTAAAAAATTATTGAAGGAGAGAATCTGGTATCTAAAGGATATAAATTGGCTTTTAATTTAGGTTTTCTAGTTGTGATGTATTTTATGTTAAAAAATGAAATGTAGATAATCCAGAGGAATTTATTATAATGAAAGAAAACAATAATGAACCATCCTTCCCAGGGTCAGTGTCATATAGTTTTGAATACCAGAAAGAACATTTTTAGCGATGCCGTTATACATCCTCAGAAGTAACAAAATTATATTGCAAGATAGTACTCCCGCTAGATGTAAAACCGGTCAGTATTAAACCTGAGCTAATCGCAGGAACCAATAAACTCTATGCTACTGGTTGCTATAAGACAATTTCAGAAGCAAAATATCCCTTCACAGAAGTTGATATAGTCTATGAGCATATAAATAATGACATCGATACCAGTGGCTGGGGGAAACACATATTAGGCCTTTTAGGTGAAAAAATTCTTTACTGTAAATATTATTCTACATTTGAGTAAAATACGAAAAGAATAGAATGATTTTTATCGTCCCTCCAATGCAACAAAGCAAAAACTATTAGATAAGGCAGCGAAAATTGATAAAAAATATGGTAGTCAGTTTAACTCGCCGACAGAATAGAGGAGAAAAACATGTTTAAGTATATTGAACCAGAAGTTGCAGGCGGTTTTGGCGAAGCCACTACTCTTGATATCAGTGTGCATCCTCCAATTGTGTTCACCTTAGAACACAGTTTTGACGGTTGGTTGGGTGATTGCATAATGGAAACATTCCCTTGTTTTGTAATTACGGCAAAAGCAAAAGTACTTATTGAAAATTTAAACCTTTCGGGGATATTTTTTGATAGTGTAATAACATCAAAATCAGATATATTTGAAGAACTTTATCCAAATATTAAATTACCAGAGATATATTGGGCAAAAATTACAGGTATAGTTGGGAAAGATGATTTTGGTATAGCTGATGACCTACGGTTGGTCATATCAGATGATGCACTAAAAGTACTGGAAAGTTGTGGTTTAAAACATGCAGGCATCACTGATTACTATCACGATATGAATCTACATCGCACTGATTATCTGGAGAGACATTAAATGAGAGTGTCGTTATTATTGATTTATTTTATTCCATTTGCATTACTGGCGGATGACCCTTGTCTCAGTATTCAATATTCTGAAGCAGTATTTCTTTGCTCAAAAAAGACATTCGAAGATAGCGATGCAAAACTTAATGAAACCTACAGAACACTTTTGTCCACCATTCGCAAGAAATATCATTCCCAGCCAAATTCAGGCGCGGAGTTTGTTGAAAAAATAAAATTATCACAGAGAGCATGGATTAACTTCAGAGATACAAATTGTACCGTTTTTTCATTCATAATCGATGAGGAATCACAAGCATATGATACATCAATGTATTCTTGTAAAAATGATATGACACTAAAAAGAACTATAGAGTTTGAGACCATACTGGCTAATAATTAGGGTGACAGGCAAGTCAATATTGTATGGAGTTAAGGTTACTACCTAAATTGCATCAGCGCAGAATAGTAGTTCGTTTGAAATTTGTTAAACCTGCATTATGCGATCTGCCCAGTCGCCAAAGATGTAGAAACAGGGCATTCTTATACTAATGAATCCATATTTTTGTTAGAAAATAAAACCAGTCCTTATCCAGTGCAACCATCCTTCTGATTTATACCCAATCAAATACCCAAGATTGATTAGGATGAACTAATTAACAAGCATTCAAATAGATAGCTCTTAAGAAAATAAGATGTGTTATTCAATACATTAGATTTCTAAGATTTACGATTATTTATATTTTAAAAATATAATGGGATAAAAAACCGACTACAAGATAAAGTTAGGTCTCATTACAGTTTCTAGTATATTATATTGTGCAATGTGTATTATGGAATCGCTAAATGATTACACCACAAGTTGCTATTGATATCGCAAAAGACTATAGCACTCGGAAAAAACTTGGCTGGGATGAGAGTAGCGTTGTTGTTAAAAAACAAATGATAAAGGGTAATCCTTGCTTTGTTATTTATACAGGTGATATTGATTTAACCAAACTGGACTGGTTAGATACGGTCACTACTACTGCTTTTCATGTATACGTCAGCATGGTTACCGGAGAATGCCTCGGTTATGAAATTTGCAACCGAGGTATATGCTTTGAACGTAAAATTAGTTACAAATAAATAATTCATACTATCCATATATCTCCTTGCTTATAAAATCGTCAAAAGGCATCTAAAACAATTACTTTAAACTCAAATTAAAAAGTAATTCACCTTTACAATAAAGTAAATCTAATAATTACAGGATTGAATAAAAACACTTAGTATGGAAAATAATTTTATTATGCATAAAAACTTGATTATAAATTCCCAATCGGCAGTCCAGAAAAATAGTATAAAAACACACCCGGAGATCTTCTTTACAAATACTTAACCGATATTATTACGCCGTATATGGCCGAATATGAAAAGGTGCAGGGCAAATGCTCATGCTGTGAACGTCCTGCGGAAGAATTTAATTACCTAAATAACTTCGCAAAATGTAGTGGTCAAGTAACACTGGCCACGGTTTTACAGTAAAAATGGCCCCAGAAGGAACTGCTACGACTGGAAGCAAACCAGAACCTGCCTCTGGCTTTCTTTGGCATAATCCCCACTCTTTTGTCATGCATCCTGTACAGCATAAAATGACGATTTTACGAAAAGATAGCAATACACCAGCGAACAAAGAATAATGGCAACATATTGTATATAAAGAAATAATTATGATTAACGCGAATGATAATGAACGTAAATATGGCAGCCCCCTCACCGGCATCTTCAAAAAAGAGCCTGTACGAAGGTATCAGACGACTGACAAACCTTGATGCCGAAATGCGCTTCGCTTTTCCAACTGACAAAACCCTCGCGCCCGGAGGTTGGGTGGAACAGCGCGTAACCCAACATTCATACCCAATACCGCAATGTTGGGTTTCGGTTTCGCCTCACTCAACTTTGCCACGTCGGATAATGTGTAACCGCACAACAGGTTTGTCATCAAGCTCGGCTTTTTTCGCATATTGCAATTCAGCCAACCTCGCATAAAGCTCATCAAGATTACTGGCGGCGTCTCCTGGCGCATAGAAGAACGGCCCACTAATGAAGATCGTTTCCATAATTCCAGACCCTAAAATTTTTCGCGTCTCTGCATAGTGTGCTAGCGTAATATCCCCTTTATATTTATGGACAATAAAATGAGTGTGCTTTGTGTGGTTGTCTTAACCTACGTAAAACCATTGCATGAAATTGATGCGCAACTCCCTGCACATGTGGAATGGCTAAAAAAGGTTATGCCGATGACCTTTTTCTGGCTTCCGGGCGACAAATTCCGCGCACAGGAGGCGTAATACTTGCAAACTATGATGACACGGGTGTACTGCAAAACTGTCTGGCGCAAGATCCTTTTCGCTTGTCTGGCGTAGCTAAAATCGATTTGGTTCCTTTTGAACCCACAATGATGGTCACGGAATTAAAAGCGGTCTTATAACCAAAAACAACAAAGCCCGGCAGTCGGAGTTCACACCAGAACAACGGGCTTTTTTTGTATCTATGACCCGTCCATTGCCGGATGGCGGCACAGTTCACAGGCGCCTTATCCAGTCTACATAAGCGCAGCGCCACCGGGTAATAACACCACCATCCGGCTTTCAATTTTAGCCAAGAATTTCAGTGAGTTTTACTTTGCGCCCCTCGTTTGAGGAAAGCGTCGCAGCATCAGCGGTAGCAATGGCATTTGTCGCCGCTTCTCCCGTTAGCAATTTAGCAAACTCCTCGCCTGGCTCCAGACCGTTTATCACATCATGCAAGTACTGCATCTCCAGTTTCATAATTGATGAGAGCCACATCGGCGTACGTTTACCGGGTTTACCATAAGCGATTGCGCCATCCATCTCGCTGGATATGTTACCGTTGCGACGATCATCATCCTCCGCCTGGCTTTCATGCACAAGAAAGTGTGTTTTTTTGCCCGCTTTTATTAGATAACCCGCCGTGTTTTGCATATCAATGAGAATTGCACCTGTCGTGCCCTCAATTAATACATAGTGCTCAGGGTAGTGGAACGATGATCCCCACTGAAGTGTCGCGAAACGACCGCTTTCAAACTCAAGGGTGATTAGGACAACATCATCTTCATCACCAAATTTTTCACCTTTGTGCGCAACATTCCCCGCCGCCATTGAAACCAGGGATGGGGTTTCATCCATGATGAACAGTGTACAATCTAGCTCGTGAATGTGATGGTACAGATGCCCACCTGACTTTGCGCGAATCTTCTTCCATGAGATCTCATCCTGCACGTCTTCAAAACCATTACGTTTAGTGTGAACTTGTGTAACTTCACCAATTTCACCAGCTTTGATGAGCGCTTTAGCGTGGCGAACCCCGTGAAAAAAGTTCATAACGTGACCCGCCATAAAGGTAACACCAGCTTCTTTGCAGGCATCAACCATATCCTTACAATCCTGGTAATTTAAGGCGATAGGTTTTTCACAAAACACGTGTTTACCCGCTTTAGCCGCCGCAATGACTGGCTCTTTATGTAAATAATTTGGTGAAGCAATAATTACGCAATCCACATCAGGATGGGTACAAAGCGCCTCCATCGTTGCAGTGGCGGCACAGTTCAACTCTTTCGCTATCGGAGCCGCATTTACCGGATCGTAAATCGCAGTGATTTTCGCCCCTTCAACCTTAGACATAAATCGCGCCAGTTCAGCGCCAAAATAACCTGTACCTACAACACCGTATTTCGTCATCATTTATCCTCTATTAAAATTCTTTTGTTGATTGAAAACTTTCACGACGTGCTTTTAGTCTATCCGGAATGGATAGGCCAATAATGAGTAGAATTGTTGCGGTCCAGAAAGCAACAATGAACGTTAGCGCAGCGCCTAGCCCCATTGTTATTCCAAGCCAGGTCGCCGCCATTGAATTGAATGTGCCTGATGTCGCAGCAAGATTATAAATCAGCCCGGTACCCAAACCACGAACCTCAAGAGGAAAGTAGTCGTAGAGAAATTTGGGAACCAACCCGCCAACACCTACGTTAGTCGCCATTAAACCGAATAAACATGCGCCCAGCAGTAAATAATTATCTTGCGGAATTCTGAATAACGGGAAAATGAATAAAAAGGACATGAGAAGACCAATACTGAACGTTTTCTTCAAACCAATTCTATCTGCGCACAGACCCCAAACGATATTTCCCAATACAGTGCCGAATGCCGCCGCCGTCATTAAATTAGAGACCACGCCCGTATCAAAGCCCTCTCCCGCCAAATATGTAGGCAGTAGACCAAAGATCGGCCAGTTTGCGCCGAAAATAGAGAACAGAACAATAAATACACATAATGTCAGTGGAAATTGAGCTCGATTAAATAGCCCTTTCATTGACAAAGAGAAAACTGACCAGGCACTTTGTGAATGCTTTCCGGGACCACTGAGTTTGGCTTCTTCCCACTCTTTAGATTCAGGAGCCCTGGCCCGGATGTAGATTACTAAAAGAACGGGTAGCAAACCGACAAAAAAAGCAGCACGCCAACCATACGCTTCGGCAAATGATGGCATAAAATAGGCTGCTATGATGTTACCAATACCGAAACCTGAAACCAGAAATGCGCTCGCTTTAGATTTTAAATGCTTTGGCCAACTTTCCACGGCATAAGTAGAAGCGCAAGCATACTCCCCCGCCATCCCCATACCGACAATGAAGCGACTAAGCGTCAGCATAATTACACCGGAAGCCAGGCCACTTAACCCTGTACCTACAGAATAGGCAACTATCGACCACATCATCAACGGCTTACGGCCAAATTTGTCTGCCAGCAGACCAAATAGCGCCCCGCCAAATGGTCGCCCAATAAAGGCCGCTGTGGCAAGGAATGCGCCCTCCATATCTGTCAATCCTAAGTCAGCCTTGATCAGATACATAATGTAGAAAATCAGCATAAAGTCGAAGCCGTCAAAAACGTAACCCAGCCATGCTGAAAATAAAGCATTTTTTTGTGGACGAGTTATCTCGCTATACCACGGGAAGAATTTTGCTATCACAATAAAACCCTTATTTGCTGTTACCGTCTGAAATGCTTACGGAATTAATTTTTAAGTCATATCAATTGCCGAATAAGACACAATCAACCGGCACTTTCCGACAACCGCCTGAGATCGTAGCTATGTAAGACGTATATTCATTGTTTATCATCCTTATTCGTAGCTACGTTAAGGACGTGAATACTCAAGACAAAGTCTAACGTTCTGTAACGTAGCCACGGGCTATAAGATTATCGACATGAATACTAAGCAAAGATTAGTACAGTAACTCTTTAACCTTTCTCAAAAGTGGTATTGTAATCCAACGCGATAACGGGTCTGTCTCTCATCGGTATTATTTCTCACCGCTACATTTCCGACCTCAACGTATGGTGTAAATGACTTATTCAGTTTCCAGGCTAAAGCCACATTATGTTCATAGTTTGTTTTTTTGTTATCAAATTTAATTTGATCGCTATCCATCCAGGTAAAGTTATATTCTAATTTCAACTCATCAAAAACATAACCTATATAAGTATCAAATCTATTCGTTTTCTCATCATCACTATAGTTAGCTGTCTTCCTTGCATAGTCATAACGGTAACGACCAGCCATATAAACACCAGAATCAAAATTATATTGCCCCCTTAAATAAGGCTTATAAATTGAAGTGTCTGGACCGCTTTCAAATATAAATCCAGGCTGCAAAACAAAATTGTCCGTAACTTTATAATTATAACTTACGCCCAGTTCTATAGCGTTTGCGACGAGATCGCTTAAATGCTTATCCTGCTCACCATCTACTCCTCCCGATTTAACGCTGGCATCGACATAAAAACCAATGCCGTTAGGAAGCTTTTCAATTATAGCAATACGGTCTTTATTAATTCTGGTTCTATCAGCATATTCATGCCGATAATCAAGGGTTGCCGCTTGTAGATATGATGAAAATGCTATAAACGAAACCATACCCAGAAGATATTTGTTGATTTTCATAAAATACTCCGCTCATCAATTAACTTTATTTTTGTATTTAAAAAATTATTTTATTAATAAATTACCATCACGCATGGTAAAGGAGGTTACAGACGAAACAGGTTTCCCTTTAGCATTTTCACCACCAATAAGGAAAACTTCATCACCATAACTTACTGATACACCATAGCCGAGAGGTTGTTTCATTTTACCCATATATTGCCAATGGCCATTAACCAAACCATAGACTTCATCTCGCCATTTTTTATTTATTCCTTCGTGGGAATAAAACTTTCCATTGGTATAATTTTGTTTTGCTCCCGGAAAATTCGCGCCACCACCGACAAGCAGGACACCGTGACTATAGCCCGAAAATACTCCGGCCAACCCTTCTTGCTGTTGTTCTCCAGGCGATGGCGGTAACTGGCTGTTCTTCAACCATGTTAGCTTATCGTTATCCCACATGGCGCGGTAAATCACATCGGTACGTAAACCCGGTTTGAGCTCACCATTAATCAGCATCAGGAAATTATTTTCCATTACCGATGACGATCCTGCCGTCCCCGCGCCTGGCAGCTCACCGGCATTCTTCCATGTGTTCTCTTTAGCATTGTAGATAAATACGATTTTATTAAAAAAATAATCTTTGGCCGGTTTATTAAAATAATTATAGATGACTTTATTTTTTTCACTTTCATCCGCAGCCGCTATATCAATAAAATACTTATCAAAGATATGCTCATTAACCCCTCCGGTAATAAGTACCATCGTTTCGTTTAATTTTACTCCCGTATGCCCTGTTAATCCAACTGGAGATATAGTGTCAACTTTTTGCCATGTATTTTTCACCGGTGAGTATTTGTACACATCGCTATAAACCTGCAACGGTGATTCACTGTTTTTTTTCCCTACGCCACCAAAAACATAAAGCTCATCATTTAAAAATACCGACACGGATTGCTCACGAGCTCCACCAGGAAACGACTTTATACGCTCCCAGTCTTTATGTTGCTTTTTAAGATCAATTTTATACCAGGATGTCCCTGCGGTACCTAAGCCGACATAAATCACGCCATTATTATCAATAGCGCCAGTACCATTTTTCAGTGGTTCTGGTATATCAGGAAGCGTCGTTGCATATCCTGATGTGGTGATAGCGACGGATAAACATAGCGCCATTAGCGTCATCATTTTCTTAAAATTTTTCATCTGCATCCCCATGCGAAGAAATACAATTGGAGTAAAGCTTCATCATTAGTGATCTTATGGTGCACAATTTCAACAATGATAATGACAAAATGTGACCAAGCGCTAAAAATAATTACATGGGGTTATCATGTGCGAGGTAAAAGCACACCATGGTGATGTTAGAAGTGATTATGGGTGACCTGTTATGGTCAAACTCATTAGTGATAGCATTCGAATAAATACAACAAGAATTATGTGATGCATTTCATACTGGCTATCCCGTGGCGTATAAGCTCCTTCTGAGCATTTTATCTTTATGCCGGAAGCAGTTAATAAAATACAGCATGCTGCCATCAGAGTGAATTGTATTTGTCTTGTAGCTTCAGGTTATAGCCTCAAATCCGCTGGCGCAGTAATTGAATAACAAACATACCTTATGACTGTGTTCACATTTTTCTATCTTTTTGCTTGATGCAGCAACACTCCACAACATAACATAAAACGGAGCAAAACTTCAAAATATATAAGGCGGAACTGGATGTCACTATTAGCCAGGCTGGAACAAAGTGTACACGAAAACGGTGGGCTGATTGTCTCATGCCAACCGGTACCAGGCAGCCCTATGGATAAACCTGAAATTGTGGCTGCAATGGCACAGTCAGCGGCTTCGGCGGGTGCGGTCGCTGTGCGCATTGAAGGCATTGAGAATCTGCGGGCTGTTCGTCCCCATCTTTCTGTTCCTATTATTGGGATAATTAAACGTGACCTTACAGGGTCGCCAGTCCGTATCACTCCCTATTTACAGGATGTTGACGCCCTGGCGCAGGCAGGTGCCGATATTATCGCTTTTGATGCCTCATTCCGCTCTCGCCCGGTTGATATTGATAGTTTACTGACACGTATTCGCCTGCATGGATTACTGGCGATGGCAGACTGTTCAACCGTGAATGAAGGCATAAGTTGCCATCAGAAAGGAATCGAATTCATTGGTACAACACTGTCTGGCTATACCGGCCCCATCACGCCGGTTGAGCCAGATTTGGCAATGGTGACACAACTGAGCCATGCAGGTTGTCGTGTTATTGCCGAGGGGCGCTATAACACGCCTGCACTGGCGGCCAATGCTATTGAGCATGGTGCCTGGGCAGTTACCGTTGGTTCCGCTATCACCCGTATCGAGCATATCTGTCAGTGGTTCAGTCACGCAGTAAAACGCTGAACAGGAAAAGAAAATGAACACGCTTACTATTGATATTTATGTCTCAGAGAATAATCCGACGTTAATAATGCTATCGGCAAATACGATCCCCAGGCCTGAAGCCTGTTTGAACACAATATCGGATAGCTGCTATTTCAGGTATCCGGCAGGACATACGTCTTGGCATCAGGAGCATAAATGCTCTGCCTTTTACATCTCATGATTAGCGTCATTGAGATTAACAAAAACTATTACTTGATCTGAATATCGTATCGTCTGAATGATGGGAAGATAAAAATACACAGACGATGACCGCAACTCTACTCAAAACCATAAGCAGGAAAGAACTATGATTACACATTCTTTCGGCATCGTTAATTATCTTGTATTATTTGGCTACCTCCTGGCCATGATGTTAGTCGGTGTCTATTTTTCCAGACGGCAAAAAACAGCAGACGATTATTTTCGCGGTGGTGGCCGGGTTCCTGGTTGGGCGGCTGGGGTCAGTGTATTTGCTACTACGTTAAGCTCAATTACATTTATGTCAATTCCTGCCAAAGCGTTTACTTCCGACTGGACGTTTATCATTGGTCAGTATCTGGCTATCGCAATTTTACCGCTGGTTTTTTATTTCTATATTCCGTTTTTTCGGAAATTGAAAGTCACATCAGCCTATGAATATCTCGAAGCACGGTTCGATGTGCGCTGCCGTCTATTCGCCAGCATGTCATTTATGTTGTTTCATATCGGACGTATCGCCATTATCACTTTCCTCACCGTGCTGGCCTTGCGCCCCTTCATCGCTATAGACCCGGTGATTTTGGTACTGTTGATTAGCGTGATGTGTATCATTTATACCTGGATGGGTGGAATTGAAGGAGTAATATGGACTGATGTTATTCAAGGCCTCTTACTTTCTGGCAGCGCGATACTGATTTTTATAGTGATATGTCTCAAAGTCCAGGGCGGCATTGGTGAAATTTTTACGGTGACGCAGCAGGCGGATAAATTCTTTCCGGCTACGCAGTTCCACTGGAGCTGGACGGAAAGCACAGTACCTGTATTGATGATTGGTTTTCTGTTTGCCAATATTCAGCAATTTACTGCCAGTCAGGATGTGGTCCAACGCTATATCGTGACTGACTCCATAGAGGAAACGAAGAAAACATTACTTACAAATGCCAAACTGGTTGCTGTGATCCCTGTTTTCTTTTTTGCTATCGGCTCGGCATTGTTTGTCTACTATCAGCAACATCCACAATTATTACCGGCGGGATTCAACACTGGCGGCATTTTACCCTTATTCGTGGTCACCGAAATGCCAGTCGGCATTGCAGGGTTGATAATCGCCGCTATTTTCGCTGCTGCGCAGTCCAGTATCTCCAGCAGCTTAAACAGCATTTCCAGTTGTTTTAATTCCGATATCTATCAGCGTTTGAGTCATAAAAAAAGAACGCCAGAAAACCGTATGAAAATAGCTAAGTTAGTTATTCTGGTCGCGGGCCTGATAAGTAGCGCGGCCTCGGTATGGCTGGTCATGGCCGATGAATCAGAAATCTGGGATGCATTTAATAGTCTGATAGGTCTGATGGGAGGGCCAATGACCGGTCTGTTCATGCTGGGCATTTTCTTTAAACGAGCAAATGCCGGGAGTGCGGTTTTAGGAATTATTATCAGCGTCATTACCGTGCTGGGCGCACGCTATGCCACTGACCTTAACTTCTTCTTTTATGGGGTCATTGGCTCGCTAAGCGTGGTGATCAGCGGCGTTATTTTCGCCCCGTTATTTGCCCCGGCACCGCCATTGACGCTGGATGAAAAACCTGAACCAAAGGTGACATTATGATTTCATGATACCACGCTATACCGACACAGCACACGGTGACGCCAACGCCCGGGGCGACAATACCGGGCCAGATATAAACCATCCGACAGATGGCGCGCTATAAACACCGTAAGAGCAAACAGATTACTCTCCAGTGATGTTCTGTCATAAGTTGGCAACGCGATGTAAATATTCCCCCTCCTTTACTTACATCGCGCTTTTTTTCATGCCGCAGACTTGATAGGCTCTGCTCTGTTCGATATTGCAGGCTTTGTGCCGCAATCAGCCCTCAAGAGCAGGAACTATATGGAGCCTCAACCCCCACGTCTTAAACCCGGAAAAATCCTTGACACTCTGGGTGCTATGCAAAAAAGCCTGACACGTGCCTCCCAGCGTATTGCGCAATATATTTTAGCCTTCCCCAGACAGGTGACACAGTCATCTATTGCCGATTTGTCGCGCGACACACAGGCCGGAGAAGCCACGGTTATTCGCTTTTGTCGCACCCTGGGCTATAAAGGTTTTCAGGATTTTAAAATGGACCTGGCCATTGAACTTGCCACTACCGAGTCTGATGACAGTAGTCCTCTACTGGATGCCGAAGTTAGCGAATCCGACGATGCCCACGCCATTGGTTTAAAATTGCAGAACACCATTAGTAATGTATTATCTGAAACGCTAAATCTGCTTGATATGCAACAAGTTCTCGGTGTCGTGGACGCCCTACGTCACTGTCACTCAGTTTATATCTTTGGTGTGGGCTCATCGGGGATCACGGCGCTGGATATGAAACACAAGCTAATGCGTATTGGTTTACGGGGCGATGCGGTAAGCAATAACCATTTTATGTACATGCAGGCTACGCTATTAAAAGCAGGCGATGTCGCGATGGGTGTCAGTCACTCGGGCACATCGCCAGAAACAGTGCATTCACTCCGATTGGCCCGACAGGCTGGCGCCACCACAGTCGCCATTACCCATAATCTGGGTTCTCCATTATGTGAAGAGGCCGATTTTTGCCTGATCAATGGTAATCGGCAAGGAATGTTGCAGGGTGACTCGATCGGTACGAAAGCCGCGCAGCTTTTCGTCTTTGACCTGCTCTATACCCTTCTTGTACAGTCCTCGCCGGAACAGGCCCGAGAAAGCAAATTACGGACAATGAATGCCCTGGACATGACAAAATAATTCCCTTCACGTACAGGCGTCATTTTCCTTTTTTGTCCATGAGTCTGCTGGACGCTTTATAAATAACAAAGCCCGGTCTCCCGGGCTCTGAAAGTTAATGCTATATTAGCTGTATGCGTGAAGCGTTCGCTGACAAAGCGCCGAGCGCACGCAGTCGTCTTTGTTGAAATGCACAATCCCCACCATTTCATCTTCTTCAAAGCGTTCCAACGCATCGCTCAACCCGGAACGCACGCCGCGCGGCAGGTCGCATTGCGTAATATCGCCATTGACAATGACCGTGACATTTTCGCCTAATCGCGTCAAAAACATTTTCATTTGCGCCGCAGTAACATTTTGCGCCTCATCGAGGATCACGACCGCATTTTCAAAAGTACGCCCACGCATATAGGCGAACGGGGCAATTTCTACCTTACCGATTTCCGGGCGCAAACAATATTGCATAAAGGACGCGCCCAACCGTTTAAGCAGGACATCGTAGACGGGCCGAAAATAAGGCGCGAATTTTTCAGCGATATCACCGGGCAAAAAACCAAGATCTTCATCAGCTTGCAATACCGGACGCGTGACAATGATCCTCTCGACGTCCTTATGAATCAATGCTTCTGCCGCCTTTGCCGCACTGATCCATGTTTTCCCGCAGCCGGCTTCGCCGGTCGCAAAAATAAGCTGTTTACTGTCGATAGCGTTCAGATAATGCGCCTGTGCTTCATTTCGTGCCTTAACAGGAGAGGTATCGCGACTATCGCGCGCCATGCCAATGGCTTCTACTCCGCCCATCTGCACCAGTGACGTGACCGATTCTTCTTCACGTTGCTTATGACTACGCGAATCTCGTCTCAACACACGCTTTGCTTCACGACGAGCTTTGATCACTGCTTTTTGTCTTCCCATGGATAGCACCTTGAGTTGTAGGTATACATCACCCGCGTTCTCTTGAACGCGATTATGCGCACACACATCTGAGGGTTGGCTTCCTTGTAAGCCTTAGCTTGCTTTTTGAAACGACGCCACACACGGCTACGCGCACCACATATGACGTCATGGGTATGGTCAGTAAGGGAAATGATGAGAGCTTTTAAGATGACAAGACCACCACCGGAGAGAGAATGTCCGTACAGGGTGTTGTAACTACTGTAAACAATGTGTCCTGGTGCGGACATTACCATTCGCGATCTCCATAGTGAGTGACCATCACTGCCGGGGAACTACCGCTATTACTACTAAGTACAACACAAAACATCAATAATGCAACAATATATTCACCAAGCATTAACCAAAAATTATTGCGTCATTGTCAGTCTCTTACAGAAAGATTACACGATTATTTCATCGGCAGGAGACTAAAAAAGATAATCATTAGCTACTGCGGGTATTAATGCTGAAAACATCCATAACCCATTGAATATTAAACATATAAAAGGTTAAAATGGAGTAATTAACGTGTCCTCTCTCCCATCGCTAAAACGGCATTATTTATGCAAAATTTTGTGCGGCATACTTACGCCAGTAACGCTGACTCGTTTTAATTTTTGTCATTACTCTATTGCGTCAAGGCTATTGGTACCATTAACAGGCGATTTCATATATGGCTAGTTAGTGATTACTTGAGATGTATTACGCCCGCGTTAACGGCGCTCAAGGGCTAAAAATAGTTTGAGAGAGCGTCCTCATTTACCTGAACATCTTCAGTCAATCGGTCCGGGACTTATCAGAGGACCAGGCAGGCGTATAACGCCGCCTGGTAAAATATGTCCGATGGCAATAATGCTATCGGACATGTCGGTTATTCCGCCTGTAGCTTCGACGGCGGCGCGGAATGATAATGCGCGTCCGCTTTTGCAAAGCGTTCCTGCATCGCTGCTGTCGGCGCTTTGCCAAGCAGGCTAAAGATTACGATCCCCAGGCTGCCGAAAATGAAGCCAGGGATGATCTCATACAGATCCAGCCAGCCATATTGTTTCCAGACGATAACCGTCACCGCGCCAATAATCATTCCCGCCAGCGCGCCGTTACGTGTCATACGCGACCACATCACAGAAAACAGGACAACAGGTCCAAATGCCGCGCCGAATCCAGCCCAGGCGTAGCTCACCAGCCCCAGCACACGGTTATCGGGATTCGCCGCCAGCGCAATGGCGATCAGCGCTACCACCAGCACCATCACTCGCCCTACCCATACCAGCTCTTGCTGGCTGGCGCTTTTACGCAGAAAAGCCTTATATAAATCTTCCGTAATCGCGCTGGAGCATACCAGCAACTGACAGCTCAACGTCGACATCACCGCCGCCAGGATAGCAGACAGCAGAACACCGGCAATCCACGGGTTAAACAGGATCTGCGCCAGTTCAATAAATACGCGCTCTGAGTTTTGGTTCACCGCCCCGGCCAGCGCGGGGTTATTGTTAAAGTACGCAATGCCAAAGAAGCCCACCGCCACCGCGCCCGCCAGACACAGAATCATCCAGGTCATACTGATACGACGCGCATGAACAATGCTGTGATGGGAGTCCGCCGCCATAAAGCGCGCCAGGATATGCGGCTGACCGAAGTAACCCAGTCCCCAGCCCATCAGGGAAATAATGGCGACAAAATTCAGCCCCTTGAGCATGTCGACATTCTCGATGCTCTTTTGCTTGATCACCTCCAGCGACTCGCTAAAACCGCCTACGCCGACAATAACCATCACCGGCGTCAGGATTAACGCAAAAATCATCAGGCTGGCCTGAACGGTATCCGTCCAGCTAACGGCAAGAAACCCGCCGATAAAGGTATAAATAATGGTTGCCGCGGCCCCCGCCCACAGTGCGGTTTCATAGCTCATACCGAAGGTGCTTTCGAACAGTCGTGCTCCAGCGACAATACCTGACGCGCAATAGATAGTGAAAAACAGCAGAATGACCAGCGCGGAAATAATACGCAGGACTCGGCTCTTATCCTCAAACCGACCGGTAAAATAGTCCGGCAACGTGAGCGCGTTATTGTTAAATTCGGTATGCACGCGCAGGCGCCCGGCCACCAGCTTCCAGTTAATCCATGCGCCTAACGTCAGGCCAATGGCGATCCAGCTTTCAGAGATCCCCGACAGAAAGATAGCGCCAGGCAGCCCCATTAACAGCCAGCCGCTCATATCCGACGCGCCGGCTGATAAAGCCGTAACAAACGGCCCCAGGCTGCGACCGCCAAGAATATAGTCATCAAAGTTTTTGGTTGAGCGCCAGGCGATAAACCCAATCAATATCATGCCAAAAATATAGACACAGAATGTCACCAACATCGGTGTGCTAATAGCCATCAAGGTTCTCCAAATTTATTTATTGGCACTACCGTAGCGTGCCGTTTTGTACCCTACCGGAACGTGGCAAGGGTGTTATGTTTACCAGGGCGACCGTATCCTGCCGGAAGCGGTGGTTATTCACAATCGATTTAACACACCATTTACATCAAATTTGATTGCAGAGGGATACTATTTTTCTCCAGGTTGCACTCTCTCACATTTTTTGCGGTTGCACCTTTTAAAAGTGTTAACTACCGCAGAGAAAATAAATCCAGATGGTTTTCCCCGTCAGACTCTCTCTTTCTTTTTTTAACAATTTATTCATTTTTAAGCTTGCAACGCAGGTCACATTTAACGCGGTTGCACAAAGTTGCAACATAGTGGATATTTTCCGCTAACTATTGGTTAGCAGATAGAGCGAATAACAGGAGTAGAGGGTATGGGAACCACCACGATGGGGGTTAAGCTGGACGACGCCACGCGCGAACGGATCAAAATGGCCGCGTCGCGTATCGATCGCACGCCGCACTGGTTAATAAAACAGGCAATCTTTAGCTATCTGGACAAGCTGGAAAATAGCGATACGCTACCGGAGCTACCTGCGCTGTTTGCCGGCGCGGCAAATGAAAGCGAGGAGCCGGTCGCGCCGCAGGATGAGCCGCATCAGCCCTTTCTGGAGTTTGCCGAACAGATTCTTCCCCAATCCGTCTCTCGCGCCGCCATCACCGCCGCCTGGCGCCGCCCGGAAACCGATGCGGTGTCAATGCTAATGGAACAGGCGCGCCTGTCGCCGCCTGTCGCTGAGCAGGCGCATAAACTGGCGTATCAACTGGCGGAGAAATTGCGCAATCAAAAATCCGCCAGCGGTCGCGCGGGTATGGTGCAAGGCCTGTTGCAGGAGTTTTCCCTCTCTTCGCAAGAAGGCGTAGCGCTGATGTGTCTGGCGGAAGCGCTGCTGCGTATTCCCGACAAAGCTACGCGCGATGCGTTAATTCGCGACAAAATCAGTAATGGCAACTGGCAGTCGCATATTGGCCGTAGCCCGTCGCTGTTTGTAAACGCCGCCACCTGGGGGCTGCTCTTTACCGGCCGACTGGTCTCAACGCATAACGAAGCCAATCTTTCACGCTCGCTGAACCGCATTATCGGCAAGAGCGGCGAGCCGTTAATCCGCAAAGGCGTCGACATGGCGATGCGTTTAATGGGCGAGCAGTTCGTGACTGGCGAAACCATTGCTCAGGCGCTGGCGAATGCCCGAAAACTGGAAGAGAAAGGGTTCCGCTATTCTTACGATATGCTGGGCGAAGCCGCGTTAACCGCCGCCGATGCGCAGGCCTATATGGTCTCTTACCAGCAAGCGATTCATGCCATCGGCAAAGCGTCTAACGGTCGCGGTATTTACGAAGGGCCAGGCATCTCGATTAAGCTGTCCGCCCTGCATCCACGCTATAGTCGCGCGCAATACGATCGGGTAATGGAGGAGCTTTATCCGCGCCTGAAATCACTGACGCTGCTGGCGCGCCAGTATGATATCGGTCTCAATATCGACGCCGAAGAGGCGGATCGTCTGGAGATCTCGCTCGATCTGCTGGAAAAACTCTGCTTCGAACCCGAACTGGCGGGCTGGAACGGCATTGGCTTTGTGATCCAGGCTTACCAGAAACGCTGCCCGCTGGTCATTGATTATTTAGTCGATCTGGCCTCCCGTAGCCGCCGTCGGCTGATGATTCGTCTGGTGAAAGGCGCCTACTGGGATAGCGAGATCAAACGCGCGCAAATGGAAGGGCTGGAGGGCTATCCGGTTTATACCCGCAAAGTGTATACCGATGTCTCTTATCTGGCCTGCGCGAAAAAACTGCTCGCCGTCCCTAATCTGATCTACCCGCAGTTCGCGACCCATAACGCACACACACTGGCGGCGATTTATCATCTGGCCGGGCAAAATTACTATCCGGGTCAGTACGAATTCCAGTGCCTACACGGCATGGGCGAACCGCTGTATGAACAGGTCACCGGTAAAGTGGCGGACGGAAAACTTAACCGTCCCTGCCGTATTTACGCGCCGGTGGGAACGCACGAAACCCTGCTGGCCTATCTGGTACGACGCCTGCTGGAAAACGGCGCCAACACCTCTTTTGTCAACCGCATCGCCGATGCCACCCTACCGCTCGATGAACTGGTGGCCGACCCGGTCGAGGCCGTGGAAAAACTGGCGCAGCAGGAAGGTCAGGCTGGCATACCGCATCCGAAAATTCCGCTGCCGCGCGATCTGTACGGCGAAGGTCGGATAAACTCCGCCGGACTTGATTTAGCGAATGAACATCGCCTCGCCTCGCTTTCTTCTGCCCTGTTAAGCAACGCCATGCAGAAATGGCAGGCCAAACCTGTGCTGGAACAACCGGTGGCCGACGGTGAGATGACGCCGGTTATCAACCCGGCGGAACCGAAAGATATTGTCGGCTGGGGACGCGAAGCGACAGAAAGCGAGGTTGAACAGGCATTGCAAAACGCGGTCAATCAGGCGCCGGTTTGGTTTGCGACGCCGCCGCAAGAACGCGCCGCCATTTTGCAGCGGGCGGCGGTATTGATGGAAGACCAAATGCAGCAGTTGATTGGCCTGTTGGTGCGCGAAGCGGGGAAAACGTTCAGCAACGCCATTGCCGAAGTGCGCGAAGCGGTAGACTTCCTCCATTATTATGCCGGTCAAGTGCGTGACGATTTCGATAACGAAACGCATCGCCCGTTAGGGCCGGTGGTCTGTATCAGTCCGTGGAACTTCCCGCTGGCCATTTTCACCGGCCAAATCGCCGCCGCGCTGGCGGCAGGTAACAGCGTTCTGGCGAAACCGGCAGAGCAGACATCGCTGATTGCCGCCCAGGGCATTGCCATTTTGCTGGAAGCGGGCGTACCACCGGGCGTCGTGCAACTGTTGCCGGGACGGGGAGAAACCGTCGGCGCCCAGCTTACCGCCGATGCGCGTGTACGCGGCGTGATGTTTACCGGTTCCACGGAGGTCGCGACGTTGTTGCAGCGCAACATCGCCACGCGTCTTGACGCCCAGGGCCGCCCTATTCCGTTGATTGCGGAAACCGGCGGTATGAACGCTATGATTGTCGACTCTTCCGCGCTCACCGAGCAGGTGGTCGTGGATGTGCTGGCTTCCGCTTTCGACAGCGCCGGACAACGCTGTTCCGCGCTCCGCGTGCTGTGTTTGCAGGACGATATCGCCGAACATACGCTGAAAATGTTACGCGGCGCGATGGCGGAGTGTCGGATGGGGAATCCAGGCCGTCTGACGACCGATATCGGGCCGGTGATTGATAGCGAGGCCAAAGCCAACATCGAGCGTCACATCCAGACGATGCGCGCCAAAGGCCGCCCGGTTTTCCAGGCCGCGCGTGAAAACAGCGATGATGCGCAAGAATGGCAGACCGGTACGTTTGTTATGCCCACGCTTATTGAGCTGGAAAACCTCGCAGAACTGGAAAAAGAGGTCTTCGGGCCCGTGCTGCATGTCGTGCGTTATAACCGTAACCAACTGGCGGAGCTTATCGAACAGATTAACGCTTCCGGCTACGGGCTAACGCTGGGCGTACATACCCGTATTGATGAAACCATTGCGCAAGTCACCGGTTCCGCCCATGTCGGCAACCTGTACGTTAACCGTAATATGGTGGGCGCGGTTGTCGGCGTCCAGCCGTTTGGCGGCGAAGGCCTGTCCGGTACCGGGCCAAAAGCGGGGGGGCCACTCTATCTCTACCGCCTGCTGGCACACCGCCCGCCCAATGCTCTCAATACGACGCTGACTCGTCAGGATGCGCGCTACCCGGTGGATGCGCAGCTTAAAACCACGCTACTCGCGCCGTTGACCGCCCTGACGCAATGGGCGGCGGATCGCCCGGCGCTACAGACGCTCTGCCGACAATTCGCCGATCTGGCGCAGGCCGGCACGCAGCGCCTGCTACCGGGACCGACCGGCGAGCGTAATACCTGGACGCTATTGCCGCGTGAACGGGTGTTATGCCTGGCTGATGATGAACAGGATGCGCTGACACAGCTTGCCGCCGTTCTCGCCGTCGGCAGTCAGGCGCTATGGTCAGACGACGCCTTCCACCGCGATCTGGCGAAACGTCTCCCCGCCGCCGTCGCGGCGCGTGTCCAGTTTGCGAAAGCGGAAACGCTGATGGCGCAGCCGTTTGACGCGGTGATTTTCCACGGCGACTCCGACAAGCTGCGAACCGTGTGCGAAGCCGTCGCCGCCCGCGAAGGCGCGATAGTGTCGGTACAGGGGTTCGCCCGCGGCGAAAGCAATATACTGCTGGAACGGCTCTATATTGAACGTTCGCTGAGCGTAAACACTGCCGCCGCTGGCGGTAATGCCAGCCTGATGACAATTGGCTAATACTGTGGTTAATTAAGGCTCCGTCAATGGAGCCTTTTTACTCGCGTCAGAGGACCGTATGAAACGAATTTTCCTTACCTGCGCGGCGTTGTTGTTCAGCAGTCAGGCGTTGGCTGATGAGTGTGCCAGCGCCAGTACGCAGCTGGAAATGAATCGCTGCGCCGCCGCGCAATACCAGGCGGCAGATAAAAAGCTGAACGAAACCTATCAAAGCGCGCTTAAGCGTGCGCAACCGCCGCAGCGCGAGCTGTTGCAAAAAGCGCAGGTGGCATGGATTGCCCTGCGCGACGCCGATTGCGCTCTGATTCGTTCAGGTACGGAGGGCGGCAGCGTGCAACCCATGATCGCCAGCCAGTGCCTGACCGATAAAACGAACGAACGCGAAGCGTTTTTAGCCTCGCTGCTGCAATGTGAAGAGGGGGATTTGAGCTGCCCACTGCCGCCAGCCGGTTAACGCACGCGAATCCCTTCAATAATAATGCGCTGAACGCTTTCGACCGTTTGGTTGAAAAAGGCTTCATCGCGAAGCGTCGCGCCGGTTACCGCCTCAACCTGAGGGGCAAAATCGGCGTAATGTTGCGTGGCGGCCCAAATCATGAAGATCAAATGGTGCGGGGAGACGGGCGCCAGTTTCCCGCTGTGCACCCATCCGGCAATCAGCGCGGATTTTTCATCTATCAACGCTTTTAGATCGCCGGTCAGTTCCTCCATTAAGAGCGGCGCGCCCGCCAGCATCTCCATGCAGAAGAGCCGCGACGCCTGCGGATAATCACGCGAAACTTCCAGCTTGAGACGGATATACTCTTTGATGGCCTCCAGAGGGGAAAATTCTGCGCGAAACGCCTTGAGCGGCGCCAGCCAGACATCCAGGATCTGTCGCATTACCGCGACATACAGCGCCTCTTTCGAGGGATAATAATAAAGCAGATTGGTTTTGGAGACGCCAGCCCGCTCGGCGACCTGCTCAAGACGCGCGCCATGAATGCCATACTGGGAAAAAACAGCAAGCGCGGCGGTTAAGATAAGCTGCCGTTTTGCACCGGTGGCCTGCGAGCGTTTCCCGATTTTTTTCTCTGTGCGTTGCGACATGCGCCCTCTCCTTTTCGTCAGGACGCAAGCATACCAAATCCGGCTTATAAACAAAAAAACCGCCGGAAATCCGGCGGCGGTGGCGCATGACGCTTTTTAGCGCGAAACGCTCAGCGTCTTGCTGTTGTGACGCAGGCTAGCTATTACGGTTACTGCTTTTGCCCCCTTTTTTGCCTGCTTCGGATGCACGCTGCGGGTCATTCTTAAAATTGCCCCCGCTGTGCTGACCACCTTTACGACCTGCTTCTGATGCTCTTTCGCGGTCTTCCGCAAAATTACCGGAACCGCCACGATGGTTTGCCATTACTGACCTCCGTCATAGATTAGACATCATATTGCATAGGTAATGAGGAGTATCTCCTCGCGCAGCGTATGAACGATATCATCAGTAACGCCGCGTAACATTAAGCATAGTGAAAAACGCCGTGGTAGGCCGCTTACCGAAATATTCTGCAACATCGGAAGCCGAATACGCAGAATAATAACAATAAGAAATAAATAAGTTATTCTTATATTTGGGAAAATCAAAGCGCTTAAAAATGTATCATTTTGCAACAAAGGTCGCCAAATTAATTATTGTTATAAATCAAAGAAATGGCGCTGAAATTTGCACTCTTCACAGGAGGGCATATCTTTAAATAGACGTAGCGAATCGCTACACACCTGATTAATCTGAGGAGTAGTACAAATGGCAAAGATCCTGGTGCTCTATTATTCCATGTACGGACACATTGAAACCATGGCGCACGCGGTGGCGGAAGGGGCAAAGAAAGTCGACGGCGCAGAGGTCATTATAAAGCGTGTGCCAGAAACAATGCCGCCTGAAATCTTCGCAAAAGCTGGCGGTAAAACGCAAAACGCACCGGTTGCCACCCCACAGGAGCTGGCGGATTACGATGCCATTATTTTTGGTACGCCAACCCGGTTTGGCAATATGTCAGGCCAGATGCGTACCTTCCTGGACCAAACCGGCGGACTGTGGGCATCCGGCGCGCTATACGGCAAGCTCGGCAGCGTGTTTAGTTCTACCGGAACGGGCGGCGGCCAGGAGCAGACCATCACCTCGACCTGGACTACGCTTGCCCATCATGGGATGGTGATTGTCCCGATAGGCTATGCCGCACAGGAACTGTTTGACGTCTCCCAGGTTCGCGGCGGCACGCCTTACGGCGCAACGACTATCGCCGGAGGCGACGGTTCACGTCAACCAAGCCAGGAGGAACTCTCTATCGCTCGCTATCAGGGGGAATACGTCGCCGGTCTGGCAGTCAAACTCAACGGCTAATCTTCAACAGGAGGATTCGAATGCCAACTCAAGAAGCAAAAGCGCACCGCGTCGGCGAATGGGCAAGCCTGCGTAATACGTCGCCGGAAATTGCCGAAGCCATTTTTGAAGTCGCTCACTATGACGAGAAACTGGCAGAAAAAATATGGGAAGAAGGTAGCGATGAGGTGCTGATCAAAGCCTTTGAGAAAACGGACAAAGACTCGCTCTTCTGGGGCGAACAAATCATCGAACGTAAGAACGTATAACACAAACGCCCCCGCCTGCGCGGGGGCATACGGCTATTTTGCGGCAGTGTTCATGACGTTATCGAACTTATCCAGCGGACAGAAGCCGTTCGCATCCACCGGACATCCTTTCAGTTCCAGCGTTACCCTTTGCGCGGGCGATTTGAGCGTTAATGCTTCCGCGTTACGTAACTGCCGGGCGCTCTGGTAGACATACTCGATTTTCATCAAATCCCGGTTAGCGTTGCCGTCATGCCAGCGTTGGAAGACAAGCTGGCCGCCAATCGGCGTTCTCTCATACTGGTCATGGAGCTGATAGGGTTTAAAATCCAGCGCCGTCAGCAGCGACGCGATATTGGAATCATGCCCCACCAGCACGGTCACCTTCGGCGCGCTAACGCGATCGGCAACCAGCACCTTATCGATATATTTCACCAGCGGCGCAGCGACATTGCGCGCCACCGTGGGTGAGGTAAACAGGCTGTCCTGATAGCCGTTTTTCAGTTTTGACAGCACCTTCCACTGCCGATCGGTGTGGATCCCGCCCCAGGCGACCTGATCCATCGGAAACCCTTCGTAATATTGCAGGGTAAACGCATCCACCAGCGAGTTCCCTACTTTCAGCGGCCCCTGCACGCCAGGCTCTTGCTGATAGTTCGCGCTGAAGATATCTTTCGCGTCGATTAGCGAACACTGATGCTTCTCTTTGCAGGACGGCGAGTCCTGATAATGCGTTATCTGCTCAAGCAGTTTATAACTCTCATCAAGATGTAGCTGACTACGCGCCTTTTCCATCGCCTGTACGGCCTGTTGCCGGAACGCGGCGGAATCATCGGTAATTACTGGATTGAAGGTAGGGTCCATAGTGCCCATTTTTTCCTGATGATGAACAGGAATATCACAGCCGGGGAAAGCGCCGGTAATGAAAAATTGCGCGGTGGCGACGGTGCGCTGCAAACTATTCGCATAGGCATATACCGTGTCGGGCGCCGGACATTCTCCCGACGGTATCAGCCCCTGCGCGACCAGCCATTCACGTGTGTAGTGTCCCATATAGACTTCCAGCACGCCGCCTTTCGTCGTCAGTTGCCCACCGGGAACGTCCCACGCCGGCCAGGCGTTCGGCGTCGACTGCGCCAGTACGCTGCCATTATTCGCCAGCGGCGCCCGCAGATTATGGCGGCTCATCATCAGCACCTGTTGTAATTGATAACCCTCCGGCGTTGTCTGCGCCTGTACGGCGGATGACAACAAAACAGCCCCTGCCACAGCAACAGCGAGTAATGATTTTTTCATCCCTATGACCTCTTGTTGTTATCAAATCGTTCTGAGTGTGACAGAAATGGATCATTTTTCCGGGAACGATTTCGCAAAACGGGGGTTTTTCTTACAGTAAACGCGTTAGCGCCGGGAAACCCCGGCGCATATTCAGAACGTTTTTGCCCACCACAGCCGAAGCTTCATGCCCCAATAGCTGGTCCAGCCGCTGGTGGTGAACACAACCCGACCTTGTGAAACCACCACCAGCGTTGGCGTCACGCTGATTTCCCATCCAGCGGATAAGGCGCCGTTAGCATCATTGATGACCGGGAAGTCAACGCCCTTGCGCGCCAGCCAGCGGGCAACCTCAGCGTCATCGCCGGAGCGGAGCGCAACGGTCATGACGTTTTCCCCTTCCGCCGCCAGGCGAGCGACCGCAGGCGTAGTAAAGCGGCATACCCCGCACCAGCTGGCCCAAAAATAGAGCAGTACGGGGCGTTCTTCGCTCAATGTCGCCAGAGTTGTCGACTCTCCCGTCAGCGTACGTAACGGTGTCGTGGCAAACGCCGGAGGCGCCTGCGGCGCGCGCCAGACGTCCGTGACCACCATTATCGCGATGAGGAGCGCCAGAAAAACCGCGGCTTCACGCAGCCAACGCCGCAGTTTACCCGCCATTGGCAGCCGCCAGTTTTTCTTTCACCACCGCTTCCAGCGTATCCCAGGGCACTGCGCCCGGAATCAGCTCGTCGCCAATGATCGTCGCTGGCGTTCCTTGCACGCCGACCAGCCTTGCCAACTGCAAATTAGTGCGTATCGTTTCCATGCTTTTTTCATCCAGCGTCACTGGCGTAGCCCCTGCTTTCTGCTGGGCCTGTTTAATACTGTCATCCGTATGGTAACCGCGCTTTTGCATGAGTTTTTCATGTAGCGCGAGGAACTGTTGCGGATGATCGCGCCAGGTGGTCAGCGCAATACGCGCCGCCAGTACGGAGCTCTCTCCTTTGAATGGCAGCGGTTTAATAATGACCGCAACGTCAGGATATTTCTGCACAATCTTTTCCAGCATCGGATCGAGCTGTTTGCAGTACGGGCAGTTGTAATCCGTAAAGTTCACCAGCGTCAGCTTAGGGTGTTTAGCGCCTATCCGCGGGCTGGCAGGATCGTTAAACAACGCCGCATGGATCAGATTTTCAATCTGCTTTTCCTGATCCGGCGTAAAAGGGGCGGTTTCTTGCGCGATGCTCAGCGTTGAAAACAGCGCCAGCAGTAAAACAATCATGTATTTCATTGGGTTATTCCTTTCGCTTTTTTCAACGTTTGTAATACCGCATCGCGGGTCAGCAAAGTGGGCAATGCCTCCCCTTCCGGCAAGCCGGGGCCATATACCTGATTAAACGGCACGGCGACCTGGCCACGCGTTTTCAGAAAATCTGTAATGGCATCGGACGGCAGCGTCCAGTCTCCCCGCAGCGCCACAACATCCGGCTGTTGCAAGGCGGCCTGCACATCCTCTTTTTGCAGGACGTTGTATTTATTCACTTTACAGGTAATACACCAGTCCGCAGTGACATCGACAAATACCCGCTTATGCTGCGCCAGCGCCGACTGGATTGCCTGTTCACTCAACGGTTGCCACTGAACCGTGTCTTGCGCGCTCTTTGACGCAGTGAAGCCGAAATGCGGCAGGAGTAACGTCGCCAGCCAGATAGCCGACCCCAGCATCATCAGACCGAGGATCCTGCGCAGGACATTCATCCAACGCCCGGGGCGCGGTAAACGTAGCGCAAGCCCTGGTCGTATCGCGACCAGTAGCCACGGCGCGCTCATTCCCAGGCCAAGCGCAAGGAACAGCCCCCACAGCGTCGGCAGCGACGCCGTGAGCGCCACGGCGACCGCCGTGCCCAGAAACGGCGCGCTACAAGGCGTCGCCAGCAGCGTGGCGAATGCCCCCTGCCAGAAATGTCCCGACATACCGTTACCGCCGTAAGTGGCCAGTTTCGTGGTCATAGATGAGGGAAGCCTGAACTCAAAAAGCCCGAACAGGCTGGCGCTAAACAACAACATCACCAGCGCCATAAAACCAATAAACCATGCATTCTGGAACTGGACTCCCCAGGCCAGCGCATGGTTTGACAGGCGAAGGAGGGTCATAAACGCCGCCAGCGCCATAAATGACGCAATGATACCGGCGACCGAAGCCAAAAATTGTCGCCTGATGTGAGAGCGGCTTTTTTCCTCTACCAATAAAATAGAGCCAAGTTTCATGCCCAGAACCGGCAGTACGCAAGGCATTAAATTAAGAATCAGCCCGCCGATCAGCGCCATCATTACAACTTGCCAGAAAGGTAGCGCCGCATTGTCCGGCGTTTGCGCTGGCGCAGCGCCAATGGTTTGCGTGCTCTCCTGGGCGATAGCGCCATCGGCTAACACGAGGGTCAGCGATTTGTCGCGCAAATCGGGCGCCTTTTCGCCCCAACTGTCCGTCACCGGCACCGTCGCCTGTAACCTGTCGCCCTCTACGCGCAGGCGAGGCTTCGCAAAATCGACGTCATCTATGGTGTCAAGATAGAGCCCGGGCGATGACCAGCCCGCCGCTCGCGTAGCAGTGACCACCAGTTCTCCCGGGCGATAGCCGACGTCAAGCGAGTCCGTTAGTCCACTGCGGAGCGGAACTTTACCCATCGCCCGCGCATAGTCATGGGCAAAATCGGCATTCTGCACAGTGGGCGTCACGGAAAAGGGGTAATCGGTCAACAGACAAACATTGCTGCAGGTTGATAACGTCAACACACCGCGCAAGGTCGCCGGCGGCGTACCGCGCACGATCATCGGAAAGGTCACCTCGTCGTGATATCCCTGGGTGGTGATATTCGCCACATCAAAGCGCGAGGGGGTTGGCCAGAACCAGCTTACCTCAGGCATGTCGCCTTTCCAGGCGATAGAGGGCGCCACGCCCCCTTCCCCCGGCGCGCGCCAGTAGGTTTTCCAGCCGTTTTCCAGTTTGACATCCAGCAACAGCCGGGTCTCACCGTTAGCGGACGTATCGGCACGTAGCCGTATGCTGGCATGGTCGTTATCGGGCGAACGCAGCCAGCCGCTTTCCGCCGCCCAGGAGACGGGCAGCCAAAGCCATAACAGGCAGAACAGTATCCGCCTGAACAAAATCATCATATTTTTTCTCCGTGAATGAGTAATTAACCGTTAGCAATAACCGGTCTGTCATTCACGGAAGACACAAAATCGTAGATGTACCCGTAATGTGGGCGGCGAAATAGCCCGTGGAGGCGAAAACGGCAGGCGCATGACCCGGACAGGCGCCAGTAAGGAAAGCAGTAGACAAAGCGCAAGGATAGCGCCTTCAAAGAGTACCGGAGGCGCCGCCAGCAGCGACTTGGCGCTTAATTCGCAGGGGGTGACCGGCGAGCCGTCATCTGTCGAGGAGGGAGCGCTGACCACCGCAGCAGAGGCCGTCGCCTGCATCTGCAAGGCGTGCAGACCCGCCATGCGTTGCGCGGTACAAACCATTACCACGACACATGCAAGGCAAAGAAACCACCAGCCCATCCGTTGTTGTTTCGCCATTGCGCCCTCACTGTTTAACGCGAGTTATCTTAGCCACTGGCGCGGTTTTGGCAACCTTTCCCCTGTAA
Organism: Salmonella sp. 5800; assembly: GCF_046558195.1. Classification (NCBI taxonomy): domain Bacteria; kingdom Pseudomonadati; phylum Pseudomonadota; class Gammaproteobacteria; order Enterobacterales; family Enterobacteriaceae; genus Salmonella; species Salmonella sp. 5800. Next base: position 267,361 of record NZ_JBGDOX010000005.1, on the reverse strand, counting down.
AGTTATGTCGGCGCGCTGCGCAACCTTCTGATAGTCGAACAACGTAATTTATTCTTACTAATGATATAACTGGTGTTTTCATACGCACTTTTCAGGTTTACCCTACACTTAGTGGAGAAACCTTTTTGGGGTCCCTTCTGTATGTATTGATTTAGCGAGATGATGCTATGGAACTTAAGGATTATTACGCCATTATGGGCGTGAAACCGACGGACGATCTCAAGACGATTAAGACCGCCTATCGCCGACTGGCCCGCAAGTACCATCCAGATGTCAGCAAAGAACCCGATGCCGAAGCCCGTTTCAAAGAGGTTGCTGAAGCATGGGAAGTGCTGAGTGATGAGCAACGGCGCGCCGAGTATGACCAGTTATGGCAACACCGTAACGATCCACAATTTAATCGCCAGTTCCAGCAACACGAAGGCCAGCCGTATAACGCCGAAGATTTTGATGATATTTTCTCGTCTATTTTTGGTCAGCACGGTCGCCATTCGCACCACCGCCACGCCGCACGCGGTCATGATATCGAAATTGAAGTGGCGGTATTCCTGGAAGAAACGCTGGAAGAGCACCAGCGTACGATTAGTTATTCCGTCCCCGTTTATAACGCGTTCGGCCTGGTGGAGCGGGAAATTCCCAAAACATTGAATGTGAAAATCCCGGCTGGCGTCAGCAACGGGCAACGAATCAGACTGAAAGGCCAGGGCACGCCGGGGGAAAACGGCGGACCTAATGGCGATTTATGGCTCGTTATCCATATTGCCCCGCATCCGCTCTTTGATATCGTCAATCAGGATCTGGAAGTCGTCCTTCCGCTTGCCCCATGGGAGGCGGCGCTCGGCGCTAAAGTGTCTGTGCCAACGCTTAAAGAGCGTATTTTGCTGACCATTCCCCCCGGCAGCCAGGCTGGTCAGCGGCTGCGTATCAAAGGAAAAGGATTAGCCAGTAAAAAGCACACTGGCGATCTCTATGCCATCATCAAAATCGTTATGCCGCCGAAACCTGACGAGAAAACAGCTGCCCTGTGGCAACAACTGGCGGACGCGCAGTCGTCCTTTGACCCACGCCAGCAATGGGGGAAAGCATAATGGCTAACATCACTGTCACCTTTACCATCACCGAATTTTGTTTGCACACCGGCGTGACGGAAGAGGAGCTAAACGAAATCGTCGGACTTGGCGTAATTGAGCCTTACGAAGACGATAACGCCGACTGGCAATTCGACGATCGCGCAGCGAGCGTGGTACAACGCGCGCTACGCTTACGCGAGGAGCTGGCGCTCGACTGGCCTGGGATCGCGGTCGCGTTAACGCTGCTGGAAGAGAATTCACGGCTGCGCGAAGAAAACCGGTTACTACTGCAACGCCTTTCTCGCTTTATCTCGCATCCCTAATCCACGATAAAGGCAATAAACCGAGGGTGGGCTTTCTGCCCACCCCGGATTTACATGCACCCGGTATAATACCAGAATGCCTCTGACATACTTCCCCCAACGGAAGAAATATAGCCTTTCACCGCGCACAACCCGATCAACGAACCGCCAATGTCAGCCATTAATGCGCCATTGCGAAGATCATCGTTTAAATAAAGACCAGCCACACGTTCACATTTTTTAGATACGTCGGTTATTTTTACACGTTAGCGATCATTTATTGCCTGAAGAATATATTCTTTCACTGTTTTGTACTCTCTGGTTGATACGTACCTTCTCCCTGTCAATGCCGGGTAAAATGTACCGCTGCGCTTACAGGTTGCGGTATTTATAAATAAGAAATACAACAGTCACTTACAGTTTAATAATTAAGCGTTATAACATCCACTACCGCCCAATATTTACACCACGTCTAAAATACAAAAATGTAATAGAATGTAAACAAAATAAGAGCATAAAATAAATAACTTATTAAAAAATCAATATAAATAGAGTGGTCAATAAAAAACGATCGTTTTCAACGAGTTATGTTTCTCAGATTTTCATCTATCCTGAATAGGCTTACGGAAAATGTAATTTACACCATTGACTATTTCACTTAAAAGGTTTCTGTAATGGAATGGAAGGTCGTTGATACAGTTATAAGTCCCTCTACCGGAGTGTCGTTCTCATGCATACATAGCCTAAAAAATCTTAGATTGACCTTATGGTATCAGGCAGATGTTTACATGCCTCCAGGTAGCATTATCATCCCCTTTAATAAGGGGGTCTTAATAAACGATAAACTTTATCCCGTTACTGTTTACAACGTTACCAGGTTTAATCCTGTTCTATGGAAATCGCTTAAAGAAAATAGCCACTGTCCTGGTAACTGCAATCCTAAACCAGAAGCCTGCAGTTATCCTTTCGAGTGTCTGGTATCCGTTTGTCCATTTGGTTTAACCAGAAATATTCAAATAGATAATAAGAAAGTTTAGGAAATAAAGTATGCATTAGCCATACTACTGATTAAGTGTATTCGCGCACGTTTGCAGTATTTTGCAGTTAAATATGTTTGATATAAAAATTGTACAGTTCGGATATTTTTTGATTCGTTTAATCTAACCTTCACTTTGGCAACGAGGAGCCGGTACAGAGGATATTACTGATGGCCGGCAGACAAAGAAACGCATTGCTTTTAACACTGTATAAATTCCATCCGTGACATTCTTATTTAGTGATATTTCACCAGAGCAATCATCTTACCTTTATTGTGCATAAAAATCAGCAAGTAGTGTTTAGAAAAAATAATGTTTTAGACAAAAGCTCTGCGCGTCATGCTGATCGCCAAAAGCATAACGGGCTGACATCATGTCAGCCCGTGGGTTTATCCCTGCTCTGATACTTACGGTACGCTTATCGTCATATTGTCATGACCGACAATGACAGGGCCCGGGTAATTTTTCATGGCTTCCTGTTGCCAGACGTCATCCGCAACCGTCGCAGGCACCAGATGACTTAACACCAGTTTTTTCACGTGGGCCTCGCGAGCAATCTTACCGACATCTTCAATCGTGGTGTGATGCGACGCAATCGCTTCAGCCAGCGTTTTTCCGTTGCCAATACTATTAGCCAGTTTTGCTACCGAGGGGACATGTACCGCCTCATGTACCAGGATATCCGCCCCTTGGGCAAACGTTGCAAGCGGCGGAAACCAGGACGTATCGCCAGAGAAGACGATTCGCTTACCCTGGGTATCAAAACGGTAAGCAAACGCTTCACCGTCCGGGAAAGGGGAATGAGGCACTTTCAGCGCGCTTATTGTAACCAGTTCATCTTTATAGATGACGCCCTGACCAATATCGGTCGCCTTAACCAGGTTGCGCGGATCGGGTTTCCCCTCTTCTTCCATGCGTAGCGTGATATCCCTGTCAAAGACCTTCCAGCTAGCCTTCGTCATCGCCTGGGTTCCCGGCGGGCCATACACCTGTATGGTATGGTCTTTCAGACCACTTGCCCAGGCATTCATCAGCAAGGAAGGATAATCCAGTATGTGGTCGCTGTGCAGATGGGTGAGCAAAATAGTATTGATGTTGCGCAGTGGAATGCCGTTTTTCACCAGTTGCAGACTGGCGCCGTAGCCGGCATCTATCAGCCATATTTTATCGCCGATAGTGAGCGCCGTCGCTTGCGGTAGTCTGGCTGTATTGAGCAAAGAAGGCCCGCCTTTGGTGCCCAGTAAAACAATGTTGATCTCTTGAGGCGCAGGAGTACCGGCAGCAATGGCAAGGTGGCTTTGCGCCAGCATACAAACCGCCAGCATAGCGACGCTTTTTTTCATCATGTTTTTACTCTTCTTAGTTGAGAAAAGAGGGAACTTCACGTTGGCGAAACTGCGAAGGAGAACAGCCAGCAAGGCGATTAAAGAAACGGGCGAAATAAGCCGGATCTTTAAAACCTAATTGCCAGGCGATCTCGTTGACAGCATTGTCGGAAAAAAGCAGCAGTCGTTTCGCCTCGCGTAATTGCCGATCAAAAATCAGGCGTTTAGGCGGGCGATTAGCAAAACGTCGGCAAATATCGGTCAAACGAGATTCGGTAATATGCAGCTCGCAGGCATAATCGGGCACCGTCCAGTGCTGATGGAAGTGGTTGTCAATTAACAGGGTAAAGCGCTGAAAAAGTTTCAGTTCACCGCGCATCCCGGTTGCGGCGTGATCGTCCAGCTTCGCATTACGCAACAGCAAGGTAAATACCGCCTGCGCCAGTAGCACCAGGGTATGTTCGCAGCCAGCCAGTTGTTCCGTGGACTCCCGCTCAATTAGCTGCCAGTAATGTTTGAGCGCCGCCAGCTCGTTGGGTTTATCCGCCAGCGACAGGCAGATTCCCGGCAGGCCAAAGGCCTCTCTGGTGCCGGGATAAAGCACTTCCAGCAGCGGCCAAACCAGCTCTTCGCGTACCGTCAGAACATGGCCATCGCTATCCGATTCGGTAATAAAAGCATGCGGCACCGAGGGCGGCGTAAGCACAAATAGCGGCGCCTGCACCGAATAGCGATGATCGTCGAGCTGTAGCTCAATCTGCCCGGTATCAAGAAAGTGCATTTGAAAAAACTGGTCGTGGCGATGCGCCTGCATATCACGACCAAAGAAATCCGCCATACGAGCAAACGACTGATAATGCACATCGTTACTGCCCATGCTTTCGTCATACTCTTTGCTGATATCAATATTGGCGATCGCACGTTGGCACATAGTTTCTCCTCAAGGGGTGGCGCGCGGACGCGATGCTTTCATGGGAATGAGCCAGATAATGGCGGCGCCGACGACTAACAGAGAAGCGACAAACCAGAGTCCGCTATTGAAGCTACCGGTGATATCTTTTAGCCAGCCAATCATAAACGGGCTAAGTGCGGAGCCAATATTGCCGGTGGCATTGATGACCGCAATGCCTATCGCCCTGGCGCGTAAACTGATCGACTGATCCGGCGTGGTCCAGAAGATCGCCATCGCGCTAAAGGAACCCGTGGATGCCATCACGATCCCCAGGAGCTGGATCAGGTTATGGTCGGTCGCCGACGCCAGCAGCCAGCCCGCGGCGGCAAACAGGAACGGCAACGCCGTGTGATGTTTACGCTCCTGATGCTTGTCCGAATGGCGGCTCCAGTAAATCATGCCCAGAATAGTACAAATCTGCGGGATCGCCGCCAGCAGGCCGATGGTGATATTGCTGCTGCCTTCATTAAAACTTTTCAGGATTTGCGGCGTCCAGATACTAATGGCGCTAAGCGTATTGGTAAGGCAAAAATAGGCCAGCGTATACATCAGTACAATTGGCGTGAATACTTCGCGCCACAGACTACGCTGCTGCATGGCGTTATGGCTGATGGCCCCCTCCGGCTGAACCAGCGTCAGGCGGTCATTATCCATCATCTCCTGCAAACATTTTTTATCCTCTGCCGTCAGCCATTTGGCTTTTGCCGGGGTATCATCCAGGTAAAACCAGACCATAATGCCTAACAAAACTGACGGAAATCCTTCCAACAGGAATAACCACTGCCATCCATGCAGATTAAATATGCCGTCCAGCGATAAAATATAGCCGGAGACAATCGACCCCAATGCGGTAGTGGCCGGCATGGCAATCATAAATAATGCATTGGCGCGGGCGCGGAAAAATGCCGGGAACCAGTAGGTTAAATAGAGCAATATTCCTGGCAAAAAGCCCGCTTCGGTAATGCCCACCAGCATTCGCAGCACATACAGGCTTTTCGGTCCCACCGCGAACATCGTAGCGGTAGATGCAATGCCCCATAGCACCATAATGGTCGCAATCCAGCGGCGGGCGCCGACGATGCTCAACATCACGTTGCTGGGAATGCCGAAAATGACGTAGGTGGCGTAAAACAGCGTCGTGGCAAGACCAAACATGGTGGCGCTTAACCCCAGATCCTGCCCCATCGTCAACCCGGCAAAACCGATGTTGATACGGTCTAAAAACGAGAAGATAAACAACACGAATAAAAATACGATCAGTCGGCGGAACAGTTTATTTATGACGGTTTGTTGACCCGTGCTGAGCGCGTTGTGCGAACGGACAGACTCGGGGCTTTCCGGAAGTGCAGATGATGTGTCGCTCATTTTTTTCCTCTGATGGGAATTTTGTAGGGTACTACGGTTGCCCGGTAGCGCTGCGCTTACCGGGCCAGGCTTAATAGACGCCGGACGCACCGGACAGGTTTTTTTCTGCGCCAAAGCGCGCCGCCAGCGCCTCCGCGCCGCGCGCCAGCAGCGTGGTATCAACGCCGACGGCGACAAATAGCGCCCCCAGTTCCAGATAACGTTTCGCCAGTGCTTCATTGGCCATCAGAATCCCCGGCGCTTTTCCCGCCGCGCGTATCTGCACGATGGCGTTCTCAATCGCCGCCTGCACTTCCGGGTGCTGCGGATTGCCGGCAAAGCCCATATCGGCGCTGAGATCCGCCGGGCCGATAAACACGCCGTCAATGCCATCCACGTCGAGAATTGACGCCAGATTGCTCATCGCCTCACGCGTTTCAATCTGCACCAGTACGCACATGGCGTCGTTGGCCTGGTGGAGATAGTCCGGGATGCGATTCCAGCGCGATGCCCGCGCCAGCGCGCTGCCCACGCCGCGAATACCGGCAGGCGGATAACGCGTAGCCGCCACGGCGTTTCGCGCTTCATCAGCATTCTGCACCATCGGTATCAGCAGCGTTTGCGCGCCGACGTCGAGCAGTTGCTTAATCTGTACCGGATCGTTCCATGACGGACGCACCACCGGCTGGCTGGGATAAGGCGCAATCGCCTGCAACTGGGTCAACACCGTCTGCACGTTGTTTGGCGCGTGTTCACCGTCAATCAGTAGCCAGTCGAAGCCGGCGCCCGCTAACAGTTCAGCGCTGTAACTGTTGGCAAGCCCCAGCCACAAACCGATTTGCGGGCGCCCCGCTTTTAACGCGTCTTTGAAAGCATTTTTCATCGTTTTTTCCTTACACAAACCGGCAACTGATCGCGCCCATGTTGCCGTAATCGACATGGAAGGTGTCGCCCTTGCGCGCCGGCACCGGGCGGGTGAACGAGCCGCCGAGGATGATCTGCCCGGCTTCAAGCTGGACATCGTAGGGGGCAAGCTTGTTCGCCAGCCACGCCACGCCGTTGGCCGGATGATTCAGCACGCCTGCGGCGACGCCGGTTTCTTCGATCACGCCGTTGCGATAGAGCAGCGCGGAGATCCAGCGCAGATCCAGCTCGTCTGGTTTGATGGGACGACCACCGAGGATCACCCCGGCGTTGGCGGCGTTGTCGGAAATGGTGTCGAACACTTTGCGCGGACGCTGGGTTTCCGGGTCGATGTTGTGGCTGCGGGCGTCAATCAGTTCCAGCGCCGGAATCACATAATCCGTGGCGTTGTAGACGTCGAACAGCGTGCAGTGAGGGCCGCGCAGCGGTTTCGCCAGCACGAACGCCAGCTCCACTTCAATACGCGGGACGATAAAACGGTCGGTGGGGATATCGCCGCCGTCATGGAAGAACATATCGTCAAGCAGCGCGCCGTAATCCGGTTCGCTGATTTGCGAGCTGGCCTGCATCGCTTTTGAGGTCAGGCCGATTTTGTGGCCTTTGAGCGTGCGCCCTTCGGCAATCTTGATATTGACCCATTCACGCTGTACGGCATAGGCATCTTCAATAGTGATGTTGGGATAATCCAGCGACACTGCGCGAATCTGTTCGCGCTGTTTTTCAGCCTGATTAAGTCGCTGGGCGATCAGGGTATGGGTCTGTTTATCGAGCATAGTGTTTCCTGTTACGTCATTCGGTGCTGCTGTGCCGGGTGGCGACGCGGGTGCGTCTTACCCGGCCTACGGTTCGGTATTGCTTCGTGCATCGTTTTTTTGTAGGCCCGGTAAGCGCAGCGCCACCGGGCGAAAGAGTGTGCTATTTAAATAACGCGTGTACGTTGTTTTGTTTGTAATTGAGCGTCGGATGTAGCTCGGCAATCTCAAACGACAGCGCCAGATAGCGGTTCTCCATCAGGTCGGCGAAGTGGGCTTTAATCAGCCCAAACAGCATTTCGCCAACTTCCTGACGGCTCTCCAGGCTGCGCCCGGCGCCGATTTTCAGCGTCATATGCACAAACGCGTAATCATGCTTACCGTCAGCCATCTGCCAGGTATCCAGCCAGTGGGCGCGACTGCGGATACCGCCGATGGGGAAAATCCCGCTGGCGGCCAGCGCCTCGTTTACCTTGCTGAACAGGCCGGGTAAATCAGCCTGCTCGCGAATATTTTCAGTACATTCAGCAATAAAGTGCGGCATAAACACCCCTTACGCAGGCAGCGGGAAAACAGCGTTTACCTGGCCGGTACCGGAGCTGGCGAACAGGTCGGTGATGAACTCCACCTTGCCGTCGTATTTGTCCCACCCCAGCATTCCCAGTAGCATGACCGTGTCGTGCATGTTGCCTTCGCCGTAGCAGTAGTCGGCGTACTCCGGCAACATGGTGCAAAACTCCTTGAATTTGCCTTCGCGCCACAGCTTGACCACGCGCTCATCCATTTGATGATCGAACTCGCGGGTGTAGCTGTTCATCCCTTCTTCCGCCCGTTGGTCGTCAATAAAACGGTGCGACAGAGAACCACTGGCGAATACCGCTACGGTACCGTCATATTTCTCAATCGCCTTGAGAATGGCTTCGCCCAGTCTGCGACTGTCGGCAAAGTCATGAACAGTACAGAACGCCGAGATGGAGACCACTTTGAAGTGCTTGTCGCTGTTCATGTAGCGCATCGGCACCAGCGTGCCATACTCCAGCTTCAGGCTCGGGATGTTGTGCGCTTTAGCGCGCACGCCCAGTTTGACCGCCTCGTCGGCGATCAGATGGCCGAGCTCCGGATTACCGTCATAGTCATAGGTCATGTCGCGAATAAAGTGCGGCAATTCGTTGCTGGTATAGACGCCCTGGAAATGGTCGGCACAATTAATGTGGTAAGCGCTATTCACCAGCCAGTGGGTGTCGAATACGATAATGGTGTCAACGCCCATTTCGCGGCAACGCTTGCCAATTTCAATATGCCCATCAATGGCTGCCTGACGACAACCGTGATTTTTTCCTGGCAGTTCAGAAAGATACATCGACGGCACGTGGGTAATTTTTGCTGCTAACGCTAACTTGCCCATATCAAACTCCCCATTTTGGGATAGGATGGTCGCCCATTGAGATGCAGACGTTTTTCATTTCCGCAAACACTTCGAAGCTATATTCGCCGCCTTCGCGCCCGGTACCGGAGGCTTTCACGCCGCCGAACGGCTGGCGCAGGTCGCGGACGTTCTGGGTGTTGACGAAGACCATGCCGGCTTCAATCCCACGCGCCAGGCGCAACACTTTGCTCACGTCCTGGGTCCAGATATAAGAGGCCAGACCGTATTCGACGTCGTTCGCCAAACGTAACCCTTCCGCCTCGTCTTTGAATGGCAGCAGGCAGGCGACCGGCCCAAAGATCTCTTCCTGCGCAACGCGCATACGGTTGTCGACATCGGCCAGCACGGTTGGGCGCAGGAAGTTACCGCCTTTCAGATGCGCAGGCAGGTCAGTGGGTTTTTCCGCACCGCCCGCCAGCAGCGTTGCGCCCTCTTCAATGCCGAGGCGGATATAACCGGAGACTTTTTCCCAGTGCTGTTGGCTAATCAGCGCGCCGACCTGGGTGTTCGGGTCCGTCGGATCGCCGACACGCAGGCGATTCGCGCGTTCGGCAAAGCGCTTCACGAACTCAGGGTAAATGCTCTGCTGGATAAAGATGCGCGACCCGGCGGTGCAGCGTTCGCCGTTGATCGAGAAGATGGTGAACAGCGCGGCGTCCAGCGCGCGCTCAATGTCGGCGTCTTCAAAAATCAGCACCGGCGATTTGCCGCCCAGCTCCATCGAGTATTTTTTCAGCCCGGCATTTTTCATGATATTGCGACCGGTGGCGGTACCGCCGGTAAACGACACCGCACGCACGTCATGGTGGCGTACCAGCGCATCGCCCGCCGTCGCGCCGTAGCCCTGCACCACGTTCAGCACGCCTGCCGGAATTCCTGCCTCCAGCGCCAGCTCGCCCAGCCTGTCGGCAGTCAGCGGCGACAGCTCGGACATTTTGAGCACCGCGGTGTTACCCAGCGCCAGGCACGGCGCAACTTTCCAGGTCGCGGTCATAAACGGCACGTTCCACGGCGACACCAGCGCGCAGACGCCGACGGGCTGCACCAGCGTATAATTGAGCATTTTATCGTCAACCGGGTAGGTCTTGCCGTTCATCTGCTGGCACACTTCGGCGAAGAATTCGAAGTTATGCGAGGCGCGCGGGATCAGCACGTTTTTAGTCTGGTGAATAGGCAGACCGGTGTCGGCGGTTTCCATCGCCGCGATTTCCGGCACATGCTGGTCAATCAGGTCACCCAGACGACGCATCAGGCGCGCGCGCTCTTTCATCGGCAGGTTGGCCCATTTCGGGAACGCCTCTTTTGCCGCCGCGACAGCCTGGTTCACTTCTGCTTCACCGCCGGAGGCTACTTCCGCCAGCACATCACCGGTCGCCGGGTTAGTGGTCTGGAAGTAGTCGTTACCTGCAACGTTTTTGCCGTTAATCCAATGATTTATTTTCTTCATTTTGCGCTCTCCTCACTGACGATTCGGTTAACCAGGCGACCCACGCCTTCTACTTCAACGACAACTTCATCCCCCGGCACCACATCGGACAGCCCTTTCGGCGTACCGGTGGCAATCATGTCGCCCGGTTGCAACGTCATAAATTCGCTCAGATAAGAAATCAGGAACGGGATGCTGAAGATCAGATCGGCGGTCGTCCCTTCCTGGCGCAGCTCACCGTTAACAAAGGTGCGTAACGTCAAGTTGTGCGGATCAGAAACCGCCTCTTTATCCACAATCCACGGGCCTATCGGCGTCAGGCCGTCGCGGCTTTTTACCCGCAGATTCGGACGGTAGTAGTTTTCCAGATAGTCGCGGATCGCGTAGTCGTTACAGACGGTGTAACCGGCCACATACTCCATAGCTTCGGCTTCGCTCACCTTACGCGCCGTTTTGCCAATCACCACGACCAGTTCGGCTTCGTAGTGCATATATTCGACGTTGTTCGGGCGCACCGACGTTTGGTGATGTTCGGTAAAGGTGTTTGGCGCTTTGATAAATACCAGCGGCTCTTTCGGCGGCGTAAATGCCAGCTCGCTGGCGTGATCGGCGTAGTTCAACCCCAGCGCAAATAACGTTCCCGTCGCTGACAGCGGCCACGTAAACGTCTGGTGGCGGGCGAATTCATCTTCTGCGACAACCGGATTTTCCAGAGCGGGTAAACCTTTCGCCAGAATACGCACCCGATCGCCGGGACGCAGCGCAACGCGATTCTGCGGCGTACCGAGTAAGATCGCATCGCCAGGGTTAAGCGTAGCGAACTCACTTAACGCGCTAAGCAGTTGTGCGGCGCTACGCTGTAAATCGGCAGTATTCCAGTGGTCCGCTTCTCGTCCGTTGATTTCAGTGATAATGGTGAGGTTATCCACATCACTCAGCGGCGCCATTTCACCCAACGGGCAAAAGCCATCGCGACATTTCGCTTTAATCGCCGGGCGATAAAAGCTCTCTTCCGGCAGGCTGACCTCGTTAGCAAGCGCATACCCGGCGATATAGTCCGCCGCCGCTTCAGGGCGTATCCGGCTGGCGGTTTTCCCCACAATGAGCGCCACTGTCGCGCCGCTCAGTACCTTTTCTCCCTGCGGATAAGGAATGGGTTCGCCGTGACGAATCACCGTATTACGCGGCTTGATGAACCACACTGCGGTTTTAGGCGGCGCATTATAGGGAGGCTGAGAGAAAGCCTCTCGCCAGGCATCAAGCTGGCTGCGATGGTTTAACGCAACGGCGAAAACAGTACCCTTCATACATAAACTCCTCAGGCCGATTTAACGGGCTGTGATTTCATTAATATATTAATGATTAGATTTATGCTTTCGCTGTACATTTAGCAAGCTGAAGTAAAGCATTTGTGATGTGATTAACAATATTTTCACAAATTTATTATTAAACACATATATATCAAATAGTTAAATAAAACCCCTTGTTTCTGTTAAACTTTGGACATAAAACAGATGTCATAGCTCACATCGGTAAACACGATTATTCAGGTATTAATAATTCTGCAAAAGAGAAACGCTTATGCATGATTCATTAACCATCGCATTGCTTCAGGCGCGCGAAGCGGCAATGACCTATTTCCGCCCCATCGTTAAAAGCCACAATCTGACCGACCAGCAATGGCGCATTGTGCGAATCCTGGCCGATAGCCCCTCTATGGATTTTCACGAGCTGGCCTTTCGTTCCTGCATTTTGCGTCCAAGTCTGACCGGAATATTGACGCGCATGGAGCGAGACGGACTGGTGTTGCGACTCAAGCCGGTTAACGATCAGCGTAAGTTATATGTCATGTTGACGGAGCAGGGACAAACGTTGTACGCCCGTGCCCGAAGCCAGGTAGAAGAGGCTTATCGAAAAATTGAGGCCGATTTCACGCCCGAAAAAACACAGCAATTGATGCTGCTGCTGGACGATCTTATTGCTCTGGGACGCCAGCATCCTGATAGCGAAGCGGAAGCATAGTATTCTTACCTTCCCACGCCGCCGACGCGGGAATCCCCTCCCGCTTACAACGTTGACGGCGATCGCATTTTACTCTTCTTCTTCGACGTTCATCTGAAAAGTACCCGCCGTTGTCCTGAAAGTCTCTTCACAGTTTACGCTTCTGCCTATTCAATTAAACAACAAATAAGAAACATATTATTAACAAAACATTCCGATTAACGAGGAAGAGGCCGCAATGAAACCTGAAGATTTTCGTACTGATAACAAGCGTCCGTTAACGGGCGAAGAGTATTTAAAAAGCCTGCAGGACGGGCGGGAAATTTATATTTACGGCGAACGCGTTAAAGATGTTACGACACATCCGGCATTCCGCAATGCCGCAGCCTCTGTCGCACAACTGTATGACGCATTACATAAACCGTCGATGCAAGATACCCTGTGCTGGAATACCGATACCGGCAGCGGCGGTTATACGCATAAATTTTTCCGCGTGGCGAAAAGCGCAGACGATCTGCGCCAACAGCGTGATGCTATCGCCGAGTGGTCACGCCTGAGTTACGGCTGGATGGGACGCACACCGGATTACAAAGCCGCCTTTGGCTGCGCTCTGGGCGCTAACCCAGCCTTCTACGGCCAGTTTGAGCAGAACGCCCGCAACTGGTACACCCGTATTCAGGAGACCGGCCTGTACTTTAACCATGCTATCGTCAACCCGCCCATTGACCGCCACAAACCTGCCGACGAAGTGAAAGACGTCTATATCAAGCTGGAGAAAGAGACGGACGCCGGGATTATTGTCAGCGGGGCGAAAGTCGTCGCCACTAACTCCGCCCTGACTCACTACAACATGATTGGTTTCGGCTCAGCCCAGGTGATGGGCGAAAACCCAGATTTCGCTCTGATGTTTGTCGCGCCAATGGATGCCGAAGGCGTAAAACTTATTTCGCGCGCCTCGTATGAAATGGTCGCGGGCGCGACGGGCTCGCCGTTTGATTATCCACTCTCCAGCCGCTTTGATGAAAACGATGCCATTCTGGTGATGGACAAGGTGTTGATCCCGTGGGAAAACGTATTAATTTACCGTGATTTCGATCGTTGCCGTCGCTGGACGATGGAAGGCGGCTTTGCCCGTATGTATCCACTGCAAGCCTGTGTTCGTCTGGCGGTTAAACTTGATTTCATTACCGCGCTGCTGAAAAAATCGCTCGAATGTACGGGTACCGTAGAGTTCCGGGGCGTGCAGGCCGATCTCGGCGAAGTCGTGGCGTGGCGCAATATGTTCTGGGCATTGAGCGATTCTATGTGTTCTGAAGCAACCCCGTGGGTAAACGGCGCCTGGCTACCGGACCACGCCGCGCTGCAAACCTATCGTGTGATGGCCCCAATGGCCTACGCGAAAATTAAAAATATTATTGAACGTAACGTTACCAGCGGCCTGATTTACCTGCCTTCCAGCGCCCGCGATCTGAATAATCCGCAAATCGACCAGTACCTGGCGAAATACGTACGCGGCTCTAACGGAATGGACCATGTTGAACGTATCAAAATTCTTAAATTGATGTGGGATGCCATCGGCAGCGAGTTCGGCGGTCGCCATGAGCTGTACGAGATTAACTACTCGGGCAGCCAGGATGAAATTCGTCTGCAGTGCCTGCGTCAGGCCCAGAGCTCCGGCAATATGGATAAGATGATGGCAATGGTCGATCGCTGCCTCTCCGAATACGATCAGAATGGCTGGACGGTTTCGCATTTGCACAATAACGACGACATCAATCAACTGGATAAGCTGCTGAAATAACGCGGCAGGAGGTTCTCATGCAAGTAGATGAACAACGTCTGCGTTTTCGCGATGCGATGGCAAGTCTGGCGGCAGCGGTCAACATCGTAACCACGGCGGGTCACGCCGGACGCTGCGGTATCACCGCAACAGCGGTCTGCTCCGTCACCGATACGCCGCCCTCCGTGATGGTATGTATTAATGCCAATAGCGCCATGAACCCCGTTTTTCAGGGCAACGGCAGGCTGTGCATTAATGTACTTAACCATGAGCAGGAGCTGATGGCGCGCCACTTTGCCGGTATGACGGGGATGGCGATGGAAGAGCGTTTTCACCAGCCATGTTGGCAAAACGGGCCGCTGGGCCAGCCGGTACTTAACGGCGCGCTGGCCGGTCTTGAAGGCGAGATCAGCGAGGTACAAACCATTGGCACGCATCTGGTGTATCTGGTGGCGATCAAAAATATTATTCTTAGCCAGGATGGGCATGGCCTGATTTATTTCAAACGCCGTTTTCATCCGGTCAGACTTGAGATGGAAGCGCCTGTTTAACCGTCACTCATGCCCACAAGCGGGATAACCACCGCTTGTGGGAGAAGAGTCGATACGCTGAAGATTTTTATTCCCGCCGCGATGTTTGCTCGCCATAAATCGCGGCGATTAATACAATCTAAGAGCCTATCCCACCAGGCGTTATTGGCGCAGCCAGTTTGGACACGGACAGCGCGCAAAAACCGGAGCGTACACGTAGTACGTGAGGTTTGACTCGCTACGCTCGCCCTTCGGGCCGCCGCAAGCGGCGTTCAAAACGCTAACGCGTTTTGGCGAGCACTGCCCAGGTCCAAAATGGCAAGTAAAATAGCCCTAATGGGATGGGCTCTAAATTAGCTCCCGCGATAGGTTGAATAACCATACTGACTTAATAACAGCGGCACATGATAGTGCTCATTCGTTTTGCTGATATGAAACTCGACGGGAATCTCCGGGAAAAACGTATCCAGTTTTTTACTTTCAAAATACTGGCCGGTTTTAAAAATAACGCGATAATCCCCCGGCGCGGCAGCTTTTTCGGGCCACAGTGCTTTAATACGTCCATCCTGGTCGGTATGCCCGGTGTTTAATTGCGTCCATCCGTTATCCTTTTTCTGCTCCAGTACCACCTCCACGCCGGGCGCCGGTTTGCCTGTTTGCTGATCGAGAATATGTACGCTGAGAATATTGTTGCCAGCGGCCAGCGCCATTGCCGGGGCTGCAACAAGAGATGCTATCGCGGTAGCCAGTATATATCGTTTCATGCTTCACTCCTTTACGGTATTGATGCAGGAAAATATATCTGGCGCGTCCAGGATTAACCTTACACGGACATGACAATTATGTCATCTTGTTGGAGATTTACGGATTCGCTAACAAGCCTATGGCATACTGCGTCGATGAAGATTTTATTGATTGAAGATAACCAGAAAACCATTGAGTGGGTACGTCAGGGACTCACGGAAGCAGGCTATGTGGTTGATTATGCCTGTGATGGACGAGACGGATTACACCTGGCCCTTCAGGAACATTATTCATTGATTATTCTTGATATTATGCTACCGGGGCTTGATGGATGGCAGGTTTTACGCGCGTTACGCACTGCGCATCAATCCCCTGTTATTTGCCTGACGGCGCGCGACTCGGTTGAGGATCGCGTCAAAGGTCTTGAGGCGGGCGCTAATGATTACCTTGTTAAGCCTTTTTCCTTCGCCGAACTGCTGGCCCGGGTGAGAGCTCAACTCAGACAGCATGTCCCGGTCTTTACTCGACTGACGATCAATGGTCTGGACATGGATGCCACAAAGCAATCGGTGTCACGAAATGGCAAACCGATTTCCCTGACCCGCAAAGAATTCCTGCTCCTCTGGTTACTGGCGTCCCGGGCAGGAGAAATCGTGCCCCGAACCGCGATCGCCAGCGAGGTTTGGGGAATTAACTTTGATAGTGAAACCAACACCGTTGATGTCGCGATTCGTCGGCTGCGCGCCAAAGTAGACGATCCATTTGAAAAGAAGCTCATTATGACCGTCCGGGGGATGGGTTATCGATTACAGGCGGAAACGTCGCAGAATGGTTAAGTTATCAATGACGCTGCGCCTGACAATTTCTTTTATCGCCATCCTTATCCTCGCCTGTACCGGCATTAGCTGGACGCTCTATAACGCGCTGAGCAAAGAATTAACGTATCGGGATGATATGACGCTAATAAATCGGGCGGCGCAAATGCAGCAACTGTTACTGGATGGCGCCAGGCCGGAAAATCTGCCGCTCTATTTCAATAGGATGGTGGATACGAAGCAGGATATCTTATTGATTCATTCAGCAACAGGCCACAATGTTGCGATTAATCATAGTGGTATCCCCGACCAACGCTTTAACGAGATTCCGCTGGCTAAAAACATCACCCGCGAAACCTTATTTCGCCAGGCGGTGCAAGGCACGGAGCTGACCGCGGTACGAGTAAACGCCAGAAGCGGCGATGACCCGCTGACCCTTACTATTGCCAGGCTGGCGACGGAAAGGCGGCAAATGCTGGCGCAATATCGCCGCAACAGTTTGCTGATTAGCCTTATCGCGATCCTCGTCTGTTCGGCGCTCAGTCCATTAGTCATCAGAAACGGGCTGCGGGCCATTACGTCGCTCAGCCGACTCACCGCGGCGACAGATAGCGGCACACTTCGCCAGCCGTTGGCGGAACAGGCGTTACCCGTCGAGCTCAGGCCGCTTGGACAAGCGCTAAATACTATGCGCCAGAAGCTTTCCGACGATTTTGAACGCCTGAACCAATTTGCCGACGATCTGGCGCATGAGCTGCGCACGCCGGTTAATATTTTACTGGGGAAGAATCAGGTGATGCTGAGTCAGGAACGCAGCGCCGAAGAGTATCAACAAGCCCTTGTCGATAATATTGAAGAGCTGGAGGGACTGTCGCGACTGACAGAAAATATTCTCTTTCTGGCACGCGCGGAGCACCAGAATATAGCGGTAAAAAAACAGCCTGTTTCGCTCAATGCGCTGGTCGAAAATATGCTGGATTATCTTAGCCCCCTTGCCGAGGAGAAGCGCATCTGTTTTATAAATCAATGTCAGGGAACGGTATGGGCTGACGAAATATTATTACAAAGAGTACTCTCAAACCTGCTGACGAATGCCATCCGTTATTCTGATGAAAACGCCGTGATACGTATTGAAAGCGCTTATGATGATAACGTTGCAGAAATTCGGATCGCTAATCCGGGCAGCCACCCCGCCGATGCGGGTAAGCTTTTCCGGCGTTTTTGGCGAGGAGATAATGCCCGCCACACTGCCGGTTTCGGCCTGGGGCTATCGTTGGTTAACGCGATTGCTCTATTACACGGTGGTTCGGCATCTTACCGCTATGCCGATGAACATAATATCTTTTCGGTTCGTCTGCCCGATAGCGGTGATAGCTAAGGTCAGTACAGGTTCTGTTTCCCTTCCCTGCCACAGAGCTGTGGTTATCAATACAACCTCAATAAAAATAAAATAAAGGATGCCGGCAAAGAATATTGCTGGCTCGATCACTTTCTCGGTTTCCAATCCAGGGTCAATTCATCCCATAACGCGTTATTCAGTGGGAACCTTTATGAAAAAGTATCTTGCATTCGCCGTTACGCTGCTGGGTATGGGTAAAGTCATCGCCTGTACTACCCTTTTGGTAGGCAATCAGGCTTCGGCTGATGGCTCCTTCATTATCGCGCGCAACGAGGATGGCTCGGCAAATAACGCCAAGCATAAGGTTATTCATCCCGTCGCGTTTCATCAACAAGGCGAGTATAAAGCACATCGGAACAATTTTAGCTGGCCGCTTCCGGAGACAGCGATGCGCTATACGGCGATTCATGACTTTGATACTAACGATAACGCCATGGGTGAAGCCGGTTTCAATTCGGCGGGCGTCGGAATGAGCGCAACGGAAACCATTTATAACGGCAGAGCGGCGCTGGCTGCCGATCCTTACGTGACAAAAACGGGAATCACGGAAGACGCCATTGAGTCCGTGATCCTGCCAGTGGCGCAATCGGCGCGTCAGGGCGCCAAATTACTGGGAGACATTATTGAACAAAAAGGCGCTGGCGAAGGTTTCGGCGTCGCGTTTATTGATAGCAAAGAGATATGGTATCTGGAGACGGGAAGCGGTCATCAATGGCTGGCAGTACGACTTCCGGCAGATAGCTATTTCGTTTCCGCCAATCAGGGACGTTTACGCCATTACGATCCGAATGATAACGCGAATTATATGGCGTCACCAACGTTAGTAAGCTTTGCGAAAAAGCAGGGATTATATGATCCGGCCCGCGGCGAATTCGACTTTCATCAAGCCTATTCGCAGGATAACAAAAACGATACCACCTATAATTATCCGCGCGTCTGGACGCTACAACATCAGTTTAATCCGCATCTGGATACGGTCGTTAGCGAAGGGAAAACATTTCCTGTTTTTTTAACGCCGATAACGAAAATTAGCGTGGCGGCAGTAAAAAATGCGTTACGCAATCACTACCAGGGAACGTCGCACGACCCTTATGCCAGTCATAACCCACAAGAACCATGGCGACCCATATCCGTTTTTCGTACCCAGGAGTCACATATTTTACAGGTCAGACCGAAATTACCGCAGGCTATCGGCAACGTAGAATACATCGCCTATGGAATGCCATCTCTTAGCGTCTATCTCCCCTATTATCAGGGAATGCGTCATTATCAACCCGGAGATGATAAAGGAACCGATCGGGCGAGCAACGACTCTACCTACTGGACATTCCGCACGCTGCAAACGCTGGTTATGCAGGACTACAATGCGTTTGCGCCAGATGTGCAACACGCCTGGAAAACATTTGAACAGCAAACAGCTAAGCAGCAGTATAAGATGGAACAGAGCTATCTGAGATTATATGCGTCGCATCCGAAAGAAGCGCAACGCTTACTGCAAAATTTTGAAGATAAAACGATGCAAAATGCGCAGACGCTCGCCCGTCGCCTGACCAATAATATTATTACGACAATGACTTACCGCACAGATATGAAATATCACTTTTCAAGTACGCAACCATAAATTCAATGACAATCTATTAGCCACTCATACACAATAAGATAAAGCGGCACCAGAATTAGCCAGATATAAAAGACAATAATTATTATGGATTCATAGAGAGGATAGTTTATGACACTCCAGGCAAATATCAGCAGAGAGACAAAAGCGGCAAAAACCCAGGAGGTATATAAGCACGTTGTTCTTTTCAAAATGGCCGCCTCCTCTCGCATAAAACGATAACTACAACTTATGTCCCGTGTTACATAACTTTTCCCGACAGGCCTCTTTTACCCATGCTGAAAAATTCCGCGTCTTTTCAGATTTCAACGCGAATTCTATCTGTTCAAGCATGGAATAGGAAAAACGAATATTCTTCGTCACGGTCTTACTTGTCCGGGGCTTTGCTGGCATACACACACCTGTATAACATTTGATGTAACGCCGTTACTTTACGCAGGAGTAAATCGGTGAATTTGATCTGAGTCAAGAAGGTGGGTTTTCAATAAAAGTTGTGCCATAAATTGTGAAGTTTGTAGATTTTATGAACATTTGATGTACCGATCTCCCCCCATGATCGCCACTACGTATGGACGTCAGGATGCCTCCCCGCCTGATCAGAAGTGTTTCCTCATTAAAAAGGACATTTTTTTAAAGTTCTTGGTGCATAAAAGTCACATCCTTTTAAAGGGTTGTTAACCCTGTTGAATGTTCCCACTCCCCTATTCAGGAATATTAAAAACGCTATGCAAATACAGAGCTTCTATCACTCAGCTTCACTAAAAACCCAAGAGGCTTTTAAAAGCCTACAAAAAACCTTATACAACGGAATGCAGATTCTCTCAGGCCAGGGCAAAGCGCCGGCTAAAGCGCCCGACGTTCGCCCGGAAATTATTGTCCTGCGAGAACCCGGCGCGACATGGGGGAATTATCTACAGCATCAGAAGACGTCTAACCACTCCCTGCATGACATCTATAACTTACAGCGCGATCTTCTTACCGTCGCGGCAACCGTTCTGGGTAAACAAGACCCGGTTCTAACGTCAATGGCAAACCAAATGGAGTTAGCCAAAGTTAAAGCGGACCGGCCAGCAACAAAACAAGAAGAAGCCGCGGCAAAAGCATTGAAGAAAAATCTTATCGAACTTATTGCAGCACGCACTCAGCAGCAGGATGGCTTACCTGCAAAAGAAGCTCATCGCTTTGCGGCAGTAGCGTTTAGAGATGCTCAGGTCAAGCAGCTTAATAACCAGCCCTGGCAAACCATAAAAAATACACTCACACATAACGGGCATCACTATACCAACACGCAGCTCCCTGCCGCAGAGATGAAAATCGGCGCAAAAGATATCTTTCCCAGTGCTTATCAGGGAAAGGGCGTATGCAGTTGGGATACCAGGAATATTCATCACGCCAATAATTTGTGGATGTCCACGGTGAGTGTGCATGAGGACGGTAAAGATAAAACGCTCTTTTGCGGGATACGTCATGGCGTGCTTTCCCCCTATCATGAAAAAGATCCGCTTCTGCGTCAGGTCGGCGCTGAAAACAAAGCCAAAGAAGTATTAACTGCGGCACTTTTTAGTAAACCTGAGTTGCTTAACAGAGCCTTAGCGGGCGAAGCGGTAAGCCTGAAACTGGTATCCGTCGGGTTACTCACCGCGTCGAATATTTTCGGCAAAGAGGGAACGATGGTCGAGGATCAAATGCGCGCATGGCAATCGTTGACCCAGCCGGGAAAAATGATTCATTTAAAAATCCGCAATAAAGATGGCGATCTACAGACGGTAAAAATAAAACCGGACGTCGCCGCATTTAATGTGGGTGTTAATGAGCTGGCGCTCAAGCTCGGCTTTGGCCTTAAAGCATCGGATAGATATAATGCCGAAGCGCTACATCAGTTATTAGGCAATGATTTACGCCCTGAAGCCAGACCAGGTGGCTGGGTTGGCGAATGGCTGGCGCAATACCCGGATAATTATGAGGTCGTCAATACATTAGCGCGCCAGATTAAGGATATCTGGAAAAATAACCAACATCATAAAGATGGCGGCGAACCCTATAAACTCGCACAACGCCTTGCCATGTTAGCCCATGAAATTGACGCGGTGCCCGCCTGGAATTGTAAAAGCGGCAAAGATCGTACAGGAATGATGGATTCAGAAATCAAGCGAGAGCACATTTCTTTACATCAGACCCATATGTTAAGTGCGCCTGGTAGTCTTCCGGATAGCGGTGGACAGAAAATTTTCCAAAAAGTATTACTGAATAGCGGTAACCTGGAGATTCAGAAACAAAATACGGGCGGGGCGGGAAACAAAGTAATGAAAAATTTATCGCCAGAGGTGCTCAATCTTTCCTATCAAAAACGAGTTGGGGATGAAAATATTTGGCAGTCAGTAAAAGGCATTTCTTCATTAATCACATCTTGAGTCTTGAGGTAACTATATGGAAAGTCTATTAAATCGTTTATATGACGCGTTAGGCCTGGATGCGCCAGAAGATGAGCCACTGCTTATCATTGATGATGGGATACAGGTTTATTTTAATGAATCCGATCATACACTGGAAATGTGCTGTCCCTTTATGCCATTGCCTGACGACATCCTGACTTTGCAGCATTTTTTACGTCTTAACTACACCAGCGCCGTCACTATCGGCGCTGACGCAGACAATACTGCTTTAGTGGCGCTTTATCGCTTGCCGCAAACCAGTACCGAAGAAGAGGCGCTCACTGGTTTTGAATTATTCATTTCAAACGTGAAGCAATTGAAAGAGCATTATGCATAATTTAATACGTCAACATACTTTCTTAATGAGATAAAACGCGATACGTATGCCCTTTACAAGAGACAAAACCAGAATCTTTGGTGGAAATGTAAGGGGCAAACGTTCCTCTTTCTCATTTTGCTCTGTTTGCGGGAGCATTTTTAGTGTGTAAGTATTCCTGCTCCTCAGGTTTTTACGCCATCTACGCACATTTATTCTGCTATAAGTTAAAATACTGCAAAAAATATTGGTACTTATTATTTTTTCTTTAAGTAAATTTTCGCTCAACAAACTTAATTGTTTATTCAATGATGATGAAGCGTAAGCTATGCTGGAAATGAAGGAAGTCAATAACAAGGATAATCTTATTATTCACGGGTGATATTACTTCTGCTTCACCGTTATGGCAGATATCATCGCCTCTTGTCAGATGCCAGACACCTACTCATACTCAACCAAAGCTCTAAATACAAAAATCACCTTATATCTTTTTTTATTATTCCTTGTATAAATGTGACTTGACTCACACCTATAAGGAGTCGACTCACTTCCATAAGAAGGAATCAAAATGCCAATAACTAACGCGTCCCCAGAAAATATATTAAGATATTTGCATGCGGCCGGTACCGGTACGAAAGAAGCAATGAAAAGTGCAACTTCACCACGCGGTATACTGGAATGGTTTGTCAATTTTTTTACCTGTGGTGGAGTAAGAAGAAGCAATGAAAGATGCTTTCAGGAGGTAATTGGAAAACTGACCACATCATTATTATATGTAAATAAAGATGCTTTCTTCGATGGTAATAAAATATTTCTTGAGGATGTCAACGGGTGTACTATATGTCTGTCATGTGGAGCAGCATCCGAAAATACGGATCCCATGGTCATTATTGAGGTGAACAAAAATGGAAAAACTGTAACGGATAACGTTGATAGCGAGAAATTTTGGAATGTATGTCGAATGTTAAAGCTGATGAGTAAACATAATATACAACAGCCTGATTCACTTATAACCGAGGATGGTTTTCTGAACCTGCGCGGAGTAAACCTGGCTCATAAAGATTTCCAGGGGGAAGATTTGTCAAAAATAGATGCTTCTAATGCAGATTTCCGTGAAACAACTCTTTCTAATGTAAATTTAGTCGGTGCAAATTTGTGTTGTGCAAATCTACACGCTGTAAATCTAATGGGTTCAAACATGACTAAAGCAAACCTGACTCACGCAGACCTGACTTGCGCTAACATGTCCGGTGTAAACTTAACCGCTGCAATTCTATTCGGCTCAGACTTAACTGACACCAAACTAAATGGTGCAAAATTAGATAAGATAGCTCTAACTTTAGCGAAAGCATTAACAGGAGCCGATCTGACAGGTAGTCAACATACCCCTACTCCACTCCCGGATTACAATGATAAAACGCTTTTCCCCCATCCAATATTTTAGTCGAGATAAAAGGATTTTATAAACAAGAAGTATTCAAACAGAAGCCCCCCTTGTTTTATTAAACAAACCCCGCCCCTAAGCTTCATTATAAATAACATTTTCAGCGTATTACTTGTTGGTTTTGTCTGAATCATAGCGTTATCTGTATGTGGCACATTAACTAAAAACACTATTATTGTTTAATTTAAATAATTCATAATTGTAGTCAGGGAATAAGAAATTATGCTTCCGGTCACCTACAGATTAATACCTCAAAGCGGAGTATCCACATATGGATTAAATACCGCAGATACACCTGTTTTCCCCGATATTCCCGAACATGCACCAAACCCCTCACGGCTACGCCTTGCTCATGACAGCCTTGCCATAAACAGTGAATTCCGTCTGGAGCCAGAGTGTGTGGTGGAGTACCTTATCTCAGGCGCGGGTGGAATAGACCCTGATACAGAGATTGATGACGACACTTATGACGAATGCTACGATGAACTATCCTCCGTACTTCAAAATGCGTACACCCAAAGCGAAACATTCCGCAGACTGATGAATTACGCATATGAAAAAGAACTACATGATGTGGAGCAGCGCTGGCTACTGGGGGCAGGCGAAGCCTTTGAAACTACCGTGGCTCAGGAACACTTCAAACTTTCAGAAGGCAGGAAAGTTATTTGTCTCAATCTGGACGATTCTGATGATTCATATACCGAACATTATGAAAGTAACGAAGGAAGACAACTTTTTGACACAAAACGTTCATTTATTCATGAAGTTGTACATGCACTGACCCATCTTCAGGATAAAGAAGAAAATCATCCAAGAGGCCCTGTTGTCGAATATACCAACATTATTCTGAAAGAGATGGGGCATCCTTCACCTCCCAGAATGGTCTACATCTTCAATAAATAGACACATCAGGAAACGAAAAGAAACTAAAAACCCGCGTAGTCCGTTTTTTCGGGAAATGTTCTGGCAGTATTTTCTAACTATATTCTAAGCGCCAAAAAACAAAGGGGTTACCTTTCGGTAACCCCTTGTTTAATCTGGCGGAAGCGCAGAGATTCGAACTCTGGAACCCTTTCGGGTCGCCGGTTTTCAAGACCGGTGCCTTCAACCGCTCGGCCACACTTCCGGAATGAGGCGCACTATAAACATCCCGGTGCGTCATGTAAAGACCGAATGTGTTCGTTTGCGTGAAAAACAGGCAAAATTTCGTTAATTGCCTGAAATAGCGGCACATTGACCATTTCTTCAACACAAAAACTGGCTTAATACGTGTTGATCGTCCCCACTGTTTTACCTCTGTGATTATCAATTTTTTATCGGTAGCGCGTAGTTGGCGCTGCCGCCTGTTTTATGGCGTAGCGCCAGGCATGAGCAGACCGTTTTAACGACGGTAATCACCTGAAATCTCTTAAGGAAACTAAACGTAAACGAATGCGTAAAGATGGGTAAAACCACTGGGTGACAGTGACTGTTTTTATTATTCTCCTTTATTAATTACATCTGTCATAAGAGAGTGACTAATGGATCGTATCATTACATCATCGCGTGATCGTAGCTCGCTACTGAGTACGCACAAAGTACTGCGCAACACCTATTTTCTGTTGAGCCTCACGCTGGCTTTCTCCGCAATTACCGCGACAGCCAGTACGGTACTGATGCTGCCCTCCCCCGGCCTGATTCTGACGCTGGTCGGTATGTATGGGCTGATGTTCCTGACCTATAAAACCGCCAATAAGCCGGTCGGTATCCTGTCTGCTTTTGCGTTTACCGGCTTCCTCGGCTATATCCTGGGCCCGATTCTTAACGCCTATCTGTCAGCAGGCATGGGCGATGTCATTGGCCTGGCGCTGGGTGGTACCGCGTTAGTATTTTTCTGCTGCTCCGCTTACGTTCTGACCACCCGTAAGGATATGTCTTTCCTGGGCGGTATGTTAATGGCCGGGATCGTCGTCGTGCTGATTGGTATGGTGGCGAATATTTTCCTGCAACTACCTGCATTGCACCTGGCGATTAGCGCGGTGTTTATCCTGATTTCCTCGGGCGCTATCCTGTATGAAACCAGTAACATCATTCACGGCGGTGAAACCAACTATATTCGTGCGACCGTCAGTCTGTACGTTTCGCTGTACAACATCTTTGTCAGCCTGCTCAGCATTCTGGGCTTCGCCAGCCGCGACTAATCGACATTCCCCTCTTCCAGCCCTGCTTATGCAGGGCTTTATTTTTTGCTACACTGCCGTCCGTGTTGATTACGCAGTGAAACGTTATGTTGATCTTTGAAGGTAAAGAAATCAGTACTGATAGCGAAGGCTATCTGAAAGAGACGACGCAGTGGAGTGAAGCGCTGGCAGTCGCTATCGCCGCCAATGAAGGTATTGAGCTCTCTGCGGAACACTGGGAAGTCGTGCGCTTCGTGCGCGAATTTTACCTGGAGTTTAATACCTCTCCCGCCATCCGAATGCTGGTCAAAGCGATGGCGAATAAGTTCGGCGAAGAAAAAGGCAACAGCCGCTATCTGTATCGTCTGTTCCCGAAAGGCCCGGCAAAGCAAGCGACCAAAATCGCCGGTCTGCCCAAACCGGTAAAGTGTATTTAATACCGAATACTAAAGCCTGTTAGCGTCTCGCGAGGGCTGTGCGGTTCAGTGAGGATTTTGTCCACACGAGCAGAGCGCGGCCCGCCCTCTTTCAGCCACTTGATGAGTTTTTCCACCTGCGCCGCGTCGCCACAGGCCACCACTTCTACACTTCCGTCATCCATATTCTTCGCATAGCCGGTTAACCCCAGCCGCTGCGCCTCATGCTGCGTGGTATAGCGAAACCCGACTCCCTGAACGCGACCATAAACCCAGGCGATAATGCAGACGTTCGACATGATGGTTCTCCTTTCATAATCAGTGGTGGAGGCTCATACAGGACATACTTAACGTACCTGACTGGGCAGACACCCATAATGTTGGCGGAATCTGGCCGTAAACCGCGACCCCGACAGGTAACCGCACCGTAGCGCTATTTCGCCGATCGGCAGCGTCGTCGATTGCAGTTGAGAAAGCGCGCAGGACATGCGCACCTCTTCAACAATTTGTCGATAACTCTGCGATTCGCGCTGCAAACGCCGACGCAGCGTCGATGTTCCCATAGCAAGACGGCGGGCTATCTCCTGGGCTGTCCATAGCTTAGCAGGCGAGAGCATAATCAGTTGCCGAACCTGCTCCGTGAGGGTGTAACGCCGTTCAATAAGCAGCGGTCCCGCCGCGCCATCATGTAAAAGCGCTAACAGTAACCCCATCGCCTGATGTTCCTGTAGCCCAACGGGCAACCCCTGGCGCACAGCATCCAACACGTTCTCCCACATAAATGTCAGGCTACGGCTCATCGGGGTACACAGCGATGTCAGGTTTGCCGGTGGATAATCCTGAACGTACATCGTTTTAAAGCGAGCAATAATCTCCGGTGAAAGTAACAACAGGTCGGAGCGAAAACCGTTCTGCGCAGGCTGATTAATAATCTCCAGCGGCGTGTTCGCCGGAATAATAATCAACTCGCCCGGCCCGGCGACAAGGCGGCTATCATCCTGAATGATGACTTTACTGCCCTGCGTAATATGGCAGATAGCGGCGGAAAAAAGCGTAACACGATGCAAACGGTGCAGATGACTGGAACGCACCTCTGCCGTCGTAAGATCCTGATGTCGAATATGCATCTCCTGCACCGTGCCGTCCTCTATTTTATCTTCCGTATGTGGCCGTGAATTGTGCTTTCGCAATCACATGCGCGTTAAGCATAAACCCTACCAACGCGCCACTCGACTCACTGTCGAGCGGCAGTGTTGCCGTATTCAGCGCCCACACAGTAAACTGATAGCGATGAGGCTTATCGCCCGGCGGCGGACAGGCGCCGCCAAAGCCAGCATAACCGAAATCATTCCGTCCCTGCACCACTCCAGCGGGTAACGTTTTTTTATCAGCCCCCGTCGGCAGGTCGTGAATCTGCGCAGGAATATTCACCATCGTCCAGTGCCACCAGCCGCTTCCGGTGGGCGCATCAGGATCGAAGACGGTAATAGCGTAGCTTTTGGTTCCGGCAGGCGAATTACGCCAGCTCAGCTGCGGCGAAATATTTTCTCCGCTACAACCAAATCCTTTAAAGACGTGCTGTTGCGTTAAACGAAAATCCGCCGGAATATCCGCACTACTGAGGCTAAACGCCGACGCGGCAGATACGCCGCTACTCAATGCCATCATTGCGGCTGCGGTCAAAGAGAAGACTGTTTTCATTGTATTTCCTTCTTCATGTAAAGAAATAACACTATAAAAAGCGCCCGCTGAAGAAACTGTGCCTTTACGATTCTATTTTGTGCAGAAACGCTCACCGCCATACGCTGGTGATTGCCTCTCTCATCTGTGCTACCCTACGCGCCATTTCGTTTTCACGGTCCCTGGCTGGAGCTATCATCCGGCTCGCGTCACTGTTTGTGAGAGGTTACTCCGCATGACTGAATCTACATTTCCGCAATATCCCCGTTTAGTCCTCAGCAAAGGGCGAGAAAAATCTTTACTCCGCCGCCACCCATGGGTCTTTTCCGGCGCCGTCTCCCGCCTGGAAGGCAAAGCCAACCTCGGTGAAACTATCGATATCGTCGACCATCAGGGAAAGTGGTTAGCACGCGGCGCCTGGTCGCCAGCATCTCAGATCCGCGCGCGCGTCTGGACATTTGATAAAGCAGAATCCATTGATATTGCGTTTTTCACCCGCCGCCTGCGCCAGGCGCAGCAGTGGCGCGACTGGCTGGCGAAAAAAGACGGCCTGGATAGCTATCGTCTGATCGCCGGTGAGTCCGATGGCCTGCCTGGCGTCACTATCGATCGTTTTGGTCATTTTTTGGTGCTGCAACTGCTCAGCGCCGGGGCCGAATATCAACGCGCCGCATTAATTAGCGCTCTGCAAACATGCTATCCGGATTGCGCTATTTACGATCGCAGCGACGTCGCCGTGCGGAAAAAAGAAGGGATGGCGCTGACGCAAGGCCCGGTCACTGGCGAACTGCCGCCTGCGCTTCTGCCAATTGAAGAACACGGTATGAAATTACTGGTCGATATCCAGGGCGGCCACAAAACCGGTTATTATCTTGATCAGCGCGACAGTCGTCTGGCGACGCGCCGCTACGTGGAAAATCAGCGGGTACTGAACTGCTTCTCTTATACCGGCGGTTTTGCCGTGTCGGCATTAATGGGCGGTTGTCGCCAGGTTGTCAGCGTGGATACCTCACAGGATGCGCTGGATATCGCCAGGCAAAACGTTGAACTGAACCAACTGGACTTGAGCAAAGCCGAATTCGTGCGCGATGACGTGTTTAAGTTGCTGCGCGCTTACCGTGAACACGGCGAAAAATTCGACGTCATCATCATGGACCCGCCCAAATTCGTCGAAAATAAAAGCCAGTTAATGGGTGCCTGCCGGGGCTATAAAGACATTAACATGTTAGCGATTCAACTGCTCAATCCGGGCGGCATACTGCTGACATTCTCTTGCTCCGGACTGATGACCAGCGATTTATTTCAGAAAATCATTGCCGATGCCGCAATAGATGCCGGTCGTGATGTACAATTTATAGAGCAGTTCCGTCAGGCCGCCGATCACCCGGTGATCGCCACCTACCCGGAAGGGCTGTATCTGAAAGGGTTTGCCTGTCGCGTCATGTAACTTGAAAAGTGGAATAGTATCCTCATATAAAGGGTATCTATTTCCCGGGAGGTGACTATGATAGCCAGCAAATTCGGTATCGGCCAACAGGTCCGCCATTCCCTGTTAGGTTACCTCGGAGTGGTCGTCGATATCGACCCGGAATATTCGCTTGATGAACCGGCGCCTGATGAACTGGCGGTTAACGACGAACTTCGCGCCGCTCCGTGGTACCACGTGGTAATGGAAGATGATGATGGTCAGCCAGTGCATACTTATCTGGCCGAGGCCCAGTTGCGAAGCGAAATGCGGGACGAGCATCCAGAACAGCCATCGATGGATGAACTGGCGCGTACCATTCGCAAGCAGCTTCAGGCGCCGCGACTACGTAACTGATTGTATGTAAAAGGCCGGAGAGCGATATCCGGCCATTTAAACTTTTATTTCGCCAGCCCCAGGCGAGGGATCTCAATCGCCGGGCAGCGATCCATCACCACGGTCATGCCTGCATCCCGCGCCAGTACCGCCGCCTGTTCGTTGATCACGCCAAGCTGTAGCCACAGCGTTTTTGCGCCGATGGCGATAGCTTCCTGCGCGACGCCCCATGCAGCTTCAGAGTTGCGAAAAACATCCACCATATCGACTTTTTCGGGAATATCCGCCAGCGTGGCATACCCCTGTTGCCCCAGCAATGTCTTACCCGCGACTTTTGGCGCAACCGGAATCACATGGTAGCCCTGTTCAAGCAGGTATTTCATTACCCGATAACTTGGACGATCGGGTTTATCGCTCGCACCTACCAGCGCGATAGTGCGAGTAGACGTCAAAACATCAGCAATATCGGTCTCTTTCATCATCTTTCTCCTGGCTGTTTTGCAAAGTGTACGACAAACCTGACATAGCAACCATTCATCCCATACCGATGTATGAGAGCAAAACGCCAAAATATGTCTATATGTTAGTAAACATGATCTAAGAAAAATTTCGATACATTATTAGCCAGACGGCCTTTGGACAGGAGAACCTTATGAAAACCGGCGCGCTAACCACCTTCCTTGCTCTCTGTTTGCCGGTGACTGTTTTTGCCACAACGCTCCGTTTGTCTAATGAGGTTGATCTGCTGGTGCTGGACGGCAAAAAGGTGTCCAGCTCTTTATTACGCGGCGCAGAGAGCATCGAACTGGAAAACGGGCCGCATCAGCTTGTTTTCCGGGTGGAAAAAACCATCCGCCTGCCCGGTAATGAAGAGCGGCTTTATATTTCTCCGCCGCTGGTGATAAGTTTCGATACCCAACTGATAAGTCAGGTCAATTTCCAGCTCCCGCGGCTGGAAAACGAGCGCGAAGCCTCGCATTTTAACGCGGCGCCGCGTCTGGCGCTTTTGGACGGCGACGCCATGCCCATTCCGGTAAAACTCGATATTCTGGCCATTACTTCTACGGCTAAAGTGGTCGATTATGAAATAGAGACCGAGCGTTATAATAAATCGGCGAAACGCGCCTCGCTTCCTCAGTTCGCCACGATGATGGCAGACGACAGCACATTACTTTCCGACGTCTCAGAGCTTGATACCGTACCGCCGCAATCACAAACCCTGACAGAACAGCGGCTGAAATATTGGTTCCGACTGGCCGACCCGCAGACACGCCATCATTTTCTGCAATGGGCGGAAAAACAGCCGCCCTCTTGATATGAGTTGTCCCAGCGCGCAATTTTTTTGTCTTTCTCTTGCAGCATCAAGCGCTTCCAGTAATCTGTAGACAGGTTAACTACGGAATCGAATTATGGAACTGACGACTCGCACCTTGCCGACGCGCAAACATATCGCGTTGGTTGCTCACGACCACTGCAAACAGATGTTAATGAACTGGGTGGAACGCCATCAGCCGTTGCTGGAAAAACACGTTCTTTATGCAACCGGCACCACGGGGAATCTGATCCAGCGCGCAACCGGTATGGACGTTAATGCGATGCTGAGCGGCCCGATGGGCGGCGACCAGCAGGTTGGCGCACTCATTTCAGAAGGGAAAATCGACGTGTTGATTTTCTTCTGGGACCCGCTTAACGCGGTACCGCACGACCCCGATGTCAAAGCGCTACTGCGTCTGGCCACCGTATGGAATATCCCTGTCGCCACTAACGTCTCAACGGCGGACTTTATCATCCAGTCCCCGCATTTTAATGACGCTGTAGATATTCTTATTCCGGATTATGCGCGTTATCTGGCCGAGCGCCTGAAATAACCGCTACGCGGGCGGGATGCTGTACCGCCCGCGCTTTAGGGCTTCCTCGCCACTGGCACATCCAGCTGTTTAAGCGCCTCCACAAAGCGCGAGGGATTATCTTTATTGAAAAGCAGCCAGACCCGCGCACGCGCGCGCGTCAACGCCACATATAACAAACGCCGCTCTTCAGCGTCCGGGAAATCCTCAACCTGAGGAAGAAGCGCACTTTCCATAATGGATTCTCGCGCCGGGGCGGGGAAACCGTCGTTACCCTCCTGCAATCCGACAAGAATCACGTAATCGGCCTGTTGGCCTTTGCTGGCATGGATAGTCATGAAGTCTATCTGTAACTTCGGCCAGCGAGTCGCCGCTTTTTGTAGACTCGCGGGTTTCAGATGATGATAGCGCGCCAGCACCAGGATACGTTCATCTTCCTTCGCATAGCCGGATAATTTATCCAGTAACGCGTCCAACTGGCTTTCATCCAATAACGTCACCGCTTTTTTATCGCCTGGGGTCAGACTATTTAACGGTTTTTTAAGCTGGTGCGGATTCTGCTGTACAAAGCGATTGGCAATATCGCCAATCCGACTGTTAAAGCGGTACGTGGTGTCCAGGTGGCAATGCTCGCCCTCGCCGAACGTCTGATGAAACGCCGTCGTTAAGGAGAGCTGCGCCCCGCTAAAACGGTAAATCGCCTGCCAGTCATCGCCAACGGCAAACAGCGTAGTCTGGCTATTCTGCTTGCGCAGCGCCTCTAACAGCGCCGCCCGTTGCGGGGAAATATCCTGAAATTCATCGACCAGAATATGCTTCCACGGGCTGATAAAACGCCCTTTTTCGAGGATCACCATTGCCTGATGGATCAGCCCGGAGAAATCAACGGCATTTTCCGCTTTCAACGCGCTTTTCCAGGCCTTTAGCAGCGGCGCCATCAGCTTAATGCGTTTGCCAAACAGCTCGCGGCACTCCTCTGGCGCGCCAGCGATCATTTCTGCCTGCGCGCCGCCGTGCATACGCATCAAACTGACCCAACGATCCAGGCGAGGGGCCAGACGCCGCTGTAATGTCTCATCGTCCCAGAAATTACCTTCCGGCACTACCCACTGCATCTCCTCTTCCAGCCACTGACGCCAGCCTTTGGCCTGCGCTTTTTTCTCGCTACACTGCTGACGCCAGGTGCGCAGAAATAGCTGA
Organism: Salmonella sp. 5800; assembly: GCF_046558195.1. NCBI lineage: Bacteria > Pseudomonadati > Pseudomonadota > Gammaproteobacteria > Enterobacterales > Enterobacteriaceae > Salmonella > Salmonella sp. 5800. The sequence continues at coordinate 234,621 of NZ_JBGDOX010000005.1, read as the reverse complement.
TGCCGCGCGGTGGTGTCACTTTCCAGCTTACTGACAACCGGCGCTTTTTTACTGCCTTGCTGAATAATATACAGCGCCAGCGAATGGAACGTACGGGCAGTAATCTCTTCCGTATGTAAGCGCTCGCGGATACGCTCATCCATCTCCTCTGCCGCCTTGCGACCAAACGCCAGTAAAAGAATTTGCCCCGCATCTGCTTGTCCGCGCGCCAACAGCCAACCCGCGCGCGCCACCAGCACCGAGGTCTTACCGCTTCCCGCGCCCGCCAGTACCAGTAACGATGATTCGCCGTTAACCACCGCCCTGGCCTGGGAAGGATTAAGCGGAGAAGATTCTATCTGCGTAAAAAAGTCGGCATGCGCTTCCAGCATGGCATCAGCATACGCCTGATTATGCTGCTGCCGACTTCCCTCGCTATCCTGTAACCATGCCAGACACTTACGCCATATCTCGCGACAGTGAGCAAACTCCTCCAGACGTGAGACCGGCAGCGGCAAAGCGGCAAACGTCTGGCGAATTTCGTGTTCCAGCCCCCGAACGCGTTCACGGGTAAGCCATTGGTTTTCGCCCGTTCGCTCACTAATACGCGCCCATTGCTCTTGTAATGCCTGCGCGGCGACATCACTCATCTCCTGGCTCCAGCGACGCCAGTGCGCGTCCAGATAGCGATGGAATTGCTGGGTTTCCGACCACTCGGTACCGTGCAAACGCACGACTTTATCCTCCGGGAGGACAAACTCCAGCTCGCCCCATACCAGCCCACGCTTACAGTGAATCGCCAATAACTGATTGAATGGAATAAGATATTCATGCCTGTCGCCAGACACTTTCACCCCAGCGTTGAGGATCACGGCACGATCATACGGGTGTTGCGCCAGACGTTTTCCAAGAGAAGTTGCTTTCAGTTCCATGACTCAGCGAATCCAGACGTAAAGATGTGCTTATCAGTGTAACCGCCAGAGAAAACGTGCTCCAGTCTAAAAAAACGTTACAATTGCCCGCAGTGATAGAAAACCGGAATGAACTGAGGGTTTATGCGTACCGTTCTGAATATTTTAAACTTTGTACTGGGCGGCTTTGCCACTACGCTGGCCTGGCTGCTGGCGACGCTGGTCAGTATTGTGCTTATTTTTACCCTGCCGTTGACCCGCTCCTGCTGGGAGATAACCAAACTGTCCCTGTTCCCTTACGGTAATGAAGCCATTCACGTTGACGAACTTAATCCGGCGGCGAAAAGCGTATTAATGAATACTGGCGGTACCTTGCTGAATATTTTCTGGTTACTTTTTTTCGGCTGGTGGCTATGCCTGATGCACATTGCCTCCGGTATCGCGCAGTGTGTCACTATCATCGGGATACCTGTCGGTATTGCGAACTTTAAAATTGCCGCGATTGCGCTTTGGCCTGTCGGTCGCCGCGTCGTCTCTGTAGAAACCGCTCGCGCCGCGCGAGAAGCTAACGCGCGCCGCCGTTTTGAATGATCGGGACAAATAGCCTTTATGTTAAGTCCGTTGATTCGCCGTTATACCTGGAACAGTACCTGGCTGTATTACATCCGCATTTTTATCGCTCTGTGCGGCACCACCGCCCTGCCCTGGTGGCTGGGCGACGTCAAACTGACCATCCCGCTCACGCTCGGTATGGTTGCCGCGGCGCTAACCGATCTCGACGACCGCCTTGCCGGACGCTTGCGTAATTTAATCATTACCTTAATTTGCTTTTTTATCGCGTCGGCTTCTGTGGAGCTGCTCTTTCCCTGGCCGTGGCTATTTGCGTTGGGCTTAACGTTATCCACCAGCGGGTTTATTCTGTTGGGAGGATTAGGGCAACGCTATGCCACCATCGCGTTCGGCGCGTTACTCATTGCCATCTATACGATGCTGGGTACCTCTCTATACGATCACTGGTATCAACAACCACTGCTCCTGCTGGCAGGCGCAGTATGGTATAACCTACTGACGCTAACCGGGCATCTGCTATTTCCGATCCGTCCGTTGCAGGATAATCTGGCACGCAGTTACGAACAGTTAGCGCACTATCTGGAACTGAAATCACGTCTGTTTGATCCTGATATTGAAGATGAAAGCCAGGCGCCGCTCTATGATTTAGCGTTAGCGAACGGGCAGTTAATGGCGACGCTGAACCAAACGAAAGTGTCGTTATTGAGTCGCCTGCGCGGCGATCGCGGTCAACGCGGTACGCGCCGCACTCTCCATTACTATTTTGTGGCGCAGGATATTCATGAACGCGCCAGTTCTTCGCATATTCAATACCAGACGCTGCGCGATTATTTTCGCCATAGCGACGTCATGTTCCGCTTCCAACGTCTGATGTCGATGCAGGCGCAGGCCTGTACGCAGCTGGCGCGCTGTATCTTACTGCGTACGCCGTACCAGCATGATCCGCGTTTTGAACGCGTCTTTACCCACATTGACGCCGCGCTTGAACGTATGCGCGCCAGCGGCGCTTCTTTAGAGCTGTTAAATACGCTTGGGTTCTTATTAACCAACCTACGCGCTATTGATGCGCAACTGGCGACGATCGAGTCGGAGCAGGCCCAGGCAATGCCGCGCAATGAGTCAGAAAACCAGTTGGCTGATGATAGCCTGCACGGGTTTAGCGACATCTGGCTGCGTCTGAGCCGTAATTTTACCCCGGAGTCCGCTCTCTTTCGCCATGCGGTACGCATGTCGCTGGTATTGTGCATCGGTTATGCTCTCATCCAAATTACCGGGATGCGCCACGGATACTGGATATTGCTCACCAGCCTGTTTGTTTGCCAGCCTAACTATAACGCGACCCGCCATCGCCTTGCGCTCCGGATTATCGGTACGTTGGTAGGCGTTGCGATCGGCCTGCCGATTTTATGGTTTGTCCCTTCGCTTGAAGGACAGTTAGTTCTGCTGGTGATTACCGGCGTGCTTTTCTTCGCATTCCGTAATGTGCAGTATGCCCATGCGACGATGTTCATCACCCTGCTGGTATTACTCTGCTTTAACCTCCTGGGCGAAGGCTTTGAGGTAGCGTTACCGCGCGTCGTCGACACGTTAATTGGCTGCGCTATCGCCTGGGCTGCGGTCAGCTTTATTTGGCCGGACTGGCGCTTTCGCAACCTTCCCCGGGTACTCCAGCGCGCCACCGATGCTAATTGCCGCTACCTTGATGCGATCCTTGAGCAATATCACCAGGGACGGGATAACCGCCTGGCCTATCGCATTGCCAGACGCGACGCGCACAACCGCGATGCAGAACTGGCATCCGTGGTTTCTAATATGTCGAGCGAACCCGACGTCACGGCCGAAACCCGGGAGGCGGCGTTCAGGCTGCTTTGCCTCAATCACACTTTTACCAGCTATATCTCCGCCCTCGGCGCGCACCGCGAAAAGCTCAGTAATCCGGACGTGTTGGGGCTTCTGGATGACGCGGTCTGCTACGTTGATGATGCGCTTCATCATCAACCTGAAGACGAACAGCGCGTACACCAGGCGCTGGAGGGTTTAAAGCAGCGAGTTCAGTCGCTGGAAACACGTCCGGACAGCAAAGAACCTCTGGTTGTTCAACAAATTGGTTTGCTCATTGCCTTACTGCCCGAGATTGGACGCTTGCAACGGCAAATTTCACCGCCGACTTCTACATTAATTACCCAGCCGTAAGCGAATGAGCCCAGTCGGCAAGCTCCTGGCGACGACTCGCCGGGAGCGCCGCTTCATGTACGCCGACAATTGCGCCTTCCAGGGCATACAAAACTTTCACCGTCAGCAAGGGATTGCTTTGTCGCAACCTTAGCCAGCACATTTTCGCGCCCAGTATGCGTAACATATTTTCGTCCTTTATCCCTGACTCATTGAGCAATGTTTCCAGATGGAAGGTCATATTGGGGAGATCTTTGAGCCTGTGTTGTAAAATACGGCTGTGTTTTTCCTTCATTGCCGCGTCAAGCGAATACTTCGATAAACGTACCAGCTGCTGCTGATCGCGCCACAGGCTTTCATCCACCCGGTAATAGTTGAGCATAACGGGACGTCCACACTTCATAAACATGAGCCAGGCGGGAGGATGCTTCACACAGTAGGGTACGCTTTCTTCACAGGCGCGGAGATAAAGCTCGCCATTAGCCACCATCGCAAAGACGGTATCCTCCACGGTCAGACTATAGCTACCGAATAAAGATCGATACTGGATCGTCCCCAAAGAGGCCAAATATTCTTGCGATTTATAGATCCTGTCATAAGAGAGTGCTCTCATAAAATTCCTTTTAAATCATAAAGTAAAAGAATGATTTGCAGTAACGGATCCGTTAATGACGAAAATAGGCAACTTATACTCCGCGAGCAAGATGATTTTTATTTTTGACGCCACTAAGAATAAAAATTGCGAGACAGTTTCCGAAAATAGAGTTGATCTTTCATCGCCACAGGGGTACTGTATGAATATACAGTAACTCACAGGGCTGGATTGATTATGTACACTTCAGGTTATGCAAATCGTTCTTCGTCATTTCCTACCACTACCCACAACGCTGCGCGCACCGCTACGGAAAATGCCGCGGCAGGACTGGTCAGTGAAGTTGTCTACCACGAAGACCAGCCCATGATGGCGCAACTCCTGCTTTTGCCTTTACTCCGTCAGTTAGGCCAACAATCACGCTGGCAGCTCTGGCTCACGCCGCAGCAAAAGCTCAGCCGTGAATGGGTACAGTCTTCAGGTTTGCCATTAACGAAAGTGATGCAAATTAGCCAGCTTGCGCCTCGTCATACGCTGGAGTCGATGATCCGCGCTTTGCGTACAGGAAATTACAGCGTGGTAATTGGTTGGTTGACTGAAGAACTGACAGAAGAAGAACATGCCAGCCTGGTTGAAGCAGCGAAGGTAGGTAATGCGGTAGGGTTTATCATGCGCCCTGTACGTGCGCACGCTTTACCCAGGAGACAACATTCCGGGCTAAAAATTCACTCTAATTTGTATCATTAAGTAAAATTAGGATTTATCCTGGACTTTTTTTTACGCGAACGCATCTCCTTTGAGTGGTAACGTTTTTTTTGCGAGAAAGCTTGCCAGAAGCGGTTTCCGCAATTTTTGCTGTACGATTTATCATCTGAAACTGTTAAATGATGTGTATATCCAGCATGTTTTTTTCACATGTCTGACGGAGTTCACACTTGTAAGTTTCCAACTACGTTGTAGACTTTACATCGCCAGGGGTGCTCAGCATAAGCCGTAGATATCGGTAGAGTAACTATTGAGCAGATCCCCCGGTGAAGGATTTAACCGTGTTATCTCGTTGGAGATATTCATGGCGTATTTTGGATGATAACGAGGCGCAAAAAATGAAAAAGACAGCTATCGCGATTGCAGTGGCACTGGCTGGTTTCGCTACCGTAGCGCAGGCCGCTCCGAAAGATAACACCTGGTACGCTGGTGCTAAACTGGGCTGGTCTCAGTACCATGACACCGGCTTCATTAACAATGATGGCCCGACTCATGAAAACCAACTGGGCGCAGGTGCTTTTGGTGGTTACCAGGTTAACCCGTACGTTGGCTTTGAAATGGGCTACGACTGGTTAGGCCGTATGCCGTACAAAGGCGACAACATCAATGGCGCTTATAAAGCTCAGGGCGTTCAGTTGACCGCTAAACTGGGTTATCCAATCACTGACGATCTGGACGTTTATACCCGTCTGGGTGGTATGGTATGGCGTGCAGACACCAAGTCTAACGTCCCTGGCGGCGCGTCTACTAAAGACCACGACACCGGCGTTTCCCCGGTATTCGCGGGCGGTATCGAGTATGCCATCACCCCTGAAATCGCAACCCGTCTGGAATACCAGTGGACTAACAACATCGGTGATGCCAACACCATCGGCACCCGTCCGGACAACGGCCTGCTGAGCGTAGGTGTTTCCTACCGTTTCGGCCAGCAAGAAGCTGCTCCGGTAGTAGCTCCGGCACCGGCACCGGCTCCGGAAGTACAGACCAAGCACTTCACTCTGAAGTCTGACGTACTGTTCAACTTCAACAAAGCAACTCTGAAACCAGAAGGCCAGCAGGCTCTGGATCAGCTGTACAGCCAGCTGAGCAACCTGGATCCGAAAGACGGTTCCGTCGTCGTTCTGGGCTTCACTGACCGTATCGGTTCTGACGCTTACAACCAGGGTCTGTCCGAGAAACGTGCTCAGTCTGTTGTTGATTACCTGATCTCCAAAGGTATTCCGTCTGACAAAATCTCCGCACGTGGTATGGGCGAATCTAACCCGGTTACCGGCAACACCTGTGACAACGTGAAACCTCGCGCTGCCCTGATCGATTGCCTGGCTCCGGATCGTCGCGTAGAGATCGAAGTTAAAGGCGTTAAAGACGTGGTAACTCAGCCGCAGGCTTAAGTTTCCGTCTGATAAAAAACCCCGCGTCGCGGGGTTTTTTGCTCTGGTCTGGGTGACAACGCCTTTCAGCGTTACTTCTTGCCTAATAACGCCTGTAAATCCTGCTTTAACGTGGTCATTTGCGTGGCATATTTCTCTTTATGCTCCGCGTCTTCTATCAGTTGCACAATCGTTTCGGATAATGTTTTACCGCGTCGCTGCGCAAGGCCCGCCAGACGCTGCCAGACCATAAACTCTAAATCGATAGATTTTTTGCGCGTATGCTGATGTTCCGCATTGAAGTGTCGTTTGCGTCTTGCCCGAATGGTTTGTTTCATCCGATTAAGCAAGGCAGGATTCATATGCCTGTCTATCCAGACATTTACCCGCACCGGTTCATTTTCGAGGGCCAACAACAAATTGACGGCTTCCTGGGCAGCACTGGCTTCCACGTAGCGGGTGATCAACTCCCCTTCGCGGTGCTTTTTCACCAGATATTTCCATTTCCAACCGCTTTCAAGATTTTCAAGTTGTTGATATTTCATTGTGATCCCAATGTTACCGTGTAACTGTTATCAGAATATCAGTTTTTTAGCCATCTGAAGAAAAGAATCTCGAACCTGTGAATGGTTACACGTCTTCATATTACTTTGCATTCGCTTTCCGCGTGTGCAGCGTGACGGGTTAGGCTATAATCCCCCCTTTTACAACAGACTAAAAAACCTCAACTTTGACCATTACGAAACTTGCATGGCGTGATCTGGTTCCGGATAGCGAAAGCTATCAGGAGATATTTGCACAGCCACACGCGACTGATGAAAACGACACCTTACTCAGTGATACTCAGCCACGGCTGCAATTTGCGCTTGAGCAACTTATTCAGCCGTGGAGCTCATCCTCTTTTATGCTGACTAAAGCGCCTGAAGAGCAAGAGTATCTCACTTTACTTTCAGATGCCGTCCGCGCTCTGCAAACCGATGCCGGACAATTAACCGGCGGACATTATGACGTTTCCGGGCATACTGTTCATTACCGCGCCGCGCAGAATGCGCAAGACAACTTTGCCACCGTCACACAAGTCGTCAGCGCGGACTGGGTCGAAGCCGAACAGCTCTTTGGTTGCCTGCGGCAGTATAACGGCGACATTACCCTGCAGCCGGGACTGGTTCATCAGGCGAACGGCGGCGTGCTGATTATTTCTTTACGAACCCTTCTGGCGCAGCCGTTGCTATGGATGCGTCTGAAAGCCATCGTTAGCCGCGAGCGTTTTGACTGGGTGGCGTTTGACGAGTCGCGTCCATTACCGGTCTCCGTGCCATCAATGCCGCTCAAACTGAAGGTGATTCTGGTTGGCGAACGTGAATCACTGGCTGATTTTCAGGAAATGGAACCGGAGCTCGCGGAACAGGCTATCTACAGTGAATTTGAAGACAATTTACAGATAGCGGACGCAGAAGCTATGACCCTGTGGTGTCAATGGGTGACGCGTATCGCTTTACGCGATAATTTGCCCCCTCCGGCACCGGACGCCTGGCCCGTCCTGATACGCGAGGCTGTGCGCTATACCGGCGAACAGGATACGCTGCCTCTTTGCCCACTGTGGATAGCCCGCCAGTTTAAGGAGGCGTCGCCTTTATGCGAAGGCGATACCTGCGGCGCAGAAGCGCTCAGCCTGATGCTTGCCCGACGCGAATGGCGAGAAGGCTTTCTGGCGGAGCGGATGCAGGATGAGATTCTGCAAGAGCAGATCCTGATTGAAACCGAAGGCGAACGTGTTGGACAAATCAATGCGCTTTCCGTCATTGAGTTTCCCGGACATCCACGCGCCTTTGGCGAACCGTCGCGAATTAGCTGTGTTGTGCATATCGGCGATGGCGAATTTAACGATATTGAGCGCAAGGCCGAACTTGGCGGAAATATCCACGCTAAGGGAATGATGATTATGCAGGCCTTCCTGATGTCGGAGTTGCAGCTGGAGCAACAAATTCCCTTCTCTGCCTCGTTAACCTTTGAGCAGTCCTACAGCGAAGTGGATGGCGATAGCGCCTCTATGGCGGAATTATGTGCGCTCATCAGCGCGCTGGCCAATGTGCCAGTGAATCAAAACATTGCGATTACCGGCTCGGTCGATCAGTTTGGTCGCGCTCAACCAGTGGGTGGGCTAAACGAAAAAATTGAAGGTTTCTTCGCCATCTGCGAGCAGCGGGAATTAAACGGTAAACAGGGCGTGATTATCCCTGCCGCCAATGTCCGCCATCTCAGTCTTAAATCTGAACTGCTGCAAGCGGTTAAAGAAGAGAAGTTCACTATCTGGGCGGTAGACGACGTGACCGACGCCTTACCGCTACTGTTAAATCTGGTGTGGGATGGCGAAGGTCAAACGACGTTGATGCAGACTATCCAGGAGCGTATCGCGCAGGCGACGCAACAGGAAGGCCGTCATCGTTTCCCGTGGCCATTACGTTGGCTGAACGCTTTTATTCCGAACTGATCGGACTTGTTCAGCGTACACGTGTTAGCTATCCTGCGTGCTTCAATAAAATAAGGTTTACATAAAACATGGTAGATAAACGCGAATCCTATACAAAAGAAGACCTTCTTGCCTCTGGTCGTGGTGAACTGTTTGGCGCTAAAGGGCCGCAACTCCCTGCACCGAACATGCTGATGATGGACCGCGTCGTTAAGATGACCGAAACGGGCGGCAATTTCGACAAAGGCTATGTCGAAGCCGAGCTGGATATCAATCCGGATCTATGGTTCTTCGGATGCCATTTTATCGGCGATCCGGTGATGCCCGGTTGTCTGGGTCTGGATGCTATGTGGCAATTGGTGGGATTCTACCTGGGCTGGTTGGGCGGCGAAGGCAAAGGCCGCGCTCTGGGCGTGGGCGAAGTGAAATTTACCGGCCAGGTTCTGCCGACAGCCAGGAAAGTCACCTATCGCATTCATTTCAAACGTATCGTAAACCGTCGCCTGATCATGGGTCTGGCGGACGGTGAGGTTCTGGTGGATGGTCGTCTGATCTATACCGCACACGATTTGAAAGTCGGTTTGTTCCAGGATACTTCCGCGTTCTAAGTGTTGAATTGATATTCCGCGCTATCGGTATCATGCTTGCAAAGCCAATAAAGGCGAAACCTCCGCACTGCGGAGGTTTCTTTTTCTAAAGAGACAGAATCAGGCCATTACCGCCCTGTCCTCCATGGCTTGTCGCCAACCTCCCAACCAGTATGACCGTTGATTCAGCGTCTGATAGGGACACATTTCTTTTGATCGTCCGGCGATGCCGGCCTGATATCCACGTTGATGTGCCCGTTCCAGGCGATCTCGTTTTTGTCTCTTCATGCCTCGTTTCCCTCATATTTGTATCTGGTGGAAAAGAAAACAGTGATTACAAAATGTGCAATCACACTACACGAATACCTCTAAATGGATCGCCCGTCAATGCGCAAAATTCACACCAATGTCATATTTGTGAGCTATACGGTAAATCATTTGTACAAAAAATGTGAGCCATAACAACTATTTTTCCGGCGTCAAAAATAAAAAAACCGCCTCAGGCGCACGACCTGAAGCGGTTAAATTTACATTACTTTTATCTCAGGGAAGACGCTTTATCTCATCTGCGATAGCGGCTGCTTCCTGACTCCACGCGCTTGCCAGTACTTTGACCATCTCATCATAGCCATCTTTCTGCTGGCTGGCTTCGATATGGAAAGGCCGCTTAATCAGTTGTCCGTTGTGGTTTAATAACCACTCCCCGCTGACGATAACCTTACCATCGTAACGTCCATGGAATCCGGTTACGGTAACGTTTAACGTATCCTGGGTGGTTCCCAACGGCTGGGAAGCGACGACCCAGCCAGGAAGCCGGGCGCTAAGATTCGCCACCAGCGTGTTACGTAATTGCTGATCCAGCGGGCTGGCCCACAGATTGTTATTGGCAATCACATACTGGACATCACTGGTTTGATACACCACACCGTTACCTGCCAGATAGTCAGGTACGGAAACCTGCTCTACCCATAAGAGACGGTTGCCCTGACTTGCGGTGCTTTGCACACCGCTTTGCGCTATCGGGAGCTGATAATAGCTTTTATTCTCTCCGCCGGAGCTACATGACGCCAGCCAGAACGCCATTATCACGACTAGCCATTTTTTCATTGTTTCGCCCTCTTAGGCTCAGGATCTTTTTTATCCTTCGCTTCAAATACCAGCGCGTTGCTCTTCTCGTTCAGAGTTTTCAACACCGGTTGTAACTCACGAAGCACCTGATCGAGACGCTGCATATCCGCCACCATTTTGTTATACGCCGCCGATCCAGGCTGGAAGCCTTGCATACTGCGGTTAAGTTCGCGTAACGTCGTTTGCATATCCGCCGGAAGCTGCTGCATCGACTGACTGGAGGTAATCTTATTCATATTATCCAGCGTGGTTTGCAGCCGACGCATAGTACGCTGGCTTTCAGACAGCGTATTGGTCGCTTGTTCAATCATCGGATTCAACGGCAGGTTGTTGATCTTATCCAACGTTTCCACCAGTCGCTGTTGAATTTGCGCCAGACCGCTGCTGACGGTGGGAATAATTTCATAACCATCAAATTCGCGTAGCCCGGTAATCGGCGGCTCCTTAGGATAAAAGTCCAGATCGACATACAGCGCCCCGGTCACCAGGTTACCGGTTTTAAGCGAAGCGCGTAAACCGCGCTTAAGCAGTTCCGTCAAATGCGCGCCAACATCCGCATTTTCTCCCAATTGCGCTTTCAGACGCTCCGGCTCAATGCGCACCAGCACAGGAATACGGTAATCATCGTTAAATACCTGGCGCATTTTAGACGCAAAGAAAGGCACTTTGCTTACCGTCCCCAGACGAATACCACGGAACTCCAGCGGCGCGCCAGGTTGTAATCCGCGCACCGAATCTTTAAAGAACATCAGGTAATCGATATGATCGGTATACAGCGAATCCTGAATACTTTTTTGATCGTCGTAGAGATTAAAAGCCGTTTTTTCGGCGACGGGTTGCCCCTGCTCAAGTCCTTCCGGCACATCAAAACTCACGCCGCCGCCAAACAACGTCGTCAACGATCCCATTTCCACGCGCATTCCCGCCGATGTTAGATCCACAGCGATACCGCTATCTTTCCAGAATCGGACATTACTGGTGACCAATCGATCGTTTGGCGCCTTAATGAACAACTGATAACTCATTGTCCGTTTTTGCGGATCGAAAGAGCTGGTTTCAACGGACCCTACCCGATAGCCCCGGAACAGAACGGGATCGCCAGGACTGAGCTGACCGGCCTTTTTGCTGTCCAGAATCACACGAATACCTTTGGCATCGGGCGGCGCCAACGGCGGTGAGTCAAGAAGCTGATAGCTTTCCGGCTGACTGCCCTTACTTCCTGGTTGTAGTTCAATATACGCGCCTGATAGCAGCGTCCCAAGCCCACTGATGCCTTCACGCCCCACCTGCGGTTTTACGACCCAAAATACCGAGTCTTTATGCAGCAACTTCTCCATACCGGAATGAAGCCGCGCTTTGATTTGTACATGGGTCAGATCGTCAGTCAGCGTCGCGCTTTCAACCACGCCGACATCCACGCTGCGACTTTTGATCGTCGTTTTTCCGCCTTCAATGCCTTCCGCATTGGTGGTAATTAAGGTCACTTCCGGTCCCTGGTGGCTGTAGTGATAAAACAGAATCCAGGCTCCGATAAGCGCAGTAACAATCGGGAATATCCAGACAGGCGACCAATTTTTCACCTTTTGTACTTTGGCTTCCCCTTTTTTAGGTTCCATGCTATCAGGACTCCTCATGGCCTGGTTCGTATTCACGATCCCACGACAGACGCGGATCAAAGGTCATCGCAGAAAACATTGTCATTATGACGACTAAAGCAAACATCAACGCACCCATCGCAGGATAAATATTCATTAACCCTCCCATACGCACCAGCGCAGAGAGTACGGCAATGACAAAGACATCAATCATTGACCAGCGCCCCACAAACTCCACTACTTCATAAATAAAATGCATCCGTTCACTGTCGCGCTTACCGTGGCCTTTCGCATCCCAACAAAGCCAGGCAATGGCGATCATTTTTAGCGTCGGCACCATAATACTGGCGAGAAAGATAACCGCCGCCACCGGATAAGACCCCTCGCTCCACAGCAAAATCACGCCAGCCAGAATGGTCGACGGCATTTTCGAGCCCAGTAAGTCGGTAATCATAATCGGCAAAATATTGGCGGGCAGATAAAGCATGATCGAGGTAAATAATAACGCCAGCGTCCACTGCAAACTGTTTTTACGCCGGACATAGCCTTTCGTATGGCAACGCGGACAGACGAGACTCTCCGCAGGCAGGATCGCCGTACAGCAGGCGCAAGAACGCAAAGACTGCCGGATACCGGTAATCCCCGGCGTTAACGGCTGCGCCAGTACAGGCTGCGGGGCGATATCATCCCACAACCAGCGGCGATCGACACACTGGAACGCCCGCAGTTGAACGAGACAAAATAAGCACCAGGGAATAAAACTGCTGCCGATGCCGATATCGCCGTAGGCCATCAGCTTAACAAAACTGACCAACACCCCGGCGAGAAATATTTCCGCCATTCCCCACGATTTGAGGAGGAAAAAGATCCTTGCCAGCGTTTTTTTTACCGACAACGGCAGACTGGCGCGGTTGACAAGTAATAGAATGGTCACCAGGCAAAATGCCGGCACCAGTTGGACAAATAACAAAAAGAACGTGCCGAGGCTGGCGTAATCTTCAGAAAACATGACGCCGGGGATTTCCAGAAGCGTGACTTCGCTGGTGACGCCCGCGACATTCATATTCACGAAGGGAAAAAGGTTAGAAAGCAGCAACATAAATAGTGCCGCTAACGCATAGGCGGTAGGACGCTGCCGGGGCGCGTCCCACTCGGTCGTTAACGTTGCGCCGCATCGTGGACATGCTGCTTTTTGCCCATGCGAGAGGCGGGGTAAAGCCACCAACATGTCGCATTGCGGGCACAATATGTGCTTCGCAGCATGGTGATGTTCACACATAGGCGCTCCTTTCGTTATGCCCCGTTTTTCAGGCCTTCAAGATACTCCCAACGTTCGAAGGCTTGCTCAAGTTCTTGCTCCGCCTGACTTAAATCGGCCAGAACTTTCTGCGTTTGCTCATGGGGTTGGCTAAAAAAGGCCGCATCCGCAACCTGCGCCTGTAGCGCTTCCAGCTTCGCTTCCAGGTCTTCAAGCTGACCGGGTAACTGCTCCAGCTCGCGCTGCAGTTTATAGCTTAGTTTGCTACTGCCACGTTTTACAATTTCTGCTTTAGGGGCAATAACTTCCTCATTTTTTTTCGCCATCGGCTGTTTCGTTGCCAGATGCTGCTCTTGCTGCGCACGCGCATCATGGTAGCCGCCGATATAACGTCCGATTTTGCCGCCGCCCTCGAAAATCCAGCATTCCGTCACGGTATTATCGACAAATTGCCGATCGTGGCTGACCAGTAGTACCGTGCCCTGATAGCCATCAATTAATTCTTCTAATAGTTCCAGCGTTTCGACGTCAAGATCGTTCGTTGGTTCATCGAGAATTAAAAGATTGCTCGGCTTGAGGAACAGCCGTGCCAGCAGCAGACGGTTACGTTCGCCGCCGGAAAGCGCGCGGACGGGTGTCATCGCCCGTTTGGGGTGAAACAGGAAGTCCTGCAAATAGCCCAGTACATGGCGCGGCTTACCGTTTACCATCACCTCTTGCTTGCCTTCCGCAAGGTTATCCATCACGGTTTTTTCCGGATCCAGTTCGGCGCGATGCTGATCGAAGTAGGCGACTTCCAGCTTCGTTCCCACGTGAATGCGCCCGCTATCAGCCTGAAGCTGTCCCAGCATCAGTTTCAGTAGCGTGGTTTTACCGCAGCCGTTCGGGCCAATTAACGCAATCTTGTCGCCGCGCTGTACCTGAGCGGAGAAATCTTTTACCAGTTGTTTTCCTTCTACCTGGTAATCGACGTTTTCCATCTCAAAAACGATTTTACCGGAGCGCGTCGCCTCTTCGACCTGCATCTTCGCCGTGCCCATCACTTCCCGGCGCTCGCTGCGTTCACGACGCATCGCTTTTAACGCCCGCACGCGCCCTTCATTACGGGTGCGGCGCGCCTTGATACCCTGGCGAATCCAGACTTCTTCCTGCGCCAGTTTGCGATCAAATTCCGCGTTTTGTAATTCTTCTACGCGCAGCGCTTCTTCTTTCTCCAGCAGGTATTGATCGTAATTTCCCGGATAGGTGACCAGTTTGCCACGATCGAGATCGACAATGCGGGTTGCCATATTGCGAATAAACGAACGATCGTGAGAGATAAAAATAATCGTTCCGTTAAAGGTTTTCAGAAACCCTTCCAGCCAGTCGATGGTTTCGATATCCAGATGGTTAGTCGGTTCATCCAGTAACAATACGCGCGGATTGCTGACCAGCGCCCGACCCAGCGCGGCTTTACGCAGCCAGCCGCCGGAGAGCGATGACAGCGCGGCGTTAGGATCGAGTCCAAGCTGCTCCAGCACTTCATTAATACGGTTTTCCAGCTGCCACAGATTATGATGATCGAGCTGTTCCTGTACGCGCGCCATTTCATTGAGGTTTTTCTCGCTGGGATCGGTCATCACCAGACGGGAAATCTCATGATAGCGCTTGAGGTATTCCGCTTGTTCTTCGATACCTTCGGCGACAAAGTCATAGACGCTGCCCGCAATATTACGGGGCGGATCCTGTTGCAGACGCGCGACGATCAGATCCTGCTCATAAATAATACGCCCATCGTCCAGACCCTGTTCGCGGTTGAGGATCTTCATCAAGGTGGATTTCCCGGCGCCGTTACGCCCCACCAGACAGACGCGTTCGTTATCTTCGATATGCAACTCTGCGTTATCGAGAAGCGGCGCGTCGCTGAACGACAGCCATGCGCCATGCATACTGATTAATGACATTTACTTTTCCTTTCAGGCGGCGCGGATCAGCCAGCAGTTATGAATCTGACGGTTACGGGCAAAATCCGGGGAGAGCGTTTTTTGCGTAATTTCTTGTGCGGTAAGCCCCAGTTCCGCCAGCCCTTCCAGATCCATACGGAATCCGCGCTTATTATTTGAGAACATGATGGTGCCGCCTTTACGCAGCAGGCGTTTTAAATCTTTCATTACCGCGACATGATCGCGCTGAACATCAAACGACTCTTCCATACGTTTTGAGTTAGAGAACGTCGGCGGATCGATAAAGATCAAATCGAACTGTTCATTCGCCTCGCGCAGCCAGCCCAGGCAGTCGGCCTGAATCAGGCGATGCGCGCGGCCGCTCAGTCCGTTCAGACGCAAATTACGTTCGGCCCACTCCAGATAGGTGCGGGACATATCCACCGTTGTGGTGCTGCGCGCGCCGCCCAGACCCGCATGTACGCTGGCGCTGCCGGTATAAGAAAAGAGATTCAGGAAATCTTTGCCTTTGCTCATTTCTCCCAGCATTCTGCGGGCAATACGGTGATCGAGGAACAGACCGGTGTCGAGATAATCCGTCAGATTTACCCATAAGCGCGCATTATATTCGCTGACCTCAAGGAACTCGCCCTTCTCGCTCATTTTCTGATACTGGTTTTTTCCTTTTTGCCGTTCACGGGTTTTTAACACCAGTTTATTCGGCGGAATACCGAGCACTGACAAGGTTGCCGCAATAATATCGAACAGACGCTGCCGCGCTTTTTGCGCATCCACCGTTTTCGGCGGCGCATATTCCTGAATCACTGCCCAGTCGCCGTAACGGTCTACCGCCACGTTATATTCCGGCAGGTCGGCATCATACAAGCGATAGCATTCAATCCCTTCCTGGCGCGCCCATTTCTCCAGCTTTTTAAGATTTTTACGCAGGCGATTAGCGTAATCTTCCGCCACCGTCGCCGGCTTACTGTCCGCCGTGGTTTCCGCAATATGATAGTTTTTCTGCACGCAGTCCAGCGGGCCATTCTTGGCTTTAAACTGTTTGTCGGCACGTAATTGCAGGCTGCCCAGCAAATCGGGCGAAGCGCTGAACAGCGACAGGTTCCAGCCGCCAAACTGATTTTTCATGGTACGGCCCAGCAGGCTGTGCAACGCAATCAGCGCCGGTTCGCTGTCCAGACGTTCGCCGTAAGGCGGGTTGCTGATCACCGTACCATACGGGCCTTTCGGCAATGGATTACTCAGTTGCGCCACATCTTTCACTTCAAAGGTGATAAGCTCCCCGATACCGGCGCGACGGGCGTTGCTGCGCGCCCGCTCAATGACGCGCGCATCGCTGTCGGAACCGTAGAAATGAGAGGAATACTCCGCCAGCCCCTTACGCGCCCGGGTCTGCGCTTCGGCTTTCACTTCCTGCCAGATAGTCTCGTCATGCTGCGCCCAGCCGCTAAATCCCCAGTGACCACGGTGCAGTCCCGGCGCGCGATCGGTCGCCCACATCGCGGCCTCAATCAACAGTGTCCCCGAACCACACATAGGGTCGAGCAGCGGCGTTCCTGGTTGCCAGCCGGAACGCATAACAATCGCTGCCGCCAGCGTCTCTTTAATTGGCGCCAGCCCGGTGCGATCGCGATAACCGCGCAGGTGCAGGCCATCACCACTGAGATCCAGCGCAATGCTGGCAGTTTCTTTATTCAGCCAGACGTTAATACGGAGGTCCGGCGATTCGCGGTCCACATTTGGACGCGGAAGATTTTTCCGCGTAAACGCATCGACAATCGCGTCTTTAACTTTCATCGCGCCATACTGACTATTACGGATGGTGTCGTTCAGGCCGCTGAAATGCACCGCAAACGTCGCGCCAGGATTAAAAATCTCTGTCCAGTTTATCGCCTGAACGCCGAGGTAAAGATCGAGATCGCTGTAGACCTTGCACTCACCCATCGGCAGGATAATACGCGAGGCCAGGCGGCTCCACATCAGGCTCTGGTAAATAAGCCGCGTGTCGCCCTGAAAATGGACCCCACCCTGAACAACCTGACACCCTACGGCGCCCAGTTTTTCCAGTTCAGTTTTTAACAGCTCTTCCAGCCCGCGGGCCGTACTGGCAAACAGAGAATTCATATTGTCACTTTTACGCTAAGAAAATTGTTGCGCATTATAGCTAATCTCACGCCCATGTCATAAAGTTGAAGGCTTATTTTCATTTGAGGGACTGTACGGTGGCGACGTTATCACGGCTCTTTATTCATCCGGTCAAATCCATGCGCGGCATTGGCCTGACTCATGCGCTGGCAGATATCAGCGGCCTGGCTTTTGATCGCATCTTCATGGTGACCGAGCCTGACGGCACATTTATTACCGCCCGCCAGTTTCCACAAATGGTACGTTTTACCCCTTCTCCCTTACACGACGGCCTCCATTTGACCGCGCCAGACGGCAGTAGCGCGCTGGTTCGCTTTACGGATTTCACCCCGCAGGATGCGCCGACCGAGGTCTGGGGAAACCATTTTACCGCTCGCGTCGCCCCGACGGCGATTAATCAATGGTTGAGCGGCTTTTTCTCCCGCGATGTCCAGTTGCGCTGGGTTGGGCCGCAGTTGACACGCCGGGTCAAACGACATAACGCGGTGCCGCTGGGATTTGCCGATGGCTACCCGTATTTATTGACCAACGAAGCCTCGCTGCGCGATCTGCAACAGCGTTGTCCGGCAGGCGTACAAATGGAACAATTTCGCCCAAACTTAGTGGTTTCCGGCGTAGCGGCCTGGGAGGAAGATAGCTGGAAAGTGCTTCGCATTGGCGATGTGATTTTTGACGTCGTGAAGCCCTGTAGCCGCTGTATTTTTACGACCGTCAGCCCTGAAAAGGGGCAAAAACATCCTTCCGGCGAACCGCTGGCGACACTGCAAGCTTTTCGTACCGCCCAGGACAATGGCGATGTGGATTTCGGTCAGAATCTGATTGCCCGCAATAGCGGCGTCATTCGCGTCGGCGATGAAGTGGAGATTCTGGCGACAGCCCCGGCAAAAGCTTATGGCGCCACAACGGTCGACGACAGCGTTACGCCAGATAAACACCCGGACGCGAGTGTAACCATCGACTGGCAGGGGCAAACCTTCTGCGGGAATAATCAACAGGTACTACTGGAACAGTTGGAGAATCAGGGGATTCGTATTCCGTATTCTTGCCGGGCTGGTATCTGTGGTTGCTGCCGGATACGTTTGCTGGAAGGCGAAGTAAGTCCGCTGAAAAAATCGGCTATGGGTGACGATGGTACGATTCTGAGCTGTAGCTGCGTGCCTAAGACCGCGTTACGACTGGAAAATTAAACCGCTTGTTCAAGGCTGAAACTGTGACAGTGAACCTGCGGTTTCAGCCTGTCGTTCATAATTTTAATCGCATCGCCAAGCTGCATGGTTCGGCCTGCTATCACCACGCCCGGCTGTGCCAGCAGACACAACGCGGCATTTTCTCCCGGCTCAACGACCAGCAAATTAACCTGTTCCGCCGTATCGCTTAACCAGACGCTTGCGGCATCGCCCGTTCCCGGGGTCCACATTTCGCCATGCGCTACAAAATGCCAGCTTTTTGGCATCTGCGGTTTGAGATAGCGAATCGCCACCAGCGCATTCAACACCAACTCCGCGCGTTGCTCTTTGGTTAATTCGAAATCCCGGCATTTTTCTTCAAAGGAAAAATAGAGCGCGGCATCATCCACACAAAAACCGGTCGGGCAAAACGCGTCCGGCGTAAGCATTTTACGAGAGAAGCGCGAGCGAAAAAGCATACCATTGGCGAGATCGAGCATCATACGATCGTGCTCTTCATCATAATACCAGCGCCAGTTATCGTCAGGTTTAATTCGCATTACCTCTCTCCCGCTTTTAAGCAACTCGTAACAGCATTGTCCTTTTGCCGCTTCGTTTATTACCCCAATAATAAAAGCCTAAAATGTCTAAATAAGCAACAGTGGAGAAATATAAAACAACCAGCGCCGGAAATAAAGCCCTGGTTGTCTGATAAAGGGTAAAGTTTAGATGTGCGTTACGATTTCTTTAATCAATGGCGGGCCTTTAAAAATAAAGCCGGAATAAATTTGTACCAGCGTAGCTCCTGCCGCTATCTTCTCGCGCGCGGCGATAACTGAGTCAATGCCGCCGACGCCGATAATAGGCAATTGTCCTTTTAACTCCTGGGATAAACGGCGAATAATTTCTGTGCTTTTTAATTGTAATGGCCGGCCACTTAATCCCCCCGTTTGCTGGCAATTTTTCATTCCTTGTACCAGCGAACGATCGAGGGTGGTATTTGTCGCAATCACCCCATCAATATTATGACGAAGCAGGCTATCGGCAACCTGGATCAATTCCTCTTCACAAAGATCCGGCGCGATCTTTACTGCTACCGGCACATATTTATGATGGATCGCCTGAAGATCGTTTTGCTTATTTTTAATGGCAGTTAACAGATCGTCCAGCGCATCGCCATACTGGAGCGTACGTAGCCCTGGCGTATTCGGCGAAGAAATATTAATGGCGATATAACCCGCATAAGCATAGACTTTTTCCATACAAATCAGGTAGTCATCTTTGCCATTTTCGACAGGTGTATCTTTATTTTTACCAATGTTAATTCCCAGAATACCATCAAAATGGGCTTTTTTAACATTCTCGACCAGGTTATCGACGCCCAGATTATTAAAGCCCATCCGATTGATGAGACCTTCAGCATCCACCAGACGAAAAAGACGCGGCTTATCGTTACCCGGCTGTGGGCGCGGCGTCACGGTGCCGATTTCCAGGGAGCCAAACCCCATCGCGCCTAACGCGTCGATGCACTCCCCGTCTTTATCCAGACCGGCAGCCAGCCCCAGTGGATTTTTAAAGGTAAGTCCCATGCAGGTAACCGGCTTTGTCGGTACTTTCTGGCGCACCAGCGCTTCCAGCGGCGTACCTGTAATGCGGCGTAATTGTTGAAATGTAAATTCATGAGCGCGCTCTGGATCGAGCTGGAAAAGGGCTTTACGAACGAAGGGATAGTACATGAACTCTCCTGGATTCCCGGTGTGCAAACCGGGGGCGTATTATGGGCGATAACAAGGCAAAAGGGAATTGACCTACGGCAATAAATAGCAATCGTTTTCCTTCATTCTCACTTCACGTTTCGCCAGCGAGCGTCATCGTCCGGCAAAAAAATACCCGGCAGCGCTAACGCTTACCGGGCATGTCTTACCTCTTTATAACGGATACTGTCAGGCTAACGCTTTAGTTATCTTCTCGTACAGATCGCCGGAAAGATTCTCCAGTCCTTTTAACTGCTCCAGCGCCGCGCGCATTTTCTCCTGACGCTTATCATCATAACGTTTCAGACGAATCAGCGGTTCAATGAGGCGAGATGCTACCTGCGGGTTACGGCTATTCAGATCGGTCAGCATCTCGACCAGGAACTGGTATCCGCTACCGTCTTGCGCATGGAACGCCGCCGGGTTGCTGCCAGCAAACGCGCCAATTAATGAACGGATGCGGTTCGGGTTGCTCATACTGAAAGAACGGTGTTTGAGCAGGCCGCGTACGGTTTCCAGTACATTTTCCGCCGGACTTGTGGATTGCAGGATAAACCATTTATCCATCACCAGGCCGTCCTGATGCCACTTATCGTCATACTCCTGCATCAGCGTATCGCGGCACGGCAACTGCGCCGCCACCGCAGCAGACAGGGCCGCCAGCGCATCGGTCATATTATTGGCGTCGCGATACTGTTTGCTGACCAGCGTATTAGCCAGCTCCGTCTCGCCGAACGCCAGGAAGCGCAGGCAAGCATTGCGCAGCGTGCGCTTACCGATATCGCCGTGATCAACACGATACTCATCCAGATGATTGGCGTTATAGATAGCCAGGAACTCATCCGCCAGTTCTGCCGCCAGCGTACGCGTTAGCGCTTCACGAACTTGCGCAATGGCGATCGGGTCGATAACCTCAAACAGCTCCGCAATTTCATTGGCCGAAGGCAGCGTTAAAATTTCTGCGGCCAACGCCGGATCGATTTTCTCATCCAACAGTACTGCGCGGAACGCATCAGCGACATGCACCGGAAGCGATAGCGGTTGCCCCTGCTGATGACGCGCCACATTCAGTTTAATGTATGTGGCCAGCAGGCTTTGCGCCGCATCCCAACGGGAGAAATCATTGCGCGCATGGCGCATCAGGAACGTCAACTGCTGATCGCTCCATTTATATTCCAGTTTCACCGGCGCTGAAAACTCGCACAGCAAGGCCGGAACAGGCTGGAAGTAGACATTATCGAAGGTAAATGTCTGCTCCGCCTGCGTGACGTTCAGCACGGCATTGACCGGGTGACCGCCTTTTTGCAACGGAATGACGTTGCCTTCGTTATCGTACAGTTCGATGGCGAATGGAATATGCAGCGGCTGCTTCTCCGCCTGATCCGCCGTCGCCGGAGTACGCTGGCTGATGGTCAACGTGTACTGCTCGGTTTCCGGATTATAATCATCTTTTACCGTTACAATCGGCGTGCCGGACTGACTGTACCAGCGGCGGAAATGGGACAAATCGACATTAGAAGCATCTTCCATCGCCTGTACGAAGTCATCACACGTCGCGGCGCTGCCGTCATGGCGCTCAAAATAAAGCTGCATCCCCTTCTGGAAATTTTCCTCACCCAGCAACGTGTGGATCATGCGAATGACTTCCGCGCCCTTTTCATAAACGGTGAGGGTGTAGAAGTTATTCATTTCGATTACTTTATCCGGGCGGATAGGATGCGCCATCGGGCTGGCGTCTTCCGCGAATTGTAAACCGCGCATGGTACGCACGTTACTGATGCGGTTCACCGCGCGTGACCCCAAATCAGAGCTAAACTCCTGATCGCGGAACACGGTTAGCCCCTCTTTCAGGCTCAACTGGAACCAGTCGCGGCAGGTGACGCGGTTGCCGGTCCAGTTGTGGAAATACTCATGGCCTATCACGCGCTCAATATCGAGATAATCTTTATCCGTCGCGGTATCAGTTCGCGCCAGCACGTATTTGGAGTTAAAGATATTGAGACCTTTATTCTCCATCGCGCCCATATTAAAGAAATCCACCGCGACAATCATATAGATGTCGAGGTCATATTCGAGCCCAAAACGCGTTTCATCCCATTTCATGGAATTTTTCAGCGAGGTCATTGCCCACGGCGCGCGATCAAGATTGCCGCGGTCAACGTACAGTTCTAATGCGACTTCACGCCCGGAGCGGGTGGTAAAGGTATCGCGCAGCACGTCAAAATCACCGGCCACCAGCGCAAACAGATAACACGGTTTCGGGAACGGATCTTGCCACTGAACCCAGTGACGGCCATTCTCCAGTTCACCCTGCGCAACACGGTTGCCATTGGAAAGCAGGAACGGATATTTGCTTTTATCGGCAATAATTTTGGTGGTAAATCGCGCCAGTACGTCCGGGCGGTCAAGATACCAGGTAATATGGCGGAAGCCCTCCGCTTCACACTGGGTACAGAGCGCATCGCCGGACTGGTACAATCCTTCCAGCGCCGTATTCGCCGCCGGACTTACCTCGTTGACTATGCGTAACGTAAAACGCTCTGGCAGGTCGCTGATGATAAGCGCGCCCTCTTCTTCTTTATATGCTGTCCACGGCGCATCGTTGACGTGGATAGATACCAGCGTTAAATCTTCCCCATCAAGGCGAAGAGGCGCATCAGGCGCGCCATGACGAACAGCCTGGCTTATTGCGGTGACCACGGTTTTTTCGGCATCGAGGTCAAAGGTCAAGTCAATATCAGTAATCTGGTAATCCGGCGCGCGATAGTCATGGCGGTATTTGGCTTGTGGCTGTTGTGTCATAAAAAACCTTTCGCATCTTTGTGTAGAGTGTCGACTCCAGTCTATTCCTGTTGCGCAAATCGCGCTACGCAGAATGTTCATCTTTTCAGGCACAAACGGCCTCTTTGCTACATTTTTATAACATGGGGCACGAAATGCGCTCGACCCTAAAGACAGCTTATGGTGTGATCGGGGTTCAATAAATCGCTAAACAAGGTATACTCCAGCGGTTTTCTTAGT
This sequence comes from Salmonella sp. 5800, assembly GCF_046558195.1. Lineage (NCBI taxonomy): Bacteria > Pseudomonadati > Pseudomonadota > Gammaproteobacteria > Enterobacterales > Enterobacteriaceae > Salmonella > Salmonella sp. 5800. The sequence goes on along the minus strand of NZ_JBGDOX010000005.1, from coordinate 211,198 downwards.
TGTTTATTGTACTAAACGCTCCCGTGAGAGGACGCAACAGCGCACCTATGACACAATTCGCTTCTCCTGTTCTGCACTCGTTGCTGGATACAGATGCTTATAAGTTGCATATGCAGCAAGCCGTTTTTCACCACTACTATGATGTGCAGGTAGCGGCTGAGTTTCGTTGCCGTGGCGACGACCTGCTGGGTATTTATGCCGATGCTATTCGCGAGCAGGTGGACGCGATGCAGCACCTGCGCCTCGAAGAGGACGAGTTCCACTGGCTCTCCGGCCTGCCCTTTTTTAAACCGGATTATCTGAACTGGTTACGCGAGTTTCGCTATAACCCAGCTCAAGTCTGTGTCACCAACGATAACGGCAAGCTGAATATTCGCTTAACCGGCCCGTGGCGTGAAGTCATTATGTGGGAAGTGCCGCTGCTGGCCGTGATCAGTGAGCTGGTTCATCACTACCGCTCGCCAAACGCGGGCGTTGATCAGGCGCTCGACGCGCTGGAAAGTAAGCTGGTTGATTTCACTGCGTTAACCGCCAATCTCGATATGTCCCGCTTCCACCTGATGGACTTCGGCACCCGCCGTCGTTTCTCTCGTGAAGTGCAGCAGGCGATAGTTAAACGTCTCCAGCAGGAGTCATGGTTCGTCGGCACCAGCAACTATGATCTCGCGCGTCGCCTGGCGCTTACGCCGATGGGTACTCAGGCGCACGAATGGTTCCAGGCGCATCAACAAATTAGTCCGGACCTGGCGACCAGCCAGCGTGCCGCGTTGGCCGCCTGGCTTAACGAATATCCGGACCAGCTTGGTATCGCATTGACAGATTGCATTACAATGGATGCGTTTTTACGCGATTTCGGCATTGAATTCGCCAGCCGTTATCAGGGGTTACGCCACGACTCAGGAGACCCTGTCGCATGGGGCGAAAAGGCAATTGCCCATTATGAAAAGCTGGGGATTGATCCGCTGACAAAAACGCTGGTCTTTTCAGATAACCTTGATCTGCAAAAGGCGGTCGAGCTCTATCGCCATTTCGCCTCTCGCGTGCAGTTAAGCTTCGGCATCGGTACCCGCCTGACCTGCGATATCCCTCAGGTAAAACCGCTCAATATCGTGATCAAGCTTGTGGAGTGTAACGGAAAGCCGGTGGCTAAACTTTCCGACAGCCCCGGTAAAACGATCTGTCATGATAAAGCGTTTGTACGCGCGCTGCGTAAAGCGTTCGATCTCCCGCAGGTGCGTAAAGCAAGTTAACCATGCCTGTGCGAAGCGCCCGGAAAGTGGGCGCTTTGTTACTCTTCTGACCATCTTACCTGTTCTGGCCGCGATGGTTACTCCTCTTTCCCTTCACTCTTCGACATATTTACGTGCGTGATTTGCGTTGTTTTTACAGAATTAGTGTCCCGCTGTGTACGCGTTCTGAATATATTGAATTCGCTAATAAATTCTTTACGCAGCAAGAACAGAGCAATTACGTTGGGGATAACCAGAAAACCGACAGCAATATCAGCCATTAACCAGATTACCGGGATTTCCATATTAACGGCAATCAGTGGCGGCAAAAAATATAGCCATTTAATGATGCGTTCTAGCTTATCGCCAAAGATATAGTTTATTGAAGTGCGAAATTTAATATATGAACCAAGATAAGAAGTAAACAGAATCAACGCCACACCGAGACAGAGAACCTGAACAATAATCGGATGCCATGTTTCTTTTAAGGCGGCAAAGATAATCTGAATACCTTGATAACTGGCGTCTGTCCACATACCAGAAGCAAGTACAGCAAATGCGGTAAAGTTACAGGTAATCATTGAAACAAAAAATACTTCCACTGCCCCCCACATTCCCTGACGGAAAGCATAATCCACGATGTACTGTGGCCGAGGTACCCATGCCGGCTTCGTTAGTGAATATTCCGCGACTGGCTCCTTTACTGATGGCCATCATGATGGTTGACCCGACAAAGCCACCGGCTGCTGGCGCAGGGGCAAAGGCATAATAGAAAATACTTTTTATAACCTGTGGGATAGCCTCGATATTCAATACCACTACACCAGCGGCACCAATGAAATAGGCAATGGTGATCGGTGGAAGTGCAATCGTACAGAATTTACCAAGACTGGCGAGCCCTTTTAAAATAACCAACGCGCCTACGATGACAATAAATCCCCCAATGACGCTTGTTGGGATGTCAAACGTATAGTGAATGACCGCCGCCATCGTATTAGTTTGCACAAAACAGGCATCCGTAATAACCAGAATCATTAATGCAAACGCATATAATCCTGCCAGGGGATGCCATTTTTTATTGAGCCCTTTCTTAATATAATGCATTGGGCCGCCATAATATTCGCCATTCTCACCTTTACTTCGGTATTTCACCGCCAGCGTCACTTCAACCATTTTGGTCATCATACCCACGACCGCAATGATTCACATCCAGAAAATTGCCCCAGGTCCGCCAACCGCAATAGCCGCAGCAACACCTGCGATCGTTCCCGCGCCTAATGAGCCGGATAGCACAGTGGCAGCCACCTCTATTGATTTTAAGGATTTTTTAGACGCTGCCTCGCCAGTAGTGTTTTGTTTATTTTTTCCGGCAAGTGTACCAATTGTATTACGGTAAATTTCTTTTAAATTGATAATCTGGAAAAATTTGAGGCGTACTGTGAAATAAAAGCCAATGCCGATAACACACAAAAATAATGGGCCACCCCATAGAAATTCAAAGAGTTGTGAAAGTTGCTCTAACATAATGACCTCGGATTTAAATTAATTCGTTCAGTCTCAGAAATAATCTTTCCAGTTCAGCGTAATCCTGAATTTTGCCAACAACACTAAACTGGAAAGTCAGCGGGTAGGAGCATCCCTTACTCACTAAATGCCGTTTTAATGGTATATTGTTATGAAGTTTTGCTTCCTGCATTAGGTTTATTATGCGTATAAAAAACGCGTTTTTTACATGCTGCCTTTATTATCTAATTTTTTAGTCGTAATGTTTAAGCACTGCGTCCGTTCCAGACTATATCTTCATAAATATCTGGGGACGTATCGCCTTCGGTGCTAATAAGCAAAACATGAGCATTGGCATCAAGCTGTAAGCGATTAGCAAGATCCTGATAATGCATATTGTTCATCAACTCATAAAGTAACCCTACGCCAATAGCTCCGGACTCGCCGGAAATAAAAGGCATATCAGTGCCTGGACGCGGCGCGGCAGAAATGCGCATACCCTTAGCCGCCAGACAATCATCAGCGGAAATAAAACAACTGGTGTTGTCCCGAATAATAGGCCAACTGATAATATTCGGCTCCCCACACGCAAGCCCGGCCATTATCGTCGCCATATCGCCAGTGACGCAGTGAGGTTGACCATCATTCATAACTGCGGATTGATAAAGACAGTTGGCCTGATGCGGTTCAACCACAATAATATTAGGTATATTTTCCTGCATTTTTTCAACAAAATAACCCATAACACTGCCAGCAAACGATCCCACCCCCGCTTGTAAAATAAGATGGGTTGGCAACGGACTGTTTGTTTCTGCGAGCTGCTCATAAGCTTCAACCGCTAGTGTCATATAGCCTTGCATAATCCACGTTGGGATCTCTTCATACCCTGTCCAGGCTGTATCCTGCAAAAGCACCCAGCCTTTTGTTTGCGCTATTCTATGGGCCAGTCGCACTGCATCATCGTAGTTCAGATCGGTGATGGTGTATTCAGCTCCATGATGGCGAATATTCTCTGCCCGGATTAACGATGATCCCTTAGGCATATAAACGACGGCTTTTAGACCTAATTGCTCCGCTGCCCACGCCACACCACGGCCATGATTGCCATCCGTCGCGGTAACAAAAACACAATCTTTAATTTTTTCTTTAATCTCAGGAGTATTAAGGGCAGCAAAACTTAACGAGTTAATATCACATTGCAATCTATCAGCGAGATATTTTCCTACAGCATAAGAGCCGCCCAGACCTTTAAAAGCATTCAAGCCAAAACGCCAGGATTCATCTTTAATATGGATGGACCCTAGTCCAAGCCGCCGGCTTAGATGCGCCAGATTATGTAACGGCGTAACGGCATAATTGGGTAATTTTTTATGAAATGCTAACACCTCACGCCCAACATTTCCGTTAAGCAAACTTAAGGCCGCTCCTGTACCATATTTTTTCCGACGTGTATTAAACTGGTATTTAATAAGTTCATGCATAATGATACCTTTTGTTAAAGTTTATTTATTGAAATAATATATTTTTGGCAATTATTGAGTAGAAACAAGTAAAGAACTCGCGTTTTGTGGCTGTAGTAGTGGTTATCCTCACTTTAATAAACGTACTGATAAAAGAGTCGCACAATATCTATTACGTCCTTTTCTTTATTCCGCTGATTATGATAGTACTATGCTTATTGCTGTTAAATGGCGCGAAAATGCCCATCGTCGTGCAATTTTCACCTTTTTTTAACGGCCTGGACGCGGCAAAATTGCGCGCAGTGATAGTCATCACATTAAAGAGGTTATTTGCGATATGAAGCTTGACGCCTGGGATAAAAACATTCTGACATTATTGCAGCGCGATAATCGTCTTTCTCAGCGGGAAATCGCCGAACAGGTCAATCTTTCACCTTCGGCAGTGAATCGTCGTATCGCGGCACTGGAGGAGGCGGGCATAATTAAAGGCAATGTCAGCCTTATTGATGCTGGCAAAGTGGGACGCCCGGTCACGATTGTGGTGCAGGTGGTGATCGAAAACGAGCGATTCAATTTACTGGAAGAGGCTCGTCAACGGTTTGTCAGTTGCCCGCAGGTGCAGCAGGTCTACTACGTAACGGGCGATTTCGACTTTTTACTGGTGCTCAATGTTCGTGACATGGCGGAATATGAAGCGCTTACCCGTGAGCTTTTCTTTTCCTCAGGCAATATTAAGTCTTTTAAAACGATTGTCGTGATGCAAAACGCCAAGCAAGAGATGCGCGTCCTGATCGAGTAACGTGCGCAAAGCTTGCAAAACCAGCCTAAATTCTCAATGGTTCGCGAGCAGGTGCGAACTTTTTACAGGTTTCTTTCTGAAAACCTGCTTCCAGATGCGATTTCTGCTTGTCTGATTGCAGATGCCAGGTAACATAGGAATACCCCCATTTCGGGTGGACAAGTGTTTATTTTTTCCGACTATTAACTAGAGAGAATATTATGAGCGTTGTGCCTGTAGCCGACGTACTCCAGGGCCGCGTAGCCGTTGACCAAGAAGTCACCGTGCGCGGATGGGTGCGTACCCGCCGAGATTCAAAAGCTGGCATCTCCTTCCTCGCCGTTTATGACGGCTCCTGCTTTGATCCTGTACAGGCTGTCATTAATAATTCTCTGCCCAATTATAATGAAGAAGTATTACACCTGACGACAGGCTGCTCCGTGGTAGTAACAGGTAAGGTTGTCGCGTCGCCGGGACAGGGGCAAAGTTTCGAAATCCAGGCCACGAGAGTAGAGGTCGCAGGCTGGGTGGAAGATCCGGATACCTACCCGATGGCGGCAAAACGCCATAGCATTGAGTATCTGCGTGAAGTCGCGCATCTGCGCCCGCGCACCAACCTGATTGGCGCGGTAGCGCGCGTCCGCCATACGCTGGCGCAGGCGCTGCATCGCTTCTTCGATGAGCAGGGTTTCTTTTGGGTCTCTACCCCGCTGATTACCGCTTCCGATACCGAAGGTGCTGGCGAAATGTTCCGCGTCTCAACGTTGGATCTGGAAAACCTGCCGCGTAATGACCAGGGCAGAGTAGATTTTGACAAAGACTTTTTTGGCAAAGAATCATTCCTGACCGTCTCCGGCCAGCTCAACGGTGAAACGTATGCCTGTGCGCTGTCCAAAATCTATACTTTTGGGCCGACCTTCCGCGCGGAAAATTCCAACACCAGCCGCCACCTGGCGGAGTTCTGGATGCTGGAGCCGGAAGTGGCGTTCGCCGATCTGGAAGACAACGCCCGTCTGGCGGAAGCCATGCTGAAATATGTCTTCAAGGCGGTTCTGGAAGAGCGTGCGGATGACATGAAGTTCTTTGCCGAACGCGTAGATAAAGACGCTATCGCTCGTCTGGAGCGTTTTGTCTCTACCGACTTCGCTCAGGTGGATTACACCGATGCGGTCGCCATTCTGGAACGCTGTGGTAAGACATTTGAAAACCCGGTGTTCTGGGGCGTCGACCTCTCTTCCGAACACGAACGTTATCTGGCGGAAGAGCATTTCAAAGCGCCGGTAGTGGTGAAAAACTATCCGAAGGAAATTAAAGCATTTTACATGCGCCTTAACGAAGATGGCAAAACCGTGGCGGCCATGGATGTGCTGGCGCCGGGAATCGGCGAAATCATCGGTGGTTCCCAGCGTGAAGAGCGTCTGGATGTGCTGGATGCCCGTATGGCCGAAATGGGGCTGAATAAAGAGGATTACTGGTGGTATCGCGACTTGCGTCGCTACGGTACTGTACCGCATTCCGGCTTTGGCCTGGGCTTTGAACGCCTTATCGCTTACGTCACTGGTGTGCAAAACGTGCGCGATGTTATTCCGTTCCCACGGACCCCACGCAACGCCAGCTTCTGATTTTTACGTCACACTCAAGGCCAGCTATGCTGGCCTTTTTTTTCGCCTGAATGTCAGCTTTATTATCAATAAGTAAATAAATTTAATTACAACCCTCTGAATTACCACATCTTGTTACTGTATATTTCACGAAAATATTTACACATAAAAATTAATCCTTAATTTTATTGCGGATTAGATTTTTCTGTTCTAATAGCACAATTTTTCACCACAATTTCAGACATCAAGACTTCTAAATGGCTATTTTATGAAATAGCTCGTCTGCTGCTTTTTCAGACACAACGGTACCCCAAACCAATAAATGCAATAAAATCATAGTGATAAAATAAAAATGATCAAACCAAAGCGAGAACTCAGGGGAAGTTTGACGTTGTTCACAAAGTTCCGCGAAAATAACATTTGTTTACATATTTTTTCCTTTTGAAACTAAATCTTTATATTTGTAGCACTTTCACGGTAGCGAAACGTTAGTTTGAATGGAAAGATGCCTGTCAGACACATAAAGACACCAAACTCTCATCAATATTTCTGTAAAGTTTTATTGACGGAATTTATTGACGGCAGTGGCAGGTGTCATATAAAAAAACCAATGAGGGTAATAAATAATGATGAAGCGCAAAATCCTGGCAGCGGTGATCCCTGCCCTGCTGGCTGCTGCAACCGCAAACGCAGCAGAAATTTATAATAAAGATGGTAATAAGCTGGATCTGTACGGTAAAGCCGTGGGTCGTCACGTATGGACAACGACCGGCGATAGCAAAAATGCCGACCAGACTTATGCCCAGATTGGTTTTAAAGGGGAAACGCAGATTAACACCGATCTGACCGGTTTCGGTCAGTGGGAATACCGTACTAAAGCAGACCGCGCTGAAGGCGAACAGCAGAACTCGAATCTGGTCCGTCTGGCTTTCGCGGGTTTGAAATACGCGGAAGTGGGTTCAATCGATTATGGTCGTAACTACGGTATCGTTTACGATGTTGAATCCTATACCGATATGGCCCCCTACTTCTCCGGCGAAACCTGGGGCGGCGCCTATACCGATAACTACATGACCAGCCGTGCTGGCGGTTTGTTGACCTACCGTAACTCTGACTTCTTTGGTCTGGTGGACGGTCTCTCTTTCGGTATCCAGTATCAGGGTAAAAATCAGGACAACCACAGCATTAACTCTCAGAATGGCGATGGCGTAGGTTACACCATGGCATATGAGTTCGACGGCTTTGGCGTCACCGCAGCGTACAGCAACAGCAAGCGTACTAACGATCAGCAGGATCGCGATGGTAATGGCGATCGCGCAGAATCGTGGGCCGTTGGCGCGAAATATGATGCAAACAACGTCTACCTGGCTGCCGTATATGCTGAAACCCGCAATATGAGCATTGTTGAAAATACGGTTACCGATACCGTGGAAATGGCAAACAAAACGCAGAACCTGGAAGTGGTCGCTCAGTACCAGTTTGACTTCGGCCTGCGTCCGGCAATCTCGTATGTGCAGAGTAAAGGTAAGCAGTTGAACGGCGCCGACGGCTCGGCCGATCTGGCGAAATATATTCAGGCGGGCGCGACTTACTACTTCAACAAAAACATGAACGTATGGGTTGACTACCGTTTCAACCTGCTGGACGAAAACGACTACAGCTCCAGCTACGTTGGCACCGACGATCAGGCGGCTGTCGGTATTACTTACCAGTTCTGATCAGCAGACCCCTTTGTTTTATGCCTCAAAAACAGGACTTCGGTCCTGTTTTTTTATCTCTCTTAGAGAAAATGTGCGTCTTTCAAAAACAGGCGGGCTTTTTAGCGCTAACGGTTGGCATTTTGTAAATCTGCCGTTAACCTGATAGCGGATTTCCCTTCTGTAACTATAATGGAACCTCGTCATGTTTGAGAACATAACCGCCGCTCCTGCCGACCCGATTTTGGGCCTGGCCGATCTGTTTCGCGCCGATGACCGTCCAGGGAAAATTAACCTTGGCATTGGCGTATATAAAGATGAAACCGGCAAAACACCGGTGCTCACCAGCGTTAAAAAAGCCGAGCAGTATTTACTGGAAAATGAAACGACGAAAAACTATCTCGGCATTGACGGGATTCCGGAATTTGCTCGCTGCACTCAGGAACTGCTGTTCGGCAAAGGCAGCGCGCTGATTAACGATAAGCGCGCACGCACGGCGCAAACGCCGGGCGGTACCGGCGCGTTACGCATTGCCGCCGACTTTTTGGCAAAAAATACTCCGGTAAAACGGGTGTGGGTGAGCAACCCCAGCTGGCCGAACCACAAAAGCGTGTTTAACGCTGCCGGCCTGGAAGTTCGGGAGTACGCTTACTACGATGCGGAAAATCACACGCTGGATTTTGAAGCGCTACAAGCCAGCCTGAGCGAAGCACAGGCCGGCGATGTGGTTCTGTTCCACGGTTGCTGTCATAACCCAACCGGCATTGACCCTACTCTGGAACAGTGGCAGGTTCTGGCTGAGCTTTCCGTTGAAAAAGGGTGGCTGCCGCTATTCGATTTCGCCTACCAGGGCTTTGCCCGCGGCCTGGAAGAAGATGCGGAAGGTCTGCGCGCCTTTGCCGCGCTGCATAAAGAGCTCATTGTCGCCAGCTCCTACTCCAAAAACTTCGGCTTATATAATGAGCGCGTCGGCGCCTGCACCCTCGTTGCCGCCGATGCGGAAACCGTGGATCGCGCTTTTAGCCAGATGAAATCCGCCATTCGCGCTAACTACTCCAACCCACCAGCGCACGGCGCGTCCATCGTCGCGACTATCCTGAGTAATGACGCCCTGCGCGCTATCTGGGAACAGGAACTGACGGATATGCGCCAGCGTATTCAGCGTATGCGTCAACTGTTCGTGAATACCTTGCAGGAAAAAGGCGCGAACCGTGACTTCAGCTTTATTATCAAGCAGAACGGGATGTTCTCATTCAGCGGTCTGACCAAAGATCAGGTGCTGCGTCTGCGTGAAGAGTTCGGCGTTTATGCCGTGGCTTCTGGTCGCGTGAACGTGGCGGGCATGACCCCGGATAATATGGCGCCGCTGTGCGAAGCCATTGTCGCGGTACTGTAAAAAGCTGCCGACTGGCGTGACCGATAAAAAAGCCTGCACATTGCAGGCTTTTTCATTCTGCTTACCAGACCGGCATCTCATCTTGCAGGAAGGGATTATGCAGACGCTCGTACCCGAGCGTAGAGAGCGGGCCGTGGCCAGGAATAAAGGTCACATCATCGCCAAGCGGCAATAATTTACGCTTAATAGCGTCAATCAACTGGGTGTGATCGCCGCGAGGAAAATCGCTGCGCCCGACGCCACCTTTGAAAATCACATCGCCGGAGATCAGCAGTTGCGACTGTTCATCAAAGAAAACCACGTGTCCCGGCGTGTGTCCCGGACAATGTAACACCTGTAACGTCACATTCCCCACGCTGACGCGATCGCCGTCGTTCAACCAGCGATCAGGCGTCAGCGGCTGACACTCATCCAGACCAAACATGCGGCTTTGCGCCGGCAGTCCTTGCAGCCAGAACTCATCTTCTTTTTCCGGACCGATAACAGGAACGCCGTAATGCTGCGCCAGTTCACTCGCCGCGCCGACATGATCGAGATGCCCATGCGTGAGTAAAATTTGCATCAACGTCACGCCGCTGGCGTCCACTTCCTGTTTAATTTTTTCCGCGTCGCCGCCCGGATCGACCAGTGCCGCCAGCCGGGTTTGTTCGCACCAGATTAATGAACAGTTCTGGGAGAACGCGGTGACCGGAATAATACGATAGTTCATACTGCTCCTTTGATTAAGCCTCGCTGATTACCAGTGCCGCGCCGGCCCGGTATCAATATGCACAAAGTTACTACGTGGGTAATATCCTACACCACCTGCGCGCATAGATAACGCCGCTTTGCGAATATTGCTCAGCGCCACGCCCTCAATATGAAAATCCATCGCCTGCCCTTTTGTATGGTAGCTTTTTTTCGCTACGCCGCTGCTACGGGCGCGTAATTCATTATTGGTATCAAGAGAACGGTAGCCCGAGATGAGCTGCACAGGTTTACGCGTCCCTAACAGCCCCTGAAGTCGGTAAAGTTGGTCAAACAGGCGGGGATCGATTGATCGGACTTTATTCGCGCGATAGTCACGGAAAAAATGGTTTAACTTTGCTAATTCATCCTGAATATAGGCTCTTCCATCGAAAAACTCCGCCTTGATTGACTCTCCGGTATGGAGATTGTTTAACGTCAAAATGCGCGGGCGTGGGGTCGAGAGTGTGGCAAACGCTGGCGCGGGCAGGATAGCGGCGCCGAGAGCGACACCACCAAGCGCCAGCAGCTTGCGGCGATTAGCGTCAAATTTGTCCATGATAATCAGGTCTACAGGTCAATGTTATCGTTAATACACTTCTACCTTTAAGCAGACATGATACCGGCTGGCACAGACTTCTGAACGGCCCGGTCGACTTAAAGGTTGTTGTATATGCACTTCTGGCGCACGAAAGGCACCTTAACTGCCGATAAAGCCCGCGTCAAGATGGCCCTCCCCCAGCCACAACGGGGGTCTACAGCGAAACGCCCCGTTGAAGCCAAACATTAGGACAACATATTTACCAGAACTTCTTCATTTACCTGATTAATTGTTCAACCTTTGGCACAATTTGTGCGCTGGATCGCGCTGTGAGATCGTAATTGTAAATATCTGTACGATATTGCATACGTCCATCTGCGCCGACAAACGCGGTCAGATAGTAAAGATTTACTGGAATGTTCTGCCGGATATTGACATACCGCGTGTCGCCTTGCTTCAGGGCGCCTGAGATCCGCGCATCGTTCCAGCCAGCATCCTGCAAGAGCATATTCGCCAGTTCAGAGGCCTTATTGACCCGCACGCAGCCGGAACTTAACGCCCTGGCGTCACGCTGAAAGAGATTATGGTTGGGCGTATCGTGCAGATAGATAGCATCTGAACTCGGCATATTAAATTTATAACGCCCCAGCGAATTGTGCGCGCCTGGCGCCTGCTGGAAACGGAACGGAAGATTCGATGGCGTAATGGTGGCCCAGTCAACCTGCCACGGATCGATCGCTTCTTTGCTGTTCCAGCCGCGCATCACGGTGTAGCCATGGCGCTCCAGATAGCCTGGGTCATTCCACACCTTCGGTAAAATGTCTTTACGCGCAAGCGTGGGCGGAACGTTCCACGGCGGGTTCACCACCACATTATTCAGCGCGCTGCTCATCATCGGCGTTTTACGATCGGGACGCCCGACGATCACCCTCGAAGCCAGCACCTGGTTGCCATTCTGATAGTAGACCAGCGAATAAGCGGGAATGTTTACCATAATACCGGTAGAGAGTTCCGCCGGCAGCAGGCGTAAACGTTGGATATTCAGTGCCAGTACGCCTGCGCGTTGCGCGGGGGTCATATTAAGCCAGTTACGCGTCGCCGGGCCAATAACGCCATCCGCCCCCAGCCCTTGCCATGCCTGAAAACGCTTTACCGCCTCGACCAGTTCACGATCGTAGGCGCGTGCCGCCGGAGCCGACTTACTACGGCGGGCCGTTTGTTCGTCGACCGGCTGCGCCACCGATGTTTCGACTACCGCGGCGGAGGGGCTGACGACGGCGCTATCAGCAGTGTTATCGCCGGGTAAGGCTATCTTTGGACCGCCATCCAGCGTCCCCGTACGCTGTAATATTTCGCGCAGCGCAGGCACATCGTTACTCCATTGCCCCGGGCGCAGCGTCGCGGTATTGGTCAACTGCGGCCACGGGCGAGAGTCCGCCACCAGCTTCAGTAGCGCGTCATGCATGGGCGCATACTGTGGATGCTGCGGCGCCAGGCTGGCGATATACATCGGCAACTGCCCCTCTTCCAGCGCGATTTGCCACTGGTTAATCACCGAGACTGGCGGCGTCGCCAATGCGTAAGGTTTGTTGCTATATAACCAGCGCTGGCCTTTGACGGGGATATTCGCAATGAAATGGAGATAGCCCATCATGGCGTCTGACAACACAACATCGCGCGCCATACCGTTTACGGCGGGATCGGTCAACAATGCCACCCAGGCGGTAAACTGCGGCTGGAATCCGGCAATCGCCACCTCCGCCAACTGTTGCTGGAAGGCTTTCACCGCATCGCGATTATCCCACATGGGCTTCATGTCGCGCGCGGCATACAGCAATGTTAGCTGGCTCATATAGACCGGCGTATAGCCGGAAGGAAGCTGCGACTGTAAATCAGCCCGGACTTTCTCGGCTGAAACGCCCTCCGGCAGCGGCTGAATCCCGGCCATAATCGCCGTCGCGGCGGATTGCTTCTGCGGCCCAGCCTGATCCGTCGCGGCAACGGCGCTATCGCCAGGTATCATTTCAGGCTCATCGGCCTGCGCATTGAACAGTGGAGCGAATGTTACGGCCAGGCATAAACTGATTGCCGACAGACAACGACCACACATCTTATTAAGCAACATCCCTTGCCCCCTGTTTTCGTTATCATACTCCGCATGACTGTGCTGCCCGCAGAGCGGGTCAACCGCAACCAATGCTTTTGTTTAGTATGACGAGTCAGCCTGCTCACTCGTCAGGCTTAACTCCAGTATATAAAGTTCGTTACGTTTTTGCCTAACCTAATGTAAAGAAGTTTAAAGAAAATGCACTACCCGGAGAGATTTTTCAGATAAAGAAAAAGGCGGCTTTTGCCGCCCCAGGCTAATGATAAAACAGAACTTGTTGTGCCGGATGGCGGCGTAACCGACTTATCCGGCCTTGCCTGATAAGCGAGGCGCTATCGGGCACTTCATTATTTCGGCCGTATTTAACTCGCTTCTGAAGGCGTATCTTCCGTCCGCGTACCGGGAAGCGTTTCCGGAAGCTGCGGCGCAAAGCCACGCAGCCCGACAACATGAACATGCTCAGTATTCTGAAACACTTTACGCACCAGTTTATAGGTCGTGCCCTTCTCCGGACTGATGTTTTCCGGCGCGGCGATGATGAGCTGCATCTGCAAACGTTCGCATAGTTCAAACAGCGTGGCGATAGAGCGCGCATCCAGACGCGCCGCCTCATCGAGGAACAGCAGGCGACATGGCGAAATATCTTTCCCGCGCAGCCTGCGCGCTTCGTCTTCCCAGCTTTGCACTACCATCACCAGAATTGACATCCCGGTCCCGATAGCTTCACCCGTTGATAGCGCGCCGGATTCCGCACGCAGCCAGCCGTCGGACCCACGGTTAACTTCAACTTCCATTTCCAGATAGTTACGGTAGTCCAGCAGCTCCTCGCCGATGGTCTGCGGCGTGCGTTGCCCCATATCGATCTGCGGATTCAGGCGCTGGTACAGTTTCGCCAACGCTTCAGAGAAGGTCAGACGATTGCTGTTAAACAGATCCTGGTGCTGCTCCTGCTGTTCTGAAAGCACATCCAGCAAGGTGGCATGCGTTTCACGCACGTTGACGTTTAACCGCACGCTATTCACCTGGCCAAACGAGACGCTTTGCAAACCCTGGTTCAGCATACGGATACGGTTCTGCTCACGCTGGATAGTCTTGCGGATAATGTTTGCCACGCTGCGGGAACTGATCGCCAGCTTTTGCTCACGCGATGTCAGCTCTTCCGTCAGACGGCTCAGTTCAATCTCCATTTGTTCAATGGCTTCAACCGGATCGTCGGTACGAATAATATCCTGACGAATACGTTCGCGCAGATGCTGGTAAACGGCCACAAAGAACTGGATTTTACGTTCCGGGCGTTTCGGATCTTCCGACAGACGCAATACGTCGCGCAGATGTTCGTTATCCGCGACGGCCAGGCGCAGCGCGCCCAACGCCTTATCCGACATGGAGCGCAGTTCATCCGCCGACAGATAAGCCAGCTCACGACGGTGCAGACGGCGTTCCACGCCATTGTCTTTCACCATCCGCATGACTGCGCACCAGCCGGCTTTCGCGGTCACAACCTGCTCGCGCATTTCATGATAATCGCGCTCCAGCTTGCGCAGCTTACGGGTCAGGTTATCCATCTCCGCTTCGCAGAAGGTGAGCGCTTTCTCAAGCTGATTGCGACGCGAACGGTTATTGCTCAACTGGGCGTGCAGTTCATCGCGACGCTGGCGGGCGCGTTCTTCCGCCCCGCTGTCGGCGCGAACGCCAATATCCTGTAATTCGCGCTGCAAATCGTTAAGCAGCTCTTTTTTCGTGTCGTAAGAGCTTTTTAGCGAGGCCAGGACCTGGCTGTACTGACTTAACTGCGCGGCATGGCTGCGCAGCGCTTCGCGGGCGCGGGTACGCTCGGCTTCCGCCTGCTCCAGCCGCTGGCGCAGCTTTTCGTTGAGATCGCTGTTGCCGCTCAGCATTTCCGCCGAGTCGGAATAGCTGAAATGCGCCCGACGTTCGACGACTTCAGCCAGCGCAAAAGCCTGCTGGCGCGCGTCGCGCTGCATTTGCTGCGACCAGGCATAGTCTTCTTTTAACTGCTCAAACTGTTCCGGATCGCTTTGCAGAACGGAAACCACCGGCTCCAGTTTGGCTAACTGGTTGCCATATTGCTGCACAAATCGCGCCGCTTCCTGCGCCTCATCCAACCGTTCCTGAATTTCATCGACCCGATCGGCCAGCGTTTCATCGGCCAATAAATTCAGCCGCGGCAGCAAACGGTTAAGCGCGGAAACGCCCTCTTTCGCCTGCTCAAACTGAAGGCGCTGTTGCTGGTTGTCGCTTTCATGCGTCGCCAGCGCGCGCTCCAGTTCGACGCGACGCCCGTTCAGTCGGCGAATTTCCGCTTCCGGATCGTCCTCAAAAGCGACGGAAAGGTGGCTGCCGATGAAACGGCTGAACGCCTGGTGCAAACGCTGGGTTTTCTGCACGTCAAACGAGAGCGTGGCAAAGCGCTCGGAAAGCACTTCCCGTTCCGCATGGAGACTTTCAATACGGTTCTCGCGCGCCGCACGGCCAAAAATAGGCAGCGACGGGAAACGCGAATAACGCCACTGACGGTCGGCAATTTTCACGACCACCGCCTTTTCCAGCTCGTCAACGCTGAATACGCTGTCATCAAAAGACTGCGGATCGCCTTCGATCAGGTACAGATCTTCCGGGCAGTCGGTCAGACCTTCAAGCTGTTCGGCTATTTGCGATAAATCCGGTACGACGATCGCATGGCGCGACGGGCCATACAGTGCGGAAAAGTACGGCGCATCTTCAAGGCTGACATCATCGTAGATTTCCGACAGCAGTACCCCGCCAAAACGCTCCGCCAGCGCATTCAAACGCTGGTCTTCCGCGCCGCCCGGCTGGCTTAAACGTTCGATCTCTTCATCAACCGCATTTTTACGCGCGCCCACTTCGTCGCGTTCGACAATGGCTTCGCGCTCACGTTCCAGTAGCTGTTGCAGGTATTCGGTCACTTCCTGGCTGGACGTAAACTCCTCGCCGCACTGTTCGCTAAGCTGGTTAAGGCTGTTTTGCGCCGCCAGCCAGACGGGCGCACGCCGCATCAGATGTTGAATACGCGACTGAAGCTGCTCCTGCTCCTGACGCAAGGCCATACGCTGTTCGCTGGCTGACGACACGCTATCAGACAAGGACGCGATGCGGGCTTCCAGCTCCTGATGCAGCGCTTCCAGTTCGTCAATATCAAAATTTTTGCCCTGTCGCTTACAGAACTCCGCCAGCAGACGTTCCGCCTCTTGCTGCTCGCGCAGTCGCTGTTCCAGTTCGCTCAGGCGCATCCGCAGCGGCTGTACCTGTTCCGCCAGATGACGCTGGTTCACGCCGTCCCGTAACAGCTCGCGCGCCACGTCCCAGGCTTCGCTACGCGCCAGCGGGCCGTTGATCGCCGCCACCAGCTGGTAAGCCTGCTCAAACTGACTGTGCGCGGTTTGCGCCACGCTCATTTTTTGTTCCAACGACAGCAGTTTTTCCGTAGCTTCCTGCTCTTTTGCCTGGAAAGTATCCAGCCATTCGGCGGCGCTTTCCGGCGTTAGATCCGGCAGATGGCAAAGTTCTTTAGCGCGGGCAAGCGCTGATATCGCCTGGTTATACTGAATCGCGCGCGTTTGCTGTACATCCAGCGCCTGCTGGTAATCCGCAAGCTGGCTTTTGAGTTCATCGACTTCCAGCTCGGCGGCTTCGGCACGCGCTTCATTTTCGTCCTGCATTTCGGCGGCTTCCGCCACCACTTCATTTTGCTCTTCGAGTCGAATCTGCAGCTCTTCAAGATCCGCTTCGTAGCGTTCAATTTTTTCCTGCTGGCGCAGCGCAGTTTGCACCAGATTCAGGTGATCGCTCGCCGCCTGGTAATCCGCTTCCAGAGAACCTTCGGCGCCGTTATGTTCGCCCAACTCACGGGCCATATCGACGTGCTTATACTGCTCTGCCGCCAGTTGTTTGCGCGATGTGTACAGTTCGCGTCGAAACGCCAACGCCTGATCAAGGTGAACCCGACGCTCATTAGCGTGGCGCATATAATCCGCCGCCACATAATCGGTGGCTTCGCTGATCAAATGCTTAAACAGATCGCGATCGGATTGGGTAACACGAATCGCTTCCAGCGTGAGTCGGTTCTCGCGCAGCGCCGCTTCCATATCCTGGAACGCCTTGCGCACGCCGCTGTTTTCCGGCAATAAATAATCGCGTAGCGATCGGGTAATGGCGCTGGAGATCCCGCCGTACAGCGAGGCCTCTATCAAACGATAGAATTTACTGCGATCGGAAGCGGAGCGCAGACGACGGGCGATAATCCCTAAGTCAAACATCAGCGAATGATAATCGGTGATGGAGTTAAACTGCTTAAACTGCACGCCTTCCATCTCGTCAAGCTTGTCTTTCAGCTCAGCAAGCGACAGTACGCGCGCCTGACGTTCGTTTAATGTCTCCGTCACCAGTTGTGTCGGCTGTACCGACATCGGCAGCCCCTGGATAGCGAACGGTTTGATGTCCACTTTGCGATCGCGCCCAGCGACCTGCTGCAGACGCACGCCGACCACCACCCGCTGATGGCGGGAATTAATGGTGTCGAGCATGGAGTAACAGACGCCCGCCTTCAGCTTACCGTGCAGACCTTTATCGCGCGAACCGCTGGTGGCGCCGGCTTCCGTGGTGTTACGAAAGTGCAGTAATGTAAGATCCGGGATCAGCGCCGTGACGAACGCCGCCATCGTCGTGGATTTCCCGGCGCCGTTGCCCCCGGATAACGTCGTGACCAGTTCATCCAGGTCAAAAGTACGGGCAAAAAAACCGTTCCAGTTAATCAGCGTTAGCGAGCGAAATTTACCGCGTTCAATCATTATTCTTCCTCTCCACTGTCCGGCTGATTCTCTTCGGTCTCATCATTAAGTTGCAGATGGTTTTCAATGGGCATCGCTTCCCCGTCGCGGATGAGACGACGCTGCGCCTCGCGAGGATCGTCGCCGGTGCGGACATCCGCACCAAAGCGGAAGACCGATTCGGTAATGCGGAATTTGCTGCTGTCGTGGCCCATAAACCATACCATGCCCAAACGACGCAGGCGGTTCAAAGAAGAACGCACCTTTTCCTGCAGTTTCTGACGATCAACGTCAGATCCCGTCGAGCGGTTATTCACCAGCTTTAGCAGTTTGGCTTCGTCCGCAAGGGTAAGCAGCTCGTCGTACAACTCCTGCTGAGTAAAGATCCCTTCGTTGGCCAGACGCTCCGGGCTAAGATAGAGGTAGCAGAGAATTTTACCGACCATCATATCCAGTTCGGATAACACCGAGCGCGGAATAAGCGTGGTAGAACGCGGACGCAGGTAGAAGAACCCCTCCGGCGCGCGAATCAGCTCCACATTATAACGCGCGTAAAACTCTTCCAGGTATTCCTGAAAATCCATCAGAAAGGCATGATTATCCAGTTCGTCCAGCCCGATGTGGCGGCCCGAACGTAATGCGCTATCCAGCGCCGGAAATAACGGATTCGCCAGCGCCTGCGCCAGCTTAACCGGCATCACTTGTTCAATATTTGTCAATGACATGCGCCTGTACCTTGGCTCCGTAATCATTAATCGGCTGCCATTTGGCTGGCAGTCCGGTGAAATCTGCTTGCGCTACGCCAAGACGTACCGCTTGATCGATAACAATACGCGCCACGTCGAAATGACGCGCGCGCGGGTATTGCGCCAGATACTCGCGCACCACTAGCCCAAGATCCAGTGGCGTTTGTCTGGTTTTGTAGATAGCCAGCTGTTCTTCAATGATGGCCGCTAACTGCTCACGGATCTCGTTAAACTCTTCATATTCCAGATCCGGCGGCAACTCCCCGGTGACTTCATCGTCACGCAACGCCATCTCTTCATCGCGCATATCCAGCAGACGATCGGCATTCGCGTAGGTTAGCGCCCACGGATCGTCAAAATAAGTCTGCACGGACTGGCGCAACCGCTGGGCGAAGACACGGTTTTTATCCATATCGATCGCGGTACGGATAAATTTATGCACGTGACGATCGTAACCGATCCATAAATCAATAGACTGCTGACCCCAACTGATAATGCGGTCGAGTTTACTTTGTAAGTCAAACACCAGCCTGTCGACAAAATGCAGATCGTCGTGCGTCATCGTGGCATCCTGAATGCGCAGCAGGTTAGCCTGCAGCTTATCGCCCGCCGCCTCCAGCGTATCCTGCAACTCGCGCAGCGTACCGGACGTTTCGGAAAGCAGCAGTTCACAGCTGGAAATCGCCGCCCGCCAGTCTTTATTCAGCAGTTGTGCGATATCGTCTTTCACCTGCTGCTGCTGTTCATCCATGATGCGCTGGGTCAGATCGATACTGTCGAAAATCTCCGCCACCGAATATTTCAATGGCGCGTAAACGTTGCGATGCCAGTGGAACTCATCGCCACCCTCCGCTGCCGCATCCGCCGCGCGCTTCAATTCGCCGGCCACAATCGACAACTGCATAGAAAGACGCAGCGTAGAGAATTCACGTTGACGAATGTAGTAATCGGTGATGCCAATCCCGAGCGGGGTTAATCGGTAAATCGCATTGCCTTCCGCCTGCTCGCTGGTAAAGCGGTTCAGCAGACGTTGACGCACCATATCGTTAATCGCGTTATTAGCGCGCACGCCGATGGTTTCGCTGGTTTGCTCAAACGCATCACTCACATGGCGGAATGCATCCACCAGCTCGCCTTCACTCATCTCGCCGTCAAGGCGTTCGCCGTTCAACGTGGCGACCGCCAGCAGAAAGGAAAGTCTGTCTACCGGCAGCGAGATGGAAAAGTCGTTTTTTCTGGCCCAGGCAACCAGTTCGGGGACTGTCTGGGAAAATTCACTCATAGGTTATCCTTGCATCTGCGGCTAGCGCCGGGCTTTTAATCGCGGTGACATGAATGTAGCGCCCAAGGCTAATATACGGCTCCTGGCGGCAATAACGCGTTTCCAGTTCGACCAGGGTCTCATAACAGTCACGCTGCTGGTGTTTTTCACGCAGATAATCATGAAACACACGCACGCCGGTTTTACCGGTAATCTGCCAGCCAATCGCCTCCAGCCACTGGTACACCTGCGCGGGGTCGCGCGGGTAGTCAGGCGACAGCGTGCGCTTCTTGCGTTTAGGCATCCCCGCCTGCACGTAGTCAAAATTACCCGCCACCATATTGTGCATCAGCAAACCGTTAGCGTTATAGAACATCAACGACAGCGCGCCGCCAGGGCGCAATACTGACCAGAGCGTTTCTAATACGCCGACAGGATCGGCTACCCACTCCAGCACAGCATGAAACAATATCAGATCAACCGGGCTTTCCAAATGCGAAGCGACGTCCTGAGCCGGGCATTGTATAAAATGCATGTCTTTGCTCACACCTTTTGCCTCGGCCGCCTGCCGCGCGCGGGCGATCATTTCGCCAGACAGATCGCATAACGTCACCTGATGGCCGCGTTCCGCCATCTTAATCGCCGTTTGCCCTTCGCCGCCGCCGGCATCCAGTACCCGCAGTTTTCGCCCGCCAATCTCCTCCAGCACGCGATCCAGGTCTTGCCACAGAATGGCTTGCCGCAGTTGTCCTTTGGTCGTGCCGTAAATGTTACGGGAAAACTTTTCAGCAATGTCATCAAAATTGCGATCCTGCATCGGACTCTCCACAGGCTGGCTCAGGCGTTATCTGATAAAACCGCTATTTTGTCACAGCCGCGGCGAGAATGAACCTGTCTGGTGTAATATCACCGTTAATCCTCCGCTATATGGTTAAAAAAGGAACCAAAAAGGATGCTTTTTACGCTAAAGAAAGTGATTGGTGGTATGTTATTGCCGCTTCCGCTGATGTTGCTGATGATTGGCGTCGGCCTGGCGCTGCTCTGGTTTAGCCGCTTTCAGAAGACCGGAAAAGTATTTATCAGCGTAGGTTGGCTGGCGCTATTGCTATTAAGCCTGCAACCCGTTTCTGACCATCTGCTGCGTCCGATAGAAAACCGCTACCCTACCTGGCAGGGTTCGCAAAAGGTGGAATATATTGTGGTTCTCGGCGGCGGTTATACCTGGAACCCGCAGTGGGCGCCGAGCTCTAATTTAATTAACAACAGTTTACCGCGGCTGGCGGAAGGCATCCGGCTGTGGCGCGCGAATCCGGGAGCAAAGCTGATTTTTACCGGCGGCGTAGCAAAAACCAATACGGTAAGCACGGCGGAAGTCGGTGCGCGGGTGGCGCAGTCACTGGGCGTACCGCGTAGCGATATTATTACGCTGGATAAGCCAAAAGATACGGAAGAAGAAGCCGCCGCCGTTAAGCAGGCCATCGGCGACGCCCCTTTCCTGTTGGTAACCTCCGCCTCGCATTTGCCGCGTGCGATGATTTTCTTTCAGCATGCCGGGCTGAATCCGCTTCCCGCGCCGGCGAATCAGTTGGCGATCGATTCGCCGCTCAATCCCTGGGAGCGGGCAATTCCGTCCCCGGTCTGGCTAATGCACAGCGATCGCGCTGGGTATGAAACATTAGGACGACTTTGGCAATGGCTGAAAGGCATATCAGGCAAGCCAGGGGAGTAATGATTTCGCCGCCAGATCAAAGTTGGTACGGTTAAAACGTCCGGTATTGACCAACTGTGCAACCTCGTCCCACAGCACATAGAGCCAACGCCGCCAGATGAAGGACTCCGCCACTGGCGCGCGTTGCAGATAATGCCAAAGCAATCCCTCCGCCAATGGATTATCCATCAGGCGAAACAGTTCGAACTCTCTCGGCGCCCACAGCATCAGCCCGGGGCCGACCATCGCCAGAAGCTGATCGCTACGGGCGTCTTTAAGCATACTGCGCAGGCAGAAGTTGCCATGCACCAGTACGCAGTTGTCGTTAAACCCTTCAAATAACGAAGGAAGACATTCTCTGGTACGAAACAGAATGCGTTTGTCCTGCATCGTCAGGCCGGTATTGCTGAACTGATTTAGCGTCGTCCACAGCACCTCCACCCGCTGACGATACCAGGAAGGCCAGATATTCTCCTGAGTATGGTCTACGGCGCCCACGCAACCGCGGCTATCCTGCCGATGCCAGGCTAACAGCCCTTCGACAATCTGATCTTTTAGCTGTTCCCAGCGTTCCGGAGTGCGCGCCGGCGCCTCGACCGGCACACCGCGCAGTCGTTCCAGCAGCAGCACATCCGGACCAGGATGCTCTTCATGCGTCAATACGCCATAGATTACCGGCATCCTCACCGTACCGCTACGCGCCAGCATTGAGGTTTTCCATGCCAGTTGCTGCGCAACGCCGGGAGTGGTAAAACTTCGCGCCATCAGCGGCATCGGAATTCCCTGGCTGTCATATAATGACCACAATGCGGAATCCGCTTTCTCATTCACGCACTCTATACGGCTAAGTTTTTCACCCAACAAATGACTGAGTTCGGCCCGCAACTGTTCCATTCCAGATTACCCCCATTAGTGCTACTGCTTTAATAATGAGCGTCGTATGGACAGATGTCACCCGTATCAGATCAAGGGAAGAAAAGAAAAATGAGGAAAATCGTAACGGTACGAGAAAGCCGCCACTGATGAGCAGACGTGAGTATTCATCTTTGCGCTATCATACCGCGCTGTTCATGACCGTCTAAGACGATCATGAACAGGATCATGTTAACGCATTTCAGCGCGCACGCGCTCCAGGTCGTCGGCGGTGTCTACGCCCGTGCCGGGCACCGCTTTGGCGACGGCGACATGAATTTTTTCGCCGTACCACAGCACACGGAGTTGCTCCAGCATTTCAATATGTTCCAGCGGGCTGGGTTGCCAGCTCACGTAACGGCGGATAAAACCCGCGCGATAGCCATAAATGCCCAGGTGACGAAGGCAAGTATCCCCTACCGTTTCCAGGCTTTTTGCAAAGCGGTCGCGATCCCAGGGAATCGTCGCCCGAGAAAAGTAAAGCGCATAGCCTTCGGCATCCAGCACAACTTTTACCGCATTCGGGTTAAACGCTTCTTCGGCGCTGTGAATCGGCACCGCCAGCGTCGCCATACCAACCTGGCGCTGCGCCAGATTTTCCGCAACCTGGCGAATAATAACCGCCGGGATCATCGGCTCATCGCCCTGAACGTTCACAATAACGGTATCGTCGCTGAATCCGCACTTCTCTACCACTTCCGCCAACCGTTCGGTGCCGGACTGGTGATCGGCGCGCGTCATGCACACTTCGCCGCCAGCCGCTTCTACCGCACGAGCCACGTCTTCATGATCGGTCGCGACAATAATGCGTTCCGCGCCAGATTCGCGCGCCCGCTCCAGGACATGAACAATCATGGGCTTACCATTAATATCCACTAATGGTTTGCCTGGCAGTCGGGTAGATGAAAAACGGGCCGGAATGATGACGACGAAACTCATGATTTACTCTCATCAGATGTCAGGGAGCGAGCTTCATTTTCCAGCAATACAGGAATGCCGTCGCGTAACGGGAAAGCGAGATTATCCAGTTTGCAAATTAATTCTTGCTTTTCCTGGTTATACCAGAGTTTGCCGTTACATACCGGGCAGGCGATGATTTCAAGCAGACGATGATCCATAGTTCCTCCAGATGGACCGGATTGTGAATCCTTCAATATTAACATAATCGGTTATGATGCAGGGTCTATTTCCCAGCCATGACGCATGGCGCTAAACAGGCCTGGCGGACATTGTCCCAGCGTCACGCGCGACGCCCGTTGCCAGGCAGCAAACGCGCTAATGGCCTGCCAGATTCCTTTTTGCAGACTAACGCCAGGGCGAATATCGTCCTCCAGATACAGCGAGATAACCTCAAGCACCCCCGTTTTACGGTGCATTTTGGCATCCATTCGCCCGACTAAACGGCCCTGGTATAATAGCGGCAGCACAAAATAACCGTACTGGCGCTTCGCCGCAGGCGTATAACATTCCAGCCGATAGTTAAATCCGAAGAGCTGCGCTGCCCGCTTGCGATCCCATACCACAGGATCGAAAGGCGACAGCACTGCGCTATGGGTCGCCTTTAAGGCGTTATTTAGCGCCGGTTCAAGCTGCGAAAGAAGATCGGCATGAAGCCACATCCGCCCCAACGTTTCCACCTCGACCGGAATAATCTGCTGCTGTTCCGCCCGGCTCTCCCGCCATCCCTTCAGGTCAGGACGTTTCAGGCGGTAGTAATCCGCCAGCCACTGTTCACGGAAAATCCCCAGACTGCGCGCGCTATTATCCAGCATCAGGCTTTCCGCCTGCGACTGTGACAGTCCATCGCGTTCATCATCCCAGTGCGGCATCACACGGGGCGTTAAATCATATACACGTTGAAAATTACGCCGCTCAACAACCATGACTTTTCCGGCGGTAAATAAACCCTCAAGGTGGCGTTTATGTGGTTTCCATTCCCACCAGCCGCTGACGCCTTTCCGCGCATGTTCAAAATCGGCAGAACGCACCGGACCGTGCTCCTGAATATGCCGCACTAGCTGTTCTATTTCTTCCGCGTGCTCATGCATCCATGCCGCGCGATATTTCCAGCCCATCTTTTCCGGCGACAGCATACGATGGCGGATAAGTTTAAAGTCGCGGCGTGGTAAGAAACAGGCCTCATGCGCCCAGTATTCGATTAACTCGCCGCGTCGCAGCGCCTCATCCAGCCAGGCCTGCGGGTACGAACCGAGACGGCTAAACAGCACCAGATAGGGGCTACGTGCGACAACATTGATGGTATCAATTTGCAACAACGCCATGCGTGAGATGGCGGCAAGAACATCGCCAGGCATCGCGTTACGGCGCGGCTTTTTCAATAGCCCCTGCGCAGCAAGGTGAAGACACCGGGCCTGGGAAAGAGAAAGGTACGGCAATGACATTCATGGCTCCATAAATTCATCACTGCCGCTGCATTGGGGTACGCTAGCGAACCAGCGAGGTGATATGTTCAAGCAACTTATCAGGCTGCTCACCGGACAAACGCGCATCAACCGGTAAGAACCACCAGTTATCTTCGGCAAAAGCACGGCATTTCACCGCGTCTTTTTCCGTCATTACCAGGGTCTGCCCTTCACCGACCAACGCCTGAACGTCAGCAGGGGCGAGCGTTTGATGATCGGCCAGCGGGACACACTTTTGCGGATGCGCGCCACAGGCTTCCAGCGTCGCGAAAAATCGCGGCGGATGACCGATGCCCGCCATCGCCACAATATTGCTCAGTTGCGCCACATCGCAACGCGCTCCCGTACGTAAGTTCACCGCTAGTCCAGGCGTTAGCTGCATGGGGATTTCGCCCGCCCGGGCGACGCCGCCATTCACGATAGCGGCATCCACGGTTTTCAGGCGACTGGCGCGTTCGCGCATAGGACCGGCAGGAAGCCACCAGCCGTTGCCAAAACGGCGCACGCCGTCAATCACCACAATTTCAATATCTCGCGCTAGTCGGTAATGCTGCAACCCATCGTCGGTGATAATAATCTGCACATTATGCGCCGCCAGAATCGCTTTCACCGCCGCGGCGCGTTCAGGCGCCACCGCGACAGGCGCGCCGGTCCGTTGATAAATCAATACCGGTTCATCTCCCGCTTCTGCGGTTGTCGTCTCCGGCGTCAGGAGCAGCGGATAAGCGGCAGCTTTCCCGCCGTAGCCGCGGGAAACGACCCCCACGCGCACGCCACGCTGTTGCAGCTTTTCCACCAGCCAAATGACTACGGGTGTTTTACCGTTACCGCCAGCCGTAAGATTCCCTACCACAACCACCGGTACCGGCGCTCGCCAGGCGTGTTTAAAACCAAGCTTATAGCTCAGACGAATCGCCCCGCTCACCAGGCCATACAGCCAGGAGAGCGGCAGCAGTAACCGCCATAGCGGGGATTCACCCGACCAGATACGCGCAATCATTGGCCAAATTGCATCTTATGTAGCTGGGCGTAAACGCCGTGTTGCGCCAGCAGCTCGCTATGAGTGCCGCGCTCAACGATAATACCGTCTTCGACTACAACGATCTCATCCGCCTGTTCGATGGTGGAAAGACGGTGCGCAATCACCAGAGAGGTACGGTTTTTCTGCAGCTCATCCAACGCGGCCTGAATCGCACGTTCAGATTCGGTATCCAGCGCGGACGTAGCTTCATCAAGGATCAGAATCGGGCTGTCGCGCAGTAAGGCGCGGGCAATCGCGATACGCTGACGTTGACCACCGGAAAGCAGTACGCCGTTTTCGCCGATGATGGTATCCAGGCCATTATCCATCTTGTTGATAAAGTCCATGGCATAGGCCATGCGCGCCGCCTCTTCAATCTGCTCGCGGCTGTATTCTTCCGTCCGGGCATAAGCAATGTTATTAGCGACCGTGTCGTTAAACAGATGCACGTTTTGCGAAACCAGCGCCACCTGATTACGTAGCGAGGCCAGAGTGTATTCGCGTAGATCGTGACCATCCATCAGGATGTGTCCTTCATCAATATCGTAGAAACGGGTGATCAGGCTGGCGATAGTTGATTTACCCGATCCGGAACGCCCCACCAGCGCCACGGTTTTCCCGGCAGGAATTTTCAAATTGATGTTACGCAATGCCGGCACTTCACGGCCCGGGTAAGTAAACGTCACATTGCGGAATTCGAGATCGCCGGTCGCGCGGTCAATGACACGTTTACCTTCATCTTTCTCCTGTTCGCTGTCCAGAATCGCAAACAACGTCTGACAAGCCGCCATCCCACGCTGGAACTGCGCGTTAACGTTTGTCAGCGATTTTAATGGACGCATCAGCGCGATCATGGAGGAGAACACCACGGTGATGGTCCCTGCCGTCAGGCTATCCATTACGCTTGGGAAGCTCGCAGCATAGAGAACAAACGCCAGCGCCAGCGAGGCAATGAGCTGAATGATAGGATCAGAAATTGACGAGGCAGAGACCATTTTCATGCCTTGCAGTCGCATCTTATTGCTGACTTTATCAAAGCGTTTAGTTTCGACTTCCTGACCGCCAAAAATCAGTACCTCTTTGTGTCCTTTCAGCATTTGTTCAGCGCTGGTAGTCACTTGTCCCATCGTGTTCTGCATATTTTTACTGATGCTGCGGAACCGCTTTGAGACAACGCGAATCGCAATCGACACAATCGGCGCCAGAACAACCAGGATGATCGACAGCTGCCAGCTGTAATAGAACATCATGATAAACAATCCGATGATCGATGCCCCTTCACGCACCACGGTAATCAGCGCGCCAGATGAAGAAGAGGCAACCTGTTCTGAATCGTATGTAATACGCGACAGCAGCGTACCGGTAGACTGTTTATCAAAGAAGGCGACGGGCATTCCCATCATATGGCCAAACAGGCGACGGCGCATGGTCATTACCACCTTGCCTGACACCCATGAAATACAGTAGCTGGAGATATAGCTAGTGATGCCTCGTAATATCATCAGCCCAATAACCACCAGCGGCATCCACAGCAACACTGAGCGATCCGTTTTACCGAAACCATCATCCAGTAATGGCTTGAGGAGCGATAGCATGAAGGTATCGCTGGCTGCGTTGAGAATTAACGCTATGCCCGCCACGATCAGACCTGCTTTAAAAGGCGCTATGGTTGGCCACAGTCGGCGGAAGGTCTGCCACGTAGAGAGATCTTTATCGTTATGCATTCAAAAAACCAGCATTTGTTGAAATAGCCGCATATTCTACCCGTTATCCTCGGACACGCCAAACCACTGATGATACCAGCGAGGTAAAATTTGATCCCGCAAGCCTTGTATGCGCCAGCCCTGCGGAGAAAACCGCAGCGAAATTTGCCCCTGGTGGGGTGTATCAAACCACTGATACGCCTGTTGCCGGTAGCGCTGTTTTACCTTGCGGGACGGCAGCCGCCATGCGTTATAGCGCGATGCGGACGCCAGCGCCGCTTCACCATGTACGCGCTGAATAAATGGTAACGACGACGACGTATTACTACCATGATGCGGCACCTGGATAAACGTCGCCGCAAGATGTTGCCAGTAACGACTTAGCATTTTTTGTTCAGCGCCCGCTTCAATATCGCCCGTGAGCAGGATGCTATGTACGCCGTCATCCACTTTGACCACACAGGAACGGTTATTTCCTCGATCGGCACTTTCGCGTAACGGCCAGTGCGCCTGAAACGTTAACCCCTGCCATTGCCACTGCTCGCCGCGAAAACAGGGCAAATGCCCCTGCCAGCCTAACGGGCTGCGAATCCACATTGACGGCCAGGCCCGCTGTAGCGAACGCAGCCCGCCCCGATGATCCAGATGCTCATGACTCAAAATAACGCCCTCCGGCGTCAGATTATGCCAGCGCAACCAGGGAATAATAACCTGTTGCCCGCTGTCGCCCTCCGGCCATGCCCGACCGGTATCGTAGAGTATTACTTTATCGCCCCTGACGATCGCTATCGCCAGCCCCTGACCGACATCCAGCATATGCACCTGCCATCCGCTGGCGTTTATCGGCCGCCAGAGTGGCCAGCTCATCAACAATAACCCGCATAAACAGACCGCCGGCCAGGTACGCCAGACGTTTAATCGCCACGCGATAAGTGTTAACCAGGGCAAAAACGTCAGCCACTGCCAACGGTTATCAATATTCACCCAGCCCTGCGGTAAAGCATTCAACAGGTAAAATAGCGCGGCTAACGCGCGATCGGTCAGGTACCATACCCACTCTTCAAGAAAAAACGGCCCGGTTAAATGCAGAATCATTCCCGCCAGGATGAGTGGAACCGTCACAAATGTGACCCAGGGTACGGCAAAAAGATTCGCCAGCATTGCGGTAACGCTTATGCCATGAAAAAGCGCCACCTGGAGAGGCAAAAGCAGAAGTGTGATGCCTGCCTGTAGGTGAAGCAGGTTAAGCAACCAGCGTAAGCCTCGTGGAAAATTTCCGTTTGGCGCAGGAAACCACTGATACCAGAATAACAGGCCGGCAACCGCAAATGCTGACAGCCAAAGACTTTGTGATATAACCGCCACAGGATCGGCGAAAATAATCGCGGCCAGACAGCAGCACCAGACTTGCCAGCCGCTCCACTGTCGTCCGCTTAATTTTAATCCTCCCCAGACGCTCAGTGCCGCCACCGTGCGCAGCGCAGGCGGTTGTAAGCCGGTAAGCCAGGCATAACATATCGCGCAAAGAATGCCGCCCAGCAATGGCGTCTGCCAACGAATCCATCTGACCGGCAAAAAGAATTGTCCGCCACGGATTAATCCGCCAGCCAATAACGCGGCAAAAGCAATATGCAGGCCGGAAATCGCCATCAAATGGGCAGTCCCCGTATCGCGCATAACGGCCTTCACCTCCTGCGACACCTCTCCCCGCTCCCCCATTCCCAACGCCAGAATAACCTGTTGCCACGGATAAGGCGCAAGCGTAGCGCGAATCGAAGCAAGATAGCGCCCACGCAAGCTACACTCAGGGTTAATCGCTTTAGCCTGTAGAAAACGCCCGGTCAATGGTTGGTGCTGCGCCAGCGCGTAACGTTGGCTATCAAAACCGCCTTCGTTAAGCTGTCCGTGTACCGCTCTGACCTTCAGCGTCATCGCCCACTGTTGCCCGGCACACACTTCCGTGGGTAAGTACTGGCCATGCAGGACAATCCCTACAGCAGGAAAGAGCGGCTTTCCACGCAAATGGGTGATTCGCCCATAATGAGTGGTCATATGATCGGTGGCAGTAATGACGACTGTCGCCTCCTGCGTCGCGGCGGGCAGGACGTTTCCCGCCCAGATGGCCTGCCTGGCGGCAAATATCCCCCACATGAAAAAGAGCAAGGTTAATGCCGCGTAGCGCGCATAGTGATGGGGTATGAGGCAAAGCAAACATGCCAGACAAAACAGCACCGCGAGAATCCACGTGTCAGGTAATACTGGCAATATCATGAGCGGAAGTATGCCGCATACTACGCATACGCTGACCGTCGTTATCTTCATAGACACCTCCCTGTGCGGGAAAGTGTGCAGGTTCAGGACGCCATTGTCTGGAGGGGATTTTGTACTATACGGCGCGGATTCCAGGTTTTTTACCTGATAAATGTAAGACGCAGCAAAAAATGCGAAACGTTTTCCAGTTTTCGGTCGAATAGCGTTTGCGCCTGACGGCGTATAAATGAAAAAAGCACCCTGACGGTGCTTTTTTCGGGTTCAAGTTTTGCGTTAAAACTTAACCGTAAATATTGGCGCGATCGCGCAGTTCTTTACCCGGTTTAAAGTGAGGAACGTATTTTCCTTCCAGTTCCACTTTATCGCCGGTCTTGGGGTTACGTCCGGTACGAGGCGCGCGGTAATGCAAAGAAAAACTGCCGAAACCGCGGATTTCAATACGCTCGCCCTGCGCAAGAGTCGAGGCCATATGCTCCAGCATCTCTTTTACCGCGTCTTCAACCGCCTTAGCGGGAATGTGAGATTGCTGGGTTGCAAGTCTTTCAATCAATTCTGACTTGGTCATGATTCCTCCGGTTCCTTAAAGGCAAATTGGCTGCAGCCGTGAGATTGATTAAGGGCGGCCGTAGCCGCCCTTAGTGCTTGATTACAGGCCGAAACCTGCAATCTGTCAAGTAATCTCGTTATACTTCGGACTAAAAGGCCCGAAGTTTCAGAGGATTACTCGCCTTTAGCTGCTTTGAATGCTTCAGCCATTGCGTTGTTAGAGAAGTTTGCATCTTCCTGTTTGTTAACAGTTGCGATGGCATCTTTCTCGTCAGCTTCGTCTTTCGCACGAACAGACAGGCTGATTGCGCGGTTTTTACGATCAACGCCGGTGAATTTAGCTTCAACGTCGTCGCCAACGCTCAGAACCAGAGTCGCATCTTCAACGCGGTCACGGGATGCTTCAGAAGCACGCAGGTAACCTTCAACGCCGTCAGCCAGTTCTACGGTTGCGCCTTTAGCGTCAACTGCAGTGACTTTACCGGTTACGATAGCGCCTTTCTTGTTCAGAGCAACCCAGTTGTTGAACGGATCTTCTGCGAGCTGTTTAACGCCCAGGGAGATACGTTCACGTTCTGCGTCAACCTGCAGAACAACTGCAGCGATTTCGTCGCCTTTTTTGTATTCACGAACTGCTTCTTCGCCTGCAACGTTCCAGGAGATGTCAGACAGGTGAACCAGGCCGTCGATGCCGCCGTCCAGGCCGATGAAGATACCGAAGTCAGTGATAGACTTGATTTTACCTTCAACGCGGTCGCCCTTGTTGTGGGTTTCTGCGAACTGCTGCCACGGGTTAGATTTGCACTGCTTCAGACCCAGGGAGATACGACGACGTTCTTCGTCGATATCCAGAACCATCACTTCCACTACGTCGCCAACGTTAACCACTTTGGACGGGTGGATGTTTTTGTTGGTCCAGTCCATTTCGGAAACGTGAACCAGGCCTTCAACGCCTTCTTCGATTTCAACGAAGCAGCCGTAGTCGGTCAGGTTGGTCACGCGACCGGTCAGTTTGGTACCTTCCGGATAACGTTTAGCGATAGCAACCCACGGATCTTCGCCCAGCTGTTTCAGGCCCAGGGATACACGGGTACGCTCGCGGTCGAATTTCAGCACTTTCACGTTGATTTCGTCGCCAACGTTCACGATTTCGCTCGGATGCTTAACGCGTTTCCAGGCCATATCAGTGATGTGCAGCAGGCCGTCAACGCCGCCCAGATCAACGAATGCACCGTAGTCAGTGAGGTTCTTAACGATACCTTTAACTTCCATGCCTTCCTGCAGGTTTTCCAGCAGCTGATCGCGTTCTGCGCTGTTTTCGGATTCGATAACGGCACGACGAGAAACCACAACGTTGTTACGTTTCTGGTCCAGCTTGATTACTTTGAATTCAAGCTCTTTGCCTTCCAGGTGCAGAGTGTCACGCACCGGACGAACGTCTACCAGAGAACCTGGCAGGAACGCGCGAATACCGTTCAGCTCAACAGTGAAGCCACCCTTAACTTTGCCGTTGATAACACCGGTAACAGTTTCAGCATCTTCGTAAGCTTTTTCCAGCGTGATCCATGCTTCGTGACGTTTAGCTTTCTCACGAGAGAGCAGAGTTTCACCGAAGCCGTCTTCTACTGCATCCAGAGCAACGTCAACTTCGTCACCAACCTGGATTTCCAGTTCGCCCTGGGCGTTTTTGAACTGCTCAGCCGGAATGGCAGACTCAGATTTCAGACCGGCGTCAACCAGTACTACGTCTTTGTCGATAGCAACAACAACACCACGAACGATGGAACCCGGGCGGGTTTCGATTTCTTTTAAGGATTCTTCAAAGAGTTGAGCAAAAGATTCAGTCATGTTTAATCTTCAGGTTTCATATTTAACGTCCACCTGGCTCCGTGCCGGATGGGGTTGTTTAACATACCCGCTGTCAATCCTTTGCAACGGGGGTACTACAAATTCGGTCGCATTTAAGCGAGAGCCAATTTTTGGCGCGCATATTGTAACGCTTTTTCAATCACTTGCTCAATGCTTAATCGGGTAGAATCCAAAACTAATGCATCAGCAGCAGGAACTAACGGCGCTACAGCGCGATTACGATCGCGATCGTCGCGTTCCTTGATCTCGGCCAAAAGGCGTTCAAAGTTAACACTAAAGCCATTCTCCTGCAACTGTAGCATACGTCGATGCGCACGTTCCTCCGAGGAGGCGTCAAGGAAAATTTTTACCGGCGCATCCGGGAAGACCACGGTCCCCATATCGCGTCCATCGGCGATTAAACCAGGCGCTTCGCGGAATGCACGTTGGCGGCGAAGAAGCGCTTCGCGCACGCGTGGGAATGCCGCCACCTGGGATGCCGCGTTCGCGACTTCCTGCGTACGAATTTCACCGCTAACGTCCTCGCCTTCCAGGATAACTTCCAGGTTGCCGTCCGTTGAGACGAAACGCACGTCCAGATGGGACGCCAGCGGCACCAGCGCATCTTCAGAGGCGAGATCGACATGGTGGTGCAATGCCGCCAGCGCCAGTACGCGGTATATCGCGCCGGAATCCAGCAGATGCCATTGCAATGCTTCCGCCATTGCTTTGCACAAGGTGCCTTTACCTGCACCGCTTGGGCCATCAATGGTTATTACCGGGGCAATTGCCGTCATCTTTATCTCCTTAAACAGGCGTACCGTTAACGTAAACGCCGCGCATTATACGCGCCAACGCTCGCGACCGTTAACGTTGCGTGCAAAAACCAGTTTTGTCTGTAATCAGATGCGGAATAATTGCGCAATTATAGCGGGCCGGCGAGAAACCAGCCCGAAAGATGACAATGATTTACTTTTTATCTTCGGCAATTCTGTCGCGCATATGCTGCGCGCGATCGGCTGAGGCCGGGTGGGAGTCCATCAATGATTTTGCATGACCTGCGTCCATTGTGGCGAATTTATCGAATGCCGTGACTAAGCCCTGGGTGTTAATCCCGCGTTTTTTCAGCAGATCGTAAGAGAAGTCATCCGCATCCGACTCCTGACTGCGAGAAAACGCCGAATTGATGACGCCTTCCGCCAGATCGCCCAATTGAGACTGGGAAAGCTGCGCTGCGACGCCGCTGGTGGCGGAAATCGCATCGCGAGCCGCCAGCGTGGCATAGGCGGTCTGCATTGCCTTGCGGGAGTGCCCTAAAGAGACATGGCCCAATTCATGGCCCAGTACGCCTTCAATTTCATTATCGGTCATCAGATCCATCAGGCCGGAGTATACGCGAACGCAACCGTTCGCCATCGCCCATGCGTTGATATCGCTGGTCATATAGACTTTATAGCTAACCGGCGTACCGTCAATGTTGTTACCCAGCGCTTTAGCGATTTTGCTCAGACGTTTGGTGTATTTGCTTTTCGAACCTGCCAGTTGATTCTCGCTGTCCATTTGTTTACAGGCATTATTAGATAATGCCTTAACATCCGCATCGGACAGTGTGGCGGCTTTGTAGGCTGACATGCCGGAACTGGCGATTAAATTGCCATTCACGCCATTTTTACATCCTGCCAGTAGCGTAGCGGAAATCGCCACCGCCAGTAATAATGATTTATTTTTCATACTAATCTTCCGTTGATAACTATTATAAAAAACACATAAATCAATGTGTTAAATCATCAACAAATTAGCATTAGTCATAATTGTAAAAATAGTGCGAATGCGGACCTTGATGCGCCAGCCTCTCGACTGGCGCAACAGAAGGATTAGGCAGGCGTACTCATCCGCGCCAGTTGTTCGAAATAATCAGGGAACGTTTTTGCGGTACATTTCGGGTCCAGGATCGTGACTGGCGTATCGGACAGTGCGACCAGTGAGAAGCACATCGCCATACGGTGGTCGTTGTACGTGCCAATATCCGCGTGATGGAGCTTCGCCGGCGGCGTGATACGAATATAGTCGTGCCCTTCTTCGACTTCAGCGCCCACTTTACGTAGCTCGGTCGCCATCGCGAACAGGCGATCGGTTTCTTTCACTCGCCAGTTATAAATATTGCGCAACGTCGTGGTTCCTTTCGCAAACAACGCCGTGGTGGCAATCGTCATCGCCGCATCCGGAATATGGTTCATATCCATATCTATGGCGTGCAATTCGCCGCGCGTGCAGGCAATAAAATCATCGCCCCAGGTAATGGTCGCGCCCATTTTCTCCAGCACATCGGCAAAACGAATATCGCCCTGCATACTTTTGCGGCCAATCCCGGTCACTTTTACCGTGCCGCCTTTTATCGCCCCAGCGGCGAGAAAATAGGACGCTGACGAGGCATCGCCCTCGACCAGATAGCGACCTGGAGAGTGATACTGTTGACCGCCCTTCACGACAAATTGTTGGTAGTGATGGTTCGTTATCTCCACGCCAAAGGTTTTCATTAAATTTAGCGTGATATCGATGTAAGGTTTTGATACCAGTTCGCCTTTAACGCGAATAATTGTGTCTTTAGGGGCCAGCGGCGCCGTCATCAGCAGAGCGGTCAGGAACTGGCTGGAAACGCTACCATCAACCTCAATGTCGCCGCCGATAAAACCGCCGCGCAGACGCAGGGGCGGATAGTTTTCCTGCTCCTGGTAATCAATATTCGCCCCACCCTGACGCAGCGAATCGACCAGATGGCCTATCGGACGCTCTTTCATACGCGGTTCGCCGGTTAACACTATCTCATTTTGCCCCAGACATAGCGCTGCCGCTAACGGACGCATCGCGGTTCCGGCATTACCGAGAAACAGTTCCAGAGCGCCTGACGCGCGTAATGGGCCGCCATTACCCGTGATATCACAGCGGGTGCGATCGGCAGAAAGGGTGTAATTGATCCCCAACGCGCTCAGGGCATTGAGCATATGGCGGACGTCATCGCTATCCAGCAGATTCGTCAGAACGGTTTTACCACAAGCTAAAGCCGCCAGGAGCAAAGCACGGTTTGAAACACTTTTGGAGCCAGGTAAATTAATGGCGCCATCGACCCGCGCGATGGGTTGTAACGTCAGGGATTCCATGAAACTCAACTCTCAAAAAACAGAAATAAAAACCCCACAGACTGGCCGTGGGGATGAAAAAAGAAACGTATTAGCCGTGGCGACGCTCAAAATCGATCATGAAATCGGTCAGCGCTTTCACCCCTTCAATCGGCATGGCGTTATAGATAGAGGCGCGCATACCACCAACAACACGGTGCCCTTTTAAGGCGTGCAGACCGGCGGCGAAAGACTCTTCCAGAAAGACCTTGTCCAGCGCATTGTCCGCTAACTGGAACGGAACGTTCATCCGCGAACGGTTGGCCTGTGCGACATCGTTACGGTAGAAATCGCTGTTATCAATCACACCGTACAGCAACTCCGCTTTTTGCTGATTGATTTTGTGCATCGCCGCCACGCCGCCCTGCGCTTTCAACCATTTGAACACCAGGCCGGAAAGATACCAGGCGAAAGTCGGCGGCGTATTAAACATCGAGTCGTTATCATTCAGGACGGTGTAGTCGAGGATGGACGGGCAGCTCTCATGCGCCTTGCCTAACAGATCCTCCCGGACGATAACCAGCGTCAGTCCTGCCGGACCGATATTCTTCTGCGCGCCAGCATAAATTACGCCATAGCGAGAGACGTCC
Organism: Salmonella sp. 5800; assembly: GCF_046558195.1. Lineage (NCBI taxonomy): Bacteria > Pseudomonadati > Pseudomonadota > Gammaproteobacteria > Enterobacterales > Enterobacteriaceae > Salmonella > Salmonella sp. 5800. The sequence continues at coordinate 175,147 of NZ_JBGDOX010000005.1, read as the reverse complement.
AGCGGCGCAGACAGGATGGTAGAAGAAAAGTCCGCCGTGACGACCACCTCCGGGCCAAAATCCGGCGTTTCATCGATGGCGATGCCGTCAATGGTCTCATTCGGGCAATAGTGCAAATAAGCGGCATTATCGGAAAGCTGCCACTCGCGCATCGGTTTTACGGCACGTTTGCCGTCCACGGTGATTTTGGCGTCGATAATCTGCGGCGCGCAGTATTTTTTGGCTTCTTTGATGGCGCTCGCCGCCCAGTAACCAGCATCGACATAATCCGCCGTGGTTTTATCGCCCAGCAGATTGAGCGGCACGCCAGCAAACTGCCCGCGACCGCCGCCGTGACAAAATAAGACTTTATAGTTGGAGGGGATATTAAGGAGATCGCGAAAATCCTGCTCCGCCTCTTCAGCGACCTGGATAAACTCTTTGCCTCGATGGCTAATTTCCATTACCGACGTACCAAGACCGTGCCAGTCACACAGTTCCTGTTGCGCCAGTTTAAGTACTTCCGCCGGTAGCATCGCCGGACCTGAACTAAAATTAAAGACCTGAGCCATTTCCCCTCACCACGCTGCATTGTTTCCTGCCTGACAGACATCAGGCAAACGTTATTCATGTGAATATCGGTTTTATCATTCAGTGACACGCGCCGCAATGGGTAAAACAATGCGAGGAGAAAATGCGGCATGCGTCACACAACAGAATCTTCCGGATTAACCGTATAAATCCGATATTTTCGCTGTTAAACAACGCGTTTAGCCCGGCTTGCCTTCGTCCATTCTGGATTTGCGCAGCGCGGACATAATTGCTTTTCCCCGACGTTCATGCGTATCACTTCACTGCAACGTACGCAGGCATAGTCGCCAGCCTCCGGTGCCACGATAAAGCGTGGCGTACAGTGCTCAGGAAGAATGCTTAACCCCGGCTTAACGTCTTTATTTTCAAAGAAATAGACGCTGATTTGTCCGTTTGTCTCCAGGATAGCCAGTCTGACCTGCCCCAGTTGCTCAACGCCATTCAAGCGAAGCTCCATAAAAAACTCAAACTCCGTCATGTTCGAGCGCTGCAGTTTTTCCCACGCCAGTTCGCCGTCTTCAACAATGACTACCGACTTGCCTTCCAGCAGATCTTCCAACTTTTCACTATGCGCCATCAGCCACATGACCAGGCGATAGAGCAGCGCCAGGGTGATGAATACCACCAGAACAGGGAGCATCGGAACGTCATCATAAAACGCGACGTCGCCTGCCGCCGACCCCAATGTCAAAATGATCAGCACTTCAAAAAGCGACATTTGCCGTACGCCGCGTCGTCCTGTCACCTTTAAGAAAAGAAACACCAGAACAAAGGTGTAAAAGCTACGTAGCGCCACTTCCCCCAAAAACGCTACCGGCACGTTATCCAGCGCCATTCGTTGCAAATCAAATGCTTTCATTTTTTATGCTCTTCCTGTGAATTCCAGTGTAAAAGCATAGCCAATACTTTTATTTCCGCCGATGTCCCGGCGAGATAGCGCCCGTCACATAAAACCCGTATCATTGCGCGCTTTCCGTACGACAAAAGTGATTTTCATGACGCAAACATTTATTCCCGGCAAAGACGCCGCGCTGGAAGACTCCATCGCCCGCTTCCAGCAAAAGTTACTCGACCTCGGCTTTCACATCGAAGAGGCCTCCTGGCTGAACCCGGTGCCAAACGTCTGGTCAGTGCATATTCGCGATAAAGAGTGCGCGTTATGCTTTACCAACGGAAAAGGCGCGACCAAAAAAGCGGCGCTGGCCTCGGCGCTGGGCGAATACTTCGAGCGTCTGTCAACCAACTACTTTTTTGCTGATTTCTGGCTTGGCGAAACGGTTGCCAACGGGCCATTCGTGCATTATCCGAATGAAAAGTGGTTCCCGCTGACTGAAAATGACGACGTACCGGAAGGCTTGCTTGATGCCCGTCTGCGCGCGTTTTACGATCCGGAAAATGAACTCACCGGAAGCCAGTTAATTGATCTTCAGTCCGGCAATGAAGAACGCGGCGTCTGCGGCCTGCCATTTACCCGTCAGTCCGATAACCAGACCGTGTATATTCCGATGAATATTATCGGCAACCTGTATGTCTCTAACGGAATGTCCGCCGGCAATACGCGTAATGAAGCCCGCGTTCAGGGACTGTCGGAAGTCTTCGAGCGCTATGTGAAAAATCGCATCATTGCAGAAAGTATCAGTCTGCCGGAGATTCCCGCAGAGGTGATGGCGCGTTATCCGGCGGTAATGGAGTCAATCGCCACGCTGGAAGCCGAGGGTTTCCCGATTTTCGCCTATGACGGCTCGCTGGGCGGTAAGTATCCGGTTATCTGCGTCGTGCTGTTCAACTCGGCTAACGGTACCTGCTTTGCTTCTTTTGGCGCCCATCCTGACTTTGGCGTTGCGCTGGAGCGTACAGTGACCGAGCTACTTCAGGGACGCGGTCTGAAAGATCTTGATGTCTTCACCCCGCCAACGTTCGATGATGAAGAAGTCGCGGAGCACACTAATCTGGAGACCCACTTCATCGACTCCAGCGGCCTGATTTCCTGGGATCTGTTCAAACAGGACGCCGATTACCCGTTCACGGACTGGAGTTTTTCCGGCACTACCGAAGAAGAATTCGCCACGCTGATGGCCATCTTCGCTGCTGAAGATAAAGAAGTTTACATTGCCGATTACGAGCATCTCGGCGTATACGCCTGTCGTATTATCGTACCGGGAATGTCTGATATTTATCCTGCCGAAGATCTGTGGCTGGCCAACAACAATATGGGTAGCCATCTTCGTGAGACTCTGCTTTCGCTGCCCGGTAGCGCCTGGAATAAAGAAGATTATCTCAATCTGATTGAACAATTGGATGAAGAAGGTTTTGACGATTTCACCCGCGTGCGTGAACTGTTGGGTCTGGCGACCGGAGCGGACAATGGTTGGTATACACTGCGCGTCGGCGAATTAAAAGCAATGTTAGCGTTAGCGGGCGGCGATTTGGAGCAGGCGCTAATCTGGACAGAATGGACGATGGAGTTCAATTCGTCGGTCTTTAGTCCGGCACGCGCAAACTATTACCGTTGCCTGCAAACGCTGCTGCTCCTGTCGCAAGAGGATGCGCGTCAGCCGCTGCAATATCTCAATGCTTTTATAAAAATGTATGGCGCGGAGGCTGTAGAAGCCGCCAGCGCTGCGCTTAGCGGTGAAGCGGCTTTTTACGGGCTACCAGCTGTCGACCACGATCTACGAGCGTTCCCGGCGCATCAGTCCTTGTTAAAAGCGTATGATAAATTACAGCGCGCGAAAGCGGCATACTGGTCAAAATAAGGCCATATGAGTGACTTAGGGTAGGTTTACCCTCTCGGCTGCGTTATATTACGGGGCGCCTTTGCGGCCCCGTTTTATTTATTTTCGCTAAACGGCGAAAAATGTAATAACAAGGTTAAATATTGGTTGTTGATATTAAATTAATTGACATAGTGATGTTACTTTATTTGTTGATTACTCCATATTAATTAACCGTGCAGCAGGAGGAGTCAGGAAAAAATTCAACTCTATTTATAATTTTTAAAATTTATTTTTATTAGAATAATCAAAAAGTTACACCGTAATTGCATAAAAGCCATGCGACTTACGGGCCTATAAGCCAGGCGAGATATGATCTATATCAAATTCTCATCTATAATGCTTTGTTAGTATCTCGTCGCCGACTTAATAAAGAGAGAGTTAGTGTGAAAGCTGACAACCCTTTTGACCTTTTACTCCCTGCAGCAATGGCCAAAGTGGCTGAAGAAGCAGGCGTCTATAAAGCAACGAAACATCCGCTTAAGACTTTCTATCTGGCGATTACCGCCGGCGTATTCATTTCAATTGCCTTTGTTTTTTATATTACTGCGACAACCGGTACTGGCGCGATGCCTTATGGCATGGCGAAACTTATCGGGGGTATCTGTTTCTCTTTGGGACTGATTCTCTGTGTTATTTGCGGCGCTGATCTTTTCACCTCTACTGTTCTGATCGTTGTAGCTAAAGCTAGCGGTCGCATCACCTGGGGGCAACTGGCTAAAAACTGGTTAAACGTCTATTTTGGTAACCTGATTGGCGCTCTGCTTTTCGTGTTACTGATGTGGCTTTCCGGCGAGTATATGACTGCCAACGGTCAATGGGGACTTAACGTCCTGCAAACCGCCGACCACAAAATGCACCACACTTTTATTGAAGCTGTCTGCCTCGGTATTCTGGCGAACCTGATGGTTTGTCTGGCCGTGTGGATGAGCTATTCAGGTCGTAGCCTGATGGACAAAGCGTTCATCATGGTACTGCCCGTCGCCATGTTTGTCGCCAGCGGTTTTGAGCACAGTATCGCAAACATGTTTATGATTCCTATGGGTATTGTAATACGCGATTTCGCTACACCGGAGTTTTGGACCGCAGTCGGTTCGTCTCCGGAAAGTTTTTCTCACCTGACCGTGATGAGCTTCATCACTGATAACCTGATTCCGGTCACGATCGGTAATATTATCGGCGGCGGTTTGTTGGTCGGGTTGACATACTGGGTCATTTACCTGCGTGGTAACGAGCATCATTAATCTGTTGATGCCCATTACACGCAGTAAATAAAAAATCCACTTAAGAAGGTAGGTGTTACATGTCCGAGCTTAATGAAAAGTTAGCCACAGCCTGGGAAGGTTTTACCAAAGGTGACTGGCAGAATGAAGTAAACGTCCGTGACTTCATTCAGAAAAACTACACTCCGTATGAGGGTGACGAGTCCTTCCTGGCTGGCGCTACTGACGCGACCACCAAGCTGTGGGACAGCGTAATGGAAGGCGTTAAACAGGAAAACCGCACTCACGCGCCTGTTGACTTTGACACCTCCGTTGCTTCCACCATCACTTCTCACGACGCTGGCTACATCAACAAAGCGCTTGAGAAAATTGTTGGTCTGCAGACTGAAGCTCCGCTGAAGCGTGCGATTATCCCGTTCGGCGGTATCAAAATGGTTGAAGGTTCCTGCAAAGCGTACAATCGCGAGCTGGACCCAATGCTCAAAAAAATCTTCACCGAATACCGTAAGACCCACAACCAGGGCGTATTCGACGTTTATACTCCGGACATCCTGCGTTGCCGTAAATCTGGCGTTCTGACCGGTCTGCCGGATGCGTATGGCCGTGGCCGTATCATCGGTGACTACCGTCGCGTAGCGCTATACGGTATCGACTACCTGATGAAAGACAAATTCGCGCAGTTTACGTCTCTGCAATCCGATCTGGAAAACGGCGTAAATCTGGAAGCGACTATCCGTCTGCGTGAAGAAATCGCTGAACAGCACCGCGCTCTGGGTCAGATCAAAGAAATGGCAGCTAAATACGGCTGCGATATCTCTGGCCCGGCGACTAACGCTCAGGAAGCAATCCAGTGGACTTACTTCGGTTACCTGGCTGCGGTTAAATCTCAGAACGGCGCAGCAATGTCCTTCGGTCGTGTATCCACCTTCCTGGATGCGTACATCGAACGTGACCTGAAAGCAGGCAAAATCACCGAGCAAGACGCACAGGAAATGATTGACCACCTGGTCATGAAACTGCGTATGGTTCGCTTCCTGCGTACTCCGGAATATGATGAACTGTTCTCCGGCGACCCGATTTGGGCAACCGAATCTATCGGTGGTATGGGCGTTGACGGCCGTACTCTGGTCACCAAAAACAGCTTCCGCTTCCTGAACACCCTGTACACCATGGGTCCTTCTCCGGAGCCGAACATCACCGTTCTGTGGTCTGAAAAACTGCCGCTGAACTTCAAGAAATTCGCCGCTAAAGTCTCCATCGACACCTCTTCTCTGCAGTACGAGAACGATGACCTGATGCGTCCGGACTTCAACAACGATGACTACGCTATCGCATGCTGCGTAAGCCCGATGATCGTTGGTAAACAAATGCAGTTCTTCGGCGCGCGTGCAAACCTGGCGAAAACCATGCTGTACGCAATCAACGGCGGCGTTGATGAAAAACTGAAAATGCAGGTTGGTCCGAAATCCGAACCGATCAAAGGCGATGTTCTGAACTTCGACGAAGTGATGGATCGCATGGATCACTTCATGGACTGGCTGGCTAAACAGTATGTCACCGCGCTGAACGTTATCCATTACATGCACGACAAGTACAGCTACGAAGCCTCTCTGATGGCGTTGCACGACCGTGACGTTATCCGCACCATGGCGTGTGGTATCGCAGGTCTGTCCGTTGCGGCTGACTCCCTGTCTGCCATCAAATATGCGAAAGTTAAACCGATTCGTGACGAAGATGGTCTGGCTATCGACTTCGAAATCGAAGGCGAATACCCGCAGTTTGGTAACAACGACGCTCGTGTAGATGACATGGCGGTTGACCTGGTAGAACGTTTCATGAAGAAAATTCAGAAACTGACCACCTACCGTGGCGCTATCCCGACGCAGTCTGTTCTGACCATCACTTCTAACGTTGTGTATGGTAAGAAAACTGGTAACACCCCGGATGGTCGTCGTGCTGGCGCGCCGTTCGGACCAGGTGCTAACCCGATGCACGGTCGTGACCAGAAAGGCGCTGTCGCTTCTCTGACCTCCGTTGCTAAACTGCCGTTTGCTTACGCGAAAGATGGTATTTCTTATACCTTCTCTATCGTTCCGAACGCACTGGGTAAAGACGACGAAGTTCGTAAGACTAACCTGGCAGGTCTGATGGATGGTTACTTCCACCACGAAGCGTCCATCGAAGGCGGCCAGCACCTGAACGTCAACGTCATGAACCGTGAAATGTTGCTGGACGCGATGGAACATCCGGAAAAATATCCGCAGCTGACCATCCGTGTATCTGGTTACGCAGTACGTTTTAACTCCCTGACGAAAGAACAGCAGCAGGACGTTATTACTCGTACCTTCACGCAGACCATGTAATGGGTTTGACTGAAATTACGCCATAAAAAGCGTACAAAAAAGGCTCCATATCAGTGGGGCCTTTTTAATTTTTATAAAAGCATATTTCGACAACCAGAATTTTTACTTATAAATAAAGTGTTATTATGTGATCTATATATTCTTCTCAGAATAGCATCAATTTCTCTTTTATTATTTTGATACTCCTCATAATCCTTATTTAATGCATCAGAAAACAGCATGGTGTTAGCTTCTGTAAAATCACATGACAATGACGGTATATATCCATGTAGCAGATAGATAAGTGTTGGATGAACCATATCAAACAGGACTTCTCCCTCTAATTCCCAGTAACCTATTTTACAAAATTGGGTAGAAATCTCAAAAGACCCCATTTGAAGACAACGTAGTTTATCCATCTCATCCTCAGTAAGCGTACCATTCCATTCAACACATGCCATTTTTCGATTTTCTCCAGATCGCATAAGCTTATAAACTTCATCCCTAATTTCATCATCCTCATTAACTTTCTGCCTAAGGTCAAAAGCAAAGTTTTCTAATAATTCTGGATAGCGAGCAATTTTTTCTCCATACTTAATACATACTTTAAAAAACAACTCTACTTCATCATCTTCCATCACTTTAAAAATACAGTTTTCTGAAACGTTGAGGAGACGATGCAAATTACATTTATCAATAACCTGGCCATCAATCTCAAATAAAACTTGTGTCTGATTCATATCAAAACGCATAACAAAGCGGTCCTGTTGAGATGGATTAGCATATTGTTTTAATTGTGTAAAGGCATGTATCTTCTCCATGCCGGTTATATCAACATTAAGTTCAGCTTGATTTTCACGTTCACATCCATGGATGAGTGTATATAATACCTCCAGCACCTCTCTTTTTTTGTGTGTTCTGAAGTAGTCCTTAAATCTATCCCATAACCCCATGTATAGCGCTTCTTCTTTATCAGGACTCATCAAACGGGCTAGCCGTGAAGCATTAACTTCATAGTTATGACGATTACCAAAACTTAACGTAACTGGCATAATAACTCCATTGATTATTTACCGCGAAAGCAAAATCTAATCCGTTGCTCTCATTTTTTGATTAAAACCACACTCTATTTAAGAGATTGAATCAGTCCGGGTTTAGAAATAACATCAGATTTACACCTGATTGCGCGTTGAATGCAACGCCAGGCACTGGACAGGCGTAACGTTCTTTGGACACATCTGAATTATGTTGAGAATTATTTTCGTTCTGACCACAACAAAACGGTGCCAACCATTCGAAAAAAGAGGCGGATCATAAACAGCAAAACCAGGGCGCTATGGATGATACACTTGCAGTATGTATTGCGGTTCGGGCGTTAAACAGAGGTACCGGGCTGATTAATGAGCCAGAATTTCTGGCGGTGCAAGTTATGCAGCATAGATTTGCCGTATATTTTATACTGAATAGAGGTAAAATAGCTCCATTGCAGCACATTCTGGAACAGCCACACATTCTGTAGTCCAAAATTTACGCTCGCAGTACCGCTTTTTTACAGGATGCAACCCCCTTACCAGGGTGCTCAACATGCCCGGAATGTGTCCATAAACCCCATGTTATTTAGAGCTAGCCGAAGCGATATGAGTAACTTAACCGATTGTATTACAAATGAAAGTGTTGCAGTAACTGCTGATAAAAAGCCGGTTATTGGTCGCATTCACTCCTTTGAGTCCTGTGGCACCGTTGATGGCCCAGGCATCCGCTTTATTACCTTTTTCCAGGGCTGCCTGATGCGCTGCCTGTATTGCCATAACCGCGACACATGGGATACGCATGGCGGTAAAGAAATCACCGTTGAAGACTTAATGAAAGAGGTGGTGACCTATCGGCATTTTATGAATGCTTCTGGCGGCGGCGTGACGGCATCCGGCGGCGAGGCCATTTTGCAGGCAGAATTTGTACGCGACTGGTTTCGCGCCTGTAAAAAAGAAGGTATCCACACCTGTCTCGACACCAACGGCTTTGTGCGCCGTTATGACCCGGTGATTGATGAACTGCTGGACGTTACCGATCTGGTGATGCTCGATCTCAAGCAGATGAATGATGAGATCCACCAGAATCTGGTCGGTGTCTCTAATCACCGGACGCTGGAATTCGCGCAGTATTTATCAAAGAAAAATGTGAAGGTCTGGATCCGTTACGTTGTCGTTCCCGGCTGGTCTGACGACGATGATTCCGCGCATCGCCTGGGCGAGTTTACCCGCGATATGGGTAATGTCGAAAAAATCGAACTGCTGCCCTATCATGAGCTGGGCAAACATAAATGGGTGGCAATGTGCGAAGAATATAAACTGGATGGCGTGAAGCCGCCTAAAAAAGAGACCATGGAGCGTGTAAAGGGTATTCTTGAGCAGTATGGTCATAAAGTGATGTATTAATCACCTGCTATCTTACCCGCTTTTAAACGGCTACCCATGACGGTAGCCGTTTTGCTGTATGGGTAACGCTCTTACCGCTAAAATACCCGCCCCTGCCGTCAGACAGGCCTGGTTAACAATATTGCGCTTACCAGGGATTAAATACAGGAGTCGCTTATCTGCTGCTGGGTTGAAGGTCTGACAACTATTGCTGCCCCGGCGCCTGTTAATACCGTTGTCTCGCCTGGAACCCAGGCACCTGTGACCTTAAAAGGCGCTCGCCTGGCAGGAGCACCGTGGAAAAGAGCGTCGTTATGTGTTTCTACGCGCCAGCAGTGGGAAAATTAATCCCAACCCGACCAGGACAAAAGGCGTCACGATGTTCAACGTCAGCTGGAATGTCCACTCCGGTGTGAACGCCTCCATTTTGGGGAAAATACCGGTAAGGCAGGCAAACGCGGTGAAGGCGAAACACCATATTCCCACAGTTAACGCCAACGCCCGGTTGCGAATAAACACATATTCGGGTTTGTACTTTTGCGCCAGTCGAATGACAGCAATAAAGGCGACAAATACCCACAGATAGCGCAGCGGCATAACAACTGAGTTGAGATTAAGCAGCCATTTGTACAGGTTGTTCATATCGCCGATGCCAAGCGTTGGCAACATAATCAAGATAGCGACCAACACTAATGTCAGCAAATAACCGTTAACTGGCGTACCTGAAGCGTTAGTACGACATAAGCGCTGCGGGATATATTTACTGTCTGCATCACCCAGCAATACTTTTAGTGGCGCATCAATAGAAAACACCAGCGCGGCGATTTGCCCCAGAGTATTGGCAATGGCATAAATCACCATTAATGTATTACCCATATGGTAATACTCACCCAATTTCTGGAATGCATAATATTGCCCATTGGTCATTAAATCGTCAGATATATGCCGGGAATCAAACATCATTCCCATCGCCAACGAACCGAGGATAGCGCAGACCGCAACCATGACGGCTAAAAAGAGCATCCCCTTCGGAAATTCTTTTCCTGGATTCCGCGTCTGGTTGACATAAGGCGAGATCTTCTCTGCCCCACCAACCGCAAAGACCAACATAGAGATGGTGGTGATATAGGTAAAATCGATATGAGGAATAAATGACTGCCAGGTGATGTTTGCGGTCGCAATTTCAACGTTTGTAATTGCTGGCGCGGTCACTGCCATCACAACATATAAAATTGACATGATAAACATGGCAATCCCGGCCACAGACCCAACAACCTTTAGCGATTTCATCCCCCGGGAAGCAACCCACATAAAGAAAACAAACAATGCCAGCGTCAGCCCCTGCAAGGCAACAACGGTATATTCTTTTATCAACGAGCCGTCGCCTTTTAAAGCCCATCCCAATGCAATGAGTATTGCCTGCGGCTTTTGCGCCAGGTAGGGAATATGCACGACCCAATAAGTCCATGCCGCAAGGTAAGCCAACCCCGGCCCCATCGTATGCTTAATCCAGGTACTGACGCCCCCTTTTCCCTCTTTGAAGGTTGAGCCCAGTTGCCCCACGATTAAGGCATAAGGAATAAAATAGAGCGCAAAAATAAACACCCAGGAGAAGACAACCACTAGCCCCTGGTTAGCATAGTTATTGACAACATTGCCGAATCCCCAAACGGTAATAAACGACATCAGGGCGATGTTGTACCATCGCAACTGTTTTTCCTGCACATTCGGCATAACGTGATCCTTCGTGAACACAATGCTATTACTATAAATGAAGCGGGGAATTATGCGCGGTAAAGACGAAGAGAGAAAATAGAGGAGCGCAAAATTATAACCTTCGGCACATTTTATTTTTCAGTAAAGCAAGAAAATTATGCAGGTCAATTATTTTACGTAAAACATAAACAAAGAGTATGCAAGACTCACGTCCTGCATACGATTCAGAGAACAGTTAGATGTGGGCGACAGGATTAGGCGTCTGGCCGGCGTTACGTAACAGCATCAGCAGATAAATAAACGATACGCTGGCGATCATAATAAACAGCAGATTATCTGAATAATTCTGCATTAACATCGCAGCAAAAGACGGCCCCAACAGGCTCCCTACCGTATAACTTAACAACAGCGCCTGGTTCATTGCCACAAGCTGGTGATGTTCGACTTTTTCACAGGCCCAAGCCATTGCGACGGGATAAAGCGTAAAACCCGCCGCCCCCAGAATAAACAGAGCTGGCGCCATCGCCGCCTGGGTTAACATGGCAATACTACCGAGTATGACAACGAATACCTGTACGCGTAATACCAGCAAGCGACCAAATTTGTCCGCCAGACGTCCCATTGGCCATTGCCCCAAAATACCGGCGCTCACCAGCACCGCCATCCAGAAACCGATGCTGGCGTTAGCCATCCCCTGATGCTTCAGATATAACGGCATCAGACCATATAATGAACCAAGAACAATGCCAGAAATAATACAACCATTCACGCCAAGACGCGCCTGGCGTAGCTTCAGCATGGCGCTAATAGAAGAGGAATGACGTGCCTGCGTTTGCTGATTTACAATCCGGGTAAAGAGTAGCGGCAGAATTCCCGCCAGAATCATTCCGGTCACCCAGGGAAGGACGTGCAGCAATTCACCAGACACTTTACTGACCAATAATTGTCCAAGGAAGGTCCCCATGTAATAGACCATCATATAGGCAGCAAGCAGGCGCCCGCGATTATGCGAGGTTCCGCTGCACATCAACGCGCTTTCGACAACAACCCAAATCATGGCGCAGCCGATACCGGCAATAAAACGCCAGCTCATCCAGCTCCAGAACCCCACCATCACGCCCAACCCGACACAACCCGCGGCGAAGATCAGCGAGGCAAGATAATAGCTACGGTTAAACCCAATGCGTTTAATTAAATACCCGGTAAATAACGTCCCGACCAGATTGCCGGTAAAATAAGACGAGCTGACCATCCCCACCTGCCAGGTCGGAAGGTTTGCCTGAGCAAGCCACAGCGGCACAAGCGTATTCAGTACCGCAATGGCCAGAGTCAACAAAAGTAGCCCGCACAGCAAAAGCATGACGGGACGGGTATAGGTGGACATGAATAAAAACCGTGAGGAAGTTCAAATTTCATGCGCATCATGCCATCGCCAAAAACATTGTCAATCGGCTCCGCATGGGCGATCCGCAAGTTTTGAGACTATCGATTTGATTTACTTATTCTGCACGTGAATATATTAAAAGGCTAAAAATTCATCCCCTTGTTTTTATTGATCTAACCCGCAAAATCGGCGTTTTGTTCAGTCGAAAAATTTCATGGTTCCTTTAGCTTCGTTTTCTTCTCTATGGATTTATATGCGCCTTCTCCGCCCCGGTTATATTCCTTAGATTGATGGCGGCTAAAGGCGAATTCGGCCTGCACGTTCTGCAGGCCGAATGCACGTCAACGCGTTAGCTGGCTACCGCCATGCCCACGGTCATATGCAGCCCATAGAATACGCCGCGGCCAATCAATTCCCCCGCCAGCATCAGAATGAAGGCGACAGAGAGCAAAGGTACCGCAGGTTGATACCCTTTTAACTGTGGCACAATCCAGCAGCACAACGCCACCGCAAGCAGCACCATACGCCAGGCCATCAGGGAACCATAATCCGGCACCAGAGCAGACGCCTGCTGAATGGAACTGTGAATCGTCGCCAGTTCCGCGCCCTGCATGGCCACCATAATGGCAATAACCACCAGCGCCAGCACCGAAACCGCAGGTAACAGACGCATCGCCCAACCGTTCACGCCCGCGATGCGCAGCAGCAGATAACCCAGTAGCGGCCCCCCCATAAAGAGCGTCAGGAAGAAGCCCAGCGGCGTCCAGACGCTATACCAGGTCGGTACTGTATCGATACTGTTATAGACGCGTACCATCATCCAGACGAAGACGACGCCCAGTACCATCGTGATAATCAGCCAGAGTGTGCGCAGTGCCGGCGGCAGCTTTTTCAGTACCGCCAGCAGCCAGCCAATCCCGCCGACCGCAAAAAACACCGAGCCGCTGGCAATTTCATTGCTCAGTGCGGAAGCACCCACGCGGTTAAGCGAGTTAAACGCGCGCATCGGCGAACCCAGATGCAGCATCGAGGCGATAAAGCCAATCCCCATCAGCACCCACAGACCAAACATACAGGCGATCACCCGCTGCTGCGTTTCCGCGCGCAGGTCGCCCTTCATCAGCGCCAGAGCCAGAACAATAAAACCACCGGCCACGCACTGACCAAAGACCGTGAAGATCATCAACGGCCATTCATGCCATCCACTTCCCATCTTATACCTCCTTCGGATTGGCCAGATAACCGGTAGTGTCCCCGGTCGGGCGGCTGTTGGCGTTGGGTTTAATCACAATATTCGGCTTCGTGAAATGCGCGCGCGGCAGCGGCGCGACGGCAGCCAGCTCACCGTGTTTTTTGCGCAGTTCGTCGATAGGACCAAAGTCCAGCGCCCGCAGCGGACAGGATTCGACGCAGATCGGTTTCTTGCCTTCCGCCACCCGGTCATAACAGCCGTCGCACTTAGTCATATGACCTTTGGCCGCGTTGTATTGCGGCGCGCCGTACGGGCAGGCCATGTGGCAGTAGCGGCAGCCGATACAGACCTCTTCGTTCACCACCACAAAACCGTCATCGCGCTTGTGCATCGCACCGCTCGGGCAGACTTTGGTACAGGCCGGGTCTTCGCAGTGGTTACACGAAATGGAGAGGTAATAGGCAAAGACGTTCTGGTGCCAGACGCCGTTATCTTCCTGCCAGTCGCCACCCGCATACTCATAAATGCGGCGGAAGCTGACATCCGGGGTCAAATCTTTGTAGTCCTTGCAGGCCAGTTCGCAGGTTTTGCAACCGGTGCAACGGCTGGAATCAATAAAAAATCCATACTGGGTTGTCATCGGTTACTCCTTACGCCTTTTCAACCTGAACGAGGTTCGTATGTGACGGGTTCCCCTTCGCCAGCGGAGAAGGACGTTGGGTCGTCAGTACGTTAATACATCCGCCCTGATCCACGCGTTTTGCATCCGGGTCATACCATGCGCCTTCTCCCAGGGCGACCACACCCGGCATCATGCGCGGCGTCACTTTAGCCTCGATATGTACTTCGCCGCGATCGTTGAAGATGCGGACTTTATCGCCATTGTTGATACCGCGTTTCTGCGCATCCATTGGGTTAATCCACATTTCCTGGCGACAGGCGGCTTTCAGTACGTCTACGTTGCCATAAGTGGAATGCACACGCGCTTTATAGTGGAAACCCGTCAACTGCAGCGGGAATTTATCCGTTAGCGGATCGTTATAGTTTTCAAAACCTGGCGTGTAGATCGGTAATGGATCGATCACGTCGCCTTCCGGCAGCTCCCAGGTGGCGGCGATATCCGCCAACGCCTGTGAATAGATTTCAATCTTGCCCGATGGCGTTGTAAGTGGATTCGCTTGCGGATCTTCGCGGAAGTCTTTATAGGCGACATGGTGGCCTTCGGGGTCACGCTGTTTGAAGATGCCTTGCTTACGGAACTCCTCAAAGGTGGGCAGATTCGGAATGGATTTACGCGACTGTTCGTACAGATGACGCATCCACTCTTCTTGCGTCCGTCCTTCGGTAAACTGTTGTTCCACGCCAAGACGTTTCGCCAGTTCGCTGGTCATCTCATAAATCGTCTTACACTCGAAGCGCGGTTTAATCGCCTGGTCAGTGAAGATAACGTAAGACATGTTCCCGCAGGAGGCATCCAGCGCAAAGTCCATCTGCTCAGAAGCAGTGCAATCAGGCAACAGAATATCGGCGTATTTTGCCGACGAGGTCATATGACAGTCGATAACGACGATCATTTCGCATTTCTTGTCATCCTGCAGGATTTCGTGGGTGCGGTTAATCTCAGAGTGCTGGTTAATCAAACAGTTGCCAGCATAGTTCCAGATCATTTTGATCGGCACGTCCAGCTTATCTTTCCCCCGCACGCCATCACGCAGCGCCGTCATTTCCGGGCCGCGTTCAATGGCATCGGTCCACATAAACATGGAGATGCTGGTTTCAACCGGGTTTTCTAACGTGGGCATACGTTCAAATGGCAGGGCATAAGACCCTTCGCGCGCGCCGCTGTTACCGCCGTTAATCCCAACATTACCCGTCAGGATCGCCAGCATTGAGATGGCGCGCGTGGCGATTTCTCCATTAGCATGACGTTGTGGTCCCCACCCCTGGCAAATATAGGCGGGTTTAGCGCTGCCGATTTCTCGCGCCAGCTTAATAATGCGATCCGCCGGGATACCGGTAATTTGCGCCGCCCACTCCGGCGTCTTCGCGATACCGTCTTTACCCTGGCCCAGAATATAGGCTTTGTAGTGACCGTTTTTCGGCGCGCTGGCAGGCAAGGTTTTTTCGTCATAACCGACGCAATATTTGTCCAGGAATGGCTGATCGACCATGTTCTCGGTGATTAAGACATATGCCAGACCATTGACCAGCGCCGCATCGGTACCTGGACGAATCGGAATCCACTCATCTTCGCGACCGGCGCCGGTGTCGGTGTAACGAGGATCGATAATGATCATCCGCGCGTTTGATTTCTGCCGCGCCTGTTCAAGATAATACGTTACACCGCCCCCGCTCATGCGGGTTTCGCCAGGGTTATTACCAAACAACACCACCAGCTTACTGTTTTCAATGTCGGATGGACTATTGCCATCCGCCCAGCCGCCATAGGTGTAATTCAGACCCGCTGCGATTTGCGCGGAAGAGTAATCACCGTAGTGATTAAGATAACCGCCGCAGCAGTTCATCAGACGGGCGACCAGCGTTTTTCCTGGCGGCCATGAACGTGTCAAAGTGCCGCCCAGCGTACCCGTGCCATAGTTCAGATAAATGGACTCGTTGCCATACTCTTTGATAAGACGCTGCATATTGGTAGCAATGATATCGTAGGCTTCGTCCCAGCTAATACGCTCAAATTTACCTTCGCCGCGCGCGCCGACGCGCTTCATCGGATACTTGAGCCGATCCGGGTTATAGACGCGACGACGCATAGAACGACCGCGCAGGCAGGCGCGAACCTGGTGCAGGCCATCGTAATCATCGTTTCCGGTATTATCCGTTTCTACATATTTGATTTCGCCATCCACAACATGCATACGTAGCGGACAACGGCTGCCACAGTTTACCGTACAGGCGCTCCAGACGACTTTCTCGCCGGTTTTCGCCGGGCTTATCGCCTCTGCGGCGTTAGCGATGCGGGTAAATGGCAGGGTAAATGCGCTACTGGCCATCGCCAGGCCGCCTATCGCGGTGGTTTTGACTAAACCACGACGGCTCACCTCGGCTGCCAGCACGGCATCAGGGATCTTAGTTTTCATAAGGGCTCACTCTGCTGCTCACAATAAAAAAAACAATAAAACGATGTATAGAATTTTATATAGCGATAACGTCGCTATAAAGTCTGATATATATCGAAAAAATAGAAAAATAGCGTTAAAAACTGACCTTCATTCGAAATCAGTATTACCCCTAATAGGGTAGGGATTATTGTCCGGTATCAAACTGGCATAAAAAAAGCGCCCGAAGGCGCTTTTTAGAAGAAGAGAAAGCGAGGATTAGCCGATATATTCCAGTCCGTTCATGTACGGACGTAATACTTCCGGCACTTCAATGCGACCATCAGCCTGCTGATAGTTTTCCATCACGGCCACCAGGGTACGACCTACCGCCAGACCAGAACCATTCAGGGTATGGACCAGACGGGTCTTTTTGTCGGACTTGCTGCGACAGCGTGCCTGCATACGACGCGCCTGGAAGTCCCAGACGTTAGAGCAGGAAGAGATCTCGCGGTAGGTATTCTGCGCCGGAACCCAGACTTCGAGGTCATAGGTTTTGCAGGCGCCGAAGCCCATATCGCCAGTGCACAGAATGATTTTACGGTACGGCAGTCCCAGTAGCTGGAGCACTTTTTCCGCGTGACCGGTCATCTCTTCCAACGCAGCCATAGAATCTTCCGGGCGAACGATCTGCACCATTTCCACTTTGTCAAACTGATGCATACGAATCAGGCCACGGGTATCACGACCATAAGAACCTGCTTCAGAACGGAAACAAGGCGTATGCGCCGTCATTTTAATCGGCAGCTGATCTTCGTCGATGATTTCATCGCGTACCAGATTGGTCAGCGGAACCTCCGCCGTCGGGATCAAAGCATAGTTACTGCTGTCTGCTTCTTCTTCCAGCGGACGGGTATGGAACAAGTCGCCTGCGAATTTCGGCAGTTGACCGGTGCCATACAGCGTGTCGTGGTTAACCAGATACGGCACGTAGTTTTCGCTATAGCCGTGCTGTTCCGTATGCAGATCCAACATAAACTGCGACAATGCGCGATGCATACGCGCAATCTGTCCTTTCATCACCACAAAACGGGAGCCGGTCAGCTTAACCGCAGCGGCAAAGTCGAGGCCGGAGTGCATTTCCCCTAAGGTGACGTGATCGCGGATTTCAAAATCAAACTCACGCGGGGTACCCCAGCGGCTGACTTCAACGTTGTCGTTTTCATCTTTACCTACCGGCACTTCATCCGCAGGCAGGTTTGGGATGGTCAGCGCGATATCGCGGATCTCCGCCAGCAAGGTATCCAGCTCGGCTTTCGCCGCATCCAGCTCTTCGCCCAGTTTATTCACTTCCAGGCGTAAAGGCTCGATATCTTCCCCGCGCGCTTTCGCCTGGCCGATGGATTTCGATCGAGAATTACGCTCCGCCTGCAGGTTTTCCGTGTTGACCTGCAAAACTTTACGACGCTCTTCAAGAGCGCGCAGCTTATCTACATCCAGCTTAAAGCCCCGGCGTGCCAGTTTTTCAGCGACTGCGTCTGGCTCATTACGCAGCAGATTGGGATCGAGCATGCTTATCCTGTGCTTATCGAATAATAAAAGGAAACGCGATCAATTGATGATCGCCTCTGATTGTATTGATGAACGTAAACCGCGTTTACGTAATAGCGACGTTTTCGCCTTACCTGACCGACGACAGCAACAACGCATCCATTGCGCTATACCCGCGGACCTCATAAGCAACGTGCTATCAGGCATAACGAGGTTCATCATCAACACCATGATACCTGGAGCATCATATTTAGAGATAACCTTACCGCAACGTTTACACTAGCGGTAGCGTTTTGTGGGGCTATTTTGATCCTGTTCAGCCAGCCAGGCGAGCTTTTCGCCAATCTTGCCTTCCAGACCACGATTTGTCGGATGATAATAGCGCGTTTGCGCGATTTCCGGCGGGAAGTACACTTCACCCGCAGCATAGGCATTGGGCTCATCGTGGGCATAGCGGTACTCCTGGCCATAGCCCATCTCTTTCATCAGTTTGGTTGGCGCATTACGCAGATGGACAGGAACGTCATAATCAGGACGCTCGCGCGCGTCGGCCAGCGCAGCCTTAAAGGCGGTATAGACGGCGTTGCTCTTCGGCGCGCAGGCGAGATAAACGATAGCCTGCGCGATCGCCCTTTCGCCTTCAGCCGGGCCAACGCGGGTGAAACAATCCCATGCGGCAATGGCGACCTGCATCGCGCGCGGATCGGCATTACCCACATCTTCCGAGGCAATCGCCAGGCAGCGACGCGCCACGTACAGCGGATCGCCTCCCGCGGTAATGATACGGGCATACCAATAGAGGGCGGCATCCGGCGCGCTGCCGCGCACTGATTTATGTAAGGCGGAAATAAGATCGTAGAAGCGATCGCCTTTGTTATCAAAACGCGCGCTGCGCTCGCCGGCGATCTCGGTCAACAAGGCGGGCAATAAAACGCGTTTGCCGCTGTCATCCGCCTCCGCCATATCAGCCATCATTTCCAGCGTATTTAAGGCGCGCCGCGCGTCGCCATTGACCAGCTCAGCAATCGCTCGCCGTGTCTCATCCGGTAACACGATATCCTGATCGCCGTAACCACGCGTTTTGTCCTGCATCGCCTGGTCCAGTACTTGCTCGATATCGTCAGTGGTCAACGATTTCAGCAGATAGACCCGCGCTCGCGACAATAGCGCCGAGTTCAGCTCAAAAGAGGGATTTTCCGTGGTCGCGCCGATAAAGGTGATAGTGCCATCTTCGATATGCGGTAAAAAGGCGTCCTGCTGGCTTTTGTTAAAGCGATGCACTTCATCAACAAACAGGATGGTACGGCGACCGGCATTACGATTCTGGCGGGCGCGCTCAATAGCTTCGCGAATCTCTTTTACCCCAGAAGTGACGGCGGAAATACGCTCGACATCGGCGCTGGCGTAGCGGGCGATCACTTCAGCGAGCGTGGTTTTCCCCGTCCCTGGCGGCCCCCATAAAATCATGGAGTGCAGATGCCCGGCCTCAATAGCGCGAGGCAACGGTTTACCTGCGGCCAGCAAATGCTGCTGGCCGATATACTGCGCTAAATTTTCCGGCCGCATTCGCGCGGCCAGCGGTTGAAACGTATTATCAGAAAAATCGAGCGACAGATTGCTCACTCATCGCCTCTACTTACGTTGGTCGTCTATCGTTACCCCTTGCGGCGGAGTAAACGTAAATTTTGACGGATCAACAACGCCGTTTTGCTGGGATTTTAGCTGATAGGCGCTACGCTGATCGTCTTGTTCTACGGCGCTAAACTGGTGGATAGTCCCGTCGCGTCCCACATTGATGGTGAACTGTTTCAGATTGCCGTTGCTGGCTTTCGGCGTCAGCACAAAATTATCGCCATCCTGCTTAATATTATACTGCTGCCAGTCGCTGGCCTGGTTGCGGGCAATCAGCATAAACGGTGTATTTCCGGTGGCATCTTTCAACCACGTGGCGGTAGCCTGTTCTACAAACGGGTTATAGAACCATAACGTTTTGCCGTCAGAAACCAGAATACTCTCGTCAGGTTGCGTCATATGCCAGTTGAATAGATTTGGCCGCTTAACCCATAAATCACCCTGTCCCTCCTGCACCGCGGCACCGCTGCCATCGGTGACTTTTTGAGTAAAGGTGGCATGAAAGCTGCTCACTTTATCCAGACGGCTTTTCAGAGAGCTGGCGGCGTCAGCCCATACGCTGCTGGCTACAACGCTTGAAAGTAATGCACAGGCGATTGCCATTTTTTTCATCATTATTCCTCAGGTTTCGACACTCCCGACCAGGAGCTCCTTTTGCTTTCTATTCCAGGCCAAAAATCAGCATGAGGAAAGAAGAAAATACTGAATTTTGTTGCCGGATGGCAGCCTGCACAGCGCCATCCGGCTTACAGGTTTACTCAAAAGGCGGCGGAGCCAGCACTTCACGATTACCGTTATGCCCCTGAGCGCTGACAATACCCTGCGCTTCCATCTGTTCGATAATACGCGCCGCACGGTTATAGCCGATGCGGAACTGACGCTGAACGCCGGAAATGGACGCTTTACGCTTCTGGGTGACGAAATTAACGGCCTGATCGAATAGCGCATCTAATTCTTCGCCGCCGTCAAAACCGCCACCACCACCTTCGCTTTCGCTGTCGGAGGTAATGCCATCCACATATTGCGGACGACCGCGCGCTTTCCAGTCCTGAACCACCGCATGGACTTCCTGGTCACGCACAAACGCCCCATGGACACGTACCGGCATGGTGGAGTTTGGTCCGGAATAGAGCATGTCCCCCATTCCCAATAGCGACTCAGCGCCACCCTGATCAAGAATAGTGCGGGAGTCGATCTTGCTGGATACGGTAAAAGCGATACGGGTTGGAATGTTGGCTTTAATTAAACCAGTAATCACATCGACCGACGGACGCTGCGTCGCCAGTACCAGGTGAATCCCCGCGGCGCGCGCTTTCTGCGCCAGACGCGCGATCAGCTCTTCAACTTTTTTACCGACGGTCATCATCAGGTCGGCAAATTCATCAACCAGTACCACGATATACGGCAGTTTTTCCAGAACCGGATGCTGAACATCCATACTGTCGCCCGGCTTCCAGTACGGGTCCGGAATCGGACGTCCCATGCGGGCCGCTTCGGCGATTTTCTCGTTATACCCAGCCAGATTACGCACGCCGAGCGCGGACATCAGCTTATAGCGACGCTCCATCTCATTGACGCTCCAGCGTAACGCGTTAGCCGCGTCTTTCATGTCGGTAACAACTTCCGTCAGCAGATGCGGTATACCTTCATAGACCGAGAGTTCTAACATTTTCGGGTCGATCATGATAAAGCGAACGTCTTCCGGCTGCGCTTTATACAGCATACTGAGGATCATGGCGTTAACCCCGACCGACTTACCGGAACCGGTCGTACCGGCCACCAGCAGGTGAGGCATTTTCGCCAGATCCGCCACTACCGGATCGCCCGCGATATCCTTACCTAACACCACGGTAAGCGGCGACGGATTCTCGCGGAATTTGGCGTTATCCAACACTTCGCGCAGATAAACGGTTTGCCGTTTCTTGTTCGGCAATTCCAACCCTACGTAAGGTTTGCCTGGAATGACTTCCACAACGCGTACGGCTACCGTTGACAATGAGCGCGCCAGATCCCGGGAAAGGTTGGAGATACGCGCCGCTTTAACGCCCGGGGCCAGATTCAGTTCAAAGCGAGTAATGACCGGGCCTGGCGAATAGTTCACCACATCAGCTTTAATGCGGAAATCCGCCAGACGCGCTTCAACCAGACGCGCCATTTGTTCCAGCGCAAAGGTATCTACCGGTTCAACTTCGCTCGGCGGCGGCGTCAGAAGATCTAACGAAGGCAGCGGCGTCGTCGGACGCTGTAATGGACGACTGTCGCCGTTACGCATCAACAGCGGGTGGATCAGGCTGTCTTGCGGCGCTGTCGGCTGTTGCGGCTGCTGATACTGCGGTTGCGGCGCTACCGGCTGTTGCGGCTGCTGATACTGCGGCTGCTGATACTGCGGCTGCGGCGCTACCGGCTGTTGCGGCTGCTGATACTGTGGCTGCGGCGCTACCGGCTGTTGCGGCTGCTGATACTGCGGCTGTGGCGCTGTCGGTTGCTGCGGCTGCTGATACTGCGGCTGCGGCGCTACCGGCTGTTGCGGCTGCTGATACTGTGACTGCGGCGCTACCGGCTGTTGCGACTGCTGGTACTGTGGCTGAGGCTGCGGCGCTACCGGTTGCTGAACAGGCGTTGACTCGGGCATGACACCCGGCGTGAACAGCGGTTCGTGCGGACCTTCATCAACCAATACTTTCATTGGCGAGAAATCCAGATCGTCCAGTGAGAACGGCTGCGCGCCAGCGGGTTGCTCGCCGGAATAGCGCTGCTGTTGCGAAGCGGCAAACTGGCGGGCTAATTCAGCTTCCGCAGCGGTATCGTCATCTTCTGCCTGTTGAGTATCGTGCTGATACGTCTCACCATAACGATGCTGCTGCGACTGCGCGAACTGACGGGCTAACTCGTCCTGATGCATTGCATCTATTTCTTCATCGGTTAGCTGCGCGCCCGTCTCGTACTGATTGCGCTCCGCCTCGCGGGCTTTTTCTTCTGCAATCCTCTGTGACGGCAGCTTAATACCGTACGACGCCAGTTCCCGTCGGGTCGGCACGCGAACGCGGTTCGGACGCGGCAGTTGCGGACCAATCCCCTCTTTCACCTGCGGACGCGGCGCGCCGCCGGTAGCCAGACTAAATGCAGGCGCAGCGGCCGCGGCGCCTGCTGCCAGGGCGCCACTCTTAATACCTACGTCAAGCGACGCGGCGGCGGCTACCGCTTCCACTGGCGGTATGGACGGCGCGACAGATACCGTAGGTTTGACCGGCACGTTCTCTTTTACCGGCTCCGGAATCGGTTGATACCATGCCGCCAGTTGTTCGCGCTCACGGGCGCGTTTCTCTTCCACCTCTTCAAAATAGTAAAGCGGAGGACGGGCAGGTCTGGTCTCTTCTGTGTCAGGTTCAGGCTCGGTGGCAACCGGCTGTTCGATAACCGGCGGCGGCATGTGAGAAGGTTCAGCCGCTATCGGCTCCGGCTGATAAACCGGCGTCGGCTGATGGGTCGGCTCCGGCTGCCATTGCGGCTGTGTTTCCTGCGGCGCAAGAGAGTCATATTCTGCTGCGGTCGCTGGCGTCGCGGCGTATTGCGGCGCGGAAGCGACAGGCACAGGTTGCTGCCACGGCGCACTTTGCGCCTCCTGCGGTTGAGCATATTGCGGATGCGGCTGATACCCCTCCGGCGCAGGCGCGATAACCGGTTCGCCGGTTTGCGGCCCCGGTACGGGCTGCCACTCCACGGTCGGTTGCGCGACAACCGGCTCAGCCCCCGGCATGGGCGGCGTTTGCATTATGGGATCGGCGGACGCTGCCCACGTCTGGGTGACGGCAGTTGCAGCCGCAGCGGCGGCGACCGGTTCAGTGACAGAATGGCCGTTTAACAGCGGATCATATTCATCATATTCCGGCTGCGTCGCACGGTTGCCCGAAAACAGAACGTCGTCGGGATCGGCAGCGACGCCGCGCGCGCTATACTGAATGTCCTCGTCATCATCCATCCGTTTGCCGGAAAAGAGCGCGGCATCGGTCTGACGGCCCCGTGGATTGCTGAATTTTTCAGCCAGTCGCTTACGACGCGCCAACGCGCCGCGCAAAATACGCGCCCGGCGAGATTCACGCTGCACGCCGTCGGTTTCTTCATCGTATTCGTCATCATACTCTTCGTCGTCAACCCACGTATCATCACGCCGGGTACGGTTGCTGGCGAAGGTCAGTATATTAAGCAGCCAGCCGCCTAATTTTTCGGCGATACTGACCCAGGACCAGCCGGTAAAGAGCGTCAGCCCGGCAGCCCAAATACAGAGAAGCATTATCGTTCCGCCGCTACTATGCAACAACGGCTGCAGCGTGGTGCTTAACAGGCTGCCAATTACGCCGCCAGAGGCGAAATACCAGATATCGTCAGCATTAATGGCCGCCAGACCGCAGGAAGTGAGAATCAGCGCCAACACGCCGATAAGGCGTAGCGACACAGCAAAATAGTCGATGTAATCATCCGTAGACTGATGACGCCACGCAAACCAACACCCGCCGACAATAATGACAGGGATGGTGTAGGCCATTACGCCAAAAATAAAGAACAGTGTATCGGCCAGCCACGCGCCCGGCGCGCCGCCTAAATTATGGATAGGTTCATGCCAGGCGGTTTGCGACCAACTGGGGTCCGAAGGGTTAAAGCTCAACAAGGCCGCCATCAACCAGACGGCAAAAAGGGCAATAAGTATCAACAACGCTTCCAGAAGTCGGCGCCCGCTGCTTAACTTCGTCAATGTGACGTCTTTGTCTTCAGTATATTCCTGGCTCAAAAAAGGCTCTCCAGGTTCCAGGCTTTTCCCGCCCGATGCTAAAACGGACAACAGCACCGGGTTGCCCCGGCACTGTTGCTGTATGGATTAACAGGAGTGTAATCAAACTACGGCGATTTTGCACCTGTTCCGTGTTAGCGTGTCTTAATAACCAGACGATTACTCTGTTTTACCTCTTCCATCACTACGTAAGTTCGGGTGTCGTTCACACCTGGCAAGCGCAGCAACGTCTCTCCCAATAGTTTTCGATACGCTGACATATCCGGTACACGGGTTTTCAACAGGTAGTCGAAATCGCCGGAAACCAAATGACACTCCTGAATCTCTTCAAGCTTTTGCACGGCGGCATTAAACTGTTCAAACACATCCGGCGCGCCGCGATTTAAGGTAATCTCAACGAATACCAGAAGTGACGCATCCAGATAATGCGGGTTCAACAGCGCCGTATAGCCCTGGATAAACCCTTGTCGCTCCAGCCGACGCACACGCTCAAGGCAAGGTGTCGGCGAAAGTCCTACTCGTTTAGAAAGCTCGACGTTGGAAATACGCCCATCCTTTTGCAGTTCATTAAGAATGTTACGATCGATACGGTCGAGATCTTTGCCAGGGCGCTTCTTGCTATCTACCATTATTATTGTCTCTCTGTATTCCTTCCCTACTCCTGCCTGACTCTACTCACATCACTGTTCAGAGTCGCTGCCCATCACAATAGACCGAAACCCAGAGGGATTAACGGCGCGCAATGCCTGGTCTATGGTGAGAAGACCGTTGCCTCGCGGCAGCTATCGACATCACGAATGGCGTCTGTCCACGCCATGCGTAGATTTCACTAGCCCGGTAAACATGGTATTTACATGCATGATTATGCAGCACATACATAACACAGTTTTTTTCTTCCTCGAATGTTTTCGCAAAACAGCAGGTGATTGTCAAAGCAAAACATCGATTTTTAGTACAACATGCCAGTTATTCATTAGAGAGGGCGGTAAACTGTCATTTCGTCACCTTATAAGTTACCGATTTTAATTAAAGTTTGTGATGATAACGTCGCTGCCGCGGTCGTTCATCGGTTCATGCTATTACACATATTGTTAACAAAATCGTTATGCTCTTTTTTTACGTCTGTAAATTCCCTACAATTCTGCTCATTGTCTGCCAACAACTATGGGGATCTCATGGGCACGACCAAACACAGTAAGCTGCTTATTCTGGGCTCAGGACCGGCGGGATATACCGCGGCGGTGTATGCCGCGCGCGCAAATTTACAGCCGGTACTTATTACCGGTATGGAAAAAGGCGGTCAACTGACTACCACGACGGAAGTGGAAAACTGGCCCGGCGATCCAAACGATTTGACCGGCCCGCTGCTGATGGAACGCATGCATGAACATGCGGCAAAATTTGAAACCGAGATAATCTTTGATCACATCAACAAAGTGGATCTGCAAAATCGTCCGTTCCGTCTGACAGGTGACAGCGCAGAGTACACTTGTGATGCGTTGATCATTGCGACCGGCGCTTCCGCGCGCTATCTGGGGCTGCCATCGGAAGAAGCCTTTAAAGGGCGCGGCGTTTCCGCCTGCGCAACCTGCGACGGTTTCTTCTACCGCAATCAGAAAGTGGCGGTGATCGGCGGCGGCAACACCGCGGTTGAAGAAGCGCTTTATCTGTCCAACATCGCTTCGGAAGTGCACCTTATCCATCGCCGTGACGGTTTCCGCGCTGAAAAAATCCTCATTAAGCGCCTGATGGATAAAGTCGAAAATGGCAATATCATTCTGCACACCAACCGGACGCTGGAAGAAGTGACCGGCGATCAGATGGGCGTTACTGGTCTGCGTCTTCGCGACACGCAGCAAAGCGATAATATTGAGACGCTGGACATCGCCGGACTTTTCGTAGCCATCGGTCATAGCCCAAACACGGCGCTCTTCGAAGGCCAGCTTGAGCTGGAAAATGGTTATATCAAAGTTCAGTCCGGCACCCATGGCAACGCCACACAAACCAGCATCCCTGGCGTATTCGCGGCGGGTGACGTCATGGATCATATTTACCGTCAGGCGATCACCTCTGCGGGTACGGGCTGTATGGCGGCGCTGGATGCCGAACGCTATCTCGATGGTCTGGCCGACGCGAGCAAATAGTTTTTACAAATCAGTAACAAAAGTAAAAAAGGCGACTATAAGTCGCCTTTATTTTTGCGTCGTTGTAACATTGCCCTGCCTGAAATTCCAATAACTCACCTGCTAAGCGTGCAATGAATAAAACCCGTCAAAAAGAGCTGACCCGCTGGTTAAAACAGCAAAGCGTAATCTCCCAACGGTGGTTGAATATTTCCCGCCTGTTGGGGTTCATGAGTGGCGTATTAATTGTCGCTCAGGCCTGGATCATGGCGCGTATCCTGCAACATATGATCATGGAGAACATTCCACGGGAAGCGCTGTTGCTCCCTTTTATCCTGCTGATACTGGTCTTTGTCCTCCGCGCCTGGGTGGTGTGGTTGCGCGAGCGCGTCGGTTTTCATGCCGGACAACATATTCGCTTTGAGATCCGCCGTCAGGTGTTGGAGCGTCTGCAGCAAGCCGGCCCAGCCTGGATTCAGGGCAAGCCCGCCGGTAGCTGGGCGACGCTGGTGTTGGAACAGATTGACGATATGCATGACTATTATGCGCGCTATCTGCCGCAAATGGCGCTTGCCGTTTGCGTACCGCTCTTAATCGTGGCGGCGATTTTCCCGTCAAATTGGGCGGCGGCGCTGATTCTGCTGGGCACTGCCCCGCTCATTCCCCTATTTATGGCGATGGTGGGGATGGGCGCGGCTGACGCCAACCGCCGCAATTTCCTGGCGCTTGCCCGGCTAAGCGGCCATTTTCTTGACCGTCTGCGCGGGATGGAAACGCTGCGAATTTTCGGTCGTGGAGAAGCGGAAACCGAGAGCATTCGCGCAGCATCGCAGGATTTTCGTCAGCGCACGATGGAAGTACTGCGCCTCGCCTTTTTATCTTCCGGCGTGCTGGAGTTTTTCACCTCGCTTTCTATTGCACTGGTCGCCGTTTATTTTGGCTTCTCTTACCTGGGCGAGCTGAACTTTGGTCATTACGGTACCGGTGTGACGCTCGCCGCCGGGTTCCTCGCCTTGATCCTCGCGCCGGAGTTTTTCCAGCCATTACGCGACCTCGGCACGTTTTATCATGCTAAGGCGCAGGCGGTTGGCGCGGCGGATAGTCTGAAGACGTTTCTGGAAACGCCCCTCGCCCACCCGGCGCGCGGCGAAGTTGAGCTGGCGGAAAACGAACCTGTAACCATTGACGCAGTCAATCTTATTATCACCTCGCCAGAAGGCAAAACGCTTGCCGGGCCGCTGAATTTCTCATTAGCGGCAGGAGAACGCGCCGTCCTGGTAGGGCGCAGCGGTTCCGGTAAAAGCTCTCTGTTGAATGTATTATCCGGTTTTCTCTCCTATCAGGGCTCTTTGCGTATTAACGGTGTCGAGCTTCGCGATCTCTCGCCGGAATCCTGGCGCCAGCATCTCTCCTGGGTCGGACAAAACCCGCAATTACCTGCAGCGACGCTACGCGAAAATGTATTACTGGCGCGCCCGGACGCCAGCGAGCAGGAACTTTATGCCGCGCTTGACGCCGCATGGGTAAGCGAGTTTTTACCGCTGCTGCCGCAGGGAGTAGACACCCCGCTCGGCAATCATGCCAGCAGACTTTCCGTCGGCCAGGCACAGCGTGTAGCGGTCGCCCGCGCGCTACTTAATCCCTGTCAACTGCTACTGCTGGATGAACCGGCGGCAAGCCTGGACGCTCACAGCGAGCAACGCGTCATGCAGGCGTTAAAAGCGGCGTCAAAACGCCAGACCACATTAATGGTGACGCATCAGTTGGAAGATCTCGCCGACTGGGACGCTATCTGGGTTATGCAAGATGGCGCGATTGTCGAACAAGGCAGCTATGCCGAACTCAGCGCCGCCAACGGCGCTTTTGCGACGTTATTGGCTCACCGTCAGGAGGATATTTAAATGCGCGCGCTACTCCCTTATCTGACGCTTTATAAACGCCACAAATGGATGCTAACGCTGGGAATTGCGCTGGCAATCCTGACCCTGCTTGCCAGTATCGGGCTGCTGACGCTTTCCGGCTGGTTCCTGTCCGCGTCCGCTATCGCAGGCTTCGCGGGAATTTACAGTTTTAACTATATGCTCCCGGCGGCCGGCGTGCGCGGCGCGGCCATTACCCGTACCGCCGGTCGTTATTTTGAACGTCTGGTAAGTCATGACGCCACGTTCCGCGTGCTGCAACATCTGCGTATTTATACCTTCAGCAAACTTTTACCGCTCTCCCCCGCGGGTCTGGCGCGTTATCAGCAAGGTGAACTGCTGAACCGCATCGTTGCCGACGTCGACACGCTGGACCATCTCTATTTGCGCGTCATCTCCCCGCTGGTCGGCGCTTTTGTAGTGATTATGATTGTCACCCTGGGGCTTAGCGTTCTCGACGTGACGCTGGCGATCACGCTGGGCGGCATTATGCTGTTGACGCTGTTTATTATGCCGCCGGTGTTTTATCGCGCCGGCAAAAATACCGGCCAAAATCTGACGCATCTACGAGGTCAGTATCGCCAGCAGCTCACGTCATGGTTACAGGGTCAGGCGGAACTCACCATTTTTGGCGCCAGCAAACGCTATCGGGCGCAAATGGAAGCCACCGAATTACAATGGCATGAGGCCCAACGCCGACAGTCTGAACTGACCGCCTTATCGCAGGCGTTAATGCTGCTGATTGGCGCGCTGGCGGTGATGTTAATGTTGTGGATGGCCTCCGGCGGCGTTGGCGGCAATACGCAGCCCGGCGCGCTCATCGCGCTGTTTGTCTTCTGCGCGCTGGCGGCTTTCGAGGCGCTTGCGCCCGTTACCGGCGCATTCCAGCATCTGGGGCAGGTTATCGCCTCTGCGCTTCGTATCACTGAATTAACGGAGCAAAAACCGGAGGTGACCTTTCCGCAGGCAGAATCTCTCGCGCCGGAAAAGGTCACACTCACCCTGCGGGACGTTTCGTTTCGTTATCCCGCCCAGCCGATTAATGCGCTCAATGCCCTCTCATTACAGGCTAATCCTGGCGAGCATGTCGCTATTCTGGGGCGTACCGGCTGCGGAAAATCAACGCTGTTGCAGCTACTCACCCGCGCCTGGGACCCGCAACAAGGCGAAATTCTGCTCAACGATCTTCCGCTATCCTCGCTGAGCGAATCCGCCTTACGCCGGACTATCAGCGTGGTGCCGCAGCGTGTCCACCTGTTCAGCGCCACGCTGCGTGATAATTTATTACTGGCGGCGCCCAATGCCAGCGACGAAGCCCTTTCCGACATGCTGCGTCGCGTCGGCCTCGAAAATCTGCTCGAAGATAGTGGGCTTAATAGCTGGCTCGGCGAAGGCGGTCGCCTGCTATCCGGCGGCGAACTTCGTCGTCTGGCCATCGCCCGCGCGCTGTTGCATGATGCTCCGTTAATGCTGTTGGATGAGCCCACTGAGGGGCTGGATGCGACCACCGAGAGCGAAATGCTGGAATTACTTGCCGATGTGATGCGCGAGAAAACCGTCCTGATGGTGACGCACCGTTTGCGCGGCCTGGCCCGTTTTGATCAAATCATCGTAATGGACGACGGGCGCATCATTGAGCAAGGCACTCATGCAGAATTGTTAGCCGGACAAGGGCGCTATTATCAGTTTAAACAACGTCTGTAAGCTATTATTGAACGATCCGACTTGCGTACTGGAGTTTCGCCGTCATGCGTCTGGTTCAGCTTTCCCGACATTCTATCGCTTTCCCTTCGCCGGAAGGCGCTTTACGCGAGCCTAACGGTTTACTGGCGCTGGGCGGCGATCTCAGCCCTGCCCGGTTGTTAATGGCCTACCAGCACGGGATTTTCCCGTGGTTTTCGCCGGGCGACCCGATCCTGTGGTGGTCGCCCGATCCGCGCGCCGTGCTGTGGCCTGAAAAGTTTCACCTCAGTCGCAGCATGAGGCGCTTTCACAACGCATCCCCTTACCGCGTGACGCTCAATTACGCTTTCGATCGGGTCATTGATGGATGCGCCAATCACCGTGACGAAGGCACCTGGATAACGCGTGGTATTGAGGAAGCCTATCGCCGATTACATGAATTGGGCCACGCGCACTCCATTGAAGTGTGGCGCGATCGGGAACTGGTCGGCGGGATGTATGGCGTCTCGCAGGGGGCGCTGTTTTGCGGCGAATCGATGTTTAGCCGCCAGGAGAATGCCTCTAAAACCGCACTGCTGGTTTTTTGCGCTGAATTTACCCGTCACGGCGGTAAACTTATTGATTGTCAGGTACTTAATAGTCATACCGCCTCGCTCGGCGCCATTGAAATTCCACGTCGTGACTACCTCGATCACCTCGCGGCCTTACGCCAACAGCCGCTGGCCTCCCGTTTTTGGGTGCCGCGGACATTATTTTTGCCCCGGAAGTGAATGTTTTCGGCACATTTTTTATTGGGGTGTTATAATTGCTGCCGCAGAATTGGTTTAGCTCATTATCCCGCAGCCCGTTGTCAGGTAACGCCCATCGTTTATTTCACCGTTCCCTTATATGTTGCGCTTATGTCGATACATCAGGCGGTAGTATCAGGGAAAAGGTGTATAACGCGGCGTTGTCGTGTGTCGCGGAATCATGTGCTAAACCTGGTTTGCTGTGTTTTAAACGCACAAATCTTTACTTATCAAAAGAAGTTCGGCATTATCTTGCCGGTTCAAATTATGGTAGTGATACCCCAGAGGATTAGATGGCCAAAGAAGACAATATTGAAATGCAAGGTACCGTTCTCGAAACGTTACCTAATACCATGTTCCGCGTAGAGTTAGAAAACGGTCACGTGGTTACTGCACACATCTCCGGTAAAATGCGTAAGAACTACATCCGCATCCTGACGGGCGACAAAGTGACCGTTGAGCTGACCCCGTACGACCTGAGCAAAGGCCGCATTGTCTTCCGTAGTCGCTAATTGTCTCCTCACGCCCTGAAGGGCGGCTGGATAAAAGGTCGGTTTAACCGGCCTTTTTTGCGTCCATTAAGTCGATGAATGACGAGCAGGTTACTCTTCCACCATGCGCGCATACTCTTCCGTCAAAAAATCGACCAACGCGCGTACGGAAGGTAATAATCCTCGCCGGGATGGGAACACAGCATGAATAACCTCCCGCCGGGGCTCCCACTCTTCCAGCACCGCGACCAGTTCACCGGCGGCCAGTTGTTCTTTCACCATTAAGACAGGTAGCTGCACAAGCCCCACGCCCGCCATCGCCGCCTCGCGTAGCGCCAACATGTCGGTGGTAATCATACGAGGGGTAAAATGGACTTCCGCACGCGCGCCCTGCGGGCCGTAAAGTTCCCAGCGGTGGATATGCTTGCCGGATGCAAGACTTAGCCCTGGCCAATGACTCAACTCCGCCGGCGCGGAAGGGATTCCCATCCGTGCGATAAGATCCGGGCTGGCAAACAGGCGATGCCCTCTGTCAGCCAGGACGCGCATCACCAGGTCGCTATCTTCAAACGGGCGCGGCCTGACGCGAATCGCCACATCCACCCCCTCCCCTACGACGTCCACCCGACGATTGGTCGCTTCAAGCTGTAGCGAAACATCAGGATAACGCGCCATAAATTTCGCCAGCATTGGGCCGATGTGTACATGCAGCAGCGTCACCGGGCAGGTCAGCTTCACGATACCGCGAGGCTCTACCTGCAATGCGGCAATGGCATCCTGCGCCGCCTGAGCTTCCACCAGCATCGCTTTACAGTGCTCATAGAATGTTTGCCCCACTTCGGTAACGTTAAACTGCCGGGTGGTTCGCTGAATCAATCGCACGCCCAGCCGTTCCTCCAGTTGCGCAATACGCCGGCTCAGTTTTGATTTTGGTTCATCAAGCGCACGCCCCGCCGCGGCAAACCCCCCCTCTTCGACCACATGCACAAACCACGCAAAATCATTGAGATCCGTTTTTATCATTACATTGTCCTATTAATGGAACGGTATGAGCCATTTTAGCCACTACCGAACCTTTTGTCATGAATATAAGCTTATTCACATCAAGACAACGCCACTGAGGAGAACACCATGAAACAGATTACAGGCGTCTATACCGCACCTCGCCCGCACTGGGTTGGCGATGGATTTCCGGTTCGTTCACTCTTTTCTTATCAGTCACATGCGCAGCAGTTGAGTCCCTTCCTGCTGCTGGATTATGCCGGGCCGCACACATTTACGCCGGGTAATGAAAAACGCGGTGTTGGGGAGCATCCACACCGCGGTTTCGAGACCGTGACGATTGTTTATAGTGGCGAAGTCGAGCATCGGGACTCTACCGGTCGCGGCGGCGTTATCGGCCCGGGCGACGTTCAGTGGATGACCGCAGGCGCAGGCATTTTGCATGAAGAGTTCCATTCCGACGCGTTTACCCGTCGGGGCGGCGAACTGGAAATGGTGCAGTTGTGGGTTAACCTTCCCATGAAGGACAAAATGACCACCCCGGGTTATCAAAGCATTACCCACGATGTTATCCCGACCGTTACGTTGCCGGATGACGCCGGAGTCGTGCGGGTCATCGCAGGGCGTTATGAAGAGACAAAAGGCCCGGCGCACACTTTCTCGCCGCTCAATGTCTGGGATATGCGCCTGCAACGCAATCGCCAGCTTACATTGGCACAGCCGGAAGGATGGAGCACCGCGCTGGTGGTACTGAAAGGCAATATCACGGTGAACGGCACGACGCCGGTCAACGAAGCGCAACTGGTGGTGTTGAGCCAGCAAGGGAAAACGCTGCACCTTGAGGCCAGCAGCGACGCCAGCGTATTGCTGTTATCAGGCGAGCCGCTGAATGAACCGATTGTGGGTTACGGCCCATTTGTTATGAACACGAAACAAGAGATCGCAGAAGCAGTCCGCGATTTCAACTCCGGCCGTTTTGGCCAAATCTGAAAACATGAAGGAGAACACGATGTCAAGTCCTGCTAATTTTAATGGTTTGCGCCCGGTAATTGATGTTAACGATTCCGTGATGCTTTTAATCGATCATCAAAGCGGTCTTTTCCAGACCGTAGGCGATATGCCAATGCCGGAATTACGCGCTCGCGCCGCGGCGTTGGCGAAGATGGCGACGTTAGCGAAAATGCCGGTCATTACCACGGCATCCGTACCGCAAGGTCCGAACGGCCCGCTGATCCCGGAGATCCACGCTAATGCGCCACATGCGCAGTACATTGCGCGCAAAGGTGAAATTAACGCCTGGGATAACGAAGATTTCGTTAAGGCGGTAAAAGCGACGGGTCGTAAGACGCTGATCATTGCCGGGACGATTACCAGCGTGTGCATGGCATTCCCGGCCATTAGCGCGGTAGCGGAAGGTTATAAGGTATTTGCCGTGATCGACGCATCCGGCACCTACAGTAAGATGGCGCAGGAGATCACCCTGGCGCGTATCGTACAGGCTGGCGTCGTACCGATGGATACTGCCGCGGTCGCCTCTGAGCTGCAAGGCACCTGGAACCGTGAAGACGCCGCCGCCTGGGCCGACGTTTATACTCAGGTATTCCCGGCCTATCAACTGCTGATCGAAAGCTACAGCAAAGCGCAGGATGTGGTGAAAAACAACGAAATGTTGGATTCACAGCGCTAATTTGCCTCCCCGCGCCAGTTTGGGCGGGGATTATGTCTATTGCATGAGCAAACGACAGTGAATATGTAAATTCTGCTTGACCGTTTTAGCGCAACTCCCTATAGTAACGCCCCGTTGCCCCCCAAGTGGTCAGGCAGCAATACAATATGGTGAGGTGTCCGAGTGGCTGAAGGAGCACGCCTGGAAAGTGTGTATACGGCAACGTATCGGGGGTTCGAATCCCCCCCTCACCGCCATATTTAAGTTGAGAGCCTGTACAGAAGTACGGGCTTTTTGCTTATATATATCCCCCAAACCAAGGGGGGATGAGAACCATCGACCGGGGTTCGACAACTGGCGCAGCCAGTTGGACAGACCGGGCGCGCAGCGAACGGGCTGCCCGAAGGGCGAGCGCAGCGAGTCAATCCCCCCCTCACCGCCATATTCAAGAAAGAGCTCGTACGAAAGTACGGGCTTTTTTTTCACATAAAGCCACCCTACAGGGGGGATGAGAACACCCGACCGGGGTTCGACACAAAAACGCCGGGAGCGTTTTTGAACAGAGCTTGCTCTGGCCCCGAAGGGGCGAGGCCCAGGGATGGGCTGAGTAGCGGCGCAGCCAGTTGGACAGACCGGGCGCGCAGCGAACGGGCTGCCCGAAGGGCGAGCGCAGCGAGTCAATCCCCCCTCACCGCCATATTCAAGAAAGAGCTCGTACGAAAGTACGGGCTTTTGTATCTAAACTTCTTGTTTTTACTGTGATTTTCCTGATGAAGGTTCGTTTTTGACCTTTGGTTGCTACACTAAACTTACTATAGATTGTGTAAAAACAGCCCCACTCCCCTACCTGAAACGCTTTAGAAAAGTTTGCATAAGTATCTCTCGGTAGTAAAAAAGCACCGAGTTCCTCTGTCTGATTCTGCCGTTGCTTTATTAGAAGGCTTACCGCGTTTGAAAAATAACAATCATGTATTCCCTGCCCCTCGCGCTGAAACACTTTCTGATATGTCGTTATTGGCTGTATTGAAACGAATGGAATATACCGACTTAACGCCGCATGGCTTCCGTTCTACTTTCCGTGAGTGGGCTGGTGAAACAACGGGCTATCAACGTGAGGTTATTGAACATGCGTTGGCGCACCAGTTGGCAGATAAGGCTGAAGCAGCGTATCAGCGTGGGACGTTATGGCCTAAACGGGTGGCGTTGATGGATGATTGGACGGGGTATAGCACTGCCAACAGCTAAGCTACCTGTACGAAAGCATTATCGTTGATAACAACGTAGAAAGTGTGATGCTAATAGCATTCGCTTTCGAAAATGTGACAAGAAATAATTTCATGATGAACTATTTCTTATACAATTATTATCATGGTTTGAAAATTACATAAACCACTCAAGGAGAGGTTATGCCCGGACTGATAGGCTACTGGAAGCAACTTCCAACCAAAGATGAATATATTAAAAAACACAATATGAGTAAAATATCCTGCTACAGTTGTGGTCACGAGAAATTCAGCGATGTTGGTTTGATACAGGTATGGGATAATCACAGAAGAATTCTTTGTGCTAAGTGTAAGACTACTCTTTTCAGAGAAGAGGATTAGTTTTTTGGCATTGGTAACAGCGGCTTCAGCATCCCTTTTCACACAGCGGGGCGGGCTTTTTTTCGCATTAACCCCCCCGTCGATTACCGGATGATGACGCAATTTACAAGCGCCTTGTCCGCCTACCGCGAGCACAACGCCATCAGGCTAACTATTAGCCGGCGTAAAAAAACCGGGCGCTAAGGCCCGGTTTGTACGGCAGTGAAACGAAGATTAATGCGCGGCTTCCGGCTTGTGCTTTTGCGCACTCTGGAAGCCATACGTCAACGCATTTTTCTCTTTATCCAGCGCGACGGTGACTTGTCCGCCATCAACCAGCGATCCAAACAGCAACTCATTGGCCAGCGGTTTTTTCAGGTTATCCTGAATCACACGCGCCATCGGTCGTGCGCCCATCGCCCGGTCATAGCCCTTTTCCGCCAGCCAGTCGCGCGCTTCCTGACTGACTTCCAGGGAGACGCCTTTCTGATCCAACTGGGCCTGCAACTCGACGATAAACTTATCGACAACCTGATGAATCACCTCGCCAGACAGATGATCGAACCAAATAATGTTGTCGAGACGGTTACGGAACTCCGGCGTAAACACTTTCTTGATCTCGCCCATCGCATCGGTACTGTTGTCCTGATGAATAAGACCAATAGATTTACGTTCGGTTTCTCGCACGCCGGCGTTGGTGGTCATCACCAGCACCACGTTGCGGAAATCCGCCTTACGGCCGTTGTTATCGGTCAGCGTACCGTTATCCATCACCTGCAGCAGCAGGTTAAAGACATCCGGGTGCGCTTTTTCGATCTCATCCAGCAACAGCACCGCATGAGGATGCTTAATCACCGCATCCGTCAGCAGCCCGCCCTGGTCGAAACCGACGTATCCCGGAGGCGCGCCGATCAAACGGCTCACCGTATGACGCTCCATATATTCGGACATATCGAAGCGCAACAGCTCAATACCCAGCGCTTTTGAAAGCTGTAC
The DNA here is from genome assembly GCF_046558195.1 of Salmonella sp. 5800. Classification (NCBI taxonomy): domain Bacteria; kingdom Pseudomonadati; phylum Pseudomonadota; class Gammaproteobacteria; order Enterobacterales; family Enterobacteriaceae; genus Salmonella; species Salmonella sp. 5800. The sequence continues at coordinate 138,259 of NZ_JBGDOX010000005.1, read as the reverse complement.
CGTAACTTCAGTTTTCCCTACGCCAGTTGGCCCGGCGAACAGGAAGGAGCCGACAGGTTTATGCTCATGGCCCAGACCGGCACGACTCATCTTAATAGCTTCGGTCAGCGCCTCAATCGCGTTATCCTGGCCGAAGACCAGCATTTTCAGACGATCGCCCAGGTTCTTCAGCGTATCGCGATCGCTCTGCGAGACGCTCTTTTCAGGAATTCGCGCAATTCGCGCCACTACGGACTCAATATCCGCCACGTTGACCGTTTTCTTACGTTTACTCACCGGCATCAGACGCGCCCGAGCGCCCGCTTCGTCAATCACGTCAATGGCTTTATCCGGCAGATGGCGGTCATTGATATATTTTACCGCCAGCTCGACCGCCGCACGCACCGCTTTCGCGGTATAACGCACGTCGTGGTGCGCTTCGTACTTAGGTTTCAAGCCGTTGATAATTTGCACCGTCTCTTCCACCGAAGGCTCGGTAATATCAATTTTCTGGAAACGGCGTGCTAATGCGCGGTCTTTCTCAAAAATATTGCTGAATTCCTGATAGGTCGTTGAGCCGATCACCCGGATCTTGCCGCTGGAAAGCAGCGGTTTAATCAGATTTGCCGCATCCACCTGTCCGCCCGACGCCGCGCCAGCGCCGATAATGGTATGGATTTCATCGATAAACAGGATGCTGTTGGTATCCTGCTCAAGCTGTTTCAGCAACGCCTTAAACCGTTTTTCAAAATCGCCGCGGTATTTGGTGCCCGCCAGCAGCGAACCGATATCCAGCGAGTAAATGGTGCAATCGGCCATCACTTCCGGCACATCGCCCTGCACGATACGCCAGGCCAGCCCTTCGGCAATCGCCGTTTTGCCAACGCCGGATTCCCCCACCAGCAACGGGTTATTTTTACGGCGACGACACAGAACCTGGATCGCGCGTTCCAGTTCTTTTTCACGACCAATCAGCGGATCGATGCCGCCCACGCGAGCAAGTTGGTTAAGATTCGTCGTGAAGTTTTCCATACGTTCCTCCCCGCCAGCTTGTTCGTCGCCAGTTGGCTGATTGCCGAGATCGGAAGATTGGCTCGGTTCGTCTTTTCGCGTCCCGTGAGAAATAAAGTTCACGATATCCAGACGGCTCACTTCATGCTTGCGCAGCAGATAAGCCGCTTGTGATTCCTGTTCGCTAAAGATAGCCACCAGCACATTCGCGCCAGTCACTTCACTACGCCCGGAAGACTGAACATGGAAGACGGCACGTTGCAGGACACGCTGGAAACTTAACGTCGGCTGCGTATCACGCTCTTCTTCACTGGCAGGCAGTACGGGTGTGGTTTGTTCAATGAAGGCTTCGAGTTCCTGACGGAGCGCCACCAGATCCACGGAGCATGCTTCCAGCGCTTCGCGAGCCGATGGGTTGCTGAGCAGCGCCAGCAACAGATGCTCGACGGTCATAAACTCATGACGGTGCTCGCGCGCTCTGGCGAAAGCCATGTTTAAACTGAGTTCCAGTTCTTGATTGAGCATAGGCACCTCCCCCAATTTTTATACCTGCATTCAGGCTTTTTCCAGCGTACACAGCAACGGATGCTCGTTCTCCCTTGCATACTTGTTCACCATCGCCACTTTGGTTTCCGCCACCTCGGCGGTGAACACGCCGCAGATGGCTTTGCCTTGATAGTGAACTGCAAGCATCAATTGCGTTGCACGTTCTACATCATAAGAAAAGAATTTTTGTAACACGTCAATAACAAACTCCATCGGAGTGTAGTCATCATTGACTAATATCACTTTATACATAGATGGCGGTTTTAGCGCGTCGCGCACGCTATCTTCCACCAGCTGGTCAAAATCCAGCCAATCGTTCGTCTTACCCATCGTCAGTCGTCATTATCGGTTACGGTTGTCGGCAGGAAAATCTGCCGCTGACCAAAGTCTATGCACATAATCAATCTACCTCAATTGATAGATAACTAACATCTATCAGTACCATCCGCGACATCTGTCACATTCCCGGCAATAGCGTTAACTGCTTCAAATTTTTGATTCATTTTTACCCGATCCCCCCTGCCTGATGCTTGACGCCTCGCCTGATTTCTCTAAATTGTAATGTCGAGAGTTGGTGAGGTTTTGAACAGCCCCCACTCCGTCACCGGTTCATTCCATCTTACTTATATAAGATTTACGAAGGATGTCGAAGCATGGAAACGGGTACTGTAAAGTGGTTCAATAATGCCAAAGGGTTTGGTTTCATCTGCCCTGAAGGCGGCGGCGAGGATATTTTCGCCCATTATTCCACCATTCAAATGGATGGTTACAGAACGCTTAAAGCCGGACAGTCTGTCCGGTTTGATGTACACCAGGGGCCAAAAGGCAATCACGCCAGCGTCATCGTGCCCATCGAAGCAGAGGCCGTTGCATAGCTCCTCTGTCTCATTGTGTACATCCAGGAGGCAAAATGCCAGCCCGATCGGCTGGCATTTTTATTTAACGCCAGTTCCTGATAGCGACACTGTTACATCTTATCAGGCCGACAAATGACGTCAGCAAGATTACTCCCTTGCCAGCGCATCCACCGGGTCCAGTCGCGCCGCGTTTCTCGCCGGTAGCCAGCCAAACAGTATCCCAGTAAACGTCGAACATAAAAACGCGCTCGCCAGCGCAGTCAGTGAAAAACCGATCTCCCAGCCGGGCAGGAAAAGCTGTAGCATAAATGCGATGAACATCGACAAGCTAATCCCCAGCGCTCCCCCAACCAGGCAAACCAACACCGCTTCAATAAGAAACTGCTGTAGCACATCGCTGGCGCGCGCGCCTACCGCCATACGGATGCCGATTTCACGCGTTCGCTCGGTGACGGAAACCAGCATAATATTCATAACGCCGATGCCGCCGACAACCAGCGAAATGACGGCCACCAGCGTCAGAAATAACTGAAGAGTATAGGTGGTTTTTTCAGCCGTTTTCAGGACGCTGTCCATATTCCAGGTGAAGAAGTCTTTTTTACCGTGGCGTAAGGTGAGCAGGCGAGTAAGCTGCTGTTCAGCCTGATCGCTATCAACGCCATCTTTCACACGAACGGTGATCGAGTTAAGCCATGACTGACCCATTATGCGATCTGACATCGTGCTATAGGGCAACCAAATTTGCAACAGATTGCTATTGCCGTACATGGACGGTTTCTCTTCCGCCACGCCAATAACAATAACCGGCATATTACCCACCAGCACCACTTCCCCTACGACATTCGCTTTATTTGGAAATAGCTGGCGTCGCGTGTTGGCATCCAGCACCACCACCTGCGCGCGATCCTGTTGCTGTACAGCATTGAAGGTGTTCCCCTCCCTAAAGGACATGCCGTAAACGTTAAAATAATCGCCACTGACGCCATTAGCATTTACGGCAATATCAATATTGCCATAGCGAAGACGTAAGCTCTTTGAAACGCTGGGCGTCGCAGAGTTAACCCACGGCTGTTTCTGAATAGCGACCAGATCGTCATATTTCAGCGCCTGTCGATACTGCGGGTTGTCGTCGCCGAAATCTTTGCCTGGATGAATATCAATCGTATTAGTGCCCATAGCGCGGATATCCGCCAGTACCATCTGTTTTGCGGCGTCGCCGACCACCACAATCGACACCACCGACGCAATACCGATAATAATTCCCAGCATGGTCAGTAAAGTACGCATTTTGTTAGCGGCCATCGCTAACCACGCCATTGACAGCGCTTCGCGAAAGCTGCTGGCAAATTGCCGCCAGCCGGGAGCCGTATTAACTACGGCAGCGTCAACGCCCTGTTCGCGTTTCTTTTCCTGCGCGGGCGGATTATGGACAATCTTGCCATCGTGAATTTCAATAATCCGCTCCGCCTGGGCGGCAATCAGCGGATCGTGCGTCACAATGATCACCGTATGTCCGCGATCGCGCAGTTGGCGCAAAATCGCCATCACCTCTTCGCCGGAATGGCTATCCAGCGCGCCGGTCGGCTCATCCGCCAGAATCACCTGTCCGCCGTTCATCAGCGCGCGGGCAATACTGACACGCTGCTGCTGTCCGCCAGAAAGCTGTGAAGGTGGGTAATCGACGCGATCGCTTAATCCCAGCCGCAAAAGCAACTCTCTGGCGCGCGCCTGGCGTTTTTTGCGTTCAATGCCGGCGTAGACGGCGGGGATTTCAACATTTTGCGCTGCCGTTAAATGCGACAACAGATGGTAGCGCTGAAAGATAAAGCCAAAATGCTCACGCCGCAGCTGCGCCAGCGCGTCCGGGTCCAGCGTCGAGACGTCCCGCCCCGCCACCCGATAAGTGCCGCTGGTCGGTTTATCCAGGCACCCGAGGATATTCATCAGCGTTGATTTTCCAGAACCGGAAACGCCGACGATCGCCACCATCTCCCCGGCGTGGATTTGCAGGGAGATATCTTTCAACACCGCCACCTGCTCTTCTCCGGAGGGGTAGCTGCGACTCACATTGCGCAGTTCAAGCAATGCCGTCATGGCGTCGCTCCTGGCCTGCTCTCACCGATGATCACCTCATCGCCCGCTTCCAGACCTTTAACCACTTCCACGTCTGTATCGTTACGCTCGCCAATGATCACTTCGCGCTCACGTTTTTCGCCGTTACGCAACAGCGCCACTTTATAACGATTGCCGCCCACCGGTTCGCCAAGCGCGGCGAGAGGAATAATCAACACATTTTTGACATCCATGAGTTGAATATAAACCTGTGCGGTCATATCAAGACGCAAGATTCTTTTGGGATTCGGCACTTCAAACCGGGCGTAATAAAAAATAGCATCGTTGATCTTTTCCGGCGTCGGCAGAATATCTTTTAAAACGCCTTCATAGCGCGTTTGCGGATCGCCTGCAATGGTGAACCATGCTTTCTGCCCCGCCCGAAGATGGATCACGTCCGCTTCCGAGACCTGCGCTTTTACCAGCATAGTGCTCATATCCGCCAGCGTCAGAATATTGGGCGCCTGCTGAGCTGCAATCACCGTTTGTCCTTGCAGGGTAGTGATTTGCGTCACTTCCCCCGCCATGGGAGCAACAATACGGGTATATTCCAGGTTGGTTTTCGCGGTGTCCAACGAGGCCCGATTACGTTTGATCTGGGCATCTATGGTGCCAATACGCGCCTGTTTAACCGCCATCTCCGTCGCCGCGGTATCCAGATCCTGTTGCGATACCGCCTGAGTCTTAGCTAACTGCTGCTGGCGCGCCAGCGTAACCCGCGCCAGCTTTAACTCAGCGGCTGCCTGCTGACGCTCTGCGTTCAGCTCCATCAGGGTGGCCTCGACCTCTTTTATCTGGTTCTCCGCCTGATCCGGATCAATCACGCCGAGTAGCTGATCTTTTTTAACGTTATCGCCAATGGAGACCAGCAGCGTTTTCAACTGGCCGCTCACCTGCGCGCCGACATCCACTTTACGCAACGCGTCCAGTTTTCCAGTCGCCAGTACACTCTGTTCAAGATCGCCTGGCCGCACGATTAATGTCTGATAAGTTGGCAGCGGCGCATTTAGCATTCGCCAGCCAGCCATCCCCCCCACTAAAAGAATTAAAATAATGACCAGATAACGCTTTTTAAATTTCTTTCCCTTAGCACGCATAGAAACCCTGACGGCAAAATTTCAACCAGAAAGTAAACCGTATCTAAACAAACCTGACGCAATAAAGATAGCGTCGGCTGTATTGACGATTGGTTAATGTTTCCTGTGGTTCAATCTCGACAATCTTATGTCGCGGATTACGATCATGACACAGCTTACAGATAATACCTGGTACACTTCAGATTACATCTCTCCTTTACAATTATTTATTCGTCTGACGCGCGGGCAATTACAGCCAGGAAAATTCTGGCGTAAAGCCAGCTTTCGTCGCAAGTTTTTAATCCGCTCACTAGTCATGCCGCGTGCGACCAGCCAATTACTGACTAATCTCACCCAATGGCCGGAGTTAAATACGTTACTTGCTCGTCAGCCGCGTTTGCCTATTCGGCTACATCGTCCTTATATGGCTGTAAATATTAAACGCGATTTCGCCTTAGACGCTCTGTGTTTTCATTATCAACAGATGCGCCAACTTTTATCGCGGGAACAACAAGTTAGCTATTTAAGTCAGTATGGCCTGAATCTTGCTAAATTTGAAACTAAAACCGGCGAGTTGTTTCAACTTGATTTAGTCAGTCTGGTCTCACTGGATAAAGAAGGTGAAAGCACTATTGTTGTTCGCGACGCACAGTTACGTATTCTGGCAGAGATCACATTTACTCTGTGTCGCTTTAACCAACAACGCACACTATTTATCGGCGGATTACAGGGCGCGGCAAACGACGTCCCTCACGAAATTATCCAGCAGGCGACCAAAGCCTGCCATGGTCTTTTTCCCAAACGCATCGTGATGGAGGCTCTCTGTCAGTTTGCGCAAGTCTTTCAGGCAGAAAAGATTATAGCTGTGAGTAACGATGCGCACGTTTACCGTAGCTGGCGATACATGGATAAAAAGACGCAAATGCATGCCGACTATGACGCGTTTTGGGAATCGTTAGGCGGTGAAAGAATTAAAGGGAATTACTATACGCTACCGCTGGCGATCGCCCGAAAAAGCGAAGCGGAGATCGCCAGTAAAAAACGGGCCGAGTATCGCCGCCGCTATGCGTTACTCGATAGCGTCGTCGAACAGGTTCCGGCCACATTCAAACGTTAATCCGCCCGGCCCCGCGCCAGCCAAACCACGCGCGAGAACATCTTTCTGAACAGCGGCGGCACGGCGTCAATTCCCCGCCGCCCGGCTTCCATCGCGACTTCAATCGCCAAATCCGGCTTTGACGAGCGGTGGATAGCTTTAGTGATAATTTTCCGGGTATTCATCGGCACATTAGGCGGAAGCTGCGCAACCCGGTGAAAAACATCGGCAAAGCCCTGACGATACATAAAATGTTCCATATCCAGCGCAGGCAGCGCCGTGAGATGTTCGCGTTCTTCTTCCCGATCGTTATTAAGCAGACTGCGGACCGTCGCGGCATATTTTTTCCCCGCTTCGTCGCCATCCACCAGGACATGCCACTCGATTCCCATACGGCGGGCGAACTTCACCAGCGGTTTCAGGCCAGACTGAGCAAACTCAATGACTTTAATGCCCTCCGCATCAAAATGATGACCACACTGACGCGCCAGCTCATTAATAACCCAGGTTTCCGTCTCGCCTTCCACCAGTAGCCAGCAACGCGCAAACAGCGACGATGCGCGATTAAAGCGGATATGAAAGGCGATGCGCCGTCCATCTTCCGCGCTTAACCCGCCCGGGCCCAGACGCCAGGCGGCGACGCGGGAAGATTCACGCACCAACCGTACGACATGCTCCACCGGCGTTAGCGAGAGCAATTCGCCTGAGTTGGTTGTCGCTATCCGCTGTAGCGGTAACAGATTGAGCAATTGCCAGGCGACTGAAAGCATAATGGGATGTAAACGGGTTTCCGGATCTTCCACCAGCAGTAATGGTCGCGCGTCTTTATGTAACCGCAGCGTCCCTTTCGCCTGTAACAGCGTGGAGAAAAGCCCCAGCAGGATCACCCGATGCGACCGGCTGCCCGGTTTGTCGATCATCCGATTAATAATATCCAGATAGCGCCAGCTACGCTGCTCATTTTGCGAACGTCGGCGCATGAGTCGGTGACGCGCCTGTCCTGCGCCCTGCTCTGAGAAATAGTGTTCAAGCAGTTGCACCATCGCGGACAGTCCCTGACGAATCTGCCCGTCGGTTAAATTTTGCGGCCGGGTCGCCAGCTCACGCGCCAGAAAATCCAGCTGTCGGGCCGTGACTTCAACATCCGGCACATTGGGCACCGTACCGTTGCGAATACGTCGCATAAAGCGCGCATCGCGCAAACGTAGCACTGGCATCAAACGAACCAGGTGGCGCACCTGATCGTTAATATTTTCCACCAGTAATGGCTGCCCATCGCTATTGAGAAAACTGCGCAGCGTCATCACGCTGCCATCGGCGCCGCATTCGCCCTCTAGCCGATAAAAAATACGGTGAAAATCATCCTCGCAAGGCGACCAGCATGCTTCCAGCGCTCGATAACGACGTACCCGATGCCGCCCTGGCTGCGTTTCGCGAAAAGTCAGAATAATATGCAGGTGATGCTCGCGTCCTTTTATGTCGCCAGGCGGAAACCAGAAATCCTCACGGACAAAATGGTAGAGATCGAGTTCCGGCGACAATAACAGAGTCAGCGCATCCAGCAGGCTGGATTTTCCCCAGGCGTTTTCCCCAATCAGCACGTTGTTTTGCTCCAGCATCAACGACAGTCGGTTGATACCGCGAAATCCTACTATTTCAACGCGTTCGAGAATCATGCTTCCTCCAGAAAAACGTCATCACTCCATTAAATTCACCGCAGTATAACGGCAAATGCGTCCGCCAGGCGTGATATTCCCCCCCTTTGCCTGGGGCAAATGTCTGATAAATGTACGGCTGACGGTGTCGCTTTACTGATAGTCTGGAATTCGGTAGTGTCATGTACGCTATTCAAACAATAAAAAAGGGCCCGGCTGTTCATGTTTTCAGGACTTTTAATCATTCTGGTTCCACTGATTGTGGGCTATCTCATTCCACTGCGACATAAAGCCGCATTACAACTCATTAACCGGCTACTGAGCTGGATCGTGTATCTTATTCTCTTTTTTATGGGAATAAGCCTGGCGTTTTTGGATAACCTCGCCAGTAATCTGGTGGCGATTTTTCATTATTCCGCCGTCAGTATTACGATTATTTTATTGTGTAATATCGCCGCCTTATTGTGGCTGGAACGTATCCTCCCGTGGCGTCACCATCATCAGCAGGAAAAACTGCCTTCGCGTATTGCCATGGCGCTGGAGTCGCTGCAACTGTGCGGCGTAGTGGTATTGGGGTTTGTCATCGGCCTGAGCGGACTCTCTGTTTTACAGCACGCCACCGAAGCCAGTGAATATACGCTGATCTTTTTATTGTTCCTGGTGGGGATTCAGCTACGAAATAGCGGCATGACCTTAAAGCAAATTGTGCTTAACCGCCGGGGAATGATGGTCGCGGTCGTTGTCGTGGCAAGCTCATTACTGGGCGGCGTGATTAATGCGTTTATCCTGGACTTACCGCTAAAAACCGCCCTGGCGATGGCGTCAGGTTTCGGCTGGTACTCTCTTTCCGGTATTTTGCTGACGGAGTCGTTTGGACCGGTTATCGGCAGCGCGGCATTTTTTAACGATCTGGCCCGCGAGCTCTTAGCCATTATGCTTATTCCCGGTCTGGTTCGCCGCAGCCGTTCAACAGCGTTGGGCCTGTGCGGAGCGACCTCAATGGACTTTACGTTGCCGGTATTACAGCGCTCCGGCGGCGTAGAGATTGTTCCGGCGGCTATCGTACATGGCTTTATCCTCAGCCTGCTGGTCCCCCTCTTAATGGCGTTCTTCTCGGCCTGATACCTCTTTGGCGGTAGGCATCTGCCGCCAAAATTGCGCTAAATCAATCTCCTTGCACATTATGGCAGAAATCCCTTTTATCCCTTTGTTCACAGGCATAACCTTAAACATGTATATTAAATATAACTTTAAAAGGTGTGACCATGTTTTGTGTGCAATGTGAACAAACCATCCGTACACCAGCCGGAAACGGCTGCTCTTACGCGCAGGGAATGTGCGGTAAAACCGCTGAAACGTCCGATCTGCAGGATCTGCTGATTGCGGCTTTGCAAGGTTTGTCTGCCTGGGCGGTGAAGGCCCGTGAATATGGCATCATTAATCACGACGTTGATAACTTTGCGCCGCGCGCGTTTTTCTCCACGCTGACCAACGTTAACTTCGACTCTCCGCGTATCGTCGGCTACGCCCGTGAAGCGATTGCCTTGCGTGAAGCGTTGAAAGCGCAGTGCCTGAGCGTGGATGCTAATGCGCATTGCGACAATCCGATGGCCGATCTGCAACTGGTCAGCGACGATCTGGGCGAACTGCAACGTCAGGCGGCGGAATTTACCCCGAATAAAGACAAAGCCGCCATTGGCGAGAACATCCTCGGCCTGCGTCTGCTGTGCCTGTACGGTCTGAAAGGCGCGGCGGCGTATATGGAGCACGCGCACGTTCTCGGTCAATACGACAACGACATTTACGCGCAGTACCACAAAATCATGGCCTGGCTGGGCACCTGGCCTGCTGACATGAACGCGCTGCTGGAGTGCGCAATGGAAATCGGCCAGATGAACTTCAAAGTGATGAGCATTCTGGATGCCGGTGAAACCACCAAATACGGTCACCCAACGCCGACTCAGGTCAACGTCAAAGCGACTGAAGGCAAGTGCATTCTGATCTCCGGTCACGATCTGAAAGATCTCTACAACCTGCTGGAGCAGACCGAAGGCACCGGCGTTAACGTCTACACTCACGGTGAAATGCTGCCCGCACATGGCTATCCGGAACTGCGTAAATTCAAGCATCTGGTCGGTAACTACGGCAGCGGCTGGCAGAATCAGCAGGTCGAATTCGCCCGCTTCCCTGGCCCAATCGTGATGACCTCTAACTGCATTATCGACCCGACCGTGGGCAGCTATGACGACCGTATCTGGACCCGTAGCATCGTCGGCTGGCCGGGCGTTAGCCATCTTGAAGGCGATGACTTCGGGCCGGTCATTGCCCAGGCGCAGCAAATGGCGGGCTTCCCGTATAGCGAAATTCCGCATCTCATCACCGTCGGTTTTGGCCGTCAGACCCTGCTCGGCGCTGCCGATACGCTCATCGATCTGGTCAGCCGTGAAAAACTGCGCCACATCTTCCTGGTCGGCGGCTGTGACGGCGCGCGCGGCGAGCGTAACTACTTTACCGATTTCGCCACCAGCGTACCGGATGACTGCCTGATCCTGACTCTGGCGTGCGGTAAATACCGTTTCAACAAACTGGAGTTCGGCGACATCGAAGGGCTGCCGCGTCTGGTCGATGCCGGTCAGTGTAACGATGCTTACTCCGCAATTATCCTGGCGGTGACGCTGGCGGAAAAACTGGGCTGCGGCGTCAACGATCTGCCGCTGTCGCTGGTGCTCTCCTGGTTTGAGCAGAAAGCGATCGTGATTCTGCTGACGCTGCTGTCATTAGGCGTGAAAAATATTGTCACCGGGCCGACCGCACCAGGCTTCTTCACGCCGGATTTGCTGGCTATCCTCAACGAGAAGTTCGGTCTGCGCTCCGTGACCACTGTTGAAGAAGACATGAAGCAATTGCTGAGCGCGTAAGGAGGTCAATGATGACGATGCCAACCTCACAGTGTCCCTGGCGAATGCAGGTGCATCACATCCGTCAGGAGACGCCGGATGTATGGACAATTGCGCTATTATGCCATGACTACTACCCTTACCGCGCCGGGCAGTATGCGCTGGTGAGCGTGCGTAATTCAGCGGAAACGCTGCGCGCCTACACCCTTTCGTCTACGCCGGGCGTCAGTGAATATATTACGCTGACCGTTCGTCGGATTGACGATGGCACGGGTTCACAGTGGTTGACCCATGACATCAAGCGCGGCGATTACATCTGGCTGTCTGATGCAATGGGCGATTTTACCTGTGACGATAAAACAGAAGATAAATTTCTGCTGCTCGCCGCCGGTTGTGGCGTAACGCCAATCATGTCGATGCGTCGCTGGCTGGCGAAATACCGCCCGCAGGCCGACGTGCAGGTCATCTTTAACGTCCGTTCGCCGGATGATGTGATTTTTGCCGACGAGTGGCGACAGTATCCGGTCACGCTAGTGGCGGAAAATCATGCCACGGAAGGTTTTGTCGCGGGCCGTCTGACCACGGAATTATTACAGCGCGTACCGGATTTGGCATCGCGCACCATCATGACCTGCGGCCCGGTGCCCTATATGGATTTCGTCGAACAGGGAGTGAAAGCGCTTGGCGTAACGCGCTTCTTTAAAGAGAAGTTCTTCACGCCGGTGGCGGAAACGGCAACCAGCGGCCTGAAATTCACCAAGCTACAGCCAGCGCAGGAATTTTATGCCCCGATCGGTACGACGCTGTTGGAGGCGCTGGAGAGTAATAAAGTACCGGTTGCCGCTGCCTGTCGGGCAGGTGTTTGCGGCTGCTGTAAAACCAAAGTCGTTTCCGGCGACTATACGGTGAGTAGCACCATGACGCTGAGCGAGGCGGAGATTGCCGAAGGTTACGTACTGGCCTGCTCCTGCCATCCGCAGGGCGATCTTGTTCTCGCATAATCGGTAAACGTTCCATCATAGGCCCGGTAAGCGTCAGCGCTACCGGGCGATTTGCCGCTCGCTTCATCCTTTCGCCCCTCTCTTCGCCAAAGAAAAACGTCATCGTCATCTTCAACTAAACTTGTAACCGTTATCACATTTAAGGAGATGGAGAACCATGAAACAAACCGTTGCTGCTTTTATCGCCAAAACGCTGGAACAGGCTGGCGTAAAACAAATCTGGGGCGTCACTGGCGATTCCCTGAACGGCCTGAGCGATAGTCTTAATCGTATGGGAACCATTGAATGGATGCCAACCCGCCACGAAGAGGTCGCCGCTTTCGCCGCCGGCGCACAAGCGCAGCTTACCGGCGAGCTGGCAGTGTGCGCCGGTTCATGTGGACCGGGCAACCTGCACCTGATCAATGGCCTGTTTGATTGCCACCGTAACCACGTCCCTGTTCTGGCGATCGCCGCCCATATTCCGTCCAGTGAAATCGGCAGCGGTTATTTCCAGGAGACCCACCCGCAGGAGTTGTTCCGTGAATGCAGCCACTATTGCGAGTTGGTTTCCAGCCCGGAGCAGATCCCGCAGGTGCTCGCCATCGCCATGCGCAAAGCGGTGCTAAACCGCGGCGTCTCCGTGGTCGTACTGCCGGGTGACGTGGCGCTGAAACCCGCGCCTGAAAACGCCGTCACTCATTGGTACCATGCCCCGCACCCCGTCGTCACGCCGGCGGAGGAAGAGCTGAAAAAACTGGCGCAACTGCTGCGCTACTCCAGCAATATCGCATTGATGTGCGGTAGCGGCTGCGCGGGCGCGCATGAGGAGTTGGTCGCGTTGGCGGCAAAACTAAAAGCGCCAATCGTTCATGCCCTGCGCGGCAAAGAGCACGTTGAGTACGATAACCCTTATGATGTGGGAATGACCGGCCTGATTGGCTTTTCTTCTGGCTTCCACACCATGATGAACGCCGATACGCTGATCCTGCTCGGCACCCAGTTCCCCTATCGCGCCTTTTATCCGAGCGATGCCAAAATCATTCAGATTGACATCAACCCGGGCAGTATTGGCGCGCACAGCAAAGTCGACATGGCGCTGGTGGGCGATATTAAAGCCACGCTTCGCGCCCTGCTGCCGCTGGTGGAAGAAAAAAGCAATCGTAAATTCCTCGATAAAGCTCTGGAGCACTATCGGGACGCCCGTAAGGGACTTGATGACTTAGCCAAACTCAGCGACAAAGCCATCCATCCGCAATATCTGGCGCAACAAATTAGCCATTTCGCCGCTGACGACGCTATTTTTACCTGCGATGTCGGCACGCCGACCGTCTGGGCGGCCCGCTATCTAAAAATGAACGGCAAGCGCCGCCTGCTGGGCTCGTTTAACCACGGGTCAATGGCCAACGCCATGCCGCAGGCGCTCGGCGCTCAGGCCACCGCGCCGGGTCGTCAGGTTATCGCGATGTGCGGTGATGGCGGCTTCAGTATGCTGATGGGCGATTTTCTCTCGGTGGTACAGATGAAGCTGCCGATAAAAATCGTCGTCTTTAATAACAGCGTGCTGGGCTTTGTGGCGATGGAAATGAAAGCCGGCGGCTACCTTACCGACGGTACCGAACTGCACGACACCAATTTCGCGCGTATCGCCGAAGCCTGCGGCATTACCGGTATTCGCGTGGAAAAAGCCGCAGATGTGGACGGAGCGCTACAGCGCGCGTTTTCCATTGACGGCCCGGTACTGGTTGACGTGGTCGTGGCAAAAGAAGAGCTGGCGATCCCGCCGCAGATCAAACTGGAACAAGCGAAAGGCTTTAGCCTGTACATGCTACGCGCCATTATTAGCGGCCGCGGCGATGAAGTGATCGAACTGGCGAAAACGAACTGGCTAAGGTAAAACAGTGCACATAACCTTTTAAAATCCAGGGATGTGCCATGATTGATTTACGCAGTGATACCGTTACCCGACCGGGCCGCGCCATGATCGAGGCGATGATGACCGCCCCGGTCGGGGACGACGTATACGGCGATGACCCTACCGTTAACGCCCTTCAGCGCTACGCCGCCGACCTTTCCGGTAAAGAAGCGGCGCTTTTTTTACCCACCGGCACCCAGGCCAATCTGGTCGCGCTACTTAGCCATTGTGAACGCGGCGAAGAGTATATCGTTGGTCAGGGCGCGCATAATTATCTCTATGAAGCTGGCGGCGCTGCGGTGCTCGGCAGCATTCAGCCGCAGCCCATCGACGCCGCCGCGGACGGTACGCTGCCGCTGGAGAACGTGGCGGCGAAGATTAAAGCGGATGACATCCACTTCGCGCGCACGCGCTTGCTCAGTCTGGAAAATACGCATAACGGGAAAGTGCTGCCGCGCGCGTATCTGAAAGACGCCTGGACATTTACCCGCGAACGTGGACTGGCGCTGCACGTTGACGGCGCCCGAATTTTTAACGCGGTGGTTGCCTACGGCTGTGAGTTAAAAGAGATTACGCAGTATTGCGACTCTTTTACCATCTGCCTGTCAAAAGGTCTCGGGACGCCGGTCGGTTCGCTGCTGGTCGGTAACCGCGACTACATTAAACGCGCGACGCGCTGGCGTAAAATGGTCGGTGGCGGAATGCGTCAGGCCGGGATTCTGGCAGCGGCCGGACTGTATGCGCTGAAGCATAACGTGGCGCGTCTGCAAGAGGACCATGATAACGCCGCCTGGTTGGCGCAGCAGCTTCGCGAAGCGGGCGCGGAGGTCATGCGCCACGAAACGAATATGCTGTTTGTTCGCGTTGGCGAAGCACAGGCCGCCGCGCTTGGCGACTATTTGCGGGAACGGAATATCCTGATTAACGCCGCGCCGATTGTGCGTCTGGTGACGCATCTGGATGTCTCTCGCGAACAGCTTGCCGACGTCGTCGCCCACTGGCGCGCCTTTTTAGCCCGCTAAGGAGAGCAACGTGGCGCAACGCATTCTGGTTCTCGGCGCCAGCGGCTATATCGGCCAGCACCTGGTCTGTGCGCTAAGTCAGCAAGGGCATCAGGTGCGGGCGGCGGCGCGGCGCGTGGAACGTCTGGAAAAACAGCGCCTCGCCAACGTCAGTTGTCATAAGGTCGATCTGCACTGGCCGGAAAATTTACCTGCGCTGCTTCGCGACGTTGATACCGTTTACTATCTGGTACACGGCATGGGCGAAGGCGGCGATTTTATCGCCCATGAACGTCAGGCGGCGCTCAACGTGCGCGACGCGCTGCGCCAGACGCCGGTTAAACAACTTATTTTCCTCAGTTCATTGCAGGCGCCGGCACATGAGCAATCCGATCACCTGCGCGCCCGCCAGCTTACGGCTGACACGCTGCGCGACGCAGGCGTGCCGGTGACGGAATTACGCGCCGGGATCATCGTCGGCGCAGGCTCCGCCGCCTTCGAAGTCATGCGTGACATGGTTTACAACCTGCCAATACTCACGCCGCCGCGCTGGGTGCGTTCGCGCACCACGCCCATCGCTCTGGAAAATTTACTCTACTACCTGGTCGGCTTGCTGGACCACCCTGCACGCGAGCATCGTATTCTGGAAGCCGCCGGGCCGCAGGTATTAAGCTATCAGCAGCAGTTTGAACGTTTTATGGCCGTCAGCGGTAAACGGCGTCCGCTGATCCCGGTGCCTTTTCCGACCCGCTGGATTTCGGTCTGGTTTTTAAACGTTATTACCTCCGTGCCGCCGACTACCGCAAAAGCGTTAATCCAGGGGTTAAGGCACGATTTGCTGGCCGATGACGCCGCGTTAAAAAAGTTGATCCCCCAAACGCTTATCACCTTTGACGACGCCGTTCGCCGCACGCTGAAAGAAGAAGAAAAACTGGTGAACTCCAGCGACTGGGGCTACGACGCGCTGGCCTTCGCCCGCTGGCGTCCCGAATACGGCTATTTTCCAAAGCAGGCGGGCTTTACCGCGCAGACCCCGGCCAGCCTATCGGCGCTCTGGCAGGTCGTAAATCGGCTGGGTGGCAAAGAGGGCTATTTTTTCGGCAATATTTTGTGGCAGACGCGCGCCGCGATGGACCGTCTGGTGGGGCATAAACTGGCGAAAGGCCGCCCGTCGCATACTTTGCTCAAGCCTGGCGATACGGTAGATAGCTGGAAAGTGATCATTGTCGAACCAGAAAAACAGCTCACGCTCTTGTTTGGCATGAAAGCGCCGGGTCTGGGGCGGCTTAGCTTCACGCTGCACGATAAAGGTTGCTACCGCGAAATTGACGTGCGCGCCTGGTGGCATCCACACGGAATGCCGGGCCTGATTTACTGGCTACTGATGATCCCGGCGCACCTGTTTATTTTCCGGGGAATGGCAAGGCGTATTGCCCGACTTGCAGAACAAATCACAGAAAAATGAGAAAAAGTTGCTGTATTCTTTCGTGTTTCCCATTGCATACCGACGTAATTCACGGAAGAATGCGCACGACGGTTTATTAAACACAGTGGATTGATATGAAGGTACTGGTTACCGGCGCCACCAGCGGCTTAGGTCGAAACGCGGTTGAATTTTTGCGCAATAAAGGCATCAGCGTCAGAGCGACGGGTCGCAATGAAGCGATGGGCAAGCTGCTTGAAAAAATGGGCGCGGAATTCGTCCATGCGGATTTAACCGAACTGGTCTCCTCGCAGGCTAAAGTGATGCTCGCCGGGATCGACACGTTGTGGCACTGCTCCAGCTTTACCTCGCCCTGGGGAACCCAACAAGCTTTCGATCTGGCGAATGTTCGCGCCACCCGCCGTCTGGGAGAATGGGCGGTCGCCTGGGGCGTGCGCAATTTTATTCATATCTCCTCTCCCTCGCTCTATTTTGATTACCACCATCACCGTGATATCAAAGAGGATTTCCGTCCGCATCGGTTTGCCAATGAGTTCGCCCGCAGTAAAGCCGCCGGTGAAGAGGTGATTAATCTGCTGGCGCAGGCTAATCCGCAAACACGTTTTACGGTGTTGCGTCCGCAAAGCCTGTTTGGCCCGCACGATAAAGTATTTATCCCACGTCTGGCGCATATGATGCACCATTACGGTAGCGTCTTATTACCGCACGGGGGCAGCGCGCTGGTCGATATGACCTACTATGAAAATGCGATCCACGCCATGTGGCTGGCCAGCCAGCCGGGCTGCGATCATCTGCCTTCTGGCCGCGCTTATAACATCACTAACGGCGAAAACCGCACCTTACGCAGCATCGTACAAAAGTTAATTGATGAACTGACTATCGACTGCCGCATTCGCTCTGTGCCTTACCCGATGCTGGATATGATCGCCCGCAGTATGGAACGCTTCGGCAAAAAATCCGCCAAAGAGCCCCCGCTAACGCATTACGGCGTGTCAAAACTGAATTTTGATTTTACGCTCGATACGACTCGCGCGCAGGACGAGCTGGGTTACCAGCCCATCGTCACGCTGGACGAAGGCATTGAACGCACCGCCGCCTGGCTACGCGATCACGGAAATTTACCGCGTTAATCCTGGCCGTACTTCTCCAGTAATGCTTCGGCAATCGCCTGCGTTTCGGCATCTGCGATACCGTTCCATTGCGCCGGACGGAAGTGCATCTGGAACGCCATAATCACCCGCTGCTGCTCGCGTGCCGTCATATCGGCTTTGACTTCATAGCCATAGCGCGAGAGTAACGCAAGCACCGTTGCGGTATCGACTGGCGTATACGGCGCGCGTCCAGCCAGATAAAACGCCACACGCTGGGCGTCAGGCCAGGCGCCAATCCCCTGCGCCGCCAGCTCGCGCCACGGGAAGCGCGGGCCGGGATCGTCTTTACGCTGCGGCGCGATATCCGCATGGGCCACCACATTCTGCGGTTTGATGTCATAGCGCGCGATAATGTCCTTCGCTAAAGGAATCAATGCCTGAATTTGCGCGGATTCAAACGGCGCGAAAGATTTCACCCCGCCGGACATTCGCCAGCCGCGATTTTCCAGCTCAATGCCAATAGACGTATCATTGAGACGCGTGGCGCCTCGCCAGAAACTGACGCCCGCATGCCAGGCCTGATCCTGTTCCGGCACCAGTTGCCAGATGCGCGGTTTACCGCCATATAATGGCGGGGTTGCGGGAATCAGGTAATGCGAACTGACGTTGCGGCCCGTTAACGTCGCCAGCGAAACGTCAAAGTTTTCCGCCGTATAGTGAATCACCAGGACTTTAATGCGCGGATAGGCCGCCTGCGCCCGATGTCGGGTATCAAGCTGATATCCCTCTTTATCGATAATTCCTTTTTCGCTCGCGCAGCCTGTTAACAGCAACGCGAGACCCACCAGCCACAGTAGCGCTCTCATCGGCGCGTTTTCACCGCCGTTCCGCTGACGCTGACCATCAGCATACTGCCATCCTTGCCGACAGTTTCGTAATCAATATCGATGCCTACCACCGCATCGGCGCCCAACGCTTTAGCCTGCTCGCCAAGTTCCTGGAAAGCGATTTCACGCGCTTTACGCAGCTCTTTCTCATACGCGCCGGAACGTCCGCCGACGATATCCCGAATGCCGGCGAAAAAATCGCGGAAAATATTGGCGCCTAAAATGGCTTCGCCCGTCACCACACCGCAATACTCCACGATGCTTTGTCCTTCCAGCGTTGGGGTTGTTGAAAACTGCATAGTGAATCTCCCGGGTTAGCTAAGCACACGATCTCAAACGCATTATCAAGCTGATACGCTATCATTGAAAGGATATAATTGATTATCGTAGATCGGTTTTTGCTCGATCGCCTATAAGGAAATCATCATGCGCTATTCTAAACTCTCTTTGCTCATCCCGTGCGCGCTTCTGCTTAGCGCCTGTACGACCGTCACTCCCGCCTACAAAGATAATGGCCCGCGTATCGGCGCGTGTGTGGAAGGCGGCCCGGACAGCGTGGCTCAACAATTTTACGACTACCGTATTCAACACCACAGCAATGATATCGCCGCGCTTCGCCCCTACTTGAGTGATAACCTGGCGAAATTGTTGACCGACGCCAGCCGCGATACGGAGCACCGCCAGTTGATGAGCGGCGATCTGTTCTCCAGCCGCGCTACGCTGCCGGATAGCGCCAACGTCGCCAGCGCATCAACCATTCCGAACCGAGATGCGCGCAACATTCCTCTGCGGGTAGCGTTAAAACAGGGCGATCAAAGCTGGCAGGATGAAGTGCTTATGATTCACGAAGGCTCATGCTGGGTGATTGACGACGTTCGCTATCTGGGCGGAGATGTCCATGCCCCTGCCGGTACGCTGCGCCAGTCGATAGAAAACCGTTAACAGACAGTATTCCCTCGCTTTTGCACCCATAACCCCGTAAATTGTCTGGCATTCTGCCCGGGATGCCGACAATTCTTCTTACCTACTATTCCTCCTGCTATTTTGTGCTATGTTTAGGGAAGAATGTGGGATATATTTAACTTTTAACGCATAAATATTGCATAACTATTCTGCGAAAGGTACTATCTGCGGCTTCAATAGCTATCAGACTGCCTGTATACGAGTGTCAATGAGTATTCAATTAAACGGCATTAATTGCTTTTACGGCGCGCATCAGGCGCTGTTCGATATCACGCTGGATTGCCCCGAAGGCGAAACGCTGGTGTTGCTTGGCCCAAGCGGGGCGGGTAAAAGTTCGCTGCTGCGTGTACTCAATCTGCTTGAGATGCCGCGTTCCGGCACTCTGACTATCGCCGGGAACCATTTTGACTTTACGAAAACGCCGTCCGATAAGGCGATTCGTGAGCTACGTCAAAATGTCGGAATGGTCTTTCAGCAATATAATCTTTGGCCGCATCTCACCGTTGCGCAGAATCTGATTGAAGCGCCCTGCCGCGTACTGGGTCTGACAAAAGATCAGGCGCTGGCGCGCGCAGAAAAGCTGCTGGAGCGTCTACGTCTGAAGCCCTATAGCGATCGTTATCCGTTGCACCTTTCCGGCGGTCAGCAGCAGCGCGTCGCGATTGCCCGCGCGCTGATGATGGAGCCGCAGGTGCTGCTGTTTGATGAACCGACCGCCGCGCTGGACCCGGAAATTACCGCTCAAATCGTCAGCATTATTCATGAGCTGGCGGAAACGAACATTACTCAGGTGATCGTTACGCATGAAGTCGAAGTGGCGCGTAAGACCGCCAGTCGTGTGATTTATATGGAAAATGGTCACATCGTCGAGCACGGTGATGCGGGTTGCTTTGCCCACCCTCAGACCGAAGCGTTCAAAAACTATCTCTCTCACTAAGATTCGGGACAATGACAATGAAAAAAGTTCTGATTGCCGCGCTAATTGCAGGCTTTAGCCTTTCCGCTACAGCAGCCCAGACCATTCGTTTTGCGACCGAAGCGTCCTATCCGCCGTTCGAATCGATGGATGCTAATAACAAGATTGTCGGCTTTGACGTCGACCTGGCCAACGCGCTATGTAAAGAGATCGACGCCTCCTGTACCTTTACCAATCAGGCGTTCGACAGCCTGATCCCCAGCCTGAAATTCCGCCGCTTCGACGCTGTAATGGCGGGAATGGATATCACGCCGGAACGTGAAAAGCAGGTGCTGTTTACCACGCCATATTACGACAACTCCGCGCTGTTCGTGGGTCAGCAGGGCAAATACACCAGCGTCGATCAACTGAAAGGTAAGAAAGTCGGCGTACAGAACGGTACGACGCACCAGAAATTCATCATGGATAAGCATCCGGAAATCACCACCGTACCGTATGACAGCTATCAGAACGCGAAGCTGGATCTACAAAATGGCCGTATCGACGCTGTTTTCGGCGACACGGCGGTCGTGACCGAATGGCTGAAAGCCAATCCTAAGCTGGCACCGGTCGGCGATAAAGTCACCGATAAAGATTATTTCGGCACCGGCCTGGGTATCGCGGTACGTCAGGGCAACACCGAGCTGCAGCAGAAATTCAATACTGCGCTGGAAAAAGTGAAGAAAGATGGGACTTACGAGACCATCTATAACAAATGGTTCCAGAAGTAATCTTTGATGAACGAATTTTTTCCTTTAGCAAGCGCCGCCGGGATGACCGTCGGCCTTGCCGTCTGCGCGCTGATCATTGGCCTCGCGTTAGCCATGTTCTTTGCCGTCTGGGAGTCCGTAAAATGGCGCCCGATTGCCTGGATAGGCTCCGCGCTGGTCACTATTTTGCGCGGTCTGCCGGAAATTCTGGTGGTGCTGTTTATCTATTTCGGCTCCTCGCAACTCCTGCTTACGCTATCTGACGGGTTTACCCTCCATCTCGGCTTTACGCAGATCCCGGTGCAAATGGAGATTGAGAACTTTGACGTCAGTCCGTTCCTGTGCGGCGTGATTGCGTTGTCCCTGCTGTATGCGGCCTATGCGTCGCAGACGCTACGCGGCGCGCTGAAAGCCGTTCCGTCTGGTCAGTGGGAGTCGGGTCAGGCACTGGGATTATCAAAGACGGCGATTTTTTTCCGTCTGGTGATGCCGCAGATGTGGCGTCACGCCCTGCCAGGGCTGGGTAATCAGTGGCTGGTGTTGCTAAAAGATACGGCTCTGGTCAGCCTTATCAGCGTTAACGATCTGATGTTGCAGACCAAAAGTATTGCCACACGCACCCAGGAACCGTTTAACTGGTACATTATTGCGGCGGCTATTTACCTGGTCATTACGCTGATCAGTCAGTACATTCTCAAACGCATAGACCTGCGCGCGACACGTTTTGAGCGGAGGCCGGACTAATGCTTGAGTATTTACCTGAACTGCTAAAAGGGCTACACACCAGCCTGACTCTGACCGTGGCTTCTATTGCCGTCGCTTTGGTGCTGGCGTTAGTTTTTACCATCATCCTGACGCTAAAAACGCCGTTCGTGGTGTGGCTGGTGCGCGGCTATATCACGTTGTTTACCGGTACGCCGTTGTTGGTGCAAATTTTCCTGATCTACTACGGACCCGGTCAATTCCCGACACTGCAAGAGTATCCACTACTCTGGCACCTACTGTCTGAACCGTGGCTGTGCGCACTGATCGCGTTGTCGCTAAACAGCGCCGCTTACACGACGCAGCTATTTTATGGTGCGATTCGCGCGATTCCGGAAGGTCAGTGGCAGTCCTGTAGCGCGCTGGGGATGAGTAAGAAAGATACGCTGGCGATTTTGTTGCCCTATGCGTTTAAACGCGCCCTCTCCTCCTATTCTAATGAGGTGGTACTGGTCTTCAAAAGTACCTCGCTGGCCTATACCATCACCTTGATGGAAGTCATGGGGTACAGTCAGTTGCTCTATGGTCGTACCTACGATGTGGTGGTATTTGGCGCGGCAGGTGTAATTTACCTGGTCGTCAACGGTCTATTGACGCTGATGATGCGTTTGATTGAGCGTAAAGCTCTGGCGTTTGAGCGGCGCAATTAATCAGGCAGGATAAGGCATTCTCGCCGCCGTTCGACAATGGTCAGATGGCGCTGCGCTTATCAAGCCTACGATGCATAATTTTGAATAAACCCGACGGACAAGTGGTTAACTTGTCCGTCTTTTTTTATCCATTTAAAAATATTTAATCATTTTTATTGCATACAAATTCAATTGATGGCATTGTAAATCTATGCCGCAGACACGGCGCATAATCATAAGATTACGGGAGTGACATCATGAAAAAGTTAGTTCTGGCTGCATTACTCGCCTCTTTCGCCACTGGCAGCATCGCCGCTGAAAAAATCAATTTCGGGGTTTCCGCCACCTATCCCCCGTTTGAATCCCTGGATGCGAGTAATAAAATTGTGGGCTTCGATATCGATCTGGCAACCGCATTATGCAAGCAAATGCAGGCAGAATGTACTTTTACCAATCATGCTTTCGATAGTCTTATCCCGGCGCTGAAATTCAGAAAATATGATGCCGTCATTTCCGGAATGGACATTACCCCGGAGCGCAGTAAGCAGGTCGCCTTTAGCAATCCCTATTATGCGAACTCCGCGCTGGTGATTGCCAAAAAAGACACCTATAAGACCTTTACCGATCTAAAAGGTAAGCGTATCGGTATGGAAAATGGCACCACGCATCAAAAATATCTCCAGGATAAACATCCGGAGGTCAAAACCGTGGCCTACGACAGCTACCAGAATGCGATTATCGACCTGAAAAATGGCCGTATTGACGGCGTCTTTGGCGATACCGCAGTGGTCAATGAGTGGCTGAAAACGAATCCGCAACTGGGTCCGGCAACAGAGAAAGTGACCGATCCGCAATACTTCGGTACCGGACTTGGCATCGCGGTGCGCCCGGACAATAAGGCGTTGCTGGAAAAACTGAATAATGCGCTGGCCGCCATTAAAGCGGACGGCACTTATCAGAAAATCAGCGATCAGTGGTTCCCGCAGTAAGACGTATATTATTACCCCACTGTATTGCGAAATGGCAGTATAAATACCTTATTCAGCCCACGGGTCGCCATCGGAAACTATCCTGGCCTGATAAGCGTAGCGCCATTGGGCATTCTACAGTTTGTCATCAGTCTCAAACGCCTGCATCAACAGGCGATTCGGACTAATACTTGCCGGGTGACGCTGACGCGTACCCGGCTTACAACATTGTTATGTTTTTAGACAACATCCAGACCCAGACGGCGATACTGCTCCGCCGGAGCATCATTTTCTTTCATCAAACGGATAAGTAAGTTGATCATCCTTGCTTCGATGGCCTCATCATGAATAGGATGTTGCTGCTGCGGATCGTCTCTGAGATCAAACAAGAGATGACCAAAGCTATTCACACCTTTATATTTTTCCCTGGCCGGAATACGTAATACCTGAAGCCCTTTAGTAAAGTTAAACGGAGGTGCCAGAGATAATTTTCCCAGTTCATCCACGTCATAACGCGCATTCATCTTGATCGGCATTAACGTGTAGTTCGCAATGTCATGCTCACGCCCCGGCTGCGCGGCCCGCATATAAACATAGCGTCCGTCGGTAACATTAACATGTCCGCTAAACACGCCAAACAGCGCGCCTTCCCTGACGGGTTCATCGCTGGCAATGACTTTCGCCAGCGGTTGGCCCTGCATATCTGCGGGAATAGGTTGCTGAAAATAATCCAGTAGCGTTGGCGCCCAGTCAATCATCTGCACCAGCGACTGCCGTCGCGCTCCGCTTACCGCGCTGCGCGGGTCCCAGATAAACAGCGGGTTATTCGCCACCTCGTTATAATAGGGCATTTGATTTTTAGCCCACCAACCGTGCTCCCCCAGCAAGAAGCCGTGATCGGTACCGACAATCAGCATCGTATCGCGCCAGAGATCGTGTTCATCCATCAGATCAAGGATACGTCCCAGATTGCGGTCGCACATGGAAACCAGGGCCCGATAACGACAGCGAATATGCGCTATCGCCTCCTCACTTTCACTGACTTTGCCGCGCGGCCAGTCATAATGCGGGCCTTGCCACTCATCGTCATAGAGCGATAAATATTCCTCGGTGGTATAAAACGGCTCATGCGGATCAAACGTCTCAACCTGCAATAACCAGTTATCTTCGGCATGATTTTTATGGATAAAATCGCACCCGGCGTCAAAAACTTTCGTCTGGGGAAAATCGGCTTCCTGCTGGATGTATTCGCGGTTCGCCCAGTCATGACGCCATAGCCCGGAAACGCCGCCTCCGGTTTGTTTTTGTGGAACGCGCAGTACTTCTGGAATGGGCGGCTCGCCAACGCTCGCCTTCCAGTGATCGCCCTCCTGACCGCGTACTACGTCCCAGGAGCTATAGCGGTTATGGTAGTTACCGCCGCCGTCTTCCCAGTAATGCAGATGATCGCTGATAAGATGGGTGTAGATCCCCGCTTTTTTCAATAATTCCGGCATGGAATCATCAAAGGGTTCCAGCGGCCCCCACTCGCGATGCAGGAAATTATAGCGCCCGGTGTGCAGTTCCCGACGGGCTGGCATACAGGGCATACTGCCGACATAACTATTGTCAAAGGTGGCGGCATGTGCCGCCAGGCGTTGAAAGTTAGGCGCTTTCGTTAGCAAATCACCATAGGGCGGCAAATAGTTTTTATTCAGACTGTCAAACAGCAGAATAATCGCTTTCATGACTCACCCTCATTTGTTGAGCAGGTGCGGAAAATGTTTCTCTACCACATCGTAAATCTGTTTACCTATTGATTCGCCATCCATGATATTTTCAATGGGAATGAGATATTGTCCGTGTTTAGGATCGAGGCTAACAACATCAAGCAATTTTTTCGAAATCGCATAAATATCTGCCCAGTCGGTAAATCCACCGACCTCTCCCGCTGCCGTATGCTCCATATCAAAAGAGAAGTCATATTTTGCTAACGCTTTTTTAACAACAGTCTGTAACATTACGCTACTGCCTACACCATAACCGCATACGAATAAAATATTTACAGAATCTTTCATAATAAAATCCTTTATATAAACCGAATCAATTAAATGGAATAAGGACCAAGATGGAACGTTGAAGCAATAAATTTCAGTAATTCACAAATTGCAGGCCACAGAGTCGCCCAGTCAAATATTCCCGTCCAGCCCACACCTTCTTTTGCCAGCCCGGTTAAAGGAATGGCCCATACCGTACCGAAAGTCTGAATAATCCCTAACAGGAAAGTACAAATAATAACGGAACGATATCCCCCCATTCGGTTGGCTAATACGCCGATGGGACCGCCGGAAAAGAAGAGCGGAACAAAACCAGGCAATACCATAATAGGGCTATGGATGAGCAGCAGAATGCCCATGGAAAAAATCGTGCCGAAGGTACAAAAGACGAATCCCAGCGTGGCCGCGTTCGGCGAAAAAGGTAATAAAGCAGCAACATCCACAGCCGGTATAGCGTTAGGAATAAAGCGATCCTGCCATCCTTTAAACGAACCGTTAATTTCGCCTACCATCATCCGCACGCCCTGCAGCAAGATGACCATATACATAGAGAATTGCAGGCCCAGATTGATGATATAGATATACCAGGGTTTGCCTTTCGCCATTAACTGTACGTTATCGATCCCTGTCGCCAATAGAAAACCGCCAACGAAGAGCGTCATCACAATGGCGATTGCCGTCACGTTGTGGTTAAAAATGGCTAACCAACCGGGAAGTTTCAGGTTTTCGGCGTCATGCTTTTCCGGATCGCCGAATTTATGCGCGAATTTCGAGAAAAACCACAGTCCCAGCATCTGGTTATGCGCAATGGTAAAACCGGCGTTATTGGTCACTTTGGCGATGGGTTTAACAATAAGCGTAGTTGAAAACGCCCAAAAGACCCCGGTCAATACCCCGGCAATCACAATGGATTGTACCCAACCGAACCCCAGCCAGAAGACGATTAACCACAGTACCGCCTGTGAATGAGAGACCCCGGTATTACCGGTAAGAAATATACCTTTTGCGCCGGTATAACGGCCAAATAAAACTAATAACAGGTTAGTAAAAAACGCCAGTACAAAAACGTATCCTACATAGCCGAAATTATCGCCCAGCGCTATTTGCGTCGCGGCTTTCATGGCATATGAATCCATTAAGTATCCATGCACGCCATAAGCTTTGCTGACTGCCTCTGCAACCGGTTTAAAAGTGGCTGAAAATTGAAAGCCGCCAAATAACACCATCATCAAACCGACCATCGCGCTGATCATACCGGTGATAATTTTTATAGGCGTCTTTTTATCCAGCGCATAGCCAACACCGACTAATATCCCAATTAATATTGCCGGTTCAGTTAAAAACGTTTGAATAACATCTATAAATTTGGCAAACATCGTCTGAACGCCCTCCATAAGCGTGCCTATTCGTTGTCATGATTGACCCCTTTACTGACGTTACGTATTGCTTCGCTGATGCTATTGAAAGTTACCCGATAAACCACCTTGTCTAATTTTGCCTTACACGCACTGTAATAATCAAAATTAGTCATTAAAAGATTTAAAGTGATTATTTGTGATTTGATTTGCAAAAATAGGGTAATATATAACCACGATCGATCGGAGTTTTTTATCGATCGATCATGGTTATTATTATTTATGGATAATTAGATAGTTAATATAGATATTTTGTATGTCTGGCTTTTGGCGCTACAGCCTGCAAAGCAGTGTTAACACTTCATAATGCGCGGTATGCGGGAACATATCGAAAAGCTGAACACGTTGAATACGGTAGTTCGGCAGATGACGAATATCCTGCGCCATCGTCTGCGCGTTACAGCTTGAATAAATAATAAAACGCGGCGCCATTTGTGCAAGGTAATCGCACAACGGCTTGCCAATGCCGCGGCGGGGAGGATTCACCAACACCAGGTCGGGCGTTTCACCTTGTGCGGTGGCGAATTGGGTGGAATCCAGCGCCTGGAAATGAAGGCGGGTCAATCCCAGCTCGGCAGCGGATTGCTTCGCGCAGGCAATCGCCTCCGGCGCGATCTCAATACCGGTTAATTGCATCTGCGGCGTCGCGCAGTGCAGGCCGAATCCGCCCACTCCGCAAAAAAGATCCCACATATGGCGTACCGGCAGTTGCCCTACCCAGTCGCGCGCCGTCGCATATAATCGGCTGGCGACCGTAGGGTTGGTCTGAAAGAAACTTTGCGGACGAATCCACAGCGGCACATCGTTAAAACGTTCCGCCAGCGCCTGCTGATCCGTCAGGTAGATTTCCGTCTCCCCTTCCATAATCGCCATATGTACCGGCTGAATATTTGCGGTGATCACTCTGAGCTGCGGCAGTTGCGCACGCAGCCACGGTAACGCCGCGCGCAGTTGCGTAAGTTTGGTTTCTGAACGCAACACGAAGCGTAGCATCATGCCGCCATCGAACTGACTTTCCGTCAGCAACAGGTATTTCAGTTCGCCACGTTTTCGCGCCACGTTATAAGGCGTGAGTCCGGCACGGGCAATAAAAGGTTTTAGCGCGCTGAATACGGGAGCAAAGGAGGCGGGATACAGCGGGCAGCCGCAAAGATCGACCGGCGTACCGTCGCGATGCAGCATCCCGAAGAGCGGTTTTTCTACACTACCGCTCACGACCATTTTCGCTTTGTTGCGGAAATGCTGTTCCGGGCCGCCAGTCGGCGCGCACCACTGTTCAACAGGCAGCCCGGCGAGCAAACGATGTAAATCGGCTGTTTTTGCGGAAAGTTGTTCGTTAACCGACTGCGTAATCCATTGACAGGAACGGCAGCGACCCGCGTCATAGAGTGCGCACTGCATACCAAAAAACCTTCATATTATCCGGGGCGACGATTATACACATTATTGCAGCCGGAAGAACCGACGGCTGGGAGCGGGAATAAACAGCAGAAACAGAATTAAAAGATCGGGGAGTTTTTGCATGACCAGGGAATGCAGGATATCACGCTTCGATTCTCCCGCGATGCTAAACAACTCCGGATACCCGTAGCCTAACGACGCCGCCCACAGATATCCGCTCACAATAATTTGTGTCGCCAGGTACACCCAGCGTGCCCAGCTACGGCCTTTCACCAGCGAAAACGCACAATAAATTTCAACAAAGACCAGCACTAAGCTGGCCAGAAAGACAAGGGTTAAGCTCCACGTCTGCACGCTGCGATGAATAAACTCGCCCATCCCGCGTATGCCGAGGGTATTCATAATCATCAGCACATCGAGACCGCGAATCAAAATAATCGCCATAGCCGCAACCTGCACCAGCGTAGGCACATTTAAACGGGCATGTGATGAGGTTGATTGCTTTATAAATCCCAATGAATGTCTTCCCTGAAAATGATGCCGCGACCCGCGCGGCAACGCATTGCCATAGTGGAAGATTTTAGTGGCTTCAGCCG
Source organism: Salmonella sp. 5800 (assembly GCF_046558195.1). Lineage (NCBI taxonomy): Bacteria > Pseudomonadati > Pseudomonadota > Gammaproteobacteria > Enterobacterales > Enterobacteriaceae > Salmonella > Salmonella sp. 5800. The sequence goes on along the minus strand of NZ_JBGDOX010000005.1, from coordinate 109,277 downwards.
CGTCTTGCACGCTGGATATCGCGAATCCGCTGTTTTTCCGCTCGCGCCATCAGGTACCAGGCAATAAATCCGACGATTCCTACCACGCCGAGGATTAACGTCGCCAGCGCGTTGATTTCCGGGTTCACGCCCATGCGCACGCTGGAGAAAACCAGCATCGGTAGCGTGGTGGCACCGGGACCGGAAACGAAGCTGGCAATCACCAGATCGTCAAGGGAAAGCGTAAAGGCCAATAGCCAGCCCGAGATCACCGCTGGCATGATCATCGGTAACGTAATGACGAAAAAGACCTTCAACGGCGCCGCGCCAAGATCCATCGCCGCCTCTTCAATCGAACGATCCAGTTCGCGTAATCGCGAAGCGATCACCACTGCCACATAGGCGGTACAGAAAGTGACGTGCGCCAACCAGATGGTCAGCATCCCGCGATCGGAGGGCCAGCCGATAGCATGACCGAGCGCGACAAACAGCAGCAGCAGCGACAGCCCGGTAATCACATCCGGCATCACCAGCGGCGCGGTGATCATAAACGCAAAGCCGTTTGCGCCGCGAAATCGTCCAAATCGCACCATCACCACCGCGGCGATAGTACCGAGCACCACCGCCATCGTCGCCGCGCAGGCGGCAATTGTCAGGCTTAGTCCCACTGCGCTCATCATGGCGGTATCCCGAAAGAGCTCGCCATACCAGCGCGTCGACCATCCCGCCCACACCGTCACCAGCTTCGAACTGTTAAACGAGTAAATCACCAACATTAACATCGGCGCATAGAGAAAAGTAAACCCCAGCACCAGAATCAGAATGCGCCAGGGCGAGCGAACGACCGGTAAGTTATTCATCCGTGCTCCCCCACACTTTTTTGCTGATGTTTATGGAACCACATGATCGGTACTATCAGCAGCAGCAACATAATAATGGCGACCGCAGAAGCCACCGGCCAGTCGCGGTTATTGAAAAACTCCTGCCACAGGACGCGACCAATCATGATACTGTCCGGCCCGCCAAGCAGTTCCGGGATCACAAACTCGCCCACCGCCGGGATAAAAACCAGCATCGAGCCGGCGATGATTCCGCCTTTGGTGAGCGGGACAATGATGCTAAAAAATGTTTTCAGCGGTCGGGCGCCGAGATCCAGCGACGCTTCCACCAGCGAATAATCAATACGCGTTAATGCGGTATAAATGGGCAGAACCATAAACGGCAGATACGCATAAACAATGCCGATATAGACGGCCAGGTTAGTGTGCAGGATCGTCAGCGGCTGATCGATAACCCCGAGCCACAGCAACACATTGTTCAGCACACCGTTGTTTTTCAAAATGCCCATCCAGGCATAGACGCGTATTAAAAAAGACGTCCACGAGGGCAGGATCACCAACAGCAGCAGGATATTGCGCGTGGAGGGCTTGCTGTGCGCCACCGCCCACGCCAGCGGGTAGCCCAGCAGCAGGCAGCAGATTGTGGAAATACCGGCAATTTGTAACGATTGCAGATAGGCTTCGAAATAAAGCGGATCGTCGGTCAGTTGCAAAAAATTACCGAGATTGAGCGTAATCGACAACTGACCGTCAGCCCATTCCAGCAGATCGGTATACGGCGGGATCGCCCGCGCCATTTCCGCCAGGCTTATCTTAAAGACGATAAGAAACGGCAATAAAAACAGCAGAATGAGCCAGATATAAGGCAAAGCAATAACCAGCTTACGCCCATGTTTCATTTGCATTCGCGCCAACCATAGCGCCGCGCCGCCAGGTTTACTAATGCGTGCCGGAGGTTCAAGTGTGCTCATGTTTCCCCCTTATACCGTCAGGACCACGCAGCTATCCGCTTCCCAGCACAAACGCACTTCATCGCCCCAGGTCGGTAACCCTTTCCGGTAACGGTGCGCATTCTGCAGTTGAGCGCTGATCATCTGCCCGCTTTTTAGCCGCACATGATAAATAGACAGATCGCCGAGATACGCAATATGCGCCACTTCGCCGACGGCGAAATTATAGCCATCGGCAGGCGGCGACTCACACAGCATGATTTTTTCCGGACGTAGCGCCACATATACCGGCACATTATCAACGACAGAGGCATCTGCATCGACTTTTAACGGATGAACCAAACCGGGCGCGTCAATGACCAGACCATCCTCTTCACGCGCTTTCAGTAAGCCCTCAAAAACATTTACCGATCCGATAAATTCGGCGCTGTAGCGGGTCGTCGGATGCTCGTAAATCTCCTCCGGTTCGCCAATTTGCACAAATTTTCCACGGTTCATGATGGCAATGCGCCCCGCCATCGTCATGGCTTCTTCCTGATCGTGCGTCACCATGACGCAGGTCACGCCGACGCGCTCAAGGATATCAACTACTTCAAGCTGCATCCGGTCGCGTAATTTTTTATCCAGCGCGCCCATCGGTTCATCCAACAAGAGCAGCTTAGGACGTTTCGCCAGGCTACGCGCCAGGGCCACGCGCTGACGCTGACCGCCGGAAAGCTGATGCGGCTTACGTTTCGCAAACTCCTGCATGTGCACCAGACCCAGCATCTCATTGACGCGGCTGGTAATCTCCGCCTTCGGCAGTTTGTCCTGCTTCAGACCAAAAGCGATGTTCTGCTCTACCGTCATATGCGGAAACAACGCATAGGACTGAAACATCATATTAATCGGACGCTGATACGGCGGAACATGCGCCAGATCGACGCCGTCGAGCATAATTTGCCCGCTGCTCGGCGGTTCAAAACCTGCCAGCATCCGTAGCAGAGTCGATTTTCCACAACCTGACGCGCCCAGCAGGGCAAAAATCTCGCCTTTATAGATAGTCAGACTGACATCATCGACAGCATGTTGCCCGTCGAATGACTTCGTCAGGTTGCGAATTTCCAGAAGCGGCGTCAGCGCTTTACGGGTTTTCACCTGCGGGCGGTGGGGGACATCATTCACAAGGCGCTCTCCGGCATAACACAATCAAACGATACAAACGGTGGAATGCCCGATAGCGCACGCTTATCAGGCCATACCGTTAATAAATTACTTACCGCTTTTCACCTTCGTCCATGCGCGGGTGCGGACGCGATCAATCTTCGGCTCCTGCACTTTCAAGGTAAACAACTTGGCCCGCACATCCGCCGGCGGATAAATTCCCGGGTTATCGCGCACCTGCTGGCTGACCAGCGCCGTCGCCTCTTTATTCGCATTGGCGTAGAAAACGTGATCGGAAATATGGGCAATCACATCAGGGCGCAGCAGATAATTAAGGAACTGGTAGGCCTCGTCTTTATTTTTGGCGTCAGCCGGCATGGCAAACACATCAAAAAACGCCATTGCCCCCTCTTTGGGGATCGAGAAAGAGATATTGACGCCATTTTTCGCCTCTTTCGCCCGGTTAGCGGCCTGCCAGACATCGCCCGCCCAGCCGATGGCCACACAGGTATCGCCATTAGCCAGATCGTTAATGTATTGCGAGGAGTGGAAATAGCGAATGTTTGGCCGTAGCTTCAACAACAGATCGGTTGCCGGGCCGGTGTAGTCATCCGCTTTGCTGCTATTCGGATCTTTACCCAGATAGTTCAGCACGGTGGCAAAAATTTCTTCAGGCGCATCAAGGAAAGAGACGCCGCAGCTTTTTAGCTTCTCCAGATTTTCCGGCTTGAGGACTAAATCCCAGCTATTCACTGGCGCATCATCCCCCAGCACCGCTTTCACTTTATCAACGTTATAGCCAATGCCCGTCGTGGCCCACATATAGGGCATGGCGTATTTGTTGTCAGGATCGTGCTTCGCTACCAGTTTCAGCAGTTCAGGATCGAGGTTTTTCCAGCCGGGAAGTTTGCTTTTATCCAGCGGCTGAAAAACGCCCGCGGTGAGCTGGCGCTCAAGAAAACTGGCCGATGGCACCACCAGATCGAACCCGGTGCTGCCTGCCATTAACTTGCCTTCCAGCACTTCGTTAGAGTCAAAGACATCATAGATAACGTTAATCCCGGTCTCTTTTTCAAAGTTCGCCACCGTGTCCGGCGCAATATAATCTGACCAGTTATAAATGTGCAGCGTTTTTTGTTCGGCAGCGAGCGTGCCGACAGAGACGACCATCAGAGCACCCGCAACCAGACCCGATAGCCATTTTTTCTTTAAGGCGGTCATCATCGCTTTCCTTCTGAAATCCGTTAACAAATGAACCCATTAGGCGTGTTTTAAAACATGCCTGAAATGTGCATACCTTTTCATTTGATACAAATGAAGAAGAGAGGTCGCCCTCCCTGCCATCAAGCTCGCTATAGAAGCTTCGCAAGAATAACTTTAGCTAAGGTTTGAGGCTATAGCCCAGATTAAAAAACGCCTTTTATCAATTTTTTATGCAGGTTTTGTCTATGTGATAAAGCGAAATGGTCAGAAAGGAGGTGAATAATTCTTTAAATAAAGGTTAACGGTAGCATAAAAAAACGTAAACAGCAGCCGCGCTGGCAGCGACTGCCTGATTATCGGGAGGGATCAGTGAAGAAAATGGTCAACCACGCTGGTTTTTTGCGCGTCTTCTTCCGCGTTAAACAGAAGCTGATGCGCCCCGGCCTCAAGGATCACCATAGAAATCTGCTCTTCACTTTGGCGAACAAACCATTCGAACTGTTCGTAGGTGACGCCTTGCATAACGGATAAAGACTGGCACACAACCAGTTTTGGCAGATTATCATCCTGCATATCGAGAAAGGCTTTTACCGTCAACGAACTGGCGTTGATAGCAGAGAGATCGGCCGCCAGCGGCAGCAACGCGGAAGGCCTGACCTCCGCCATCGCGGAAAAAAGAATGGTGTTGTCCACCAAATCGATTTTAGCATCGTAGACGCCGTCAAAATTCTGCATATGCGGCAAATGCAGCGCCTGGCAGGTATCACATTCGAAGAAATTCATGCCCAGGTCGTCGAGCCATTGACGCAACGTATCCAGAGTGGGAACGACCAGTGATATCATAATAATGTGCTACCTCTTACGATGACGATGAAAAAATTACCGACACAGCTTACGCAAAAAGCGTGCTTCGTACTACGGCGGAATCCACGATTGCGATTAGCCGCCGATTTTAAGGCAAAATTCAGGCGTAGCGTGACGTTCTATCCACTGAATCATTCGCCCCGCGATATCCACGCCCGTAGTCTTTTCGATACCTTCCAGTCCCGGCGAGGCATTCACCTCCATCACCAGCGGCCCGCGCGCGGCGCGTAAAATATCGACGCCCGCCACATCCAGCCCCAGCGTCTGTGCGGCTTTGATGGCGATATCCCGTTCACGGGGCGTGATCGTCGCGATGCTGGCCACCCCGCCGCGATGAAGATTGGAGCGAAAATCACCGGCTTTCGCGCACCGCTCAATCGCCGCCACAACCTCATTGCCGACGACCAGACAACGAATATCGCATCCTTTAGCTTCGGCAATGTATTCCTGAACCAGGATATGGGCATTCAGCCCCCGAAACGCATCAATAACGCTTTCAGCAGCCTGACGCGTCTCCGCCAATACCACGCCGATCCCTTGCGTGCCTTCTACCAGCTTCACGACCAGCGGCGCCCCGCCAACCATCTTAATAAGATCGCTGGTATCATCCGGCGAATGGGCGATCCCGGTAATGGGGAGATCGATCCCCTGGCGCGCCAGAAGTTGTAGCGATCGCAGCTTATCGCGCGCGCGGGTAATGGCGACGGATTCATTCAGCGGATAACTACCCAGTAGCTCAAACTGACGTAGCGCAGCGGTACCATAAAAGGTAATGGCCGAACCAATACGGGGAATAACGGCGTCAAAATGGGGCAGACGACGCCCCTTGTAATGGATCGACGACGCTGCCGGATTAATATTCATATAGCAGGAAAGAGGATCGAGTATCTCGACCAGATGGCCGCGCCGCATCGCCGCTTCGCGCAGACGTTTGCAAGAATAGAGCGTTCCATCCCTGGACAATATGGCAATTTTCACCCTGCACCTCGCTGAAAACCCTGAAAAACCCGCGTATCATACACTGGCCCGCAGGTTTTAGCGCGTCGCCCAGCCCTGTTTATGCAAATATTCAAGGATAAATGGGCGATTTTCTTTAATCAGGGTGCGACGGATATGATCGCTCCAGGTATCGCGTCGCGTATTACTGCCGCGGGTCAGATAATACTCAGCCAACTGCTCGTCATAGCGCGCCAGCAGCTTTTCATCAAGCGGTTGATACTGGTTCTCATGAACCACAAGCTCGGCAGGCAGGCGCGGTTTCAGATCCGGATTATCCGCAGGCCATCCCAAACACAGGCCAAAGAGCGGCAATACATGCTTCGGCAATTTTAACAGTTCGGTAACAGACTCAATATTGTTACGGATGCCGCCGATATACACGCCGCCTAACCCCAGTGATTCCGCCGCCGTCAGCGCATTTTGCCCCATCATCGCCGTATCGACGACACCGAGCAGCAGTTGTTCGGCAAGCCCCAACTGCGCGTCAGGGCAGATCTGCAAATGACGATTAAAATCGGCGCAAAATACCCAGAACTCAGCGGCCTGCGCCACATGCTTTTGCCCGCCCGTCAGGGGCACTAACGCCTCGCGCAGCGCCCGATCGGTAATACGGATAATAGAGCTGCACTGTAAAAAACTGGAACTGGACGTGCTGCGCGCGGCGGCAATAATGGCCTCTCGCTGCGCGTCAGTCACGGGTTCATCGGTGAAATGGCGAATAGAACGATGGCCACAAAGAAGTTCAATGGTCGGACTCATTATGCTTTTCTCTATCTGAACGGGAAGAAATGTCGGGCGGACGTTTCATCAACTGCGGCGCCAGTAACTGCGCAATACGCCACATCATCGCCACCGCGGCGGGGAGGATCAACACGACGCCGAGGAAAACCATCAATACGCCAGCCAGCGGCGTATTGAACGGCGCGGGCAGCGTAAGGTAATGATTAAGCGATAGCAGAGCAAGCGCCAGCAAAATCATACCGAGGTATTCCAGTATCAGTACGCTTTTGGGTAACACGCCAATCGTGCGCATATCAAGCCTCCCGGTTAACTGACGCACAGTGTAGAACGTTCTGGTCCGGCGTGCTTAACAGATATAGCCCTGGGTTATCAAAGGAACAGGCGTAACCTGCTTTTCATCTGCCGTAAATCGCGGCATGATAACACCTGTTCGCCGTCTGGCTTTATGTTCGAGGAGAGATATGTTTACTGTTATTTTTGGCCGCCCAGGGTGCCCTTATTGCGTGCGTGCAAAAGAGTTGGCGGAAAAACTGAGCAAAGAACGCGACGATTTCAACTACCGCTATATTGATATCCATGCTGAAGGCATTACTAAAGCGGATTTGGAAAAAACCGTAGGTAAACCTGTAGAAACCGTACCGCAGATTTTTGTCGATCAAAAACATATCGGCGGCTGTACGGATTTTGAAGCATGGGCAAAAGAAAATCTGAATCTTTTCGCCTGATTGCTCTGGCAACGCCCTCTACCGGAGGGCGCTATCGGCGTTTTTTTCGCCGGTGGCTAAACAGGCTGCTAATAAACAAATAGCAGAGCGCGCCTAACGCACACCAGAATACGGCGCTAAATAACCACGCCAGTTCTTGCCAAAACGATCGGGTAGGCATAAATACCACGCGCATTAACACCAGGCAAAACGGCGCCGCCAGCATCGCCCCGATCAGCGGTCGGATCACCTCGCGTCGGTGAGAACAAAAACTGGCCACCGCACCAGGCAACGTAAAAAATAACAGTCCAATCTCAGGATGCCCTGCCGCGCGAAAAGCGCCTTGTACATGCATAGTTAATGAAAGACACACCACAATAAAGAGTACAAAGCAGCAGACAACGCTTGCCCACCCGTGTTTATGTTTCAATCGTTCCTCCTGACACTCTCTATCGAACACGCTTTCCGCCGTGAGGCATCCAGTCAGATAAAGTCATGTGGCATTCCATGCCAAAAACACACCTGCACGATTCTTATAGCCGTTAGTACGCAATAAGATTAAACTAGCAGGATATATTGTTGTGTTGTTTTTATTTGGATGCTGTATGCAATACGATTGCACCCTTAATTCATGATAAAAACAGTAGCGTAAATTACCATTTCTTTCAACAGCTTACTCGTAAACAAGAAGTTAGTCTCCGTGAATATAAACGTCGCAGATTTGTTAAATGGGAATTACATCCTGTTATTATTTGTGGTCCTGGCTCTTGGCCTGTGTCTTGGCAAGTTACGTCTGGGTTCAGTCCAACTTGGTAATTCCATTGGCGTTTTAGTGGTCTCTCTATTATTAGGGCAGCAACACTTCAGTATTAACACCGACGCGCTAAATCTGGGATTTATGCTGTTTATTTTTTGTGTCGGCGTCGAGGCTGGCCCCAACTTTTTTTCGATTTTTTTTCGCGACGGTAAAAACTATCTGATGCTTGCCCTGGTCATGGTCGGTAGCGCTCTGCTAATCGCCTTAGGCCTTGGTAAGCTATTCGGCTGGGATATCGGCCTGACGGCCGGTATGCTGGCCGGCTCAATGACATCCACGCCCGTGCTGGTTGGCGCAGGCGATACCCTGCGACATTCCGGCATCGCCAGCACCCAACTCTCCTCCGCTCTTGATAATCTGAGCCTGGGCTATGCCCTGACCTATCTGATTGGCTTGGTCAGCCTGATCGTGGGCGCGCGCTACTTGCCTAAACTGCAGCATCAGGATTTGCAAACCAGCGCCCAGCAAATTGCTCGCGAGCGCGGTCTGGATACCGATGCTAATCGAAAGGTTTATTTGCCGGTTATCCGCGCCTATCGGGTTGGTCCGGAACTGGTGGCCTGGACTGACGGAAAAAACCTGCGCGAGCTGGGTATTTACCGCCAGACAGGCTGCTATATCGAACGTATTCGTCGTAACGGTATTCTGGCGAACCCGGATGGCGATGCGGTGCTGCAAATGGGCGATGAGATTGCGCTGGTCGGCTATCCGGACGCGCACGCCAGGCTCGATCCCAGCTTCCGTAATGGTAAGGAAGTGTTTGATCGCGATCTGCTTGATATGCGCATCGTGACGGAAGAAATTGTGGTGAAAAACCACAATGCGGTCGGTCGCCGCCTCGCTCAGCTCAAGCTGACCGATCATGGCTGCTTCCTTAACCGCGTCATCCGCAGCCAGATCGAAATGCCTATCGACGATAACGTCGTGCTGAATAAAGGCGACGTGTTACAGGTGAGCGGCGACGCCAGACGCGTAAAAACCATCGCCGATCGCATTGGTTTTATTTCGATCCATAGTCAGGTGACGGACCTGCTCGCCTTCTGCGCTTTTTTTATCATCGGGTTAATGATCGGGATGATTACCTTCCAGTTCAGCAATTTTAGTTTCGGCATCGGCAACGCGGCCGGATTGCTGTTCGCCGGGATCATGCTCGGTTTCCTGCGCGCTAACCATCCTACCTTTGGTTATATTCCGCAGGGCGCGCTTAACATGGTGAAAGAATTCGGCTTGATGGTATTTATGGCAGGCGTTGGTTTAAGCGCCGGCAGCGGTATCAGCAACGGTCTGGGCGCGGTTGGCGGACAAATGCTGATCGCCGGGCTTGTCGTCAGCCTGGTACCGGTGGTGATCTGCTTCTTGTTTGGCGCTTATGTGCTGCGCATGAACCGGGCGCTGCTGTTCGGCGCCATGATGGGCGCGCGTACCTGCGCCCCGGCGATGGAAATCATTAGCGATACGGCGCGCAGTAATATTCCAGCGCTGGGTTATGCGGGGACTTACGCTATCGCCAACGTTCTGCTAACGCTGGCGGGGACGCTTATTGTCATCATCTGGCCGGGGTTAGGATAAAACTGAAGTTTGCCTTTAAGTGAAAAAATTTTGCCAATAGGTCGAACTTTTCGTTAAAGCATCAGTCATACCTATTGCCACTGCTTTTCTTTGATGTCCCCATTTTGTGGAGCCCATCAACCCCGCCATTTCGGTTCAAGGTTGGTGGGTTTTTTGTTGCCTGACGCAGAGTGACACGACATTGACGCTCCGGCGATTCGCTTTACCATCTGTAAAATCGCTTCACGCGCCAGCGGCGTTCGATCCGTTACAAAATGCAGCGTCATCCCCTCGATAAACGCATCCAGCGCTCGGGCGGTCTGTGCGTCAAACCACTGCGCCAGCGTATTCTGGCTACGCTGCATCCAGTTTTGCATGACTATTTTTAACGCCGGCTTATCGCTGGCATAGGCATATAACTGATACATTAACGCCATATTATCCGGCGTCGTAACCTGCGAGCCGTAAATCATTTCCGTTATCGCCTGGCACGCCCCCTCCGCATCCGTCACCTGCGCAAAAAAGTCCTGGTATTGACGCGACATGTTCTCGGTGAAAAGTGTAAAAGCTTCACTCAATAACGCATCCATACCGGCAAAATAGTAGGTCATCGAGCCAAGCGGCACCTGAGCGATAGCGGCGATTTTCCGGTGCGTCACGGCATGAACGCCATAGGTCTTTACCGCTTCCAGTGTGGCCTGAATTATTTTTTCCCGTCGCTTAGGATCATTGGCGCGTCTTACGGCATTTTCTTTCATGATGAGTTCCACATCTCATTCAGGATGCAGGCGATAGTAGCCTGCCGCTTACGCTGAAAAAACAGACAGTAAAAACTGTCTGCACAACGAAGTATGACGACGATATGTACAAATGTACACAAGCTTGCTAATGTTTACCTCTCGCTTCTATTTTCTGGCCTGACGCTATGACCGTCCTCTCCTCACGTAACGCCTTAAAACGCCGTACCTGGGCGCTGTTTATGTTCTTCTTTTTACCCGGACTGCTGATGGCCTCCTGGGCAACCCGAACGCCTGCTATTCGGGATATTCTTTCCGTCTCTACCGCGGAAATGGGGGCGGTCTTATTCGGGCTTTCTATCGGTTCAATGAGCGGTATTCTTTGTTCCGCCTGGCTGGTGAAACGATTTGGCACCCGGAAGGTTATTCGCACGACGATGACCTGCGCAGTAACCGGGATGGTTATTCTTAGCGTCGCGCTGTGGTGCGCCTCGCCGCTGATTTTTGCCCTTGGATTAGCCGTTTTCGGCGCCAGTTTTGGCGCCGCCGAAGTGGCGATTAATGTCGAAGGCGCGGCGGTCGAACGCGAGCTGAATAAAACCGTTCTGCCGATGATGCATGGTTTCTACAGTTTCGGCACGCTGGCGGGCGCTGGTGTCGGCATGGCGTTAACCGCATTAAGCGTCCCGGCTAACATCCATATCATCCTCGCGGCTGCCGTGGCGATCGCGCCCATTTTTATCGCCATTCGGGCGATCCCTGACGGTACGGGTAAAAACGCATCGGAAGATGCTCACCTTCAGGAAAAAGGATTACCTTTTTATCGGGACATCCAGCTTTTGCTTATTGGCGTGGTGGTGCTGGCAATGGCATTCGCCGAAGGCTCTGCGAATGACTGGCTGCCGCTACTGATGGTAGACGGACACGGTTTTAGCCCAACCTCCGGCTCTCTGATCTACGCCGGTTTCACGCTTGGTATGACCGTTGGCCGCTTTACCGGCGGCTGGTTTATTGACCGCTATAGCCGGGTGACGGTTGTTCGCGCCAGCGCGTTGATGGGAGCGCTGGGCATTGGCCTGATTATTTTTGTCGATAGCGACTGGGTCGCCGGCGTCTCGGTCATTCTTTGGGGCTTAGGCGCTTCGCTCGGCTTCCCGCTGACCATTTCCGCCGCCAGCGATACCGGTCCCGACGCGCCGACGCGCGTGAGCGTTGTCGCCACGACCGGCTATCTGGCGTTTTTGGTCGGGCCGCCGCTGTTGGGCTATCTGGGAGAGCATTATGGATTACGCAGCGCCATGATGGTTGTGCTGGCGCTGGTTATTCTGGCGGCGCTGGTGGCGAAGGCCGTCGCCAAACCTGTATCGACTCCGCAACCGGTGATGGAGCATAACGCATGAGTATCAAATTAATCGCCGTCGACATGGACGGCACTTTTCTGAGCGATCAAAAAACCTATAACCGTGACCGGTTTATGGCGCAGTACCAACAAATGAAGCGGCAAGGCATTCGCTTTGTCGTGGCCAGCGGCAACCAGTATTACCAGTTAATCTCGTTCTTTCCGGAAATTGCGCACGAAATCGCTTTTGTCGCGGAAAACGGCGGTTGGGTGGTCAGCGAAGGAGAGGATATTTTTAACGGCGAGCTGACAAAAGCCGACTTCCAGACGGTTGTCGAACACCTGCTCACACGCGCCGATGTGGAGATTATCGCCTGTGGAAAAAACAGCGCCTATACGCTGAAACGGTACAACGATGCGTTAAAAGCCGTTGCGGCAATGTATTATCATCGTCTGGAGTTTGTGGATAATTTTAATAACATCAACGATGTCTTTTTCAAATTCGGCCTTAATATTACCGATGAACGGATACCGGAAGTACAGGCGGCGCTGCACGACGCCATTGGCGATATCATGGTCCCCGTTCATACCGGCTATGGCAGTATTGATTTAATAATTCCCGGCGTGCATAAAGCCAACGGCCTGCGTCTGTTACAGCAGCGCTGGGGCATTCATGATAGTGAAGTGGTGGTATTCGGCGACGGCGGCAACGATATTGAGATGCTGCGTCAGGCCGGGTTTAGTTTTGCCATGTCGCACGCCAGCGAAGCGGTCGCGGCGGCGGCGAAATACCGCGCCGGATCGAACAACCAGGAAGGCGTGCTGGATATCATCGACAGCGTATTAAACAACGAGCCGCCGTTTAACATCTAGCGGATGCCTCTCTATGCCTGATAACAGAAAGCTTATCAGGCGTAGCCGCTCTCTCAGACTGTTTGCAAATTCCCCGTCCGCTTATCTTTTAAGAAGACCAGCATCAGCAGTAGCCAAAGAATACCGTTTGCCAGATTAAACAGGCTAAATAGCCCATTGCCGCCGCTTAACCAGGCGTGTTTACTGACTTCAATGCCAACGGTAAAAATCAGCATTTGTAGCATTCCCATCGCCGCCGAGACCGTTCCTTTACTCATATCGCTGGAGAAGAGCGTCAGGCGCACCAGTCCGGCATTCGCCAACCCAATGCCAAAAGCGTATACGCTTAATCCCGCCGTCATCCATAAATAAGCATGGGATGAAACCACCGTCGCCGCCGCGGCGATGATCAGCCCCGCGACGATAGGCCAGCCGCCCATCACGATCAGCGAGCGAACCGTACGTCGGGAGGTTAAACGCGCCAACACCAGATTACCGGCAATGAGCGCGCCAAAAACGGGCACCTGCAGCAGACCATATTCATAGCTGCTGAGCTGTTCGCCGCTAATGATGATAATCGGCGACTGCGCAATCCAGGCCAACAGCGGCAGGCTGACAAATCCCAGCGCTAACGCCCCTGCGACGAACCGCCGGTTTTTTATCACCAGCCGATAGTCACGGCCCAGCGCCTTAAATGACAACGTTTCGCCCCGCCGCGTGGCGGTCTCCGGCATTGCGCGCTGTAGCCCGAAAAAGGCGATAGCGGCCAGTGCGGCAAATAAAATAAACATCCCCTCCCACGGCAGAACATGCACCCATGCCGCCCCAACCAGTGGTCCCAGTAGCGGCGCGATTAACGCCACGTTCGCCATCAGCGCGGTAATTTTTATACACACCGCTTCCTCAAAGGATTCCTGAATCGCGGCATACCCTACAGCGCCGATAAAACACAGGCTAATCCCTTGCAAAAAACGCAGGAATGTAAATTGTTCGATGTTTTTCGCCAGTAACGTCGCCAGGCAGGTGATAATAAACCACACGACGCCTGCCAGCATCACGGGACGACGGCCAATCCGGTCAGACAACGGGCCAAGCAGCCACTGTAAGAACATACCGCCCGCCAGATAAGCGGTCATGGACGTCGGAACCCAGTCCAGGCCCGCCTGATACTGCTCAACCACCGCCAGCATACCCGGCTGGATCATGTCGTTGCCAATATAAGTAGAAAACTCGTACAGCACCAGACAGAGAGGAAAAAGCAGCGCCTGACGTCCCAGCCTGCCGCCTGATTGTAAACGATTCTGCATACCATCTCTTCGCCAATAAAAACCGCGCAGAGTGTAATGAAAGTCGGGGAACTGAGATAGCGAATTATGAGGCTGCAAGGGAAATAGCGCACATTTTTACAGAAAGCCGCTTAGCGCTTGCGTACTTTAAGGTTAATTTAAGTTTGCGCCGTTATCATCAACGTTATTTTATGCCATTGTCTTAAATCTCTTCATGTTGCCGCCAAATAAGACAATACTGCTTTTCCTCTCTGTTACGCTGCATTTATGCTCAGTTTGCACGGGGATGAGCTGGCTATCCCTTTTGATTTCATTGCTCCGAGCCTGGATGTTATGCTGGAAAACCTTAACAACTCGCTGTTTTATTTTATTAACGCCACGCCTGATTCCGCGCAGTGGACAATTTCGCTCGCTATCTTTATCGCCAAAGATGTCATCAACATCGTCCCGCTCTTAGCCGTGGTACTCTGGCTGTGGGGTCCCCGCGATCGGGTCTGCGCCCAGCGCCAGCTGATCGTTAAAATCGGCATCGCGCTGATTATCAGTCTGGCGGTCTCCTGGACAATGGGACACCTTTTCCCGCACGACCGTCCGTTTGTCGATCATATCGGCTATAACTTCCTGCATCATGCCGCCGATGACTCGTTCCCCAGCGATCACGGTACGGTGATTTTTACCTTTGCGCTGGCGTTTTTGTTCTGGCACCGCCTCTGGTCAGGCATCGTGATGATGGCGATAGCTATTACCATCGCCTGGTCGCGCGTCTATCTCGGCGTACACTGGCCGTTAGATATGATTGGCGCGCTGCTGGTAGCGATGCTTGGCTGCCTGAGCGCACAGCTGATCTGGCAATGGTACGGCGCGCCGCTCTACCAGGCGCTGCAACGTTGTTACCGTTTCTGTTTCGCATTGCCCATTCGAAAAGGCTGGGTACGTGACTAACCAGCGAAAAAAAGAGTAATATTAAGCGCTCTGTATGGTGCGGAGCGCTTATTTAACTCTCCAGGGGAACTATGGAAACGCGACGCGACGAGCGTATTGGTCAATTGCTGCAGGCCTTAAAACGCAGCGATAAACTTCATCTAAAAGAAGCCGCGACCCTGTTGGGCGTCTCTGAAATGACCATTCGTCGCGACCTGAACCATAAAAGCGCGCCTGTCGTATTGCTGGGCGGCTATATCGTACTGGAGCCCCGCAGCGCCAGTCATTATCTGTTAAGCGATCAAAAATCTCGTCTGGTGGAAGAAAAACGCCGAGCCGCTCAGTTGGCTGCGGGCCTGGTACAAGCGCATCAGACGGTATTTATTGACTGCGGCACCACCACGCCGTGGATCATTGAAGCCATTGATAATGACCTTCCCTTTACGGCGGTGTGCTATTCACTTAATACCTTTCTGGCGCTGCAGGACAAACCCCATTGCCGCGCCATCCTGAGCGGCGGGGAGTTTCACGCCAGCAACGCCATTTTCAAACCGCTTGATTTCCATGAAACGTTAAACAATATTTGTCCGGATATCGCGTTTTATTCCGCCGCCGGGGTTCATACCAGTAAAGGCGCTACCTGCTTTAATCTGGAAGAGCTGCCGGTAAAACATTGGGCAATGACAATGGCACAGTGCCACGTACTGGTGGTGGATCACAGTAAATTCGGCAAGGTACGTCCGGCGCGGATGGGGGAATTATCACGCTTTGATACGATTATCAGCGACCGCCGTCCCGATGAGGCCTTTGTGGCCTACGCTAAAGCGCAACAAATTACTCTGATGTATTAACCGCAGGTTTGCCGGATGCGACGCGCACCCGGCAACGGAGTTATTTTACGAGAACCAACTGCCAAACCACTGATGGAGTTTCATCAGCACAAAATCCCACATCCGGCTGAAAAATCCCCCCTCCTCGACGTTTTCCATCACCATTAACGGGCGTTGCTCAATGGATTTTCCGTTAAGCTGGAAATCGATGGTGCCGACAACCTGCCCTTTCTTCAACGGCGCCGTGAGCTGTGGTTCGTTCAACGTAAAGCTGGCCTTCAGGTTTTTAAGCTGCCCACGCGGAATCGTCACAGACCCCGCATCGCCCGCCCCTAAATTGACCTCACGCTTATCGCCAAACCAGACCCGTTGCGTCACGAATGTCGCGTCAGGTTTAATCGGCGTGACCGTTTCAAAGAAGCGGAAACCCCAGGTCAGCAGTTTTTCTGACTCATTAAAACGAATACGGTCCGTTTTCGCCCCCAGCACGACAGAGATCAGGCGCATATCGCCCTGGGTGGCGGAGGCGACAAGGTTATACCCAGCGCCAGCCGTTGTCCCCGTTTTCATGCCGTCGACATGCAGATTGGTGCTCCACAACAGGCGGTTGCGGTTCGGTTGACGAATATTATTAAAAGTAAATTCTTTCTCTTTATGAATGGCGTATTCGTCAGGCACATCGTGAATCAAGGCCTTGCCGAGCAACGCCATATCGCGAGCGGTACTGAACTGCCCTGGCGCATCAAGACCGTGTACCGTCTGGAAGGTTGTATTGGTTAACCCCAGTCGTTTCGCATAGGCGTTCATCAGGCCGATAAAGGACTCCTGGCTTCCGGCAACGTAGTCGGCAAGCGCGATACAGGCATCATTACCTGACTGAATGATGATGCCTTTATTAAGATCCGCAACCGACACCTGATCGCCTGGCTTCAGAAACATCACCGACGACCCACGTAGCGCCGGGTTCCCCGTCGCCCAGGCATCTTTGCCCACCGTTACCATATCGGTTAGCTTGATTTTCCCTGCCTTCAGCGCCTGGCCCACCACGTAGCTGGTCATAATTTTTGTCAAACTGGCAGGGTCGAGTTTCTCATCGGCGTTGCCTTCCGCCAGTACTTTACCGCTGGCGTAATCCATTAAGATCCAGGCTCGCGCATCAACGCCCGGCGGCGCGATCGTTTGTTCCTCTGCCTTTACAGGCGAAGCGAAAAGGAATAAGAGAACCGAACCTGCCGCGAGGCTACGAAGGGAAGAAGCGTATTGCGTCATAGTACCACCCGAGTATCCATTCCAAAAACACACGTCACACCACCGTGTAATAAGTGCGGTGAGTAATAACGCACTCACGACGTTAAAGAAACCGTAACTTGGTAAAGTTTTTAAAGTTTATGCAATAACATCCCGTTACGCTTCCTTCATAACGATTTTTTTACAGACCATTGTGTAAATGTTAGGTTTATCTCACGGTAGGCCGATTACTGTCATCATCCTGATAAAACAGAAGGGGTTAATATGATTACGCTGTGGGGCCGGAACAACTCGACTAATGTTAAAAAAGTGTTGTGGACGCTTGAAGAGCTGGAACTGCCATACGATCAAATTCTGGCAGGCGGAAAATTCGGCGTTAACCAGGATGCCGACTATCTGGCGATGAATCCTAATGGGCTGGTGCCGCTGCTTAAAGATGATGAAACCGACCTGTTATTGTGGGAATCCAATGCCATTGTCCGCTATCTGGCGGCGCAATACGGCCAGAACCGGCTATGGGTTGATAATCCGGCGCGGCGTGCGGAGGGCGAAAAATGGATGGACTGGGCGAATCAGACGTTAAGCCCGGCGCACCGCGTGATCCTGATGGGACTGGTCAGAACCCCGCCGGAAAAACGCGATCAGGCGGCAATTGAAGCCGGTATCGAAAAGTGTGATGGCCTGTTTGCGCTTCTTGATGATGCTCTGGCCCGCCAGCCGTGGTTCTCCGGAGATAACTTTGGCACCGGCGATATCGCTATTGCGCCTTTCGTCTATAACCTGTTGAACGTGGGTCTGAAGTGGACGCCGCGCCCGAATCTGGAGCGCTGGTATCAGCAGCTTACCGAGCGCCCTGCTTTTCGCAAAGTGGTGATGATCCCGGTGACCTAACGCGTGGCTGCAGGACTTACCTTGAGTAACTGCCCGTCGGACTCATCGGTTAACACATATAAGTAGCCGTCAGGTCCGACACGCACATCCCGAATACGCTGCTTTCTGTCACCCAGAATACGGCCTTCTTCCGTCACCGTATTGCCATCGACGCGCATCACAATGACCTCTTTATCTTTTAGCGCGCCGATAAACAGTTTGTGCCGCCACGGCGCAAAAACGTCGCTGGCATAAAAAGCCATCCCGCTGATCGCCGGAGAATCCTTCCAGTAGTAAACCGGTTGCTCCGTTCCCTCGACAATTTCACCTTTGGCTTCCGGCACTTTCAGACCACTATAGTTGACACCCCATGTGGCCAGCGGCCAGCCATAATTTTTGCCTTTTTCCGGGATGTTAATTTCATCGCCGCCGCGCGGACCGTGTTCATGCAGCCATAGCGCGCCGCTCCAGGGATTGATGGCCAGCCCCTGCGGATTACGAATACCGTAAGACCAGATTTCCGGACGCGCGCCCGCCTGATGCACAAACGGATTATCCGGCGGAATTTCGCCCTGCCCGGTCAGGCGCACCAGCTTACCCTGTAATTTATCCAAATCCTGCGCGGTAGCGCGCTGGTTATTTTCACCCAGGGCAATAAAAAGAAACCCTTGCGCATCGAATACCATACGTCCGCCGAAATGGTTGCCGGTAGACAGCTTAGGCATCTGGCGAAACACGGTACGAAAATGCTCCAGACGCTGAAGATCGTCGCTCAGCCGTCCAAAACCGACTGCCGTACCGGCGTTTCCTTCGCGGTCAGCTTCAGCATAGCTCAGCCAGACGCGGCGAGACTGGGCAAAGTCAGGCGCCAGCACGACGTCCAGCAAACCTCCCTGCCCGTTTGCCCACACTTTCGGTACGCCAGCCAGCGGTTCGGAAAGTCCCCGTCCCACCTGCCAGTGGCGCAGTTGTCCCCCTTTCAGGGTAATGAGCATCCCACGGTTATCCGGCAAAAAAGCCAGCGACCACGGGTGATCGAGTCGGGTTTGCAGCACCTCAACGTTCACCGGCGCAAGATTGGCGTTCGCCCATGAAGAGAAAAGAGAGAATGAAACTATCGCGAGAAGTATTCGACGCATACCGCCTCCTTCAGGGCTCTGCGTTAAAGCGTAGTCAGCATCGCAAGAGGTCGGGTTTATTTTTACAAAACATTAAGCGGCGCGGTCCGGTAAAAAGGGGGAGTCGCCTCCCCCTTATTCAGACCTGTGTAAGCGGTGAATGTGCTTTCAGACTCTGAATACTCAGCGTCAAAGTTGTCAGACAGTTTTCAAGTTTATCTGCGTTGACGGCAATAAAGGTCGGACAATCATGGTGTCCGCTCATTAAACAAACGGCGGCGGCTGCAAGCGCGCCTTCGGCACGGCGCAGCGCGTTCCACTCTTCCTGATCGAGATGCAGTCCCTGCCGTAAAGCGTGATCGTGGAGCTCGCGATTCAGTTCAAAAAAATTGTCACGCAGAGTGTCACTTTCGCTGACTGACATATACCCCTTCGCTTTTCGCAATTGCAGATAAGCGGCAAGATCGATACGCGCGTTTATCAGCTTGTTGAGAAGATCGGTTCTCAGTCTGTCAACGACCATACCTTTTTTCCTCCTCTTTTCTACCAGGGTTCAACTTAATAGTATGGTCGTTTTTTAGACAAAGGGGTGTCAGAGATCAAGAATTTTCTTAGAATTGCCCTTTTTCACCTTTTGCTGACAACCACAACGGTTGATGCCGCCGCTCCTGATGAGATTGCGATACAATTTTTGTTCGGATATCTGTAGAATCCCTGCCCTGACCATTCCAATAAATGAACACTTTTTAAGCTATGAGTAATGTAACCCACCAGCCAAAGATCGGCTTCGTTTCCCTGGGCTGTCCGAAAAACCTCGTTGATTCGGAACGCATCCTGACTGAGCTGCGTACCGAAGGCTATGACGTTGTGCCACGCTATGACGATGCGGATATGGTTATCGTTAATACCTGTGGCTTTATTGACAGCGCGGTACAAGAGTCGCTGGAAGCCATTGGCGAAGCGCTGAACGAAAACGGTAAGGTAATCGTCACCGGCTGCCTGGGCGCAAAAGAAGATCAGATCCGCGAAGTGCATCCGAAAGTACTGGAAATCACCGGGCCGCATAGCTATGAGCAAGTTCTGCAGCACGTACATCATTACGTACCGAAGCCGAAGCACAATCCATTTTTAAGCCTCGTACCGGAACAGGGTGTAAAACTGACGCCGCGCCATTATGCGTATCTGAAAATTTCTGAAGGCTGTAATCACCGCTGCACGTTCTGCATCATCCCGTCGATGCGCGGGGATCTGGTCAGCCGTCCGATTGGCGACGTATTAAGCGAAGCGAAACGTCTGGTTGATGCCGGGGTCAAAGAGATTCTGGTGATTTCGCAAGATACCTCCGCCTACGGCGTAGATGTGAAGCACCGCACCGGATTCCATAATGGCGAACCGGTGAAAACCAGTATGGTGAGCCTGTGCGAACAGTTATCAAAACTGGGCGTCTGGACACGTCTGCACTACGTCTACCCCTACCCACACGTTGATGATGTGATTCCGCTAATGGCGGAAGGCAAAATCCTGCCCTATCTGGACATTCCGCTGCAACATGCCAGCCCGCGGATTCTTAAACTGATGAAACGTCCCGGTTCCGTTGACCGCCAACTGGCGCGCATTAAGCAGTGGCGTGAAATCTGCCCGGAACTGACCCTACGCTCCACCTTTATTGTCGGCTTCCCCGGCGAAACAGAAGAAGACTTCCAGATGCTGCTCGACTTCCTGAAAGAGGCGCGCCTCGATCGTGTAGGCTGCTTCAAGTACAGCCCGGTGGAAGGCGCAGGCGCGAATGACCTGCCGGATCAGGTGCCGGAAGAGGTGAAAGAAGAGCGCTGGAACCGCTTTATGCAACTGCAACAGCAAATCTCCGCTGAGCGCTTGCAGGAAAAAGTGGGCCGCGAAATTCTGGTGATCGTCGATGAGGTTGACGAAGAAGGCGCTATCGGGCGTAGCATGGCGGATGCGCCGGAAATTGACGGCGCGGTCTATTTGAACGGCGAAACCAACGTCAAGCCGGGCGATATCGTGCGCGTGAAAGTGGAAAACGCCGACGAATATGATTTGTGGGGCAGTCGGGTTTAACGCCACCTCCCCCGGCGCGGGTGCCGGATGTGTTACCCCACCTGGCGAGCCCGTTCCAGGCCCGCCAGGCGTCAACGCCACCGGGCTGGCTTACCCCTTAATCTTCGGGTCCAGCGCATCGCGCAACCCGTCGCCTAACAGGTTAAACGCCAGCACAGTCAGGAAAATCGCCACCGCCGGGAAGAGCGCTACGTGCGGCGCGATGACCATATCCGCCCGCGCTTCATTGAGCATCGCTCCCCACTCCGGCGTTGGCGGCTGCGCGCCTAATCCGAGAAATGACAGGCTTGCCGCGGAAATAATTGACGTACCGATACGCATCGTAAAGAAAACCACAATTGACGAGACCGTTCCCGGCAAGATATGGCTAAACAAAATCGTCGTGTCGCTGGCGCCGATACTGCGGGCAGACTCAATAAACGTCTGCTGTTTTAAGACCAGGGTATTTCCGCGCACCAGACGTGCAAACGCCGGAATAGAGAAAATCGCCACCGCAACGATCACATTAGCAATACCGCTGCCTAACACCGCCACAACGGCAATCGCCAGCAAAATGCCGGGGAAGGCGAACAGCACATCGCAAATGCGCATAATGAAACGATCCCACCAGCCTTCATAATATCCCGCCAGCAATCCCAACACCGTGCCGATTATCGCGCCGATAAATACCGCGAACACGCCCGCCGCCAGTGAGATCTGCGCCCCAACGAGAACCCGGCTAAAGATGTCTCTTCCCAGCGAGTCAACGCCAAACCAGTGCTGCAAAGAGGGGCCATTGTTCAGGCTATCGTAGTCAAAATAGTTTTCCGCATCGTAGGGCGTCAGCCAGCGGGCAAAAATCGCCACCAGAATTAACGCCAGTACGAATCCCCCGGCGACCAACGCGACATGCTGGCGGCGAAAACGACGCCAGAACTCCCGCCATGGCGTGCGTATCTGGTCGGGTTTTACCACCGGCATAGCATGTAAAATCGCCTGACGGCGCCAGTTAAATAATCGCATCCTTACTTATACCTGATAGCCGGATTAATGGCGGCATAGAGGACATCCACCACTAAGTTGATAAGAATAAATTCCAGAGAAAACAGCAGCACTTCCGCCTGAATCACGGGGTAGTCGCGCATGTCGACCGAGTCGACCAGTAATCGCCCAAGCCCCGGCCAGTTAAACACTTTTTCGACGACGATCGATCCGCCAAGCAGAAAGCCAAATTGCAGTCCCATCATGGTGACGACCGGGATCATCGCATTGCGCAGGCCATGTTTTAACACCACCCACGTTTCACTGACGCCTTTCGCCCGCGCGGTCCTCATGTAATCCTCGCTCAGGACATCGACAAACGAGGAGCGCGTAAAACGCGCCATGACTGATGCCACCGCCGCGCCAAGCGTCAGGGAGGGTAAAATATAATGTTGCCAGCTATCCGCCCCCACGGTCGGTAGCCAGCCCAGATCCACGGAAAAAATCTGCATTAACAACATTCCCAGCGCAAAAGCCGGGAAAGAAATGCCGGTCACGGCAAGCGTCATTCCTACCCGGTCAGGCCAGCGATTACGCCACACGGCGGCGGCGATGCCGATCGCCATGCCAAACAGAACCGCCCATATCATACTGGTTATCGTCAGCCACAGCGTCGGCAAAAAGCGGCTGGCTATCTCCTCAGAAACCGGGCGGCGGGAAACCATTGACGTACCGAAATCGCCTTGTAAAACATGAGTGATGTAATGCCAAAACTGGACATGAAGCGGCTGATCAAGCCCCAGCTGCTGACGAACCAGCGCGATCACCTGCGCGTCGGCTTCCGGTCCGGCTATCAGCCGCGCCGGGTCGCCGGGCAACAAATGAACAAATAAAAACACCAGCACTGCCACAATCAACAGCGTAGGAATTAATCCCAGCAGGCGCTTGAGAACATAGTTAAGCATCACACGAACCTTTTACCGGATGGCGGACAACGCGCGCGCCATCCAGCCCCATCGCATTACTTACTTCAAATCCGCATCGTCAAAGCTGAAACCGGTATCCGGCATAATCCAGAAACCGGTCAAATTCTTACTGTGCGCAGAAACCAATTTCTCCACCACCAACGGTATCCAGGGCGACTCTTTCCAGATAATATCCTGCGCCTCTTTGTATAGTCGTGTTTTCTCCTGCGGATCGTTGGTCTTTAAGGCCGCCGCCAAATCGCTGTCGACCTGCTTGTTGCTGTAAAAAGCAGTATTAAACTGCGTCGGCGGCCAGTTTTGTGATGCGAAGAGCGGCGATAACGCCCAGTCAGCTTCGCCCGTCGACGCCGACCAGCCGGTATAGAACATTCGCACGCCGCTCTCTTTTTGCCCTTTGCCCTCGACTTCCGCGGCGCGCTGGCCGGCGTCCATCGCGGTTATCCGGGCTTTAATGCCAATCTGCGCCAGTTGCTGTTGGGTAAACTGCAACACTTTTTGCGCGGTGCTATGGTTGTGCGATGACCACAGCGTGGTACTGAAACCGTCTGGATACCCCGCCTCTTTCAACAGTTCGCGCGCTTTAGCCGGATCATAGGGCCACGGCTGATAGCTTTGCGCATAGGCTATCGACGGCGGCACCACGCCCGTCGCCGGCGTGGCGTATCCGGCAAACGCCACTTTAACCAGCGCCTGACGATTGATAGCGTAATTCAACGCCTCACGCACCTTAGGATTATCAAACGGTTTCTGCGTCACATTCATACTGATATAACGCTGCATAATGGACGGGCTGGCGACCAGTTCGAGGTTTTTATTTTTCGCCAGTAACGCGGCCTGCTCATAAGGGATAGGAAAAGCAAATTGCGCTTCGCCGGTTTGCAGCATCGCCGCGCGGGTATTGTTGTCAGTAACCGGACGCCAGGTAATAGAATCCAGCTTGGGTAAGCCCTGCTGCCAGTAACCGGCGAACTTTTTCACTTTGACAAAGTCGGTCTGATTCCAGGTTTCAAGCTGGTATGGACCGGTACCGACCGGATGAAAACCAATATCCTTGCCATATTTTTCCAGCGCTTGCGGCGAGATCATCGCCGTCGCCGGGTGCGCCAGAATATTAATGAAAGCGGAGAACGGCTGTTTCAGGGTAATTTTTACCGTTGCCGGATCGACAACCTCCGTTTTTGCGATATTTTTATACAGGTTATAACGCTTGAGGTGGTTATCCGGATTGCTGGCGCGATCGAGATTCGCTTTCACCGCCGCCGCATCAAAATCCGCGCCGTCCTGAAATTTCACCCCCTGTCGTAGGGTAATGGTGTAGGTCAGACCGTCATCAGAAACGGTATAGCCTTTCGCCAGGACGTTTTTTACCTTCATGTCTTTATCCAGGCCAAACAGCCCCTGATAAAATGACTTCGCCACCGCCTGCGAGAGCGTATCGTTGGCGTCATACGGATCGAGCGTGGTGAAATTAGACCCTACCGCCACCACCACATCTTTGGCCGCCAGGGCCGGAAAAGCCGCAATGGATGAGGCCAGTCCCAGCGCCGCCAGCCATTTATGCGTAATAAATTGCGTCATGTTGTTCTCCTGAAACCCTGCCTGTCTGAATGTTATAAGCGCGAGAGCGCATTATCCTGCAGCGGCCGCGCAACATAATGTCCCGGCCCGACCAACTGTAATGAAACGGCGGGCGTCTCTTCGCCACGTTTATGAATATTGCTGGGTATATCATCTGATAGCAGAACGCGCCGCGGCCGGTGTCTGGAGGGATCGGCAACCGGCACCGCCGCCATCAATTTACGCGTATAAGGATGCTGCGGATTTTCAAAAACGGCGCGCCGCGGCCCCATTTCAACAATTTGACCAAGATACATCACCGCTACGCGATGGCTAATTCGCTCCACGACCGCCATATCATGCGAAATAAACAGGTAGGCGATCCCCATTTCCCGTTGTAAATCAAGCAGTAAATTAATGATCTGTCCGCGAACGGAAACATCCAGCGCGGAGACCGCCTCATCAGCAATAATCACTTTAGGATTCAATGCCAGCGCGCGAGCTATGCAGATGCGCTGACGTTGACCGCCGGAAAACTCATGCGGATAACGCCAGGCATGTTCAGGACGTAATCCGACACGCTCAAGCAACCAGGCCACGCGCTTTGCCGCAGCGTCCCCCTGCCCCAGGCCATGAATCCGTAAAGGTTCCATAATGGAATACCCCACGGTCTGGCGCGGGTCGAGCGAGGCGTAAGGGTCCTGGAAAATACATTGAATATCGCGGCGCAACGGCTGGAGTTTGCCCGCAGACAGCGAGTCAATGCGCTGGCCGTTAAAGATAATCTCCCCCTGCCGGGATTCAACCAACCGCAGCAGCGCGCGTCCGGTCGTCGATTTTCCGCTACCGGACTCGCCCACCAGCGATAGCGTTTCGCCGGGCCAGAGATCGAAACTGATATTCTCAACGGCATGAACTTCACGCGTAACGCGGTTAAAGAGACCGCTACGCAGCGGGAATCGCGTCACCAGCCCCCGAACCTGAAGAATAGGCTCGCCTTCCACCACCGTGTCTTGCTCAATCTGCGATTCATAAAGGGCCGGTTCGTCAGCGGAAATCAACGGGAAACGGCGTGGCAGCGAGTGGCCGCGCATCGCGCCAAGCTGAGGGACGGCCGCCAGTAACGTTTGGGTATAAGGATGCGTCGGCGCATGGAAAATCTGCTCTACGCTGCCGGTTTCCACGGCCCCGCCCTGATACATCACCAGCACGCGATCGGCGATATCCGCCACGACGCCCATGTCGTGGGTGATAAAAATCACGCCCATCGACATCTCTTGCTGCAACACTTTGATAAGTTGCAGAATTTGCGCCTGGATAGTGACATCCAGCGCCGTGGTGGGTTCATCGGCAATCAATACCGCCGGACGACAGGATAGCGCCATCGCGATCATGACTCGCTGGCGCATCCCGCCGGAAAGCTGATGCGGATAACGCGATAAAATCGCCTGCGACTCCGGGATCCGTACCTGTTCGAGCATACGTTTCGCTTCCGCCAGCGCCTCTTCGTGGCTGGCGCCCTGATGCAAACGAATAGATTCGGCAATTTGCTCGCCAACGGTAAATACCGGGTTGAGCGAGGTCATTGGCTCCTGGAAAATCATGGCGATATCCGCGCCGCGCACACGCCGCATCTGCGCGTCACTCTGCTCAGACAGCTCAATCACCTGGCGATTACGCCGACGCAACAGCATTTCGCCGCAGCGCACGTTCGCGCCCGACTGCTCAATCAGCCGCATTAACGCCAGCGCCGTCACCGATTTTCCCGAGCCCGACTCGCCGACAATCGCCAGAGTCTCTCCACGCTTCAGGCGTAATGACACATTACGCACGGCGTCTACCTGTTGCCCTTCGTGGTGAAACGCGATATTCAGCCCACTGACGGACAGAACATCGCGGCTATCCAGTTCATCGCTGTGCGGCACCTGCGGCTCCTTATTCCCGGTAAATTCCTGTGGTAGGCGTATCCCCGGCATATCCCCAAGCGCGATACATCCCTTCGCTGTTAAACGGCAACGCGACATTACCTTCGTGATCAACGGCGATTAATCCACCGCTGCCGCCCAGCGCCGGTAATTTTTCCATCACCACGCGCTCACAGGCGTCGGCAAGGCTGAGTCCGCCATATTCCATCAATGCGGCGATATCGTAAGCCGCGAGCGTGCGAATAAAGACCTCTCCCGTTCCGGTACAGGAAACGGCGACGCTGGCGTTGTTGGCATAACACCCGGCGCCGACCAGCGGGCTGTCGCCGACGCGCCCGGGCAATTTATTGGTCATCCCGCCGGTAGACGTTGCCGCCGCCAGATTGCCGAATTTATCCCGCGCCACCGCGCCGACTGTACCCATTTTTTTCGTTTCGTCCAGCGGCGCGCCGCTGTGATCGAGCGCCATTTCGCCCGCCGCACGCGCGGCCAGTAATTGCTCGTAACGCGCCGGGGTGGAAAAGATATCCGGCGAAACGCGCGCCATCCCCTGTGAAAAGGCAAAGTTTTCCGCCCCTTCCCCCACCATGAGTACATGCGGGCTGCGCTCCATCACCAGTCTGGCGGCGAGCACAGGATGGCGAACATGACTCACGCCCGCGACGGCTCCGGCTTTCAGGGTATTGCCGTCCATCACGCAGGCATCCAGTTCATGAGTTCCGTCTCGGGTATAGACCGCGCCGATACCCGCATTGAAGAGCGGACACGCTTCCAGCAGGCGCACCGCTTCCGTCACTACATCAAGCGCGCTGTCACCCGCTTCCAGCATCTTTTGCCCGCTTTCGACAATCTCTGACAGCGCCTGGATATAGCGTAGCTCCTGCTCATGGCTCATTTGCGCGCGAGCAATCGCGCCTGCGCCGCCGTGAATCGCAATCACTGCTTTATTCATTTTTAGGGTCCATTAACGGTGGCACACAACTTTTACTATAACTATCAGAATTGTTGTGAGTTATTCATTCGATTTTTGAATATAGAAAGATGCGTAAGGTATGTAAAGGCGCAAGGCCGTCTCTAAGACCGAGGTAGCATACTGCCCGCCACTGTTTTCTGACATAATAGCCGGATTCGATTTTGCCTCGCAGGAGTATGTTCATGGAATTTTCCGCCGGATTGATGCCGCTTGAAACGGCGCTGACCCAGATGCTTTCACGTATTACCCCGCTCACCGCCGTAGAAACGTTGCCGCTGGTGAACTGCTTTGGCCGCATCCTGGCGACCGATATCGTTTCTCCCCTCGATGTCCCCGGCTTTGATAATTCAGCTATGGATGGTTATGCGGTACGCGTGGCGGATTTGTCCGCCGATAAGCCGCTGCCCGTCGCCGGCAAAGCATTTGCCGGTCAGCCTTACCAGGGAGAGTGGCCTGCGGGAACCTGCATTCGCATTATGACCGGCGCCCCGGTACCGGCAGGTTGCGAGGCGGTAGTCATGCAAGAGCAGACGGAACAAACCGATGACGGCGTGCGTTTTACCGCCGATGTTCGTTGCGGACAAAACATCCGCCGCCGCGGCGAGGATATTCGCCAGGATGCGGTGGTCTTTCCGGCCGGTACGCGCCTGACTACTGCCGAACTGCCAGTGCTGGCGTCGCTGGGAATTGCCGATGCGCAGGTTGTACGTAAAGTGCGCGTAGCGCTGTTCTCGACCGGCGACGAGCTCCAGCTTCCGGGCCAACCGCTGGAGGCGGGACAAATTTATGACACTAACCGTCTAACTATACATTTGATGCTGCAACAGCTTGGCTGCGAAGTGATCAATTTAGGCATTATTCCTGACGATCCCGGTAAGCTTCGCGCCGCATTTATCGACGCCGACAGCCAGGCCGATGTAGTGATAAGCTCCGGCGGCGTCTCGGTTGGTGAAGCGGACTATACCAAAACCATCCTTGAGGAGCTGGGCGAAATCGCCTTCTGGAAGCTGGCTATCAAGCCAGGCAAACCGTTTGCCTTCGGCAAACTCAGTAATAGCTGGTTCTGTGGCCTGCCGGGGAATCCAGTCTCTGCGGCGCTCACGTTTTATCAACTGGTTCAGCCTTTACTGGCGAAGCTTGGCGGCAACACGGCAAGCGCTGTACCGCCGCGCCAGCGTGTACGCACAACATCTCGCCTGAAGAAAACGCCGGGGCGTCTCGATTTCCAGCGCGGCATCCTGCAACGTAGCGCCAACAGCGAACTGGAGGTCACGACCACCGGACACCAGGGCTCACATATTTTCAGCTCGTTTAGTCTGGGCAACTGCTTTATTGTGCTGGAGCGTGAACGCGGCAATGTTGAGCCGGGAGAATGGGTGGAAGTCGAGCCGTTTAATGCTCTGTTCGGAGGCCTGTAATGGCGGAACTTAGCGACCAGGAGATGCTGCGCTATAATCGACAAATTATTCTGCGCGGCTTCGATTTTGAAGGGCAGGAAGCGTTAAAAGATGCGCGGGTATTAGTGGTCGGGCTGGGCGGACTCGGCTGCGCGGCAACGCAGTATCTGGCCGGCGCTGGCGTCGGGCAACTGACGCTACTCGATTTTGATACCGTTTCCGTTTCCAATCTCCAGCGTCAAACCTTGCACAGCGACGCCACGGTCGGGCAGCCAAAGGTTGAGTCCGCCCGCGACGCGCTGGCGCGAATCAACCCGCATATTACCATTACGCCCGTTAACGCGCGGCTGGACGACGACGCTATGACCAGCCTGATTGCCGGGCATTCGCTGGTACTGGACTGTACTGATAACGTTAGCGTACGTAATCAACTTAACGCCGGGTGCTATACCGCGAAAGTGCCGCTAATCTCCGGCGCGGCAATTCGTATGGAAGGACAAGTTACCGTCTTTACGTATCGGGAAAACGAACCCTGTTACCGCTGCCTGAGCCGTCTGTTTGGCGAAAACGCTCTGACCTGCGTAGAGGCAGGGGTGATGGCGCCGCTGATTGGCGTGATCGGTTCGCTACAGGCAATGGAGGCCATTAAGCTGCTGGCGCATTACGGTCAGCCTGCCAGCGGAAAAATCGTCATGTACGATGCGATGACCTGTCAGTTCCGCGAAATGAAGTTAATGCGCAACCCCGGCTGTGAAGTCTGCGGACAGTAGCCACTTTACGGATAAACATACCAAAGCACGGTTTATGGCCGTGCTGTATCAACAGATAATTACTGTCATCAGACGCAAAGCCAGCTTACCCAAGCTCCGACTGACGATCGGCTCAAGCAGCGCGGCATCATCTTAAACGCCATATCACAGCCTCAAACCGTGATGTTGTACCTCATTTAACGCCTCTTTGTCAGAACCTCTCCATTCGTTGACGCACATCAAGACAGCTTTCATTCGAAAGTAATTTAATCTTTATATGAAATAAGAGAGGCCGTTTATGATCTTCAATATTCAGCGCTATTCTACCCACGATGGCCCCGGTATCCGTACCGTAGTATTTCTCAAAGGCTGTTCGTTGGGCTGTCGCTGGTGCCAGAACCCGGAAAGCCGCGCCCGCGCTCAGGATCTGTTATACGACGCGCGGCTGTGTCTCGAAGGATGCGACCTGTGCGCGCAAGCCGCGCCGGACGTCATTGAGCGCGCGCTAAACGGCCTGCTCATCCATCGCGAGAAACTGACCGACGCCCATTTTTCCATCCTGGCGCATTGCTGCCCCACACAAGCGTTAACCGTGTGCGGCGAAATAAAAAGCGTCGATGAGATCATGGCGACGGTACTGCGCGATAAACCTTTTTACGATCGCAGCGGCGGCGGTCTTACGCTTTCCGGCGGCGAACCGTTTATGCAGCCGGAACTGGCGGCAGAGCTGTTTAAAGCCAGCCATGACGCCGGTATTCATACGGCGGTTGAGACCTGTCTGCATGTCCCATGGAAATACATTGCGCCCTCACTGCCTTATATCGATCTGTTTCTGGCTGATTTGAAACATGTCGCCGACGGGCCGTTTAAGCAGTGGACCGATGGCAGCGCCTCGCGGGTGCTGGAAAATCTCAGGAAACTCGCCGCCGCGGGCAAAAAAATGGTGATTCGCGTCCCGCTGATTCAGGGATTTAATGCCGATGAGGAGACCATTAAAGCCATTACCGACTTTGCCGCCGACGAACTGCACGTCGGGGAAATTCATTTTCTGCCCTACCACACGCTGGGCATCAATAAATACCACTTACTCAGTCAGCCCTATCATGCCCCGGATAAACCACTGGATGCGCCGGCGTTACTTGATTTTGCCCAGAAGTACGCCTGCCAAAAAGGTTTAACCGCGACCCTACGAGGATAATTATCATGACCCAACTGAAACTGGACACGCTCAGTGACCGCATTAAGGCGCACAAAACCGCGCTGGTACATATCGTGAAACCGCCGGTCTGTACCGAGCGTGCGCAGCATTATACCGAAATGTATCAGCAGCATCTGGATAAACCGATTCCGGTACGCCGCGCGCTGGCGCTGGCCCATCACCTGGCGGAACGCACTATCTGGATAAAACACGATGAACTGATCGTCGGCAACCAGGCAAGTGAAGTCCGCGCCGCGCCGATTTTCCCGGAATATACCGTCTCGTGGATTGAAAAAGAGATCGACGACCTGGCGGACCGGCCCGGCGCAGGTTTTTCCGTCAGTGAAGAAAACAAGCGTATTCTGCACGACGTCTGTCCGTGGTGGCGCGGTCAAACCGTCCAGGATCGCTGCTACGGCATGTTTACCGATGAACAAAAAGGGCTTCTGGCGACTGGCATTATCAAAGCCGAAGGTAATATGACTTCCGGTGACGCGCACCTGGCGGTGAACTTCCCGCTGCTGCTGGAAAAAGGGCTTGATGGCCTGCGCGATAAAGTCGCCGAGCGCCGCTCACGCATCAACCTGACCGTGCTGGAAGATCTGCATGGCGAGCAGTTCTTGAAGGCGATTGATATTGTGCTGGATGCGGTAAGCCAGCACATCACGCGCTTTGCCGCGCTGGCGCGCCAGATGGCAGGCGAAGAGTCCCGTGAAAGCCGTCGCAAAGAGCTACTTACCATCGCGGAAAACTGCGAGGTGATCGCCCACCAACCGCCGCAGACCTTCTGGCAAGCACTGCAATTGTGCTACTTCATCCAACTGATTCTACAAATTGAGTCTAACGGTCACTCGGTGTCATTTGGTCGTATGGACCAGTATCTTTACCCCTATTATCGTCGCGATGTCGAACTAAACCAGACTCTGGATCGTGAGCACGCCATTGAACTGCTGCACAGCTGCTGGCTGAAACTGCTGGAAGTAAACAAGATCCGCTCCGGTTCGCACTCCAAAGCTTCCGCGGGCAGCCCGCTGTATCAAAACGTCACCATTGGCGGTCAGAATCTCATCAACGGTCAGCCAGTGGACGCAGTGAATCCGCTGTCTTACGCCATTCTGGAGTCCTGCGGACGTTTGCGTTCTACCCAGCCCAACCTCAGTGTGCGTTATCACGCCGGAATGAGTAACGATTTCCTTGACGCCTGCGTCCAGGTCATCTGCTGCGGCTTTGGGATGCCGGCGTTTAACAATGATGAAATCGTCATCCCGGAATTTATCAAGTTGGGGATCGAACCGCAGGACGCTTACGATTACGCGGCGATCGGCTGTATCGAAACCGCCGTCGGCGGGAAATGGGGTTATCGCTGCACCGGCATGAGCTTTATTAACTTCGCCCGCGTCATGCTGGCGGCGCTGGAAGGCGGTCGCGACGCCACCAGCGGTAAGGTATTTCTGCCGCAGGAAAAGGCGCTCTCCGCAGGCAACTTTAACAATTTTGACGAAGTGATGGCCGCCTGGGATACCCAAATTCGCTACTACACGCGCAAATCGATCGAAATTGAGTATGTGGTCGACACCATGCTGGAAGAGAATGTCCACGATATTCTCTGCTCAGCGCTGGTAGACGACTGTATTGAACGCGCGAAGAGTATCAAGCAAGGCGGCGCGAAATATGACTGGGTATCCGGTCTCCAGGTCGGTATCGCCAACCTGGGCAACAGCCTCGCCGCCGTGAAAAAACTGGTCTTCGAACAGGGCGTTATCGGTCAACAGCAGCTTGCCGCCGCGCTGGCCGATGACTTCGACGGTCTGACTCACGAGCAGTTGCGCCAGCGTCTGATTAACGGCGCGCCGAAGTACGGCAACGACGATGACAGTGTCGATACCCTGCTGGCGCGCGCTTATCAGACCTATATTGATGAGCTGAAGCAATATCATAACCCGCGCTATGGTCGTGGCCCTGTCGGCGGCAACTATTATGCCGGTACGTCCTCTATCTCAGCAAACGTGCCATTTGGCGCCGCGACCATGGCTACCCCGGACGGTCGCAAAGCGCATACACCGCTGGCGGAAGGCGCAAGCCCTGCATCAGGTACGGATCATCTCGGCCCGACGGCGGTGATTGGTTCCGTAGGCAAATTACCTACCGGTTCCATTCTCGGCGGCGTGCTGCTCAACCAGAAACTGAACCCAACGACGCTGGAAAACGAATCCGACAAACAGAAACTGATGGTTCTGCTACGGACGTTCTTTGAGGTGCATAAAGGCTGGCATATTCAGTACAACATCGTGTCACGCGAAACGCTGCTGGATGCGAAAAAACATCCGGACCAGTACCGCGATCTGGTCGTGCGTGTGGCAGGCTACTCCGCCTTCTTCACCGCGCTGTCGCCGGATGCGCAGGACGATATCATCGCCCGTACCGAACATATGCTGTAATTTGCCCTGGCGCCATCGGCAATATGTCCGAATTGCCTGATGGCGCTACGCTTAACAGGCCTGCGCAGGCCTGTTAATCAGAAGGGATCGGTGCCGTCAAGCACGGCCTGAATGACGTTGAGCGCGCCTTGATGGTTATTATCATCAGTGTGATAGCGTGAAAGCGCTTTGATATTGTCTGCAGCATTGCCCATGGCAAAAGAGTAATGCGCCATTTTCAACATTTCCGCATCATTACCGCTGTCGCCAATGGCGACGACATTCTGTGGCGACCTGTTCCAGCGCTTTAACAGACGACTGATGCCATTCGCTTTATGCAGTCCCGGGATAATCAGGTCGATAAAACCGAAGCCGCTGGTGACGGGCTTCATGATGCCATCCAGAGATACGTGCAGTTTGTCGATAACCAGCGGAATTTGTTCATCGGGCAAATTCAGGGAGAACTTAAACAGGATATCGTCAATGTCGTGATAATCGTTTACCGGCTGCAGGCGGTGATAATGTTTGGCCATCAGCGCCACGAAAGCCTCGGGAGCGTTTTTGCTGACATAAGCGCTTTTCAGACCACAGGCGACGAAGTTAAGCTGCTTATCCTTCAGCAGTTCGCCAATCACAATACGCGATTCATGCCGGGTTAGCTCCCCGTGAAACAACTGTTTGCCATGTTCATACACCAGCGCGCCATTTTCTGCGACGAAGGAAATTTCGTCTTTCAGCTCGGGGAAGAAGGAGATCAACTGGTAGTACTGATTACCGCTAGCGACCACAAATTCGATATTACGTTTTTTCAGTTCCTGGTATTGCGCCATGAAGCGTACACGATCGTACTGCTTGGCATCGTCGAGAAAAGTGCCGTCCATATCGGTAACGACAACGTTAACGGTCATACTTAAGCTCCTGGCTGTAACTGCGACCAGAAACATTTTAATAACAATGTGAGCAGAACCACAAATTTATTTCGAATGAAAAGTGGCTGAACGAAAGGAATAGCCGCATAAGACATTAAGGCGTCCTGGCCACCTTACGTTTTCCTCTCGCTTCCCTCTTTGTGTTCCCCTGCAATATTTTAAACTTGCATTAACCTTATTTTAACTTAAAGTATCACATGTAACTAATTTTACTTTCGAACGAAAGACGGTGAAGTTGATATGACGACTCCTTTTACCCACGAAACGCTGCCCGCCGACCCAAAAGCGGCCATTCGTCAGATGAAGCAGGCGCTACGCGCGCAAATCGGCGACGTACAGGCGGTGTTCGACCGTTTGAGCGCCACCATAGCAGCCCGGGTGGCGGAAATTAACGATCTGAAAGCGCAGGGACAGCCGGTATGGCCAATTATCCCTTTTAGCGAACTGGCGATGGGCAACATTAGCGATGCCACCCGCGCCGAGGTTAAGCGCCGTGGGTGCGCGGTGATTAAAGGTCATTTTCCACGCGAACAGGCGCTGGCGTGGGACCAGTCGATGCTCGACTATCTGGACAAGAACCATTTTGACGAGGTGTATAAAGGACCGGGGGATAATTTTTTCGGTACGCTGAGCGCCTCCCGGCCTGAAATCTATCCTGTCTACTGGTCGCAGGCGCAAATGCAGGCCCGCCAAAGTGAAGAGATGGCGCTGGCGCAGTCGTTCCTCAACCGTCTGTGGCAGGTAGAGCACGACGGCAAGCGATGGTTTAATCCGGATATCAGCATCATTTATCCGGATCGCATCCGTCGCCGCCCGCCAGGCACCACATCCAAAGGACTGGGAGCGCATACCGACTCCGGCGCGCTGGAACGCTGGCTGCTACCAGCCTATCAGCAGGTATTCGCCAGCGTGTTTAACGGCAACGTCGAGCAGTACGATCCGTGGAATGCGGCGCACCGTACCGACGTTGAAGAGTATACGGTGGATAACACCACCAAATGTTCGGTATTTCGCACCTTCCAGGGCTGGACTGCGCTCTCCGATATGCTGCCCGGTCAGGGGTTGCTTCATGTCGTCCCTATCCCGGAGGCGATGGCGTATATTCTGCTGCGCCCGCTGCTGGATGATGTCCCGGAAGATGAATTATGCGGCGTCGCGCCGGGCCGGGTGCTACCGATTTCTGAACAGTGGCATCCTTTACTGATGGCGGCGTTAACCAGCATTCCGCCGCTGGAAGCCGGGGATTCCGTGTGGTGGCATTGCGATGTCATCCACTCCGTCGCCCCCGTAGAAAATCAGCAGGGCTGGGGCAATGTGATGTACATTCCTGCCGCGCCAATGTGTGAGAAAAATCTGGCCTATGCGCGTAAGGTGAAAGCGGCGCTGGAGACAGGCGCATCACCGGGCGATTTCCCGCGCGAGGACTATGAAACCACCTGGGAAGGGCGCTTCACGCTGCGCGATCTGAATATTCACGGTAAACGGGCATTAGGTATGGACGTTTGATGGTCGTACAGCCCTGCCCGCTTAACTGCGGTGCGCCCTTTGTCTGGGCGCACCCGTCTTACCGGACCTACGCGCCAGGATACGTAGGCCCGGTAAGCACAACGCCACCGGGCGTCAGTGTTTAGCTTTCAATCCCTTTACTACGCAAATAATCGTCGTAGTTGCCGCTGAAGTCCACCACGCGCTCCGGCGTAATTTCAATGACGCGGGTTGCCAGCGAGCTGACGAACTCACGGTCGTGCGAAACAAAGATCAGCGTGCCCTGATACAGCTCCAGCGCCATATTCAGCGATTCGATCGACTCCATATCCAGGTGGTTAGTCGGTTCGTCCATAATCAGGATATTCGGCTTTTGCATCATCAGTTTGCCGAAAAGCATACGGCCCTTCTCGCCACCGGAAAGGACTTTCGCAGGCTTTTTGATATCATCCTGGCTAAATAGCAGGCGGCCCAGAATACTGCGCACTGCCTGCTCGTCGTCGCCTTCCTGCTTCCACTGACTCATCCATTCAAACACCGTCAGGTCATTTTCGAATTCATATTCGTGGTCCTGCGCGTAGTAACCAATACGCGCGTTTTCCGACCATTTAACGGTGCCGTGATCGGCGTCCAGATCGCCAACCAGCGTCTTCAGCAGCGTAGATTTACCCACGCCATTGGTGCCGAGTACCGCCAGCTTCTCGCCGACTTCGAGCAGCAAATTGACATTTTTAAACAGCGGACCGTTATCAAAACCTTTCGTCAGCGCTTCCACTTCCAGAGCGTTACGGAACAGTTTTTTATCCTGCTCGAAACGGATGAACGGGTTCTGACGGCTGGAGGCTTTCACCTCTTCCAGCTTGATTTTATCAATCTGCCGCGCGCGCGACGTTGCCTGACGCGATTTAGAGGCATTGGCGCTAAAACGGCTAACAAAAGATTGCAGCTCGGCAATTTGCGCTTTTTTCTTCGCATTATCGGCCAACAGACGTTCACGCGCCTGAGTCGCCGCCGTCATATACTCATCATAGTTACCCGGATAGACGCGCAAGTCGCCGTAATCCAGATCCGCCATATGCGTACAAACCATGTTCAGGAAGTGACGGTCGTGCGAAATGATAATCATCGTGCTATCGCGCTCGTTCAGCACCTGCTCCAGCCAACGGATAGTATCAATATCCAGGTTGTTGGTCGGTTCGTCGAGCAACAGGATGTCCGGATTAGAGAATAACGCCTGCGCCAGCAGCACACGCAATTTCCAGCCTGGCGCGACTTCACTCATCAGACCGTAATGCTGCTCCAGCGGGATGCCTACCCCCAACAGCAGTTCGCCTGCACGCGCCTCAGCGGAATAACCGTCCATCTCGCCGTATTTTACTTCCAGATCGGCGACTTTATAGCCGTCTTCTTCGCTCATTTCCGGCAAAGCGTAGATACGGTCGCGCTCCTGCTTGACTTCCCACAATTCGCCATGCCCCATAATGACAGTATCAAGTACGGTGAATGCTTCAAAAGCGAACTGGTCCTGACGCAGCTTACCGATGCGCTCATTCGGATCGAGGGAAACATTGCCCAGCGTCGGCTCCAGGTCGCCGCCGAGGATTTTCATAAAAGTGGACTTTCCGCTACCGTTGGCGCCGATCAGGCCGTAACGGTTGCCGCCGCCAAATTTGACGGAAATGTTTTCGAACAGCGGCTTACTGCCGAACTGCATGGTAACGTTGCTGGAAACTAACACAGGCTTATCCTGAAAAAAGATGTGACAAACCGCTTATTATGCCACAAGTCTGAAATAAGATCGCGCCCTGTACAAAGGGCTACACTGAACCGTAAGGGAAAAAAACGTGATTTCGTACACATCTGAATTCCCTGTTTACTGGAATGCACCTATAATGCGCTCCCAACATGACAGAATTCTCAACCTACTAGCCTGCTTGGCACAGAATCTCGCATAACATGAATATGAAATTAACAACGCTTTTCGCGGCGGCTTTCGCTGTAGTTGGTTTTTGTAAAACAGCCTCAGCAGTCACTTACCCGCTGCCTACCGATGGTAGCCGTTTAATTGGGCAAAATCAGGTCATCACCGTGCCGGAGGGCAATACCCAGCCGCTGGAGTATTTTGCCGCGGAGTATCAGATGGGGCTGTCCAACATGCTGGAAGCCAACCCGGGCGTGGATACCTTCCTGCCGAAGGGCGGTACCGTGCTGAATATTCCGCAGCAGCTGATCCTGCCGGATACTGTACACGAAGGCATTATCATCAATAGCGCGGAAATGCGCCTCTATTACTACCCGAAAGGCACAAACACCGTTATCGTCCTGCCGATTGGGATCGGTCAGTTAGGTAAAGACACGCCTATCAACTGGACGACCAAAGTTGAACGTAAAAAAGCCGGTCCGACCTGGACGCCTACGGCAAAAATGCACGCTGAATATCGCGCCGCCGGCGAGCCGCTGCCTGCCGTCGTGCCTGCGGGCCCGGATAACCCGATGGGCCTGTACGCGCTGTACATTGGTCGCCTGTATGCTATTCACGGCACCAACGCCAACTTCGGCATCGGGCTTCGCGTGAGCCACGGCTGCGTGCGTCTGCGCAACGACGATATCAAATTCCTGTTTGAAAATGTGCCGGTCGGCACCCGCGTGCAGTTTATCGATGAACCGGTAAAAGCCACCACCGAGCCGGACGGTAGCCGTTACATTGAGGTGCATAACCCGCTGTCAACGACGGAAGCGCAGTTTGAAGGTAAGGAAGCGGTGCCGATCACGCTTAATAAGAGTATCCTGGCCGTCACCAACGAGCCTGACGTTGATCAGACCGTCGTACAACAGGCAGTTCAGGATCGTTCCGGGATGCCGGTTCGTCTGAACTGACAGACTCTGCCTGCGAAGCCCGATAGACACTATCGGGCTTCTCTTACGGCATCAGTTGCAATAATCCATATCCCACCAGCGCCGCCCATGCCAGCATCGGCAGTGAATAGAAATGAAATCGCCACCAGATTCGGCGATCGTTCGCCATCCGTAAAGCAATAAGATTTGCCAGCGACCCCGGCAGCAGACCAAACCCGCCGATATTCACCGCCCACGCCAGCAGCGTCGAGGCCGGTACATAGTTCAGCAGGAGAATGGTACTGGGCACATTACTGATAACCTGAGACAAGCCGATAGCGGTTAGCCAAAGTCCCAGGTGAGACAGTGCGCCAACCTGGTTGAAAACGCCCTGCAACGCCGGCAATTGCGTTAGCAGATGGACATCAATAAACATCGCCATAAATACCAGCAGCAGCGTCCAGTCCACGCTGACTATCACCCTGCGCGCCAGCACAATAAACCCAGCCGCCACCAACACCAGTCCCCATAACTCTTGCCTGAGCTCCAGCGCGGTAAGAAAAACGACATATAATCCCAGGCAACTCCACACCAGACGGGGCTGCCACTGCGGCGAACGCGTACCGGTATGGTACTGTAACGCCCTACCCGGAAAACAAAACCAGCACAGGAGCAGTAACGTCAGCATCATCATGACGGCAAGCGGCGCCATTTGCCCGCTAAATTCAGCAAAGGTTAAGCCGGAGCGTCCCCACAACAGAATATTTTGCGGATTACCGACAGGCGTCAGCAGCGAACCGGCGTTCACCGCCAACGCCTCAAAAATAATCAATCGGTTGACCGGAATCGCACACAGTTTTTTCAACGTTATCGTCAGCGGCACAACGATAAACAGCGCGACATCGTTTGTCAGAAAGGTCGACAGCACCGCCGCAGCCAGCACCAGGAACATCGCCAGTTGCCGCTCGGTATGAAATCGGCGCGTCATCTTGCGTCCCAGCACATCGAAATAGCCGCTCAGCTCAACGCCTTTAGTGAGCAACATTAACCCACTGAGGGTAATAATGGTGTGCCAGTCAATCGCGCCAGGCCAGGCGCGGGGCGCAAAAGGAACAAACAGGCTTAACGCCATCCCCACAATGATCAACAACTGAAAAAAACGGTCACGCCGCAGCGCCCGTAAAAAGGCCAGATTCATTCTACAGATGTTCCATGCTGCTGCGTGAAGGCCAAAAAGGCATCCAATGTCTCCTGGCTGACATGGTGTTCCATCCCTTCCGCATCACGACGCGCGATCTCCGGACTTACGCCTAATACCAGTAAAAAATTTTCGACAATTTGATGCCGCTCGCGGCTTTCCTGCGCCAGCTTCTCCCCTTCCGGCGTCAGAAAAACGCCGCGCCAGGGGATCATTTGAATAAATCCTAACGATGCCAGGCGCTTAAGCATTTTGGCCACAGTTGGCTGGGAGACGCCGAGCCGAGCCGCCATATCCACCTGACGCGCTTCCCCTACCTCAATAATTAAATCGGAAATCAGCTCAACGTAATCGTCTATCAACTCACGGCGATGCGCCTCTCTGACCTGACGAAATCCTTCAACGTGTTCTTCTACGTTCACCAATTGCGTCACTTTTTTTGTTGTTGGCGTACCTGCGCGACGACCCATTTTGCTTCCTCGTTTCTGTGACGCGTTAACGCGTCAGCTGACAGAGCGCTCATTGTAAACCAGAGTTGTCCGGGCACAAAAAATTAACGTTTTAGCAATAGCTATAAAACATAGCCTGTGCTATATCTGTATGTAATGCAGACATCCCTCACGGATCGATGGGATAGAAACATCAGGAGGTTTATATGAACGAATTTAAGAGGTGTATACGCGTGTTCAGTCACTCTCCCTTTAAAGTCCGGTTAATGCTGCTCTCTATGTTGTGCGATATGATCAACGGCAAACCGGAACAGGATAACCCTTCCACGAAATAACGCGGCGGTGCGGTACGCCGCTTTATTTTGCATCCTCAACGGAAATGGCGCCCATTTCCCCTGTTTTTTTGTGGTTTTGCTATTCTCTTCGCAAAACATTTTCTTTCCGGCGGTTGACCTTCTTACCCGCACGCTCTATCTTCTGGCAGCCCTGAATATTTTGCGACTCGCCGTTGCGAACCCAATACCTTTTTTACGCATAATCAGGCAGGTAATGACCCTTCGCGCCAGGGTTAGCACATGGCGTTTTTGCAATAGTGGCATATGAATTCAACCCTTATCGATTCACTTCTCGCCCGTCGTCGGGCTGTAAGCCCGTGGGCGGGCCTCTACTTTTTACAGTCGCTGCTGATTAACCTCGCGCTCGGCTATCCCTTTAGCCTGCTTTATACCGCGGCGTTTACCTGCCTGTTGCTGCTGCTCTGGCGCTACCTGCCCCGCGGACAAAAAGCACTGCTCGGCATTTGTTCGCTGGTAGCCGCTTGCTATTTTCCCTTTGGCCAGGCTTACGGCGCGCCGAACTTTAATACGCTGCTGGCGCTGCACTCCACCAATATGGAAGAGTCGAGCGAAATCCTGACCATCTTCCCGTGGTATAGCTACCTGACCGGACTTTTTATTTTTGCGCTGGGTATTATTGCGCTTCGCCGCCGAAAAGAAGAGGTCAAGCCGCGCTGGAATAGCCTCGACAGCCTGTGCCTGCTGATTAGCGTCGCGGCATTTTTCGTCGCGCCGGTACAAAATCTGGCGTGGGGCGGCGTTTTTAAGGTTATTGATACCGGCTATCCGGTTTTTCGCTTCGCTAAAGACGTTATCGTCAATAACAACGAAGTCATTGAAGAGCAGCACCGTATGGCGCAGCTATCCGGCATAAAAGATAGCTGGACGGTTACTGCGGTGAAACCCAGATATCACATCTATGTCGTGGTGATTGGTGAAAGCGCGCGACGGGATGCCATGGGCGCTTTCGGCGGCCACTGGGATAATACCCCCTTCGCCAGCCATGTGAATGGCGACTTCTTTATGGATTACATCGCCGCCAGCGGCTCAACGCAAAAATCGCTCGGTTTAACGCTCAATCGCGTGGTGGATAACAAACCGCAGTATCAGGATAACTTCGTCACGCTGGCTAACCGCGCCGGTTTTCAGACATGGTGGTTTTCCAATCAGGGGCAAATCGGCGAATACGACACGGCCATCGCCAGTATCGCCAAACGCGCCGATGAAGCGCATTTCCTGAAAAACGGCGATTTTGAAGCGGATAAAAATACTCGCGACGACGCGCTGTTAACCATGACGGCGCAGGTATTGGCGACAGAACGCACGCAACCGCAGTTGATTGTGTTGCATTTAATGGGATCGCATCCCCAGGCCTGCGACCGTACTCAGGGAAAATACGCGACGTTTGTCCAGTCGAAAGAGACGTCTTGTTATTTATACACCATGACGCAAACCGACGATTTGCTCCGTCAGCTCTATACTCAGCTTCGTCATAGCGGCGACAGTTTTTCGCTCGTCTATTTCTCCGATCACGGGCTGGCGTTTAAAGAGCGCGGCAAAGCGGTACAGTACCTGGCGCATGACGACAAATTCCAGCAAAACTTCCAGGTGCCGTTTATGGTGCTATCCAGCGATAGTAAAGCGCATCGGATCATTAAAGCTCGCCGTTCCGCGAACGATTTCCTGAGTTTTTTCTCGCAATGGACAGGAATTAGCGCTAAAGAGATCAAAAATCGCTATCGTTTTATTTCGGAGCAGAAAGCCGGGCCCGTTTATATCACCAATTTCAAATTACAGAAAGTGGACTATAACCATCTGGGCAGCGATATTTTTTCACTAAAATAATGCACGTTTCAGGCAAAAAAAATCCGCCCCGAAAGGCGGATTTTTTATTTTCACCGACGTGATTAGAAGCGGTAACCCACGCCAGCAATCCAGGTGCCAACGTCAACGCTACGAATACGGCTCTGCTCGTAAGAGAAGTCCAGAGCAACATTTTCCATCGGGTTGAATTGCAGACCAGCGCCATAGGAGAAGCCATAATCGCTGGTGTCATGTTTGTAGATTGGGTAATCGGTCGTCTGGAATTTACCGTAACCCACACCGACTACACCGTAGATGCTCGCCCAATCGTTCAGACGGTAAGCCGGGCCGGCAGTGATGCCGTAGTACTGCCCTTTGTTGTAATCGCCCGCACCGTTAGTACGATCTTTTTCGGTGTAGGTGAAGGAACCGATTACGCCCAGCGGGTTGTCGTCCTGCTCGTAACGATACTTCAGGTTGAAACCGCTCATTTTATTCGCTACGCCCTGCGCGTCGCTCTGAGCGTAACCACCGGTAACGGTAGAAGTAGCAGCTACTGCAGTACCTGCGGAAAAAGCCAGAACAGCGGCCAGTGCTGAAAGACATGCAATTTTTTTCATAACCACCTCAAATGTGCTTCAAGTAAGTCCTAAGTTTTAAATATATCAAAAATTAATGGGAAACTCTTTGCGATTCACGGTGTCTAAGGGCGCCTTTCATGTAACAGAACGTTTCCATATCGCGCTATCTTATTCAATTAACATCACTTTTCCGGCTGATTGCACCAATAATGCGCGTGCGGCGCGATACATTCATCCAGATTATTCCTAAACTAACAGTCTATTTATCCATCAATTTAAGTTCATTTTATGGAATCCTGGAAATTTTTTTTCAACGAATCCTCAACCGCCGCGGGGAATTTCCATTACACTGCCACCTTTACTCGTACTGACATTTTTTGACAGGAGAAAGGATGCCGGGGTCAACACGTAAACTACCAGTATGGTTGCCCATTTTGGTTTTGCTCATTGCCATGTCCTCTATTCAGAGTGGCGCTTCACTGGCGAAATCGTTATTTCCTCTTGTCGGCGCGCCGGGCGTAACGGCGCTTCGTCTGGCGTTGGGAACGCTTATCCTTATCGCCTTTTTCAAACCCTGGCGTTTGCGTTTTGCCAAAGAGCAGCGGCTGCCTTTACTGTTTTATGGTCTGTCGCTGGGCGGGATGAACTATCTATTCTATCTGTCGATTCAGACGGTGCCGTTGGGTATTGCGGTCGCGCTGGAATTTACCGGTCCTCTGGCGGTCGCGCTGTTT
This sequence comes from Salmonella sp. 5800, assembly GCF_046558195.1. Lineage (NCBI taxonomy): Bacteria > Pseudomonadati > Pseudomonadota > Gammaproteobacteria > Enterobacterales > Enterobacteriaceae > Salmonella > Salmonella sp. 5800. The sequence continues at coordinate 65,699 of NZ_JBGDOX010000005.1, read as the reverse complement.
TCATCCCGGCGGCCGGTAGATTTTATTTGGGTCGTACTGGCTGTGCTTGGACTCTGGTTCCTGCTGCCATTAGGGCAAGATATGTCTCACGTCGATCTTACCGGGGCCGCGTTGGCGCTCGGCGCTGGCGCCTGTTGGGCTGTCTATATTCTTACCGGCCAGCGAGCAGGCGCGGAACATGGTCCGGCCACGGTGGCGGTAGGCTCGCTGATTGCCGCCATCATTTTCGTGCCGATTGGCGCAGTTCAGGCTGGCGACGCGCTATGGCACTGGTCGATTCTTCCCTTAGGGTTAGCGGTCGCTGTGCTTTCTACGGCGCTGCCTTATTCACTGGAAATGATTGCGCTGACGCGCCTGCCAACCCGCACCTTCGGTACGCTGATGAGCATGGAACCCGCGCTGGCCGCCGTTTCCGGGATGATTTTTCTGGGCGAAACGCTTACGGGCATACAAATCATGGCCCTGTGCGCCATCATTGCCGCCTCAATGGGTTCTACCCTAACGATTCGCCGCGAACCGCAAATTAAACAAGTTGACGTAAAATAGTTTCTTATTCTGCATGATGTGCATAATCATGCAGAATATCACCTCGTTATTCACCTTTTATTATCGCGCTATTACTTCGTCATTTTTTGTCATATTTTTTCTCATTTTTTACATTAAAATGAGAATTATTACCCATCAAACAGCAAACTCGTCTAACTAATTGATTTTTAATCATAATAAATATTAAATCTTGTCTGTACTATTAAAGTGATAGGTAAATTCAAAAAAGCAAAGTTAAAAACCGGTGCTATACTTATTTTCGTTAATTACCTGGGACACAAACATCAAGAGGATATGAGATTATGAGTACCGCTAAACTGGTAAAAACAAAAGCGTCTAATCTGCTTTATACCCGTAACGATGTATCAGAGAGCGATAAAAAAGCGACGGTTGAGTTGCTTAATCGTCAGGTGATCCAGTTCATTGACCTGTCGCTGATCACGAAACAGGCCCACTGGAACATGCGCGGTGCTAACTTTATTGCCGTTCATGAGATGCTGGATGGCTTCCGTACCGCACTGACCGATCATCTGGATACTATGGCCGAGCGCGCCGTACAGCTTGGCGGTGTGGCGTTAGGCACCACGCAAGTTATCAACAGCAAAACTCCACTGAAAAGCTATCCGCTGGACATCCATAACGTGCAGGATCACTTAAAAGAACTGGCCGATCGCTACGCTGTTGTCGCTAATGATGTTCGCAAAGCTATCGGTGAAGCCAAAGATGAAGACACTGCCGATATCTTTACCGCCGCATCACGCGACCTCGATAAATTCCTGTGGTTTATCGAATCCAACATCGAATAAATCTATCTCTACCCTGAATACTTCGAGTTGCAGGAAGGTACAAACGCAGCGAATCCGCAGAAGCCTGACTTCCGTCGGTCAATGAAGCGAACGCACCTGCAACTTGATGTACACAAGTATATAAGTCATCCCTATACCCCTGCCTGGCACAGGGGTTTTGCACTTAAATAGTGCACACGTCTTGTACTCCCCTCCGATAAAAGTGAATTATTTGTAATAATTACATCACACAATCGTTAATTAAAGATTGTTTTAACAACAATTTTTACGCTAAATAGACCCTGTATCTCTACTTTGTTATTCATGCACTAAATCAGTGCCCCAAAACGGTGCGGCATACTGGTTTTGCCCGACTTATTGTGCACAGGAATGATTCACGCTTCTGTTAAAACAATGAGTTACATAATTGGCATGATTTTTTCATTACGCTACATGTTCTCGCAGGGGATCGCCCCGTGGATAGAAAAGGAAATGCTATGAAGTCTCTATTAAAAGTTTCACTGGCTGCACTTACCCTGGCTTTTGCGGTGTCTTCGCACGCCGCGGATAAGAAACTCGTTGTGGCAACCGATACGGCGTTCGTTCCGTTTGAATTTAAACAGGGCGACAAATACGTCGGTTTTGATGTCGATTTGTGGGACGCTATCGCGAAAGAACTGAAGCTGGACTACACCCTGAAACCGATGGATTTCAGCGGCATTATTCCGGCATTACAAACCAAAAATATCGATCTGGCGCTGGCGGGTATTACGATTACGGACGAGCGTAAAAAAGCGATCGACTTTTCCGATGGCTATTACAAAAGCGGTCTGCTCGTGATGGTGAAAGCCAACAATAACGATATTAAAAGCGTTAAAGACCTCGATGGCAAAGTCGTTGCCGTGAAGAGCGGAACCGGGTCGGTGGATTACGCGAAAGCGAATATCAAAACCAAAGATCTGCGTCAGTTCCCGAACATTGATAACGCGTACATGGAATTAGGCACCAACCGCGCAGACGCCGTTCTGCACGATACGCCGAACATCCTGTACTTTATCAAAACCGCAGGCAACGGCCAGTTCAAGGCGGTAGGCGAATCGCTGGAAGCACAGCAATACGGAGTTGCCTTCCCGAAAGGCAGCGATGAACTGCGCGAGAAAGTCAACGGCGCGCTGAAAACGCTGCGTGAGAATGGCACCTATAACGAAATCTACAAAAAATGGTTCGGTACAGAACCTAAATAAAACGACCTGATGTTGGCTTGTGGCCCGGTAGTGAGGACGCTCACCGGGCCTACAGCTCTTTTCCGTGACGGATAAGACACTTTCACGCCATTTCCGCGCCGGATAGAGCATTTGACTATTTACACCACGGTAACAGGAACGACATATGCAGTTTGACTGGAGCGCCATCTGGCCCGCCATTCCGCTTTTACTTGAGGGCGCTAAAATGACCCTGTGGATCTCGGTCCTCGGTCTGGCTGGCGGCCTGGTTATTGGACTGGCGGCAGGTTTTGCCCGTACGTTTGGCGGCTGGTTCGCCAACCATATCGCCCTGGTTTTCATTGAAATTATTCGCGGCACGCCCATCGTTGTCCAGGTCATGTTTATCTACTTTGCCCTGCCGATGGCATTTAATGATTTGCGTATTGATCCGTTCAGCGCAGCGGTCGTGACAATTATGATTAACTCCGGCGCTTATATCGCGGAAATTACTCGCGGCGCAGTACTATCCATTCACAAAGGTTTTCGCGAAGCGGGTCTGGCGCTGGGCCTTTCTCGCCGGGAAACCATCCGCCATGTTATTTTACCGCTTGCTCTGCGCCGTATGCTGCCGCCGCTGGGCAACCAGTGGATCATTAGCATCAAAGACACCTCGTTGTTTATTGTTATCGGCGTAGCCGAGCTGACCCGTCAGGGCCAGGAAATTATTGCCGGTAACTTTCGCGCTCTGGAAATCTGGAGCGCCGTGGCCGTCTTCTATTTGATCATTACGCTGGTGCTGAGCTTTATTTTGCGTCGTCTTGAAAGAAGGATGAAAATCCTGTGATTGAATTTAAAAACGTCTCCAAGCACTTTGGCCCCACCCAGGTGCTGCATAACATTGATTTAAACATCCGTCAGGGCGAAGTGGTTGTGATTATCGGCCCTTCCGGTTCGGGTAAATCCACGTTATTACGCTGTATCAATAAACTGGAAGAGATCACCTCCGGCGATCTGATTGTCGATGGTCTGAAAGTCAACGATCCTAAAGTAGACGAACGGCTGATTCGCCAGGAAGCCGGCATGGTGTTTCAACAGTTTTATCTGTTCCCGCATCTGACCGCGCTCGAAAACGTGATGTTCGGTCCTCTGCGCGTGCGCGGCGTAAAGAAAGAAGAAGCGGAAAAACAGGCGAAAGCTCTGTTAGCGAAAGTTGGACTGGCGGAACGGGCGCACCACTACCCCTCCGAGCTTTCCGGCGGTCAACAACAGCGCGTCGCCATTGCCCGAGCGCTGGCAGTGAAGCCGAAAATGATGCTCTTTGACGAGCCAACCTCCGCTCTGGACCCTGAACTGCGCCATGAAGTGCTGAAAGTCATGCAGGATCTGGCGGAAGAAGGCATGACCATGGTCATTGTCACTCACGAAATCGGCTTTGCCGAAAAAGTCGCCTCACGGCTGATTTTCATCGATAAAGGCCGTATTGCCGAAGATGGCAGTCCGCAGGCGTTGATCGAAAACCCGCCAAGCCCACGTTTACAGGAATTTTTACAGCACGTCTCCTGAGATATCGCCCTTCCTGCCCTGCGGCAGGGAGGGCATCATGGAATAGTCCCATTTCATTTTCCCTCCCCTGCGCCATCTATACTTAGTGTTTTGCGTCTCTTTTCTCACTGGAGGAGTCATGCGGTGGACCCTGTTCATCCTTTTTTGTCTACTGGGCACACCTGCCCATGCGGTCGCCATACCCGGCGTGACCACGGGGACATCAACCAGCCAGCAGGCAGCGCCAGAGCCCAGTCCTGAACAAAAAAAAGCGGCCTATGCGGCCCTGGCTGACGTACTGGAGAACGAGGCTTCACGTAACGAATTAATAGCGCAACTCCGCGAAGCCTCAACCACGCCGCCGACCGAGCCAGCGCCAGCGCTTGCGCCGCCTGCGGCCAAAGATGAGAAAACGGTACTGGAGAACGTCACCACCGTTACCCGTCAGTACGGCGATGCTTTCGCTACCCGTTTCGCCCAGCTTTATCGCAACATCACCGATGCGCCGCACAAGCCGTTTAACTCGCAAACCTTTACCAACGCGTTAACCCACTTTTTATTTCTGGCCGTCGCGGTATTTGGTTTTTATAGCGTGATACGGCTTTGCGCCCTGCCGTTATATCGAAAAATGGGCCTGTGGGCGCGCAAGAAAAACCGTGAACGCAGCAACTGGTTACAGCTCCCGGCGATGATCGTCGGCGCGTTTATTATCGACCTGCTGCTACTGGCGCTCACCTTATTTATCGGTCAGATGCTCAGTGATAATTTCCATGCGGGAAGTCGAACTATCGCTTTTCAGCAAAGCCTGTTCCTGAATGCCTTCGCGCTGATAGAGTTCTTTAAAGCGATTCTGCGGCTTATTTTTTGCCCTAATGTACCGGAATTACGCCCATTCGCGATTCAGGATGCGACAGCGCGTTACTGGAATCGCCGTATGAGTTCCCTTAGCAGTTTGATTGGCTACGGGCTGATTGTTGCCGTTCCGATTATTTCCAACCAGGTGAATGTTCAGGTTGGCGCGATGGCTAATGTGGCGATCATGCTCTGCATCACCATCTGGGCGCTGTACCTGATCTTTAAAAACAAAGCGGAGATTACGCAACATTTATTAAGTCTGGCGGAACGATCATTAGCCTTTTTTAGCCTGTTTATCCGCGCCTTTGCGCTGGTGTGGCACTGGCTGGCCAGCGCCTACTTTATCGTGCTGTTTTTCTTCTCGTTATTCGACCCAGGCAATAGCCTGAAGTTTATGATGGGCGCGACCGTGCGCAGTCTGGCGATTATTGGTATCGCGGCGTTTATCTCCGGTATGTTTACCCGCTGGATAGCGAAAACCATCACCCTGTCGCCCCATACCCAGCGCAATTACCCGGAATTACAAAAGCGGCTTAACGGCTGGCTCTCCTCGGCGCTAAAAGTCGCACGCTTTTTGACCGTCTGCGTCGCCGTTATGCTGTTGCTCAACGCCTGGGGATTATTCGATTTCTGGCACTGGCTACATTATGGCGCGGGGGAAAAGATGGTCGATATCCTCATCCGTATCGCGTTAATCTTATTCTTCTCCGCCGTGGGATGGACGATTCTCGCCAGTCTGATTGAGAATCGCCTGGCCTCCGATATTCATGGTCGCCCGCTACCCAGCGCCCGCACGCGCACGCTGCTGACGCTGTTCCGCAATGCGCTGGCAGTGATTATCAGTACCATAACCATCATGATCGTGTTATCGGAAATCGGCGTCAATATCGCGCCATTGCTGGCTGGCGCGGGGGCGTTAGGTCTGGCTATCTCTTTCGGTTCGCAAACCCTAGTGAAAGATATTATTACCGGCGTCTTTATTCAGTTTGAAAACGGGATGAATACCGGCGACTTAGTCACCATAGGCCCGCTGACGGGGACGGTCGAAAGAATGTCGATTCGTTCCGTCGGCGTGCGGCAGGATACCGGGGCATACCATATTATCCCGTGGTCCTCGATCACCACTTTCGCCAACTTTGTGCGCGGTATCGGCTCAGTTGTCGCCAACTATGACGTGGATCGCCATGAGGATGCGGATAAAGCGAATCAGGCGCTGAAAGACGCGGTAACGGCGCTGATGGAGACGGAGGATATTCGCGGGCTGATTATCGGCGAACCCACATTCGCCGGTATTGTCGGTTTAACGAACACGGCGTTTACTTTACGCGTATCGTTCACCACCCTACCGCTCAAGCAGTGGACGGTGCGTTTTGCCCTTGATAGCCAGGTGAAAAAGCATTTTGATCTGGCCAATGTGCGCGCGCCGGTGCAAACGTATCAGGTTCTGCCCGCCCCCGCCGGCGGCCCGTCGCCTGATTCACTGCCGCCGCGCGAACCGACGATTTAGCGTTTACGGGTGATAAAACGGCGACGCTGGTCGTCATCCATAAAGGTCCAGGCAATAAAGCGGCTTTGCTTTTGCCCCTGGGCCATCTCTTTTTTCACCACTTTCACCGCGCCAGCCTCCGTCAACGCCCGGTAAAGCGGCGGTAAATTCTCGCCGCGCGACACCAACGTCGTAAACCACAACACCTGACGGCGGAAGGTTTGGCTTTCAGCAATCATTTTTTTAATAAAGGCGACTTCGCCGCCTTCGCACCATAGCTCCTGCTGTTGACCGCCAAAGTTCAGCGCATCATCTTTATTCTGCCCCAAATTGCGGCGCTTACGCTCGCTGCCCGCGCGGGCTGCGGCGGCGGAGTCGTGAAAAGGCGGGTTACAAAGCGTTGCGTCATAAAATTCATTTTTATGAATAATACCGGTAAAAATGGCCGCCGGATCTTTTTGCCGACGCAGACGAATGGCGCGGCTTAACCCCGTATTAGCCTGAATGATAGCCTGCGCGCTGGACATCGCTGCGTCGCTGACTTCACTACCGGTAAATCGCCAGCCATATTCATGGACGCCGATAAGCGGATAAATACAATTGGCGCCCACGCCCACGTCCAGAATAGTTGCCTGCGCCGGAATACTCCCTGTTGTTTCGCCAAGCAGATCCGCCAGATGATGGATATAATCCGCACGACCAGGCACCGGCGGACATAAAAACCCTGGCGGAATGTCCCAGTGTGTGACGGCATAAAAATGCGCCAGCAACGCCTTATTGAGCGCTTTTACCGCTTGCGGATTAGCAAAATCAACGCTCTGTTCACCGGCGGGCGTGCGGATAAGAAAGTACGTCAATTCCGGCGTGGTCTGACACAGTGCGGCGAGATCATAACGGTGTTGGTGGCGGTTGCGCGGGTGTAACCCCGGTTTCTGGGCGGACATGGCATTCTCCTTTTAGCAGCGGCGTAAGATACCCGTATAACGCCACGGGGTAAATATACCACCGCGAATTCCCTGCCTCGCTCGTTTGATCGGATATCTGAATGACATGGGTTCTGCTCATGGTCTGAAAAGATCGCGCGATGCGATTTTTTCACCTGACGGCGCTACACTTAACCTCAGGTACCCTAAAATCAGGAGAGCGTGATGGCATCCGGCTGGGCAAATGACGACGCAGTGAATGAACAAATCAACAATACCATTGAAGATGCTGTTGCCCGCGCTCGCGGCGAACTTCCCCACGGCGAAAGTCGCGATGAATGCGAATCTTGCGGCGATCCTATCCCTGAAGCGCGGCGTAAAGCCGTACCGGGCGTTCGGTTATGCATATCCTGTCAACAGGAGAAAGATTTACATAACGCAACATTTTCAGGATATAATCGTAGAGGTTCAAAAGACAGCCAGTTACGCTGACTTTTCTTTACCGAAACCGCCAGTATCATCCATTCCTTTACGCTCATGCTTTTTAGCGTTCTGCGTCGCAGAATGTGCCGTTAACCTCGACTCTGTAAAGCCAGATGACAAGAACGGTAAATTCCACCGTTGAATTAATTAATAATCAATAGGTTATTTGTCATTCAAAAATTTTGAGCAAGGCCGTCAATTCTATTCGATTTTATCTTTCGCAAAAAACCGTGATACTCATCACATCGACGGAACATCGTCCCATAAACAGAATAACCTGCGAGAGATTAATCATGAAAACCATTAAATATGCTGTTGCAGCCATCGCGCTTTCCACCCTTTCTTTTGGCGCTTTTGCCGCAGAACCGGTTAGCGCGTCTCAGACGCAAAACCTGCATAAAATCGGCGTAGTGTCTGCCGATGGCGCCACCACGCTGGATGGCCTGGAAGCTAAACTGGCTGAAAAAGCCGCCGCTGCTGGCGCAAGCGCTTATAACATCACCTCCGCCGTAGGTAATGACAAAATGAGCGGCACTGCGGTGATTTACAAATAATTTACCTGCCCGCCAGATTTCAGACTGTAACATCGCTGTTGTTTGAATTCTGACGGGTATTACCCTCGTCTGTTTGCCAACAGACCCACTGCTCCAACCCTCATTAACCCTGTTTGTTACCCTTATTTGCCCGTCCGTCACTGGACGGGCTTTTTTTATTCGCTAAAAGCCTGTTCGACGCGCGCAAGCCCGTCTTCTAACGTCGCCGCCTCTCCCGTCGCAACCAGACAACAGGCCATTTGCGTTTTTAATGATTGCGGTACCGGCTCGTGGCCGGCAAGGCAGCGCTCAATCCAGCGCGCGGTGATTTCAGGATCTTTAGTCGCAGGCAGTAAAAGCGGCTCGTCGTGCGTGTCGCTCTGACGCTCATGTAGTACCTGCACGCCACGGCTATCAATCAGGCTGATTTGCGGACAGCGTTGCGGGTTGGCATAGACTTCGCCTTCGGTACCATGCATCAGCAAAGCCCGCCCGCCGATGCGGCTAAAAAAGGTCGCCACACGCGGGACATATTCAGGGTGAGAAACGCTTGATAAACGCAGCGCGGCATCCTCAGCAAATGGCGTCGCCAGCTTGGCCAGTGAATGCGCGCTGTTGCGCACGCCCATCCGCCAGCGCATCGCCAGCTGTTTTTCCAGCGGCGGGCAGAGCGCGCTCACCGGGATAAACACCGGCTGGTGCCCGTCCAGTTTGGCCTGCGCTTGTCCACCGTGTAGAGTGGGGACAATCCCCATCAGCTCAAATATTGTTTCCGTCAGTACACGGGTCGGATCTTCACTGACGCCGTGTACTACGACTGGAAAGCCCAATTTATGCAGCAGGATAGCCAGCAGCGGCGTTAAATTCGCCTGTTTACGCGCGCCGTTATAGCTGGGAATAACGACCGGCAACGGCCTATCTGCGGGCGGTGTCAGTTTGATGGTATGATTCTGCATGGCTTCATAAAAGCCCAGCATTTCGGCTTCGCCTTCGCCTTTAATACGCAGCGCCATCAATATACTGCCCATTTCCAGGTCGGGGATGTCGCCATTCAGCATTCGGGTATACAAACCGCGCGCGGTGTCCAGATCCAGATCGCGGGCGTGATTTTTACCTCGCCCGATCTCTTTGATGATCTTGCGATAATCCATTGAAAGCTCCTTGAAGTGTGCTCACAGCATTAACGCCGTCGGCGGCGTGCAGGTTTTGCTTTTGGTTTTACTATAACGTCTGGCACGGCAGGCTGCTCTATCGGAAAAACAGGTAAGGCATTCAGTAAACGCTGTCCGTAGTTTTTGGTCAACAACCGCTTATCATAAATGACCACTTCTCCCCGACAGGCGTGGCTACGGATCAATCGCCCTACCTGCTGAATTAAATTAAAAGACGCGCTTGGTAAGCTTTGTACCTCAAACGGATAACGATTCAGACTTTTTAGCCATTCGCCTTCGGTGATCACAACCGGGCTGTCGATCGGCGGGAAGGCAATTTTATGGATATGGACCTGCGTCAGCAGCTCGCCTTTAAGATCCAGCCCTTCGGCAAAAGACTGAAGCCCAACCAGCACGCTGCGTTCGCCGCTCTCCACCCGTTTACGGTGCAGCTCCACCAGCCGGTAACGCGGCTGGTCGCCCTGGACCAGGAGGAGTAAGCGCACATCAGCGACATGCTCCAGAAAACGCTGCATCGCCCGCCCGCTGGCGAACAGTACCAGCATACCATGATGTTTTTTGCTCTCCAGTTGCTCGCGAAAATAGGCTGCCATTTCGGCAATATGCTGCTCTTCGTTATCAATAGTGGGTTCGTAGCGCATTTGAGGAATCACCAGTTTCCCCTGTTCCACATGATTAAACGGCGAATCCAGCGCCACAAAGCGGTCGCCGGCTTTTTCTTTTAAGCCGCTCATTTCCTGCAGGCGCGAAAAGCTATTGAGCGAGCGCAGTGTCGCCGAGGTGACAATAATGTGCGGTACGCTGCGCCATAACAATCTTTCCAGCTGCTCGCTGACGCGGATACCGACACAATGGAACCAGACGTGGAGTTGCCCTTCGCGTATTTCACGCGTCGCCCATTTGGACACCGGCGCGCCTGAAGACTGCGCCATCGAAGCCAGTCGCCATAATTTACTTTGCGCCTCGAACATTCCCAGCGCCCGGTTCATCTGTAAAATCACCCGATGCAAACGCACAATATCGTGCGACCCGGTTTTTTCGCTGAGATCGTTGAGAAAGGATTCCGCCAGCCCACGCAACGTCTCGGTCAGCTTCGCCAGTCGCTGGCAGATTTCCATGACCTCATCAGGCAACTCGCCCATTGCAAAACGGTGCTCCGCCTCCTGCGCTGCGGGCATATACAGATTAAGAATGGCATTGAGCGAGGCGATCAGTTCGTATACCTCCTCACAATGGGCATTAAGTCGCTCAGGATTCGCTAACGGCGGCGTGGTTTTAGGGCGAAATTGCTCCATGCAGGTCGCCACCAGTTTGCTGAACAGATCCAGTTGCAAGCGATACCAGGAGGCGGTAATTTCCGCGCTCATCTCCAGCGCATCGCGAGCGACATCGGGCAGATGATGACCTTCATCCAGTACCAACAGCAGATGCTTTGGCTCCGGCAGTACGGCTTCACTTTCCATCGCCGCCATTACCAGCGCGTGATTCGCCACCACGACTTCTGCTTCCTGTATTTCACGTCGGGCGACAAAGAATGGACATTCGCGGTAATAGTGACAGTTGCGGTTCAGACAACTGGCTTTATCGGTACTTAATCGCCGCCACAGATCGTCGTCAATAGCAATGTCGGTATGATCCCGCAGACCATCCCATTTGTAACCGTCAAGATCCCCTTTCAGCCTGGCGCAGCGCTTTTGCTCTTCCTGGTTGTTAGGCGTCAGTTCGTCATCAAGAAAGGCGAGCAGATCCTGCTGCGTAGGCTCGCTACTGGCTAGCGCCGCCAGGTTTCGCGGACACACGTAACGCCCGCGGCCAAAGGCGGCGGTAAAGCGCAGATCGGGGATGATTTTTCGTAGCAGCGGCAAATCTTTGCTAAAGATCTGATCCTGTAACGCCACGTTAGCGGTACTGACCACCAGTGTTTTTTGCTCTTCCCGGGCAATGGCGATACCGGGAATAAGATAGGAGAGGGTTTTCCCGACGCCGGTCGGCGCTTCAATAGCCAGATGTCTCCCTTCTTCCCCGGCCAGCGTTCTGGCGACGTCAGCAATCATCTGCCGCTGCGGCGCACGGGGAATAAAGTCGGGAATCTGGTCCTGAAGCGCCTTATACCAGGCGGCGATTTGCGCTTTCAGCGCAGCGGTCAATGCCATGAGAAAACCTGAAGTACTGTATAAACAGCCACTATTGTGTCACATTTCAGGGGCGGGAAGTACCTTTTTTACCGGTTCTGGAAGGCGGCTCGCAACGCGATGTGTATTTTGCCGGATGGCGGTGCAAGCACCTTATCCGGCCTACGTATTTGCATAGTCCGTAGGCCCGGTAAGCGTCGCGCTACCGGGCATGTTGCCGGATAAAATTTACTGAGCAGGCGTGATTCTGCGCGGGCGACGCGGCGGACGTGCTTTGTCGCCAGCGGGTTTCCCCTCGCCTGTGCGCGGTTTTGGTTTCGCCTTCGCCGCCCCGCTATCCTGACGTCGCGGCTGCTGACTGCGCCCCGCTCCCCCCTGATTTTGTCCGCGTCCACGACCACCGCCGCCGCCGCGCTGCTGACGGCCATTCTGAATCGGCTCCGCTTTAATCGACGGGTCCGGCTCATAGCCCGGCGTCGTAATGCGTGGGATCTCTTTTTTCAGCAATTTTTCGATATCACGCAACAGTTTATGCTCGTCAACACAGACCAGCGACAGCGCCTCGCCAGTTGCCGCCGCGCGACCGGTACGGCCAATACGGTGTACATAATCTTCCGGCACGTTCGGCAGCTCATAGTTGACCACGTGCGGCAGCTCTTCAATATCCAGACCACGCGCCGCAATATCCGTCGCCACCAGCACGCGAATATCGCCGGATTTAAAATCGGCCAGCGCGCGGGTACGTGCGCCCTGCGATTTATTACCGTGGATCGCCGCGCTGCGAATACCGTCTTTATTAAGCTGTTCCGCCAGATGGTTCGCGCCATGCTTGGTGCGGGTGAAGACCAACACCTGCTGCCAGTTGCCCTGGCCAATCATTTGTGACAGCAGTTCGCGCTTACGTTTTTTATCGACAAAGTGCACGTGCTGCGTCACCTGCTCTGAGGCCGTGTTGCGGCGCGCCACTTCGATTTCCAGCGGGTTGCGCAACAGCTTTTCGGCGAGCGCTTTGATGTCGTCGGAGAACGTGGCGGAGAACAGCAGATTCTGACGCTTCGCCGGCAGTTTCGCCAGCACGCGACGAATGTCATGAATGAAGCCCATATCCAGCATACGGTCGGCTTCATCCAGTACCAGAATCTCAATCTGATCCAGCTTCACGGCATTTTGATGTTCCAGGTCGAGCAGACGTCCCGGCGTCGCCACCAGCACATCCACGCCGCCGCGCAGTTTCATCATCTGCGGATTGATGCTTACGCCGCCAAATACCACCAGCGAGCGAATATTGAGATATTTACTGTAATCTCTGACGTTTTCGCCAATTTGCGCCGCCAGCTCGCGGGTTGGCGTGAGGATCAACGCACGCACCGGGCGACGACCTTTAGCGTGCGGCTGATGGGTAATCAGATGCTGCAACAATGGCAGGGTAAAACCCGCCGTTTTACCGGTTCCGGTCTGGGCGCTGGCCATCAGATCGCGGCCTTCCAGCACGGCGGGAATCGCCTGTTGCTGAATAGGGGTAGGTTCACGGTAACCCTGCTCGGCAATGGCGCGCAGGATATCAGGGTTTAATCCCAGGGAATCAAAAGACATAACTACTCCGGACCGCCCCGACCGTTGCCGGTGTAGTTTTCAGGGAGATGCTCAAATTTGGAATGACAAAAACCACAATGTCATGAAGGGGCGGAGTGTAGCAGTTTTTGTGATGCGGCGCATAAATTATCCCGGAAGGTGGCAAAGACAAATTAATCGACCACACTGGACAAGTGCCATTATGAGTCATAGTCTTAATCAATCGATTGATTAAGAATTAGGGCGTGTGATGAATATTACCACCACGACCACCAAGGGCGAGCAGGCGAAAAGTCAGCTCATTGCCGCCGCACTGGCGCAGTTTGGCGAGTATGGCCTCCATGCCACCACGCGCGATATCGCCGCGCTGGCGGGGCAAAATATTGCCGCCATTACTTACTATTTCGGCTCAAAAGAGGATTTATACCTCGCCTGCGCCCAGTGGATTGCCGATTTTCTTGGCGAAAAATTTCGCCCCCATGCTGAAAAGGCGGAACGTCTGTTTCGCCAGCCTGTCCCTGACCGGGACGCCATACGCGAGCTCATTCTGCTCGCCTGCAAGAACATGATTATGCTGCTGACGCAGGAAGACACCGTTAACCTGAGCAAATTTATTTCACGCGAGCAGCTCTCTCCCACGTCGGCCTACCAATTGGTTCATGAACAAGTTATCGATCCGTTGCACACCCATCTGACAAGATTGGTTGCCGCTTATACCGGCTGCGACGCCAATGATACGCGCATGATTTTGCATACCCATGCCTTACTGGGCGAAGTGCTGGCGTTTCGTCTCGGCAAAGAAACTATTCTGTTACGTACCGGCTGGCCGCAGTTTGATGAAGAAAAAGCGGAGCTGATTTACCAGACGGTAACCTGCCACATCGATCTTATTCTGCACGGTTTAACGCAAAGGAGTCTGGACTGATGAAAAAACCTGTCGTTATCGGACTGGCAATCGCAGCGATCGTCGCTGTGATTGCCGGTGGAACCTGGTGGTATCAAAGTCGGCAGGACGATGGGCTGACGCTATACGGTAATGTCGATATCCGTACCGTCAATATCAGCTTTCGCGTCGGCGGCAGGCTGGCGTCGCTGAATGTTGATGAAGGCGATGCCATCAAAGCCGGACAGGTGCTCGGCGAACTGGATCACGCGCCATACGAAAACGCGCTGATGCAGGCGAAAGCTGGCGTGTCGGTCGCGCAGGCGCAATATGATTTGATGCTGGCAGGCTATCGCGATGAAGAGATAGCCCAGGCCGCCGCCGCCGTCAGACAGGCACAAGCCGCTTATGACTACGCGCAAAACTTTTATAACCGTCAGCAAGGATTGTGGAAAAGCCGCACCATTTCCGCTAACGATCTGGAAAACGCCCGCTCATCGCGCGATCAGGCGCAGGCGACGCTGAAGTCCGCGCAGGATAAACTGAGCCAGTACCGTACCGGTAATCGTGAACAGGATATCGCCCAGGCGAAAGCCAGCCTGGAACAGGCAAAGGCCCAACTGGCGCAGGCGCAGCTTGATTTGCAGGACACCACGCTTATCGCGCCTGCCAACGGAACCTTGCTCACCCGCGCGGTCGAGCCTGGCAGTATGCTGAACGCTGGCAGCACGGTATTAACGCTCTCGCTGACCCGCCCCGTCTGGGTGCGCGCCTATGTCGATGAACGCAACCTCAGTCAGACGCAACCGGGGCGCGACATTCTGTTGTATACCGACGGTCGTCCTGACAAACCTTACCACGGCAAGATTGGTTTCGTTTCGCCCACCGCGGAATTTACGCCGAAAACCGTCGAAACGCCGGATCTGCGTACCGATCTCGTCTATCGCCTGCGCATTATCGTCACCGATGCGGACGATGCGTTACGCCAGGGGATGCCAGTCACGGTGAAATTTAATGACGAGGCACGGCATGAGTGAGGCCGTTATTACGCTGCACGGTCTGACGAAGCGCTTTGCGGGAATGGATAAACCCGCCGTCGCGCCGCTCGACTGTACCATTCATTCCGGTTATGTCACCGGGCTGGTAGGGCCGGACGGCGCAGGAAAAACCACGCTAATGCGTATGCTGGCGGGCCTGCTCAAAGCCGATGGCGGCAGCGCGTCCGTATTGGGCTTCGATCCGATACAAAACGACAGCGAGCTGCACGCGGTTCTGGGCTATATGCCGCAGAAATTCGGTCTGTATGAAGATCTTACCGTCATGGAGAACCTTAATCTCTATGCCGATTTACGCAGCGTTACCGGCGAGATACGCGAAAAGACCTTTGCCCGTTTGTTGGAATTTACCGCCCTCGGCCCTTTCACTGGCCGTCTGGCGGGGAAATTGTCCGGCGGGATGAAGCAAAAACTGGGGCTGGCCTGTACGCTGGTCGGCGAACCGAAAGTGCTGCTGTTGGATGAACCGGGCGTTGGCGTTGACCCGATTTCACGGCGCGAGTTGTGGCAGATGGTCCACGAGCTGGCGGGCGACGGGATGCTAATCCTCTGGAGCACCTCCTACCTCGACGAAGCCGAACAGTGCCGCGATGTGCTGCTGATGAATGAAGGCGAGCTGCTCTATCAGGGCGAACCTAAAGCGCTGACGCAAACGATGGCCGGTCGTAGCTTTCTGATGAGCAGTCCACAGGAAAACAACCGTAAGTTGCTACAGAGAGCGCTCAAACTGCCGCAGGTGAGCGACGGCATGATTCAGGGACGTTCGGTACGCCTGATCCTGAAAAAAGAGGCGACCGCAGCAGATATTCGTCAGGCCGAAGGAATGCCGGAAATCACCCTCAATGAGACCGCGCCGCGCTTCGAAGATGCGTTTATCGATCTGCTTGGCGGAGCGGGAACCTCGGAGTCTCCGCTGGGTTCAATCCTGCATACGGTTGAAGGCACTGCCGGCGAAACGGTGATTGAAGCGCAGGAACTGACGAAAAAATTTGGCGATTTCGCAGCCACGGACCATGTTAATTTCGTCGTACAGCGCGGCGAGATTTTTGGCCTGCTCGGCCCGAACGGCGCGGGTAAATCAACCACCTTTAAAATGATGTGCGGCCTGCTGGTGCCGACGTCCGGCAAGGCGCTGGTGCTGGATATGGACCTGAAAGTCAGCTCCGGCAAAGCCCGTCAGCATCTGGGCTATATGGCGCAAAAATTTTCGCTTTACGGCAACCTGACGGTTGAGCAGAACCTGCGTTTTTTCTCCGGCGTCTACGGTTTGCGGGGCCGCGCGCAAAATGAAAAAATTCAGCGCATGAGTGAAGCGTTTGGTCTGAAAAGCATCGCGTCGCATCCCACCGATGCGCTGCCGCTGGGCTTTAAACAGCGACTGGCGCTGGCCTGCTCGCTGATGCACGAACCGGATATTTTATTCCTTGATGAACCAACGTCCGGGGTTGATCCCCTCACCCGCCGTGAATTTTGGCTGCATATTAATAGCATGGTGGAAAAAGGGGTCACGGTAATGGTGACGACCCACTTTATGGATGAGGCGGAATATTGCGATCGCATCGGACTGGTTTATCGCGGGAAGCTTATCGCCAGCGGTACGCCGGACGATCTCAAAGCGCAGGCCGCCGATGAGCAACAGGCCGATCCGACGATGGAGCAGGCCTTTATCACTCTCATCAATGACTGGGATAAGGAGCATACGCATGAGTAAGTCTCTCTCCTGGCGCCGCGTGCGTGCGTTGTGCGTCAAAGAGACGCGCCAGATCGTGCGCGATCCCAGTAGCTGGCTGATTGCGGTGGTGATCCCGCTGCTGTTGCTGTTTATTTTTGGTTACGGTATTAACCTCGACTCCAGCAAGCTGCGGGTGGGGATTCTGCTTGAACAACAAAGCCAGGAGGCGCTGGATTTCACTCATGCGATGACCGGTTCACCCTATATCGACGCGACCATTAGCGATAACCGCCATGAATTAATTGAAAAAATGCAGGCCGGACGCATTCGCGGACTGGTGGTGATTCCGGTGGATTTCGCGCAGCAAATGGCGCGCGACGGTGACAGCGCGCCGATTCAGGTGATTACCGACGGCAGCGAGCCAAACACCGCCAACTTCGTTCAGGGTTATGTGGAAGGCATCTGGCAAATCTGGCAACAACAGCGGGCGGAAGATCGCGGCGACACCTTTGAACCGCTCATCGACGTCCAGACGCGCTACTGGTTTAACCCGGCGGCGATCAGTCAGCATTTTATTATTCCTGGGGCGGTGACCATTATCATGACGGTAATTGGCGCAATCCTCACCTCGCTGGTCGTTGCCCGCGAATGGGAGCGCGGCACGATGGAGGCGCTGCTCTCAACCGAAGTGACGCGTGTTGAACTGCTGCTGTGTAAGCTTATTCCCTATTACTTTCTCGGTATGCTGGCGATGCTGCTCTGTATGCTGGTATCGGTGTTTATTCTCGGCGTGCCGTATCGCGGTTCGCTGGTGATTCTGTTTATCATCACCAGTCTGTTTTTACTGAGTACGCTGGGGATGGGGCTGTTGATTTCCACCATTACTCGCAACCAGTTTAACGCCGCGCAGGTGGCGCTGAACGCCGCCTTTTTGCCCTCAATTATGCTGTCCGGGTTTATCTTCCAGATAGACAGTATGCCTGCGGTGATCCGCGCGGTGACCTATATTATTCCGGCGCGCTATTTTGTTAGCACCCTGCAAAGTCTGTTTCTGGCCGGCAATATTCCGGTCGTGTTAGGCGTTAACGTACTGTTTTTAATCGCCTCGGCGGTGATGTTTATTGGCCTGACGTGGCTAAAAACCAAACGACGGCTGGATTAAATATGTGTATGGATAATTGTCGTCGTAGGCCGGATAAGGCGTTCACGCCGCCATCCGGCATTATGCCTGATGCGCTTTGCTTATCAGGCCTACAAACTGGACTGAGAGGACGGACATGTTTCATCGTTTATGGACGTTAATTCGCAAAGAACTGCAATCGCTTTTACGCGAACCGCAAACGCGCGCGATCCTGATTCTGCCGGTGCTGATTCAGGTCATCCTGTTTCCGTTCGCCGCGACGCTTGAAGTCACTAACGCGACTATCGCCATCTATAACGAAGATAACGGCAAACATTCGGTAGAACTTACCCAGCGCTTTGCCCGCGCGAAAGCGTTTACCCATGTGCTATTGCTGAACAGTCCGCAGGAGATCCAGCCGACTATCGATACGCAAAAAGCGCTGCTGCTGGTACGCTTCCCGGCGGATTTCTCGCGGAATCTGGATACCTTCCAGCCTGCGCCGATGCAACTCATTCTTGATGGACGTAACTCCAACAGCGCGCAAATCGCCGCCAATTATCTGCAACAGATCGTCAAGGAGTATCAGCAGACATTGATGGACGGCAAGCCAAAGCCCAACAATAGCGAACTGGTGGTACGCAACTGGTATAACCCGAATCTGGACTACAAGTGGTTTGTGGTGCCCTCGCTGATCGCCATGATCACCACTATTGGCGTGATGATCGTCACTTCACTGTCCGTCGCCCGCGAGCGTGAACAAGGCACTCTGGATCAGCTGCTGGTCTCTCCGCTCACCACCTGGCAGATTTTCGTTGGTAAAGCGGTGCCGGCGCTGATTGTCGCGACCTTCCAGGCCACGATCGTGCTGGCTATCGGCATTTGGGCATACCAAATTCCCTTCGCCGGTTCGTTAGCGCTGTTTTATTTCACGATGGTGATTTACGGGCTGTCGCTGGTAGGCTTTGGCTTGCTGATATCATCGCTTTGCGCCACGCAACAGCAGGCGTTTATCGGCGTCTTTGTCTTTATGATGCCGGCGATTTTGCTCTCGGGTTATGTCTCGCCGGTGGAAAATATGCCAGTCTGGCTGCAAAACCTGACGTGGATAAACCCTATCCGCCACTTTACTGATATTACCAAGCAAATTTATCTTAAGGATGCGAGTCTGGGAATTGTCTGGGGAAGTTTGTGGCCGCTACTGGTGATAGCGGCCACCACGGGGTCAGCGGCGTATGCGATGTTTAGACGCAAAGTGATGTAGCTTTTTATCTTTCGCCAGTAGCGAGACCACGGCGGGCCCGGCCAGGATAGCCAGCCCCGCCAGCGCCAGCAAGACATTGTTTTGCAATACGCGGGATAGCAGCCAGAGGACAATCAGCGCGGTGCCGAAGTACCAGGTGGTAGTCAGCTCTTCCAGCACATCCGCCACATCGCGCCAGCGTTGCTCATGATGGCGCTGCAACGCCAGCATCAGCAGTACCGTCACGCCATAAAGCACGCATAATCCCAGGCCGACGCGCACTAATGTGCCGCTCATCCAGCCTATTACCAGCATCGCCACTACCAGTAAATGCAACATAATCTGCCAACAACCGAGGCCGGTTGCGACACGAACGCGTTGTTGCCACTTCATGGCTTTTCTCCTGAAGCATTTTTCTCTCATTATTCAGAGTACCGAACTTTACGGAAAATTCCGTAAGACCGCATCTTTTTGTGACGACGACTACACTATTTCAATCAGGATAGTGACGCGGACAGGAAGAAAATGACTCAACACACGCGAAATTTTTCATTCAAAGTGCTCACAATTAATACGCACAAAGGTTTTACCGCCTTTAATAAACGCTTCATCCTGCCGGAGCTGCGCGACGCTGTCAGAACGGTCGGCGCCGATATCGTCTGTCTGCAAGAAGTGATGGGCGCGCATGAAGTACATCCGCTGCATATCGAAAACTGGCCGGACACTACCCACTATGAATTTTTGGCCGACACCATGTGGAGCGATTTCGCCTATGGCCGCAATGCGGTCTATCCGGAAGGCCACCACGGTAACGCGGTTCTTTCTCGCTATCCCATTGAACATTATGAAAATCGCGACGTCTCGGTCGGCGGTAGCGAAAAACGCGGCGTGCTCTATTGCCGCATTACGCCGCCCATGCTCAACCGCCCTATCCACGTCATGTGCGTACATCTCGGCCTGCGGGAGAGCCACCGCCAGGCGCAGTTAACCATGCTGGCGGGATGGGTGAATGCCTTGCCGGAATCAGAACCGGTGCTGGTGGCCGGAGACTTTAATGACTGGCGGCAAAAGGCCGGCCCGCCATTAAACGCGGCCGGGCTGGAGGAGATATTCACCCGTGCCCATGGCCGACCGGCGCGCACATTCCCGGTGAGTATGCCGCTGCTGCGACTCGATCGTATTTACGTCAAGAATGCGAACGCCAGTTCTCCTACGGCGCTACCGCTGCGGAACTGGCGACATTTATCAGACCATGCCCCCCTTAGCGCGGAGATCCATCTATGAAATGCGGCTGGCGTGAAGGTAATCAAATTCAGCTACTGGAAAACGGCGACCAGTTCTATCCTGCCGTGTTTGAGGCTATCGCTCAGGCACAGCAAAAAATCATTCTGGAAACCTTTATCTTGTTTGAAGATGAGGTGGGTAAAAAACTCCATGCCGCTCTGCTAAAAGCCGCACAGCGCGGCGTAAAAGCCGAAGTATTACTCGACGGCTACGGCTCTCCCGATCTCAGCGACGCGTTTGTCGGCGAATTAACCTCGGCGGGCGTGATTTTTCGCTATTACGACCCCCGCCCGCGTCTACTGGGGTTGCGAACCAATATCTTCCGCCGAATGCACCGCAAAATTGTGGTGATTGATGATCGTATTGCCTTTGTCGGCGGCATTAACTACTCCGCCGAACATATGTCGGATTACGGCCCGCAGGCGAAACAAGACTACGCGGTACGGGTCGAAGGGCCTGTAGTGGCCGATATCCTGCAATTCGAAGTCGAGAATCTGCCGGGGCAAAGCCCCGCGCGCCGCTGGTGGAAGCGCCATCATCAGGCCGAAGAAAACCGCCACCCCGGCGAAGCGCAGGCGCTGTTTGTCTGGCGGGATAATGAAGAACACCGCGACGATATCGAACGTCATTATCTGAAAATGCTGACCCAGGCAAAGCGTGAAGTGATTATCGCTAACGCCTATTTTTTCCCCGGCTATCGCTTGCTCCACGCAATGCGTAAAGCCGCCCGCCGTGGCGTGAGCGTAAAACTGATTGTCCAGGGGGAACCAGACATGCCGATAGTCAAAGTCGGCGCGCGGTTGCTCTATAACTATCTGGTGAAGGGCGGCGTGCAGGTTTATGAATACCGACGCCGTCCGCTGCATGGCAAGGTGGCGCTGATGGACGATCACTGGGCCACGGTAGGGTCGAGTAATCTCGATCCGCTCAGCCTGTCGCTTAACCTTGAAGCTAACCTGATCATTCACGATCGTACCTTTAACCAGACCCTGCGCGATAATTTACAAGGCATCATCGTGAACGATTGTAAGCAGGTCGATGAGTCTATGCTGCCGAAACGCACCTGGTGGAACCTGACCAAAAGCGTGCTGGCGTTCCACTTTTTACGTCATTTCCCGGCGCTGGTCGGTTGGCTACCGGCGCATACCCCGCATCTGGCGCAGGTTCCCCCGCCTGCCCAGCCGGAAATGGAAACCCAGGATCGCGTTGATCCAGAAAATACAGGAGTGAAGCCCTAATGGCTAAATCGCATCCGCGCTGGCGGCTGGCTAAAAAAGTGCTGACCTGGCTGTTTTTTATTGCGGTCGTCGTTCTGCTGGTGGTTTATGCTAAAAAGGTCGACTGGGGCGATGTCTGGACCGTCATCCGCGACTATAACCGCACGGCGCTTTTAAGCGCTGTAGGACTGGTGATCGTTAGCTATCTTCTGTACGGCTGCTACGACCTGCTTGGACGGCTTTATTGCGGCCATAAGCTGGCGAAGCGACAGGTGATGTTGGTATCGTTCGTCTGCTATGCCTTTAACCTGACGCTCAGCACCTGGGTCGGCGGGATCGGGATGCGTTACCGACTATACTCTCGCCTCGGGTTGCCCGGCAGTACTATCACGCGCATTTTCTCGCTCAGCATTACCACTAACTGGCTGGGCTATATTCTGCTTGGCGGCATCATTTTTACCTTCGGCATTGTCCAGCTTCCCGACCACTGGTATATCGATGAAGGCACGCTACGTATTCTCGGTATCGTTTTATTGTTGATTATCGCGGTCTATCTGTGGTTTTGCGCCTTTGCGAAGCGGCGGCATATGACGATTAAAGGGCAGAAGCTGGTGCTGCCGTCATGGAAATTCGCGCTGGCGCAGATGGCGATCTCCAGCGCGAACTGGATGGCGATGGGCGCCATCATCTGGCTGCTGATGGGTCAGGATGTGAACTATTTCTTTGTGCTGGGCGTACTGCTGGTGAGCAGTATCGCGGGCGTCATCGTGCATATTCCGGCAGGCATCGGCGTGCTGGAGGCCGTATTCCTCGCGTTGCTGGCGGGCGAACATACGTCGCAAGGCACGATTATCGCCGCCCTGCTCGCGTACCGCGTGCTTTACTATTTTATTCCCCTGCTGCTGGCGCTGGTGTGCTACCTGATCCTGGAGAGCCGGGCGAAGAAGCTGCGGGCGAAAAACGAGCGGGCGATGGCGAAATAAATTTAAGCAGACGCGTTTTCGCTTTCCAGCACAACGCGTTTTATCCGGTAAAAATAAACATATGCTGAGAAAAAAGACGTATTCATCTGTAAGCGGGAAAAAAGCAGCAATGACCAGCTAAACAGCAGCAGGAGCACTTCGTGAAACTCGCCCATGAATACTGATGACAGGGTACAGAACGTTGCCAACGTAACGGAAATAATGGCCAACAATAGCGCATAGCGGTAAATAATGACCCCGCTCATTCTTCCTTTAAGCAGGAGCTGATTTGACGGGGTAAGAAAAGCGATATAGCCCACGGCCAGGAAGAAGACCAGCTCCAGATGCTTTTTATTGTGCAGCTCAAACTGCGCAATAACCATGTTTATACTGACGATCCATGTCATGGTCATCATGATCGCCGTAAGCCCAATAACGCCTCCGTGAGGAATACCTTGTTCATACCAGTTTTTTTTGTAGTGGCTGGCCGGATACACAGGTAACTTAATTTCTGGCGGGATCAACTGCCCTTTTTTCACCAGCTCCGCCAGTGT
This sequence comes from Salmonella sp. 5800, assembly GCF_046558195.1. Classification (NCBI taxonomy): domain Bacteria; kingdom Pseudomonadati; phylum Pseudomonadota; class Gammaproteobacteria; order Enterobacterales; family Enterobacteriaceae; genus Salmonella; species Salmonella sp. 5800. Next base: position 42,475 of record NZ_JBGDOX010000005.1, on the reverse strand, counting down.
TTTTCCTGTTAGCCACGTCATCAGGTTCATGGGCTTATCATTTCCTTGTCTGTGAGGTTAGATATTTTTGTAATGCGACTCGCACTAATCGACGCCCCAGGCAGAAACGAATCATCATCGTAAACGTTTCGCCATTCATCACCCAGCGGCAAAGCACAACCATAATAATCGCGATAACCAGATCACTCTTTAGTTCGCTATTTTGATTGCACAACACGTCAAATAATCCAGTACCGCAGAGCATAATATTTAATAAAAACAGTAAAACGCAGAGGCGCAAACCCAGGATAAAACCTTTGGCAATAAGCCATACCTCAGCCATAACACATAGCATCATACCTATAGCACTGCCAAAATAAATAATTATATTTAGTGGCCAATACAGGATAAACTTATCAAAAATAAAATGCGCACTGCACACACCTCCCACAAGAAGCATAAAACTAAACGCGCAAACAGGCGCAGGATTAGGTAATGAATGTTCCCATGACAATCCGGTAATGAAATGAGAAATCAGCGCTGGCGGGCATTTCTGATTAAAATCCTCGCCGCCATTTTTAATGGCGCGAGTGACGTCTTTAGCTTCACAAAACGCTAACCAAAATTGTTTGCCACATAATTTACTCATTATACCCATCATCACCAACCTGAATAAAAAACCTGCAACGCCTACGGCCTGAAAGATAATAGTATTTCCAGAATCATCAAAATGATATAACGACACAGCGTAACCACAGCATTAATAATGCCAAGGTAAAGCGTCAGCGCGCCAAATAAAGCGCAACGAGACAGGGATGAAAACTCGCTGTGATATAACATGCGGGCATAACCATGAAGTGTCGATTTTTCTAGTGCTGTAATCAATGTCCATACCAATACCGTCAGCATACTGACTATCCAGACCAGAGTGCTACTGGCCACCAGACTATTGACAACTATCGCAGCGATGATCCCGCTTACCGCCATAAAAATTAACGGTCTGAATAGACCAGAACTGATATTCAGGTAGAAAATAAATAAGGCATTAAGACTAAACATGATTCCAACAATCACGAAAATGGTCGCGCCACCTGAGAAAAGGTAAGCTAATGACACGCCGGTAAGTGTAATGATGGCAATATATATCAACGTTACGACAACAGTGCCAAAGCGGGAAAGGCAGGTAATGGCCCCATACCCCAGACCAAGCAAAAGTGCTGATATCCACAAAACAACAACAGGTTGAACGTGGGTTATCAAAAAATGAGTATACAACGTTAACCATATAATGCCGGCGGTACACCATAGTCCCAACGCAGTATACCAATAGGTAAGGGATAACATTGTCGCGGGAATAAATGCTATTTGCCGTATACGTATTGCAGCCAGAGGTCCCACTTGTCATTTATCACTCTTCACATGATCACGGTGATAAGAATGGCAAGCGCAGGAAAACATTTCTAAGATATTTATGCTGTTTCGCCCTAAATATAGTCCTAAAAAAATCCTGGCGCAGGGCCAGGATTTTAAGAGATCGCTATAATTAGCGGCGATTGCCAAAAATACGCAGTAACATCAGGAACAGGTTGATAAAGTCCAGGTACAGCGTTAACGCGCCGAGAATCGAATATTTACGCAGATTAGCGCTATCGCGGGTATCTATTTGCTCGCCGATATTTTTCAATTTCTGCGTGTCATAGGCCGTCAGACCGACAAACACCACCACCCCGATATAGGTTACCGCCCACATCAGCGCTTCACTCTTCAGCCAGAAATTGACCAGCGACGCCAGAACGATACCAATAAGCGCCATAAACAGCATATTGCCGAAACCGCTAAGATCGCGTTTAGTGGTGTACCCGTACAGGCTCATAGCGCCAAACATTCCCCCCGTTACCACAAACGTGCTGGCGATAGAGGAGTAGGTGTAAACGATAAAAATACTGGATAACGTCAATCCGGTTAGCGCCGAATAGAGCATAAACAGCGTCGTCGCCATTCCGGCGCTAAGTTTATGCACCAGTCCCGACAGAACAAACACCAGCGCAAGCTGGGCAATAATTAAGCCAAAGAAGGTGATCTTACTGGAAAAGACAAACATCATGACGGCTGGCGTATTAGCCGCATACCACGCGATAAACGCGGTCAGTAACAGTCCGACCGTCATCCAGCCATACACTTGCGCCATATAGGTCTGCAGGCCGGACCGCGCCTGCACTATTGAATCAGACCGTGGAAATCTGTCCATGATGAACTCCTGTGTGGAAATGATACCCTAAAGCGTATCACATTCTGCTACCAACGTTTCGCCGACTGCTGGTCGCTGTCGCGCGCTTCGACCCAGCGATCGCCTTCCGGCGTGGCTTCACGCTTCCAGAACGGCGCACGGGTTTTCAGATAATCCATAATGAACTGACCGGCGTCGAACGCGCTACTGCGGTGCGCGCTGGTGACGCCGACAAACACAATCTCATCGCCCGGCCATAATTCGCCAACGCGATGAATCACCGTGACCCGCCCCAGCGGCCAGCGGGAACGCGCCTTCGCGACGATCTCCGCCAGAGCTTTCTCAGTCATGCCGGGATAATGCTCCAGCGTCAGCGCCTTAACGCTATCGCCCAGGTTATGATTGCGCACTTTTCCGGTAAAGGTGACGACCGCGCCGTCTTCGTCGCGCGCCGCCAGCCAGGAATATTCCTCCCCGACGCTAAACGGCGCAGGGCCGACTACAATTCGCGTTTCGCGCATGTCAGCCCCCCGTGACTGGCGGGAAAAACGCCACTTCATCGCCCGCCGTCAGCGGATGGTCAAAACTGACCAGCGTCTGGTTGACCGCCGCCAACAGCTTACCGTCTTCCAGCGCCAGCGCCCAACGATCGCTCTTTGTCGCCAGATGCTGTCGCAGCGACTCAACGGTGGAAAAATCTGCTGGAAGCTCCAGCGCGTCAGTTCCTGTTAGCTCGCGAACCTGGGCGAAGAAAAGCACCTTAATCATGCGCATCCACCTTAAAATCCCCCGATTTGCCGCCGCTTTTCGCCAGCAGGCGCACCGGACCAATTACCATATCTTTTTGTACCGCTTTACACATGTCGTAGATGGTTAACGCCGCGACGGACGCCGCAGTTAATGCTTCCATTTCGACGCCGGTTTTACCGGTCAGACGGCACAGAGACTCAATACGTACACGGTTATGCTCCGGCTCGGCCTGAAGCTGAATCTCCACTTTACTTAGCAGTAGCGGGTGGCACAGCGGGATCAGCTCCCAGGTGCGTTTAGCGGCCTGAATACCGGCAATACGGGCGGTCGCGAAAACATCGCCCTTGTGGTGTTTGCCATCAACAATCATCGCCAGCGTTTCACTACGCATGGTAACGAATGCTTCCGCCCGTGCTTCACGAACGGTTTCCGCTTTAGCGGAAACGTCCACCATGTGCGCTTCGCCTGCGGCGTTTATATGGGTTAATTGCGACATCGTTATTTCTTTAAATGAGGGTGAAAATTACATGGGCGTGTACGGGCATCCAGCTGCGGCGCAATGATATTCTCCCATGCGGTTCTGCACGCTTTTGTGGAGCCCGGCATGGCGAAAATCAAGGTGTTATTCGCCACGCCAGCTACCGCGCGCGACTGCAGAGTTGCGGTGCCGATCTCTTCAAACGAGAGCATGCGAAACACTTCGCCAAATCCTTCCACTTCACGATCGAACAGCGGCAACAGCGCTTCCGGTGCCTGATCGCCTTCGGTCAAACCGGTCCCACCAGTTATCAATACGACCTGCACCTCATCACTGGCGATCCAGGCGGAAACCTGGGCGCGAATCGCGTAACGGTTCTCTTTAACGATGGCTTTCGCCACCACTTCATGCCCGGCCTCCTGCGCCGAATCACGCAGATAATGACCGGAGGTGTCGTCTTCTTCGCCGCGTCGGCTGGAAACAGTAAGAATAGCGATGCGGGTCGGGATAAATTCAGCGCTGACCTGACTCATCTGAAATCTCCTTATTAAGGATTAACCGCCAATGTAAGATAAATTTTGCGTAATACCAGTATTGCTCTGATGAAGGAAGTGGGTCTGCTTTTTCTCCCGCAACGCGTCGGAAATACGTTTCTCAAGCGCGTATTGCTGCGCATCATCCTGTAACAGGTCGCGTAAACTCACGCCGCCGTCGCCAAACAGACATAAATGCAGCTTCCCGACGGACGAAACACGCAGGCGGTTACAGGTGGCGCAGAAATCTTTTTCATACGGCATAATGAGACCGATCTCACCGGCGTAATCGGGATGACAAAAAACCTGCGCCGGGCCATCGCTACGCTGGCGGAGCTGGTGGATCCAACCGCGCTTAATCAGCTCGTCGCGTAATACCTGACCCGAAATATGATGTTTGCGGAAGAGATCGCTCCCCTCGCCCGTCTCCATAAGTTCAATGAAGCGTAGCTGAATGGGGCGAGGCTGAATCCAGGCAAGGAAGGTATCCAACTGATGGTGATTCACGTCGCGCATCAGCACGGTGTTGACTTTCACCTTTTCGAAACCGGCGTCAAAGGCGGCATCGATGCCCGCCATCACCTGGCGGAATTTGTCCTGACCGGTAATCGCATGGAACTGACGCGCATCCAGACTATCCACGCTAACATTGACGCCCGTCAGCCCCGCTTCGCGCCAGTTCGCGGCATCGCGCGCCAGTCGATAACCGTTAGTGGTCACCGCGATCTGGCGAATAGCATCATTTTCACCCACGGCGGCAATGATGTCGGTAAAATCGCGGCGTAATGAAGGCTCGCCGCCGGTAAGACGCACCTTCTCCGTGCCAAGACTGGCAAAAGCGCGCGTAACGCGACGAATTTCATCGACGGTAAGGAAACCGTTGTTAGTGACGCCGCCAGGTTTGTAGCCATCCGGCAGACAGTAGGTGCAACGAAAGTTACACACATCGGTAATCGACAAACGCAAGTAGTAAAACTTACGCGCGAAAGCATCGGTAAGTTGTGAAGCCATGTACACCTTTCCAAATACGGGAGGCGGAGTCATTTCTTCCTGCGCCCTGGTGGCAAACGTTAAACGTTGTCACGGCCAAAGCACCGTATCAAAAATGACCCAGGTGCAGAGGCTAGAGTGTTTACTGTGGTTACGCCGATACTAGCGTGTAAATGACAATTTCGCCATCACGCTTTCGCTATATAAACATATACATAGCGATATGATCGTGCTATTTAGCGACAGAATACGTGAAAATCACACTTTTACATTGATATATATCATTTAGCCGTGGTAACGCCCTCGCTATAAAGGGGTAGTCGGGAATAATTAATTGTCTTTTAGCCGGTCGGCTAATTGCTGAAAACCCGCGACTTGCGCTACTGTAGCGCTGCTTATTTGACTTCAGGAATTTTTATGCGCAATCGTACGCTGGCTGACCTTGATCGTGTCGTTGCCCTCGGCGGAGGGCATGGATTAGGACGCGTCCTCTCCTCGCTTTCTTCATTAGGTTCGCGCCTGACCGGCATTGTGACTACCACAGATAACGGGGGGTCAACTGGCCGTATTCGCCGCTCGGAAGGCGGGATCGCCTGGGGCGATATGCGCAACTGTCTGAATCAGTTAATTACCGAACCCAGCGTCGCATCCGCTATGTTTGAGTACCGTTTTGGCGGTAATGGCGAACTTTCTGGTCATAACCTCGGAAATTTGATGTTAAAGGCGTTAGATCACCTGAGCGTGCGGCCTCTGGAAGCGATTAATTTAATTCGTAATCTGCTTAAAGTGGACGCGCAACTAATCCCGATGTCGGAGCTACCGGTAGATCTGATGGCGATTGACGATCAGGGGCATGAGATTTATGGCGAGGTGAATATCGATCAGTTAGCGACGCCGCCGCAGGAGATCATGTTAACGCCAAACGTTCCGGCGACGCGGGAAGCGGTACAGGCCATTAATGACGCGGATCTGATTCTGATTGGCCCTGGCAGTTTTTATACCAGCCTGATGCCTTGCCTGCTGCTGGATGAACTGGCGCAGGCGCTGCGGCGCACCCCAGCGCCAATGGTGTATATCGGCAATCTGGGTCGCGAACTGAGTCTGCCCGCCGCCAGTTTAACGCTGGTCGATAAGCTGGCGATGATGGAGCAATATATTGGCAAAAAAGTCATTGACGCAGTAGTGGTTGGGCCGCGAGTTGACGTCAGTGCGGTGAACGATCGGCTGGTGATTCAGGAAGTGCTGGAGGCCAGCGATATCCCCTATCGCCACGATCGTCAGTTATTACACAATGCGCTGGAAAAAGCGCTACAGGCGTTGGGTTAAGCCCGTTTACCGACGACGCTGCGCTTATCAGAAGCCTGTTTACACCGAAGGGTAAACAGGCTCTCTCCCCCTTCTGATAAACTGCGTTCAGCTATCGCCAGTAGGCGCTCATGAGCGAGCTCAACTCTTTTTTCAGCAATATATTCTCCATGATCTCAGTAAAGAGGGTCTGATTGATCTCTTCCATTATTTTTATCCCAATAGCACGCTCTGCATCCATCTGTACCTCAGTAGTACGCTCTGCGTCAGAGTCGTCTGCTATTCTTAAATCTTCCAGTTCAGCATTGACCCGGCTCTGATACTCATCCGTTTCAATACACTCATCCCTTTTAGCCATCCTTTCACGCCACTCTTCTGGCGCTATACGCTCCAGCACTTTATGCCACGGCCCCCACAGCGCAAACCATTTGTGAAACTCCCTATTTTCAGCAATTTTTATCCTTATTTCCGCCTCGTCCAGGTCAGACTCAGTGATACCCGAAACGTTATAAAATCGCATATCCTGGGTCATTGTTGTCAGCGACAGCGACTCTCGTAACTGATTCTGAAACCCCAGGTATACTTCGACTTCGTCAATAAAAAACAGCCGTTTTACCTTTTCTCTGGCGAGCGATTCTATTTGCTCCAGCCGAAAAATTTCACGCCCCGCCATAATCAGTTCCGCTAAGTGGCTATCAAAGGCGCCTCTTTCAGCATCATGAACCAACGTCGCTTCCTGCATTTGGTGGTATGCCAGTGTGACCCGATCTTCACAGCTTATCGTTGCATCCATCGCTATAATAAATGCGGTTTCTCTTAGTGTGCTATCATCAGCCAGGCGCATTAGCCAGGCGGAGACTTGTTCCTTAAAATCCGGGTGTCGGGTGTTCTGCGTATCGCTAAGACGATCCAGAAACATGCTGAAAGCCGCCGCGTTTGCCTCTGCCTCAAACGCCCGCCATTGGTTGACGTCTTCCTCCTCGAGATTGGTTAGCCACCCCTGGACAGCTTGATGCAGTGGTCGAGTTACCCGAACAATTGAAAAGTCGCCCATGGCAAAAAATACCTGGGGTCCCTGATAACCCGCAGAGGACATTAGCCGCTGCATATTCTGTATTGTTCGTTCTGAAAAAGGATTATGTTCTACGATTATTCTTGTAGGTTGAGGTCCTTCACCACGAAAACGGGGTAACGACTCCGGGAGACGGACCAGGCGATTGCGAGAGGCCTGCATTATTTGTAATGCCGCCGGGAGGTTTTCCGGTAGATTACTCAATGCGTTACGGGAAACGTCCAGCGTTGTTATCGTGGGAGGTAGTGTTTCAGGCAGAACAGTAATCTGATTTTTACTTACATCCAGGACCTGTAATTCTGGTGGTAACGATGCGGGCAGACTGGTTAAGGCATTTTCGCCGGCCTCCAGAGTCTTCAGGCCCGGCGGCAATGTTTCAGGCAAAGCGGTTAACGAATTACTCTGCACATTCAAATGGGTAATCCCTGACGGAAGATGTGCTGGCAGTGTCCTTATGCGGTTATCATAAACGCTCAGGTACCGAAGTTCCTCAGGTAGATTTTCAGGTAAGCAACTAATTTTATTATGGAAAAGATCCAGCGATTGAAGCGCTGAAGGCAAACGTTCCGGCAATTCAGTAATACGGTTAATGCTCAGCTCCATTTTCTGTATGGTATCCGGTAACGTGGCAGGGATACTGGTTAGCTGATTACTTCTGGCATACAGGATCTGTATATTTCCCTGTAAATTTTCCGGCAAACTTTTCAGTTCATTGTTATCGAGTATCAAAGTAGTTATCTGCTCAGGAATACAGGCGGGTATAGTGGTAAGTCCTAATATTTTCAGACGGAGTTCCGTCTTATTATTTTTCAGGCAGTCACGCATCCGTTGTACGGCTTTTTCACGATTTGCTGCCTCTTCCGCTGGCGCCGCTTTTACCCACTCAGACCAGTTTAACTCATAATTCACAGCATCTTTGGAGCCAGAAGCGCTACTCGCCTGCTCGCTTTCTGTCACACGGGTATAGGTGACTGACTTTCCCCCTCCCTCAACGGTATAGCCATCTGTATTAAAAATTATAGACAGAATTTCCTGACTATTTTCATTCAAAATACAGTATTGGTCTGCCCCCCCTCTACTATACTGAATATTATCCGCATACGCCGGGAAAGCTAACATCCTTAAACATTCAAACTTACTTTTGATCTCTTCTGGTGAGGCGGTTTCAGGTGGATGACAAAGATAAGCGATGCAGTTTTGTGCTTCAACCTGATGTTCTGAAGAGAAAAAGGCACTTATTTTATTCCATATCTCTTCTTTTAAAGGCACCTCTGTTGAGGCCTCATTGCTAATACTTTGATGCCTTGCCGTAGATTGTATATTAGTAATATTAAACATATTTTCCCTACCTGATCTGAACGTAACCTAAAGTAACAGATAAGGATATTCTCAACTTTAAATAAGAGGTCACAGTCGTCATTATTTCGGACAAATCATTCAGTATTTGCAGCGCTTGACTTATAAATGCTCACGCTTCTATCACCTCTTTTTTTTACGTAGGATGATGTTATCTGTTGCCATGACACGCTTTCAACGAACTCACATAAGATTAAAATGACGATCATGAGGATAGCTATACCGATAATACGGGGCGTTTTTTTTCATAGCCGAGGAGAGAGGGAAAATTAGCGTTGGGTTCAGCCTCAACGCTAATTTTCTTCAGTTGTGATTAAACTAGCTACCCCATTGATGTTTTGAGTTTTTCGACAATCTCGTTAGTCAAAGCCTGTCACTGTTTTTCATTCCTGACTGACTTAGCCCTGACTATTGCACTGAAATTCTCAAAAGCGAGCCATGGTAACGATGACTCGCTGGCGATCGACACATTGTCAGGACGCCGCGATAAACAACTCGCGTAACTGGTGCAACTGGTCGCGAATTTGCGCGGCTTCTTCAAACTCCAGATTTTGCGCGTGCTGCATCATTTGCCCTTCCAGTTCATGAATTTTCTGCTGCAACGCTTTCGGCGTCATATCCAGTTCGACAATTCCGGCTTTTGCCGTAGAACGGCCCTTGCCTTTCCCCTTCGCTTTGGTTTTCGCAATATTCTGCCCCAGCGCCAGGATGTCGACCACTTTTTTGTTCAGCCCCTGCGGAGTGATACCGTGCTCTTCGTTGTACTTCTGCTGCTTCTCGCGACGTCGCTCGGTTTCGCCAATCGCCTTCGCCATCGACGGCGTGATTTTATCGCCATACAGAATCGCTTTACCGTTAACGTTACGCGCCGCGCGCCCTATGGTCTGAATCAGGGAGCGCTCGGAGCGCAGGAAGCCCTCTTTATCGGCGTCCAGAATCGCCACCAGCGAGACTTCCGGCATATCCAGCCCTTCGCGCAGCAGGTTAATCCCCACCAGAACGTCAAACTCGCCCAGACGCAAATCGCGGATGATTTCCATGCGCTCCACGGTATCAATATCTGAGTGCAGGTAACGCACGCGCTCGCCGTGTTCTTCCAGATATTCGGTCAAATCTTCCGCCATCCGTTTGGTAAGCGTAGTGACAAGGACACGCTCATTAATGGCCGCACGCTGACGAATTTCGGACAGCAGATCGTCCACCTGGGTCGCCACCGGACGCACTTCAATAATCGGGTCCAGCAGCCCGGTCGGTCGCACGACCTGATCCACCACCTCATCACCAGATTTTTCCAGCTCATAGTTGCCGGGCGTGGCGGAAACATAGATAGTTTGCGGCGCTAAGGCTTCAAACTCCTCAAACTTCAGCGGACGGTTATCCAGCGCCGAAGGCAGACGGAAGCCATACTCGACCAGCGTCTCTTTGCGCGCCCGGTCGCCGCGGTACATGCCGCCTATCTGCGGGATGGTGACATGAGACTCATCCACCACCAGCAGTCCGTCGGCGGGCAGATAATCGAACAAGGTTGGCGGCGGTTCGCCCGGCCCGCGGCCCGACAGAAAGCGGGAATAGTTTTCAATGCCTGAGCAGTAGCCCAGCTCGTTCATCATCTCTAAATCGAACTGCGTGCGCTGGCTTAATCGCTGCTCTTCAAGCAGCTTATTATTCGCCAGCAAGACCTTACGCCTGTCCGCCAGCTCATCTTTTATCTCTTCCATCGCCTGCAGAATACGCTCGCGCGGCGTCACGTAGTGCGTTTTGGGATAGATAGTATAACGTGGCACCGTTGACTCTACCTGCCCGGTTAACGGGTCGAACAGCGACAGGCGTTCCACTTCTTCATCAAACAGCTCAACGCGTAGCGCGATGTCGTCAGATTCAGCCGGGAAGATGTCGATCACTTCGCCGCGCACGCGAAAGGTACCACGCTGAAAAGCTTGATCGTTACGGGTGTATTGCAATTCCGCCAGCCGACGCAAAATCGCGCGCTGGTCAATCAGCATTCCCACCGTCAGATGCAGCATCATTTTCAGGTAGAGATCCGGATCGCCCAGACCGTAAATCGCGGACACGGAAGCCACCACCACGACATCGCGTCGCTCAAGCAACGCTTTCGTTGCCGACAACCGCATTTGCTCAATATGTTCGTTTACCGAAGCGTCTTTTTCGATAAACGTATCCGAACTTGGCACATACGCTTCCGGCTGATAGTAGTCATAGTAGGAGACGAAATACTCCACCGCGTTTTCCGGGAAAAACTCTTTCATTTCGCCGTAGAGCTGCGCCGCCAGGGTTTTATTGGGCGCAAGCACCATCGTTGGCCGCTGCAAGTCCGCAATGACGTTGGCAATGGTGAATGTCTTCCCGGAGCCGGTCACGCCCAATAACGTCTGATGCGCCAGCCCGTCCTCCAGCCCCTCTTCCAGACGACGTATAGCGTCCGGCTGATCGCCAGAAGGTTTAAAAGCGGAATTCAGTTTGAACGGTTTACTCATGAGCGGCTACCTGAAGGAGTGAGCGGGCAGGGGTGTAATTTTACTCTCGACGGTGAATATTGCCAATAAAAAATACTGGATGAAAAAACAGTAACACTCCAGTGTATAATGGCTATCGGTAGATACCCCACGCTATTTAGAGGTAAAACATAGACAGTCGCGGGGTAAAATTCCAGCAGTGTGCTGGTTATCCCCAGACCAGAGTCTTTTTTAACATTTGTCAAGTCGGATGATGAAAGTTTTATGTCAACGTATCCCCCTTCCTTTACAACCATTGATTTTATATAACTTGCTGTCTGAAAAGGGATATTTTCTCAAGCCGTCTTTCGCGCCAATTTAGTCGCAGGCCGCGTCGCCTCTCGCTTACGTTGTGTTTTCTAACTCTAATACACAAGGTTATCCACAGGAATAGTGGATAACTGCTTCCAGCCCGTATCCCCTGCCGCCTGGCAAAATCAGCCCTTGACGTTTTCGCCGGGCGATAAAAAAAAATTATCGCTATTTTTGGCAGATTATTGGCTAACGAGAAGGGAAAAATTGAGGCGTAGACGCTCACATTTTGCACATTTTTAGCATGGCGACGTCAGGAGGGTCTGGCGAAAGAACAGCAGGATCGTCTGATCCTGCAAGAAGGCGGTTTTTAAGCGCGGTCAGGCGCGTTCCAGGGGGCTGAGGTCCAGATACTGTCCTGTCGCCGCCTGCGATGGAGAAATGCCCAGCCACGGGATTTCCCCTAACAGCGGGGCCGGTATGACGCGGCGAAGCGTCGCGAGATATTCACCATGACGCGCGCCCGGCGGCTGTATGTCGTTGGCTATCCATCCGACAAGCGGTAATCCGGCCTGTTCTACCGCCAGCGCCGTCAGCATGGCGTGATTAATACAGCCCAGCTTGACGCCAACAACCAGAATCACCGGCAGCTGTTCCGTCTGTACCCAGTCGGCAAACGTCAGCGTGGCAGAGAGCGGTGTAAACCAGCCGCCCGCCCCTTCTGTCAACACCCAGTCTGCCTGCGACTCCAGCGTTCGCAATCCGCGTGATAATACCGCCGCGTCTATCGCCCGGCCTTCGTCGGCGCTAACGATGTGGGGAGAGGTAGGCTCGGCAAAAGTATAAGGATTGATAGCGGAATAAGGTTGCGGCAGGCTGCTGTTACGCTGTAAGGCCAGGGCATCGCTATTGCGTAGCCCGTCGGTTGTCATTTCGCTGCCGGAAGCGACGGGCTTATAGCCTACGGTTTGATAACCTAACTGCGTTGCGGCCTGCAATAAGGCGCAACTGGCAACCGTTTTACCGACTTCAGTATCAGTACCGGTCACAAAATAGCGTTTAGTCACGTTCAATCACTCCCATAAAAAGATGGTACGTCAGCGGATATTTCCCCTGCCGCTGCGGCCATGCCAACTGAATCTGTCTAAGCCGGGCGCGGGTTAATACATCCGACTCCCGCCCTTCATGAAGATGGGTGGCGCCAATGCCTTTAAGCGAGCGCATCGCGCTCAGGGCATCCTCAAACCACAATGTCATCGCCTGAGTATGACGAGACGCCCGCCAGCCGCGCAGCGCGTGGTCAATGGTCTCTTCCGGCAAAAAGCTATTCGCGTGAGCGCGATTATCGACGGCCTGCCATGCCTGACGCAGTTCCGGCAACGACCCCTGGCACAAGGTGGTAAACGCCACCACGCCGCCGGGCCGTACAACCCGATACAACTCGCTCAACGCATCACGTAAATCGCCGCACCACTGGACCGCCAGGTTGCTCCAGGCCAGGTCAAAAACTTCGGCGTCATGGGGAATCGCTTCGATATCCGCCAGCAAATAGTGATGCGCCGCCTGACGGTCGCGCGCCTGTTGCAGCATCGGCAGCGAAAGATCCAGGGCGGTCACTTCGCTCCCCCGCTCTCGCCAGTAACGACTCATACGTCCGGGGCCGCAGCCTGCGTCCAACACACTGGCAAACTGGCGGCCTGTCAACAGCGTCAGCAGCGCATCCGCGCTGTGTTGCTGCAAAGAGGCGTGCTGTTCATATTGCGATGCGGCCCGGCCAAACGCCGCCGCAATAGCCTGCTTATTCACCTGCGCCATGCAGCACCTCCAGCAGACGGTCGATATCGCACGCTTCATGCGCCTGCGTTAACGTTAAGCGCAGGCGCGCCGTGCCGACAGGCACCGTCGGCGGACGAATCGCCGTCGCCCAGCATCCTTGTTGACGCAGCGCCTCCGCCAGGCGCAATGCACGGCTGTTATCGCCCACGATTAACGGCTGGATGGCGCTATGGGCATTCAGTAGCGTAAATCGGGACGCGTTAACGCCGGCCCGAAAGCGCTGAACCAGAGCGGCGAGTTTTTCGCGCCGTTCACCACCTTCATCGCTACGGATCACCGCCAGCGAGGCGCTTAACGCCTGCGCCTGGGCGGGCGGCATACTGGTGCTGTAAACCAGATGACGGGCGAATTGCAGCAGATAATCCGCGACGCTTTCCGAGCAGAGCACCGCTGCGCCGCTGACGCCAAACCCCTTACCGAAAGTCACCACCAGCAACTCAGGCTTCACCCCCCGTTGCCAGCAGGTGCCCCTCCCCTCACCGCCAGTCACGCCGATGCCGTGCGCATCATCAACCAACAACCAGGCATGATGCCTGCGGGCAATGTGCTGGATTTCCGCCAGCGGCGCGCTGTCGCCGTCCATGCTGTATACACCTTCTGTCACCACCAGTTGCTGACCCACGCAGGGCGATTGCAGTAAACGCGACAGATGCTGCGTATCGTTATGGATAAAGCGGCGAAGCTGCGCCGGACTCAGATTGGCGGCCTCCAGCAGGGAAGCATGACTCAACCTGTCGGCCACAATCCGGTCATTTTTTTTCATTAAGGCGGTAATGACCGCCTGATTCGCCGCAAAGCCAGAGATAAACAGTAGCGCGCGCGGATATCCTAACCATTGCGCCAGTTCCTCCTCTAACGCCCGGTGCGCCACGGAATAACCGCTGATATGACCCGACCCGCCGCTGCCGACGCCAAAACGCGTCGCTGCCTGTTGCCAGGCGCGAATAATCTGCGGGTGTTGACTTAAGCCGAGGTAATCATTGCTGGAGAAGTTAAGATACTGTCGCCCGTTCGCTACCAGCCAGCGTCCGGCGCCCTGCGACACCACATAGCGGCGGCGCAACGTATCCGTCGCCCGACGCGCCGTCAGCGCATCGTCGACGCGTTGTTGCCAACTCATAAGGCTGCCGCGTTGTAATAATCATCGGTGTCAGGCGTCATCAGCGTCTGCTCCAGACGTTGCTGCTGCTCGTTATCGCCCGCCAGCACCCTGGTCTGCTGCGGATTCAGCCCCAGCTTACGGAATAACTGCAGATCCTTGTCCTCTGCCGGATTTGGCGTAGTTAACAATTTGCAGCCATAGAAAATCGAGTTCGCCCCGGCCATAAAGCACATCGCCTGGGTCTGCTCGTTCATCTGTTCACGCCCTGCGGAAAGACGCACGTATGAGGTCGGCATCATGATGCGCGCCACGGCGATAGTACGAATAAAATCAAACGCATCCACGTCATCGTTATCCGCAAGCGGTGTGCCTTTCACCTTCACCAGCATGTTGATTGGCACGCTTTCCGGCGGCGTCGGCAGGTTCGCCAACTGCAACAACAGTCCGGCGCGATCGGTAACCGTTTCGCCCAGACCCACAATGCCGCCGGAGCACACTTTAATCCCTGCTTCACGGACTTTTTCCAGCGTGTCGAGGCGCTCCTGATAGGTACGGGTAGTGATGATATTGCCGTAAAACTCCGGCGAGGTATCGAGGTTGTGGTTGTAGTAATCCAGCCCGGCGTTAGCCAGACGCTGCGCCTGGCTCTCGTTCAACATGCCGAGCGTCATACAGGTTTCCAGCCCCATCGCTTTGACGCCCTGTACAATCTGCTCCAGATAAGGCATATCGCGTTCATGCGGATTCTTCCAGGCCGCTCCCATACAGAAGCGGGTCGAACCGGCGTTTTTCGCTTTACGGGCGGAGTCCAGTACCTGCTCTACCTCCATTAAACGCTCGGCTTCCAGCCCGGTTTTATAGCGCGAGCTCTGCGGGCAGTATTTACAATCCTCCGGGCAGGCGCCGGTTTTGATCGACAGCAGCGTACTAACTTGTACCTGCTGCGGATCGAAATGCTGGCGATGAATTTGCTGCGCTTCAAACAGCAATTCCAGCAGTGGTTTTTCAAATAATTCGGTTACTTGCGACAGTGTCCAGCGTGGGTGGCGAGCCATCGGGCTTCTCCAAAATATGTTGTTTGTTTTTGATATGGTGTAGACTCGTAAACCTAAATCTTTTTAATTTGGTTTACAAGTCGATTATGACAACGGACGATCTGGCCTTCGATAAACGCCATATTTGGCATCCTTACACTTCCATGACCTCGCCGCTGCCGGTATATCCCGTTGAGCGGGCCGAAGGCTGCGAGCTGGTTCTCGCCTCGGGCGAACGCCTGATTGAGGGGATGTCCTCCTGGTGGGCGGCCATTCATGGTTATAACCACCCGCAATTGAACGCGGCGATGAAAGCGCAAATTGACGCCATGTCGCATGTCATGTTCGGCGGCATAACCCATCAACCTGCGGTGAATCTGTGCCGTAAGCTGGTCGCGATAACGCCTGAGCCGCTGGAGTGTGTCTTTCTGGCCGACTCTGGTTCGGTGTCGGTAGAAGTGGCCATGAAGATGGCGCTGCAATACTGGCAGGCGCGGGGCGAATCGCGTCAGCGTTTTCTGACGTTTCGCCACGGTTATCATGGCGACACGTTCGGCGCGATGTCGGTGTGCGATCCGGATAACTCCATGCACAGCTTGTGGAAAGGCTATCTGCCGGAAAATCTGTTCGCGCCGGCGCCGCAAAGCCGGATGGATGGCGAATGGGATGAAAGCGACATCGCGCCATTTGCCCGCCTGATGGCCGCGCATCGCCATGAAATAGCCGCCGTGATTCTGGAACCTATCGTTCAGGGCGCGGGCGGGATGCGCATATATCATCCACAATGGCTCAGGCGTATTCGTAACATGTGCGATCGCGAAGGCATTCTGCTGATTGCCGATGAAATAGCCACCGGGTTTGGCCGTACCGGCAAACTGTTCGCCTGCGAGCACGCCGGGATCGCGCCGGATATTCTGTGTCTCGGCAAAGCCTTAACCGGCGGCACCATGACCCTCTCGGCAACGCTCACGACACGCCAGGTTGCAGAGACTATTAGCAACGGCGAGGCGGGGTGTTTTATGCATGGCCCGACGTTTATGGGGAATCCGCTGGCCTGCGCCGTCGCCTGCGCCAGCCTGACGCTGCTGGAAAGCGGCGAATGGCGTCAGCAGGTGGCGTCTATCGAGTCTCAGTTACGCGCTGAGTTAGCCCCCGCGCAACGTTCGCCCTGGGTGGCGGATGTGCGGGTGTTGGGCGCGATTGGGGTGGTTGAAACCACGCATCCGGTCAATATGGCGGCGCTTCAACGCTTCTTCGTCGGGCAAGGCGTCTGGATCAGGCCGTTCGGCAAGCTAATCTACCTGATGCCGCCCTACATTATTCGTCCGGATCAACTGCGCCGTTTGACCCAGGCGGTCAATGACGCAGTACACAATGAAACATTTTTTAGCCATTAATCAGCGGTAAGCGATGCTGCTTCTGGCTACACTTCTGGTGAGTCAAAAGGAGAGCGCATGAAACTTATCAGCAACGATTTGCGCGATGGAGATAAACTTCCTCATCGCCACGTTTTTAACGGTATGGGCTATGATGGCGATAATATTTCGCCGCATCTGGCCTGGGACGACGTGCCGATGGGCACCAAAAGTTTTGTCGTGACCTGTTACGATCCCGACGCGCCGACCGGCTCCGGCTGGTGGCACTGGGTGGTGGTGAACCTCCCGGCGGATACACGCGTACTGACCCAGGGGTTCGGCTCAGGCCTGGTGGCCGTACCAGACGGCGTCATTCAGACGCGTACCGATTTCGGTAAAGCGGGCTACGGCGGCGCGGCGCCGCCTAAAGGGGAAACGCACCGCTATATCTTTACGGTTCACGCGCTGGACGTCGAGCGTCTTGACGTTGATGAAGACGCCAGCGGCGCGATGGTCGGCTTTAACGTGCATTTCCATTCGCTCGCCAGCGCCTCGATCACGGTGATGTTCAGTTAAGCGCTGTGCCGGATGGCGGCGTAACCGTCTTACCCTGCCAACGGGTTGGGTAAGCCGAATAAACGCCGCGCCATCCGGCAGCATTCACATAAAGTCCGGCACCAGACGCTGTAACGCGCCTTGCGCCAGCAGTGCTGTCGCACACTCAATATCGGGTGCGAAAAAACGATCCTGCGTATAGTGCGCTACCCGCTGGCGCAGTGTCTGCCGCGCCTGTTCCAGTAACGGGCTGGAGGTTAACCCTTCCCGTAAATCTATCCCCTGACAGGCAGCCAGCCACTCCACGGCAATGATGCCGCGGGTATTCGCCGCCATTTCCCAGAGTCGCCGCCCTGCCGCCGGGGCCATTGAGACATGATCTTCCTGATTCGCCGAGGTCGGCAGGCTATCCACGCTGTGCGGGTGCGCCAGCGCTTTATTCTCGCTGGCGAGCGCCGCGGCGGTGACCTGGGCAATCATAAAACCGGAATTAACGCCGCCATTTTTCACCAGGAACGGCGGTAACTGCGACATATGTTTATCCATCATCAGCGCGATGCGCCGCTCCGATAGCGCGCCGATTTCCGCTATCGCCAGCGCCAGATTATCCGCCGCCATGGCAACCGGTTCAGCATGGAAGTTACCGCCGGAGATCACCTCCCCCGCCTCGGCAAAGACCAGCGGATTATCGGATACCGCGTTGGCCTCAGCCAGCAGTACCTCTTTCGTCTGACGTAACTGGGTCAGACAAGCGCCCATTACCTGCGGCTGGCAGCGAAGGGAATACGGGTCCTGAACTTTATGACAGTGGTGATGTGATTCAGCAATAGCACTGGTATCGGTCAACAGATGCCGGAACAACCGCGCGGCGTCAATTTGCCCCTGTTGTCCGCGCGCGGCATGAATGCGCGCATCAAAAGGACGGCGCGATCCCAGTACGGCTTCGGTAGTCAGCGCGCCGCAGACAATGGCGGAGGCAAATAACTCCTGTGCCTCAAACAAACCGCGCAGCGCGAAGGCCGTTGATGCCTGGGTGCCGTTAAGCAGCGCCAGCCCCTCTTTGGCCGCCAGCGCGACAGGCTCCAGTCCGGCCTTTTTTAGCGCCGTCTGCGCCGGAAGCCATTCGCCCTGCCAGCGCGCTTTTCCTTCGCCAAGCAGCGTCAGCGACAGATGCGCCAGCGGCGCTAAGTCGCCCGACGCGCCAACCGAGCCTTTTGCCGGAATCAGCGGATACACGCCGGCATTCACCAGAGCGATGAGCGCCTCTATCACGCTCAACCGAATCCCGGAAAACCCGCGCGCCAGGCTATTGATTTTCAATACCATAATCAGACGCACCATCGCGTCATCCAGTGGGTCGCCTACGCCCGCGGCGTGAGACAACACCAACGATCGCTGTAGATTTTGCAAGTCTTCATCAGCGATGCGCGTCTGCGCCAGCAGGCCGAAACCGGTGTTGATGCCGTAGGCGGTACGCCCTTCGGCAACGATATCATTGACGCACGCGACGCTGGCGTTAATGCCGTCAATGGCGCTGGCGTCCAGCCGAAGCTGTACCGGATGACGCCAGACATCGTACAGTTGAGAGAGGCTTAACTGCCCCGGAGTGAGTGTCATGGTGTTCATATCAGCCTTTCCCCTGCGTCGCCGCAACCATCGGTAAATTCAGACCTTGCTCAACAGCGCATTCCACCGCGAGATCATATCCGGCATCGGCATGGCGCATGACGCCCGTCGCCGGATCGTTGTGTAACACGCGGCGAATACGCGCGGCGGCCTCGTCAGTGCCATCACAGACAATCACCATACCGGCGTGTTGCGAAAACCCCATTCCCACCCCGCCGCCATGATGGAGCGATACCCATGTCGCCCCGCTGGCGGTATTCAGCAACGCATTTAACAGCGGCCAGTCGGAAACCGCGTCGGAACCGTCGCGCATCGCTTCGGTTTCACGGTTAGGGCTGGCGACAGAACCGGAATCCAGGTGATCGCGGCCAATCACAATGGGCGCGGATACCTCGCCGCAACGCACCATTTCGTTGAACGCCAGCCCCAGTTTTTGCCGCCACTCCAGGCCTACCCAGCAGATACGCGCCGGTAACCCCTGAAAATGAATGCGCTCGCGCGCCATATCCAGCCAGTGATGCAGATGTTTATCCTCAGCCACTATCTCTTTGACTTTGGCATCGGTTTTATAGATATCCTGCGGATCGCCGGACAGCGCCACCCAGCGAAACGGCCCGATGCCACGACAGAACAGCGGACGAATATAGGCTGGCACAAATCCCGGAAAATCAAAGGCGTTTTCCACCCCCATCTCTTTCGCCATCTGACGAATATTGTTGCCATAGTCAAAGGTCGGCACGCCCATTTGACTGAACGCCAGCATCGCCCGAACATGCGCCGCCATGGAACGTTTCGCTGCCTGCATCGTCCCGTGGGGATCGGATTGCGCGTTTTTCTGATACTCCTCCCAGCGCCAGCCGGAGGGTAAATAGCCATGTAGCGGATCGTGGGCGCTGGTCTGATCGGTCACCAGGTCCGGGCGCACGCCGCGATTAACCAGTTCCGGCAGGATATCCGCCGCGTTCGCGCACAGGGCGACGGACACGGCTTTCCCCTCGCGGGTGTAGCGCGTAATGCGGGCCAGCGCGTCATCCAGCGTGGCGGCCTGCTCATCCACGTAACGAGTACGCAGACGAAAATCGATACGGCTTTGCTGGCATTCAATCGTCAGCGAACACGCTCCGGCCAGCGTCGCGGCTAGCGGTTGCGCGCCGCCCATGCCGCCCAGCCCGGCAGTCAGCACCCAGCGTCCCGCCAGCGTGCCGTTATAGTGCTGACGCCCCGCCTCGACAAAGGTTTCGTATGTTCCCTGCACGATTCCCTGACTGCCGATATAGATCCAGCTTCCGGCCGTCATCTGACCGTACATCGCCAGCCCTTTCGCATCCAGTTCGTTAAAGTGTTCCCATGTCGCCCAGTGGGGAACCAGGTTGGAGTTGGCGATTAATACCCGCGGCGCGTTGTCGTGCGTTTTAAATACGCCGACCGGTTTGCCAGACTGAATAAGCAACGTTTCGTCCGCCTCCAGCCGGGTGAGCGCATCAACAATAGCGTCATAGCATTCCCAGTTGCGCGCGGCGCGACCAATCCCGCCGTAGACCACCAGCTCATGCGGATTTTCCGCCACGTCAGGATCGAGATTATTCATTAACATCCGCAGCGGGGCTTCTGTCAGCCAGCTTTTCGCCGTTAATACCGTGCCTCGGGGCGCGCGGATAGTCTGCTGACGATACTTGCTTTCAGGCATAGCAATGACTCCTCATTATTATCGGTCTGCCATCGCCAAATAACGCTAAAACGCCACTATCAGGCACCGCCGCAGACCCACAGATAAGAATCAGACATATACTTGTCTATACAAGTAAGCACAAGAATAGAATTAACAAAAATGATACAATTTTGTTATATTGTGTCAGCAATCACGTTTTCCGGCAGCGGCCCGCTCAGGAGATAAATCGTCCCTGTAGCCGGTAGCGCGACCCGGGGAAAAGTAAACGGGCGTGAGAAACAATCCGCGACGCGGACCAGGTCGTACGACGAATGAGCAGACAAGGCTCATGCTCTTTGATAGTTAACCACGCACACTCTTGCGCCGTGGCGCGCACCGCCTCCACAATATGTTCCCCTTCCGTTAGCGGCGCGATCCGCGACAAATAAGCGTGCGGCGTGGTCTGACGGTAATCCTGCGTCAGGTAATCCACGGCAATATCCGCATTCACGCAGCGATCTTCAATTTGTACCGGCAGATCGTTTTCATAATGCACCATGATGGAATGGAAAATGACATCGCTCTCATTGACGTTGAGAGCGCTGGCCTGGATGGCGTTTGCCCGCACGCGCTCCAGCGTGAGCACCTCACAACGATGCTGATGACGGCGGGCGGCAATCTCCTCGGCGATACTGCGGACTTCAAACAGCGCGGACTGGCCTTTTGGTTCGGCGACAAACGTCCCCACGCCCTGTAAACGCACCAGCCACCCTTCATCCGTCAGCTCACGCAGCGCCCGGTTGATGGTCATTCGGCTAAAGCCATACTGGGCGACCAGTTCTGCTTCCGACGGAATGCGATCGTGCGGCTGCCAGACGCCGCCGGCTATTTTTTTACAGATGTCCTGTTTCACCGTTTCGTAAAAAGGCGCAGGCGCAGAACGGGAGCGGGATGAATACATGCGTGAAGCCTTCCTTATGCGGAGAGTGTTTTCCGGATGACAGATTAACGCCACCAGTGCGCGATTTGCCAGCCAAGCCGCGCCGCCACGCGCGCCGCTGCGCCATCTTCATCAAAGCGTGGATTAAACTCAACCAGATCCGCCGCCTGTAATTTTCCGCTGCGGCAAACCGGCTCAATTAAACGCAGAACCTGTATCAGCGGCACGCCCAGCGCTGCGGGAGCGGAGACGGCCGGCATTTCCCAGACAGGCAATACGTCGAGATCGATAGTCAGATAAATTTTATCCACCTTGTCGATAAACTGCGTCATCTGCGCCAGCGCGTCATGGCAGTCAAGATCCTCCACCACGGTAACATTCCGCCACTGCGCTTCCCGCCACAACGCCTGCGTATTCGCCGCACGGCTCACGCCGAAACAGGCATAATGAAACGCGCGGCTCTGCGCGTCGCATAGCTGCGCCAGTTGACGAAACGGCGTCCCGGATGTTGCCCGGTCGGTCTGACGGAGATCCAGATGCGCATCAAGATTAATGATCCCTACGCTTTCCTGCGCAAACGCGTCCAGCACCCCCGCGCCGTGTCCAAACGCGGTTTCATGCCCGCCGCCCATTACCAGCGTGCGCATCCCGGCCCGCAGACAGCGGCTTACCGCATCGCGCAAGGCCTGCTGCGCGCCTTCCAGATCGGGCGTCGGCGCAACCCAATTGCCTAAATCCACCAGCCGTTCATGTCCCTGATGGCTGGCCATATTCGCCAGCGCTTTACGCAACGCGTCCGGGCCGCCTGCCGCGCCGGGACGACCTGAATTGCGTTTTACCCCCTCGTCGCAGGCAAATCCCATTAACGCGATCTTTTGCTGCCAGTTTTCGGGGGAAAAGGTCTCGCTGCGCGTGACGGTCTGAAACAGACGCCGCGCATCCGGCGCTTCTATACTGTCATCGCGCCCCTGCCAGAGCGCCGGAGAAGCCGGATACCATTGCGTCATGAGATTTGTCCTCTGTATACCCGCTGATATAAAGGATTACGCCCCGGCTCATACACAATCTCTACCGGCTGTTCAGCATCCCACACCACAAAATCCGCCCGGTAGCCGGCCCTGATCTGCCCATGCGTCGCCTGTCTTCCCAGCGCACGAGCGGCATGGCGCGTAACGCCCGCCCATGCCTCTTCCGGCGTCAGACCAAACTGTACGCAGGCCATATTCATCGCCAGATGCAAACTGCAAAACGGGCTGGTGCCGGGATTGAAATCGCTGGCGACGGCGACAGGCACCTGATAGCGGCGCAGCAGTTCTACCGGCGGGCGCTGCGTCTCGCGCAGAAAATAAAACGCGCCGGGCAATAATACGCCGACAGTACCGCCGTCACGCATCGCCGCGACGCCCGCTTCATCAAGATATTCGATATGATCCGCCGATAAGCCCTGATAACGGCTCACCAGCTGCGCGCCGCCCAACAGCGAAAGCTGCTCAACATGGCCTTTAACGGGAATACCTAACGCCTTCGCCGTCTGCAACACGCGCTCACTCTGGGCCACATTAAAGCCGACGCTCTCGCAAAAGAGGTCTACCGCATCAAATAACCCTTTTTGCCAGAGCTGCGGAATCATCGTCTCGCAGACCAGAGTGATGTAGCCGTCCGGGTCGTCACGATACTCCGCTGGCGTAGCATGAGCGGCCAATAGCGTGGGGCTAATATCGATAGCGTTTTCGGCGGCAAGCTTTGCAGCGACACGCAATAGCTTTTCTTCTGTCGCCAGCTCCAGACCATAGCCGGATTTAATCTCCAGCAGCGTAACGCCTTCGCTGGCAAGGCGCATCATGCGTTCGCGCGCCAGCAGGTAGAGCGTCTCCTCCGCACAGGCGCGGGTTGCTGATACCGTCGCGTTAATGCCGCCGCCCTGAGCGCTAATATGCTGGTATGACGCGCCGTTAAGCCGCTGCTCCCACTCTGCGGCGCGGTTACCGGCAAACACCAGATGCGTGTGGCAATCGATAAGTCCCGGGGTTACCAGTCGTCCCTGCATATCATGGATATTGTCCCCACTGACAGGAAGCTGCGTCTCTGGCACGATATCGCAAATATGCCCTTCGCGTACAATCAGCGCCTGGTTATCCACCAGCCCGTACGGGGCTTGCCGCTGCGGGTCCATAGTCGCCAGCCTGATGTTTCGCCAGACAGTATCGCCCGGTAAAAGTTGCCGCATTCCTGTCGCTCTCTTGCCTGTCATGAGTTGTATAGACATTTATTTTCTTTCTGCTCCGGATTGTCAACTCAAAGCGCGAAAGTTGTTGCTTAATTGTGATAAAACTATCTGATGCTACAGGTGTTTCCAGCCTGAAAAGGAACTTTTTACCTTTTCGCCTTCCCGTTTCGTTCAACTTAGTATAAAAAAGCAGGCTTCAATGGATGTCATTTAACTTTTTCAAGCCCGGAGCAACCTGTGAATACATTATCGGTTTCCCGTCTGGCGCTGGCACTGGCTTTTGGCGTGACGCTGAGCGCCTGTAGCTCTACGCCACCCGATCAGATTCCTTCCGATCAAACCGCGCCTGGCACCGCCTCGCGCCCAATTCTGTCGGCAAATGAAGCGAAAAACTTCGTTGCGGCGCACTATTTTGCCTCCCTGACGCCGAATACCGCCCCGTGGTCGCCGTCGCCGATTACCCTGCCCGCACAGCCTGACTTTGTGGTGGGGCCGGCAGGTACGCCAGGCGTTACGCACACCTCAATTCAGGCCGCGGTCGATGCGGCAATGGTTAAACGCACGAACAAACGCCAGTACATTGCTATTATGCCGGGCGACTATCAGGGGACCGTGTATGTTCCCGCCGCGCCGGGAAGTCTGACCCTGTACGGGATCGGTGAAAAACCGATCGATGTGAAAATTGGGATGGCGATTGATGGTGAAATGAGTGTCGCTGACTGGCGCCGCGCGGTGAATCCCGGCGGGAAATATATGCCTGGTAAACCCGCCTGGTATATGTTCGATAACTGCCAAAGCAAACACGCCGCGACGATCGGTGTGATGTGTTCTGCCGCGTTCTGGTCGCAGAATAACGGTCTGCAGCTACAAAATCTGACCATCGAGAACACGCTGGGCGACAGTGTCGATGCCGGAAACCATCCGGCGGTGGCGCTGCGTACCGATGGCGACAAAGTCCAGATTAACAAGGTCAATATCCTTGGCCGCCAGAACACCTTCTTTGTGACCAACAGCGGCGTGCAGAACCGTCTGCAAACCGATCGTCAGCCGCGTACGCTGGTGACGAACAGCTATATTGAAGGCGATGTGGATATGGTGTCCGGACGCGGCGCCGTAGTGTTCGATAACACCAACTTCCAGGTCGTCAACTCCCGCACACAGCAGGAAGCCTACGTCTTCGCCCCGGCTACGCTGTCCAATATTTACTATGGCTTTTTGGCGATCAACAGCCGCTTTAACGCCTCCGGCGATGGCGTTGCGCAGCTTGGCCGCTCGCTGGATGTCGACGCCAACACCAACGGTCAGGTAGTGATCCGCGACAGCGTGATTAACGAGGGCTTCAACGTTGCCAAACCGTGGGCCGACGCGGTCATCTCGAAACGTCCGTTTGCCGGAAATACGGGAACCGTGGATGACAAAGACGAGGTGCAGCGTAATCTGAACGACACTAACTACAACCGCATGTGGGAATACAACAACCGCGGTGTAGGCAGTAAAGTGGTGGCGGAACCTAAGCAGTAATCGCTGTTCCGGTTCAGGCTTATAAACGGGCCGCAGCAGCAGATGTGGCGGCCCGTGGTTTTACTGCAAGCGATGTTTATCGAAATTAATCAGGCATCCTGCCCTGGTGAGCTCCAGCCCGCCGTCCTCCGGCACACAGCGCTTTAGTACGCGTTCACCACAACCCACATTGGCCCCTGGCCGACGGCATAACGGCCTTTTTCCGTCAGCAACCCCTGAGTGCCCGTAATTTCATAGACCGCGATATGATGTGATTTTTGACCCGCAGCAATCAGGTATTTCCCGCTGTTGTCGATATTAAAGCCGCGCGGTTGGGCTTCCGTCGGCTGGAAGCCTTCAACACTCAGTACGCTGCCGTCTTCGGAGACACTAAAGACGGTAATCAGACTGGCGGTGCGGTCACAGGCATACAGATGCCGTCCATCCGGCGTAATATGAATATCCGCCGCCCAACGGGTATCGGAAAAATCGGCGGGCATCATATCCAGGGTTTGTACGCACTCTATCTCACCATGCGGATTTTTAAGCTGCCAGACATCCACCGAACTGTTCAGTTCATTGACGCAATACGCATATTGTCGATTCGGGTGGAAGACCATATGACGCGGGCCTGCCCCTTCGACTGTATTTACTTCCGCCGGCTCCTGGGCCACCAGATGGCCGTCATCGCTTAGCGTAAACAGACAAATGCGATCCTGTTTTAGCGCAGGCACCCACAGGGTACGGTTATCAGGCGTAATATTTGCCGAGTGGCAGCCGTCCAGCCCTTCCACCACATCCACCAGCTCAACCGGCAGACCATCCTGTAAGCGCGTCACGCTGACATTACCGGCGTTATACGATCCGACAAAGACAAAACGACCATGATGATCGGTAGAAATATGGGTCGGGCTACCCGGCAGGGCGGATTCGGCGGCAAACGTCAGCGCGCCATCATCCGGCGCAATACGATACGCCAGGACACGAAACTCCGGGCGCACGCCGACATAGAGGTAGCGTTTATCCGGACTGACCACCATCGGCTGAACCTGACCGGGCACATCCACGACCTGCACCAGCGTCAGCGTCCCTTCGTGGTTCAGGCTCCAGACGTGAATTTGCTGACTCTCAGGGCTGGCGGTATAGACTGTTTGTTTCATGAATACTCCTTTGCATATGGCATGTAGCTGCAATAACAGGACACAGCTTAACGTAGTCGCTTTTGACGGCGAATGCTGAATTCAGACGCAGAATTTTGTCTGCTTACCGTCCCGGTGTACCATGCCGACAGACGGAATTATTACTCTTAATCTGGAAAAAATTATGACTGCACGCGTGATTGCCCTCGATTTAGACGGAACGTTATTAACCCCGCATAAAACCTTACTCCCCTCCTCGCTTGACGCGCTATCACGCGCCAAAGAGGCGGGCTTTCAACTTATCATTGTCACTGGTCGCCATCACGTTGCTATTCATCCTTTTTATCAGGCGCTGGCGCTGGATACACCTGCTATTTGCTGCAACGGCACCTATTTGTATGATTATCAAGCTAAAACTGTCCTGGATGCCGATCCTATGCCCGTGGATAAGGCGTTGCAGTTGATTGATTTACTGGATGAGCATCAGATTCACGGCCTGATGTATGTTGATGACGCTATGCTTTACGAACACCCAACCGGTCACGTCGTGCGTACCTCCCGGTGGGCGCAGACCTTGCCGCCGGAGCAACGTCCGACCTTTGCACAGGTCTCTTCGTTGGCGCAGGCGGCGCGCGACGTGAATGCCGTGTGGAAGTTTGCGCTTACCGATGAAGATATTCCCAGGCTACAGCGGTTCGGTCAGCATGTTGAACAGGCGCTTGGCCTGGAGTGCGAATGGTCATGGCACGATCAGGTGGATATCGCGCGCAAAGGCAACAGTAAAGGCAAGCGCCTTACCCAGTGGATAGAAGCGCAGGGAGGGTCAATGAAAAATGTGATCGCTTTCGGCGATAACTACAACGACATCAGTATGCTGGAGGCGGCAGGCACCGGCGTTGCGATGGGCAACGCCGATGAGGCGGTGAAAGCGCGCGCTGACGTTGTGATCGGCGATAACACTACCGATAGCATCGCCAAATTTATTTACACCCACCTGCTATAGTCAGGCGGTGATAGAAACGCTTTTCACCTGCGCGTAAAGCCACAGGCCAGGCTTGATATTCAGCTCATCCCTGGCCCACGGGCTTATTCGCGCCCACAGCGTTCTGCCGCCTATCTCAAGCTGGACTTCCACCTGTCCGTTATCGTCATAACAATTCGCCACTTTTGCCCGCAATACGTTGCGGATACTGGTCTGCTGCGGCGGCTGTAGTACCAGCGAGACATCCGACGCCTGTATGCGAATACGCAGTGTGGATTGCAGCGGCTGATTGAGTTTATTTACCCACAGGTGCTGGTCGCCAAGCGCCAGAGCGGTCATGGCATAATGCGGGTGATGCTCCAGCACGCTGACTTTCAGAATACTGCTCTGTTGCTCTTTCGGCAGCCACGGGTGCATAACGCTGCTTCCCCAGACTTCTTCCAGCGGGCCAAACGCTTTAACCTGTCCATCCTCCAGCACCATGACTTTATCCGCCAGGTGGAGAATTTCATCGAGAGAATGGCTGACATACAGCATGGGAATATTGATTTCTCGCGCCAGCCGTTGCAGGTACGGCAGTAATTCGCGTTTACGCGGGATATCCAGCGAGGCCAACGGTTCGTCCAACAGCAGCAACTCCGGGGCGGTGAGCAATGCCCGGCCTATCGCTACGCGCTGTTTTTCTCCGCCGGACAAGCTCCCCGGCAGGCGATCAAGCAACGCTTCAATTCCCAGCAGCGACACCAGCTTATCAAACTGACCGGTCATGCTTTTCGCCATGCCGTAGCGCAAATTGCCGCGTACTTTGTAATGGGGGAACAGGCGCGCATCCTGGAAAACATAACCGATGCGGCGCTTTTCCGGCGTTAAACAGATACCGTTTTCCGCGTCATGCAACACCCGGCCATTCAGCGCGATGCGTCCTTTTTGCGGGCGAGTCAAACCACTGATGGCATTAATCAGCGAAGTTTTTCCCGCGCCGGAGACGCCAAAGATAGCCGTGATCCCACTGGCTGGCAGCGTTTCGTTGAGGGTTAAACAGTGCGTTCCCAGCGTCTGAGAAAAATTAAGCTCCAGCATGGTTAGCGCCCCGTCCGTTCACGGCTAATCCGCGCCAGCCATTCAGAAATCAACAGCGAAATCAGCGCTAATACAATCGAAATCACGCACAGCCTCGCCGCCGCGCTCTCCCCGCCCGGCGTCTGGATCAAGGTATACATGGCGGAAGGTATGGTGCGGGTTTCGCCCGGAATATTGGAAACAAAGGTAATGGTCGCGCCAAATTCGCCAAGCGAACGGGCAAACGCCAGCACCGTACCGACAATAATGCCCGGCAGGGTAAGCGGTAAGGTGATAGTCAGAAAAACGCGCCAGCGCCCGGCGCCCAGCGTTCTGGCGGCCTGTTCAAGCTTGATATCCACCCCCTCCAGCGCCAGCCGAATAGCCCGCACCATCAGAGGGAAAGACATCACTGCCGCCGCCAGCACGGCGCCGCGCCAGCTAAAGGCAAACGTGAGACCGAACCAGTCATACAGCCACTGGCCAATAAATCCGCGTCGCCCCATCGACACCAGCAGCAGATAGCCGACCACCACCGGCGGCAGCACCAGCGGCAGATGCAGGACACTATCAAGTAAGGCTTTGCCCGGAAACCGGCATCGCACCAGTAACCAGGCAAAAAAGATCCCAAACGGCAGGCTAAACAGCACGGCCAGGGAAGACACTTTCAGGCTAAGAAGGACAGCCTGCCATTCTGGATCGGTCAGTATCATTACTTCGTCGTAAATCCATAACGTTTAAAGATTGCCGAGGCCTGCGGTCCTTTCAGGTAATCATAGAACGCGCTGACGGTCGCATTTTTATGCCCCTCCACGATAGCGATGGGGTATTCCACTTTTTTATGTGAATCTTCCGGGAACGTCGCCACCACGTTGACCCCCTTGCTGGCGACCGCATCAGAACCGTATACAATGCCCAAAGGCGCTTCGTTACGTTCGACCAGCGCCAACGCACCGCGCACATCCTCGCCCGGCGCCAGTTTCGGTTCAAGCGTTTGCCATGCGCCCAACTTTTGCAGCGCTTCTTTGGCATAAATTCCCGCCGGTACGTGTTGCGGATCGCCCACCGCCAGACGCCCGCCGTTCAGCAGACGAATCCAGTCCGTTTTGTTGTCGATGGTAAACGGTTTTTGCTCACTGGCTTTCGGCGCCACCACTACCAGGCTATTGCCAAGCAATGTTTCGCGCGTCGTGGTATCCACCGCTTTTTTATCGGCTGCGTAATCCATCCATTTCTGGTCAGCAGAGATGAACAGATCCGCCGGCGCGCCCGCTTCTATCTGGCGCGCCAGCGTTGAAGAGGAGGCGAATGAGGAAACCACATCCACATTTTTCTCTTTTTTATATTCTGCCGCAATGTCTTGCATCGCGTTCGTTAGCGACGCGGCGGCGAATACGGTGATCTTGCCTTCATCCGCCAGCGCATGACCAGCGATGACGAAAGATAATGTCGCCCCTGCGACCAGGCGTAACCAGGAATGCGCCATCTGTAACTCCTTGTGCGTTTCGTTATGTAAACGACAATATAACGATAATCTCAGGGGTTTCCCAGCGGTTATTCATACCCATTAACGATTAAACACAGAAAATATCGGCAGGAAAAGCAGGATCTTGAGTAACAAAAACGCCCGACTGAGCGGGCGTTTGGGGAAATCAGCGGTTCTGTCTGGACTGGTCTTTCTGACCGATACCGGAAAAAATGTTGAACACCTCACCCAGACCGTAAATCAGACCGAGGATGATGGCCATCACTACCGGTACCATGATGACGGCGAATACCAGACTTTTTAATAACTCTAACATGGGCAACTCCAGATATAGTCCTTTTTGTATTTTAACCGCATCACACAGAAAAGCACTCCCCTTTTGTGCGGTCGGCTTTGCGCTGACGCGCTTTTCAGTCACAATAGTCTTTTTACCAGGAGCTGGTTATGCAGGCCGAAATCCTTCTTACCCTGAAACTTCAGCAAAAGCTTTTTGCCGATCCCCGACGTATCTCTCTGCTGAAACACATTGCGCTTTCCGGCTCGATTAGTCAGGGCGCGAAAGACGCGGGAATCAGCTATAAGAGCGCCTGGGATGCGATAAACGACATGAACCAGCTTAGCGAACATATGCTGGTTGAACGCGCAACGGGCGGCAAAGGCGGCGGCGGCGCGGTATTAACCCGCTATGGTCAGCGTCTGATCCAGCTTTACGATTTGCTGGGCCAAATTCAGCAAAAAGCGTTCGATGTGTTAAGCGACGATGACGCCCTGCCGCTTGACAGTCTGCTGGCCGCTATCTCCCGCTTTTCACTGCAAACCAGCGCCCGAAATCAGTGGTTCGGCACCATTACCGCCCGCGATCGCGATCAGGTACAACAGCATGTCGACGTGCTGCTGGCCGACGGCAAAACGCGGCTCAAAGTCGCGCTGACGGCGCAAAGCGGCGAGCGTCTCGGCCTGGAGGAAGGTAAAGAAGTGCTGATCCTGCTAAAAGCGCCGTGGGTTGGCATTACCCGGGATGCAGCCGTTGCGCGCGCCGCTGACAATCAGTTGTCGGGAACGATCAGCCATATCGAGCGCGGCGCGGAACAGTGTGAAGTGTTGATGGCGCTGCCGGACGGCCAGACGCTGTGCGCCACGATACCGACTACGGATGCCGCCACGTTAAAGGAAGGCGATGACGTGATTGCCTGGTTTAATGCGGACAGAGTGATTATTGCAACGTTGTGCTAAGCACATTGACATCCGTTGCCGAAAGACGTATCCCTGTCATTCATCGCTGCAAAAAATGGGATGCAAAATGTCATCGTTGCAAATTTCGCAAGGCACGTTTCGTCTGAGCGATACAAAAACACTTCATCTGGATTCGCTGACGCTCAATGCGGGCGATAGCTGGGCATTCGTTGGGGCTAACGGGAGCGGGAAGTCGGCGCTCGCCCGTGCGCTGGCGGGTGAACTGCCGTTATTAACAGGCGAGCGCCAGTGTCGGTTTACCCGCATTACTCGTCTGTCCTTTGAACAATTGCAAAAGCTGGTCAGCGATGAGTGGCAACGTAATAACACCGATATGCTCAGTCCTGGCGAAGACGATACCGGGCGCACTACCGCGGAAATTATTCAGGATGAAGTTAACCATCCTGCCCGCTGTGCAATGCTGGCGCAGCAGTTCGGCATTTTCGCTTTACTCGACAGGCGTTTTAAATACCTTTCTACCGGCGAGACGCGAAAAGCGCTGCTGTGTCAGGCGCTGATGTCTGAGCCAGAGTTATTGATCCTTGATGAACCGTTCGACGGGCTTGACGTGACCGCCCGTCAACAACTGGCGCAACGCCTGACGGCGTTGAACCAGGCGGGCATTACCCTGGCGCTGGTACTCAACCGTTTTGATGAAATCCCGGACTTCGTGCAGTTTGCCGGGGTGCTTGCCGACTGTACGCTGGCGGAGACCGGAACGACGGCAGAGTTGCTGCAACGGGCGTTGGTTGCTCAACTCGCGCACAGCGAGCGTCTGACCGACGTACAATTACCCGAACCGGACGAACCTTCCGCCCGCCATGCGTTACCCGATGGCGAACCACGGATCGTACTTAACGATGGCGTAGTCTCGTATAACGATCGCCCTATCCTCCACCACCTAAGCTGGCGAGTCAATCCGGGCGAACACTGGCAGATCGTCGGTCCTAACGGAGCGGGTAAGTCTACGTTGCTTAGCCTTATTACTGGCGATCATCCGCAAGGCTACAGCAACGATCTTACGCTGTTCGGGCGGCGGCGAGGAAGCGGCGAAACAATCTGGGATATCAAAAAACATATCGGCTACGTCAGCAGCAGTTTACATCTGGATTACCGCGTCAGTACCACGGTACGCAATGTCATTCTCTCCGGCTATTTCGATTCTATCGGCATTTACCAGGCCGTTTCAGACAGGCAACGAAAACTGGCGCAACAGTGGCTGGATATTCTGGGAATCGATAAGCGTACGGCGGATGCCCCCTTCCACAGTCTCTCCTGGGGACAGCAGCGGCTGGCGCTGATCGTGCGCGCGCTGGTTAAGCATCCGACAGTGTTGATTCTGGATGAGCCGCTGCAAGGGTTGGATCCGCTGAACCGCCAACTGGTACGCCGTTTTGTAGATGTATTAATTCGCCAGGGAGAGACCCAACTGCTGTTCGTTTCCCATCATGCAGAGGATGCGCCTGCCTGTATTACCCACCGGCTGGAATTTGTACCAGAGGGCGAACGTTATAAGTACGTTTCCGGACGATGCAATAATTAAATGTATTATCAGAATGGCGCCGCGCGCCATTCTGGAACCGCTCTCCTTTTATTAAGAATAATAATAACGGTCGATAAGCTTACTATCTCTTGAATCGCTGACCGCCTCATTGTCATAATAATCCTGAAATTTTCGACAATGATGTCGTATGTGAATATAAGGGATTTATTATGGCTTTTCGTTTTCCACAAATAATACTATTTTTACTGGCAGCCATGTTATTTTGCCCCGGCAGTTATGCTGAGCAAA
Organism: Salmonella sp. 5800; assembly: GCF_046558195.1. Lineage (NCBI taxonomy): Bacteria > Pseudomonadati > Pseudomonadota > Gammaproteobacteria > Enterobacterales > Enterobacteriaceae > Salmonella > Salmonella sp. 5800. The sequence continues at coordinate 9,506 of NZ_JBGDOX010000005.1, read as the reverse complement.
AGCCGACCGCTGCGCAGGAAGCACGTAAAACCGCCGTTGAGGTCGCTGTTGAAGGCATGAGTCGCGCCGCCGTTGCGGGTCCGACAAAGATTAGTTTAGGTGATAAAGCCACGCTTAATCTACCGGAAGGATTTACCTGGATACCCGCAAAAGAAGCGGCGGTATTTATGCGTGAAATTGGTAACTATGTTGACGATGAATATTTTTACGGTCTCGTATTTAAAAAGGAAATGAATGGATTTATTTCTATCGAATATGATGATTCTGGTTATGTAAAAGATGATGATGCAAAAAACTGGGATGCCGATGAATTAATGGATAACCTGCGCAAAGGCACAAAAGAAGCGAATAAAGATCGTATTGCAAAAGGCATTGAGCCGATAGAAATTATTGGCTGGATCGAGAAGCCTACCTACGATGCAACCAATCATCGTCTGATCTGGTCCGCCGCCATCCAGGATATCGGCACCAACGAACCACTGAATGAACAAGGCGTGAACTACAACACCTATCTGCTGGGACGTGAAGGCTATTTTTCTTTAAATCTGGTGACCGACAGAGGTTCTGTTGACCACGAAATCCCTCTGGCGAAAAGAATTCTCAGTTCCGTCAAGTTCAACCCGGGACAACGCTACGCTGACTTCAACGAATCAACGGACAAAATAGCGGAGTATGGGCTCGCCGCGCTGATTGGCGGTATCGCGGCCAAGAAAGTAGGGCTGCTTGCTATGCTCGGTATCGCGTTACTTAAATTCTGGAAAGTGACCGCCATCGGCGTCGTCGCTGTCGGGGCGCTCGCCAGGAAGCTACTCTCGCGTAAAAAAGACTGACAGCTCCTGCCCCGTCCGTTTCATTCCCAGGCGCGTAACGCGCCTTTTTTTCGGATAAAAAGCAGAAGCATTCTCAAGCCAGATGATTTGTAATCATTTAATTGATATAAATGCGTAAAATCACCAGCGTGTAAACGATTCCACTAATTTATTACATGTCACACTTTTCGCATCTTTGTTATGCTATGGTTATTCCATACCATAGGCTTAACGGAGCGAATTATGAGAGTATTGGTTACAGGTGGTAGCGGTTACATTGGAAGTCATACCTGCGTACAATTGCTGCAAAATGGTCATGACGTCGTCATCCTCGATAACCTCTGCAACAGCAAGCGCAGCGTGCTGCCCGTTATTGAACGTCTGGGCGGTAAGCACCCGACCTTTGTCGAAGGCGATATTCGCAACGAAGCGCTTATAACCGAAATTCTGCACGATCACGCGATTGATACCGTGATTCACTTTGCCGGCCTGAAAGCCGTCGGCGAATCGGTCGCCAGACCGCTGGAGTACTATGACAACAACGTCAACGGTACGCTGCGGTTGGTCAGCGCCATGCGTGCGGCCAACGTTAAAAACCTTATTTTTAGCTCCTCTGCCACCGTTTATGGCGATCAGCCCAAAATTCCTTACGTCGAAAGTTTTCCTACCGGCACGCCGCAAAGCCCCTACGGCAAAAGTAAATTGATGGTAGAACAGATCCTCACCGATCTGCAAAAAGCCCAGCCGGAGTGGAGTATTGCGCTGCTGCGTTATTTCAACCCGGTCGGCGCGCACCCGTCGGGCGACATGGGAGAAGATCCGCAAGGTATTCCGAATAACCTGATGCCCTATATCGCCCAGGTCGCCGTGGGGCGTCGCGAATCGCTCGCCGTTTTCGGCAACGATTACCCGACCGAGGATGGCACCGGCGTACGCGATTACATTCACGTTATGGACTTAGCCGACGGGCACGTCGTGGCGATGGAAAAACTGGCGGACAAATCCGGCGTACATATTTATAACCTCGGCGCGGGTGTCGGCAGTAGCGTCCTGGATGTGGTCAACGCCTTTAGTAAAGCCTGCGGTAAACCCATTAATTACCACTTCGCGCCGCGTCGCGACGGCGATCTCCCGGCGTATTGGGCGGATGCCAGCAAAGCCGATCGCGAGCTGAACTGGCGCGTCACCCGCACGCTTGACGAAATGGCGCAGGACACCTGGCACTGGCAGTCACGCCATCCGCAGGGATACCCAGATTAAGGACGTTGTTATGACCCCATTTAATCCCATCGATCATCCGCATCGCCGTTATAACCCGCTTACCGGCCAGTGGGTTCTGGTTTCGCCGCATCGCGCAAAACGCCCCTGGCAGGGGGCGCAGGAAACGCCGTCTCAGCAAATGCTGCCGGCCCACGATCCGGACTGCTTCCTGTGTGCGGGCAATACGCGTGTCACCGGCGATAAAAATCCCGATTACAAAGGGACTTACGTCTTTACTAACGATTTCGCGGCGCTGATGGCCGACACGCCGGATGCGCCGGACAGCCACGATCCGCTGATGCGCTGTCAGAGCGCGCGCGGCACCAGCCGCGTGATCTGCTTTTCTCCCGATCACAGTAAAACGCTGCCGGAGTTGAGCCTGCCCGCGCTGACGGAAATCGTCAGAACCTGGCAAACGCAGACCGCCGAGTTAGGCAAAACCTATCCGTGGGTGCAGGTCTTTGAAAATAAAGGCGCGGCGATGGGCTGTTCGAACCCGCATCCGCATGGACAGGTCTGGGCCAACAGCTTCCTGCCGAATGAGGCCGAACGCGAAGATCGTTTACAAAAAGCCTATTTCGCCGAACAGCGTTCGCCAATGCTGGTGGATTATGTCCAGCGGGAACTGGCGGACGGCAGCCGCACCGTGGTCGAAACCGAACACTGGCTGGCGGTGGTGCCTTACTGGGCGGCGTGGCCGTTCGAAACGCTACTGTTACCCAAAACGCATGTCCTGCGCATTACCGATTTAAACGACGAGCAGCGCGACTCTCTGGCGCTGGCGTTGAAAAAGCTGACCAGTCGTTATGACAACCTGTTCCAGTGTTCCTTCCCCTACTCAATGGGCTGGCACGGCGCGCCGTTTAACGGTGAAGAAAACGCACACTGGCAGTTGCACGCGCACTTTTATCCGCCGCTGCTGCGCTCTGCGACCGTCCGCAAATTTATGGTCGGCTATGAAATGCTGGCGGAAACCCAGCGTGATTTAACCGCAGAACAAGCGGCTGAACGCCTGCGCGCGGTCAGCGACATCCATTTTCGCGAATCCGGAGTATAAAAATGAATCTGAAAGAGAAAACGCGCGCGCTGTTTGCTGAAATTTTCGGCTACCCTGCCACCCACACGATTCAGGCGCCAGGCCGCGTCAATCTGATCGGCGAGCACACTGATTACAATGATGGTTTTGTTCTGCCCTGTGCTATCGATTACCAGACCGTAATTAGCTGTGCGCCGCGCGACGATCGTACCGTACGGGTGATTGCCGCCGATTACGACAATCAGGCGGACGAATTTTCACTGGATGTGCCGATCGTGACCCACGATAGCCAGCAATGGTCTAACTATGTGCGCGGCGTAGTGAAACACCTGCAACAGCGTAACAACGCGTTTGGCGGCGTGGATATGGTCATCAGCGGCAATGTGCCGCAGGGCGCCGGGTTAAGCTCCTCCGCCTCGCTGGAAGTGGCGGTGGGCACCGTCTTCCAGCAGCTTTATCACCTGCCGCTGGACGGCGCGCAAATTGCGCTCAACGGACAAGAGGCCGAGAACCAGTTTGTCGGCTGTAACTGCGGCATTATGGATCAGCTCATCTCTGCGCTCGGCAAAAAAGATCATGCGCTGCTGATTGATTGCCGTACGCTCGGCGCCAAAGCGGTTTCCATGCCGAAAGGTGTCGCCGTGGTGATCATCAATAGTAACTTTAAGCGCACGCTGGTGGGCAGCGAGTATAATACCCGCCGTGAACAGTGCGAAACCGGCGCCCGTTTCTTCCAGCAGCCGGCCCTGCGCGATGTCAGCCTTGAGGCGTTCAATGCCGTTGCCAGCGAACTGGACCCGGTAGTCGCAAAACGCGTTCGCCATGTATTGAGCGAAAATGCGCGCACCGTTGAAGCGGCAAGCGCGCTGGAGAAAGGTGATTTGCAACGTATGGGCCAACTGATGGCGGAGTCCCATGCCTCAATGCGCGATGATTTCGAAATTACCGTCCCGCAGATAGACACGCTGGTAGACATTGTCAAAGCGACCATCGGCGATCAAGGCGGCGTGCGCATGACCGGCGGCGGCTTCGGCGGCTGTGTTGTCGCGCTGATCCCGGAAGATCTGGTTCCCGCTGTGCAGCAGGCCGTTGCGCAACAGTACGAAGCGAAAACCGGAATCAAAGAAACCTTTTATGTATGCAAACCGTCACAAGGAGCAGGACAGTGCTAAATGAAACGCCCGCACTGGCCCCCGATGGTCAACCGTACCGCCTGCTAACCCTGCGCAACAGCGCAGGGATGGTGGTAACGCTGATGGACTGGGGAGCCACTCTTCTTTCCGCCCGTATTCCGCTGTCTGACGGCAGCGTTCGGGAAGCATTGCTGGGCTGCGCCAGCCCGGAACACTACCCTGAACAGACGTCATTCCTCGGCGCCTCTATTGGCCGTTACGCGAACCGTATCGCCAATAGCCGCTATACGTTTGCCGGCGAAACCGTACAGTTAAGCCCAAGCCAGGGCGAGAACCAGCTACACGGCGGACCGGAAGGCTTTGACAAGCGCCGCTGGCAAATTGTGAACCAGAACGATCGCCAGGTATTATTCGCGCTCACCTCTGATGACGGCGACCAGGGCTTTCCTGGCCATCTTTGCGCCACGGCGCAATATCGTCTGACCGATGACAATAGAATATCCATCACCTACCGGGCGACGGTCGATAAACCCTGTCCGGTGAATTTGACCAACCACGTCTATTTTAATCTGGACGGCGATCGGACCGACGTGCGCCAACATAAGCTGCAAATTCTGGCGGATGAGTATCTGCCGGTAGATGAATCCGGTATTCCACGCCAGGGGCTAAAATCGGTATCCAATACCTCGTTTGACTTCCGAATGCCAAAAGTCATTGCCAGCGAGTTTCTCGCCGATGACGATCAGCGCAAGGTTAAAGGCTACGACCATGCTTTCCTGCTACAGACGCAGGGTGATGGCAAAAAGCCGGCGGCCCGTCTGTGGTCACAGGATGGAAAGCTACAAATGATGGTTTACACCACCGCCCCGGCGCTACAGTTTTATTCCGGCAATTATCTGGCGGGTACGCCTTCCCGCGGGCCGGAACCTTATGCCGACTGGCAAGGGCTGGCGCTGGAAAGCGAACTGCTGCCGGACAGCCCGAATCATCCTGAATGGCCGCAGCCTGACTGTATCCTTCGCCCTGGCGAGGAGTACGCCAGCCTGACCGAGTATCAGTTTATTCCGTTCTAACGATATGCCGCTACATGCCCGATGACGCAAGCTTATCGGGCCTACGCGCCATTGCCCTGCTCAAACCTCCACCACTTAAAGACAAAATCGCAACTCTGAGTTCACAAGAACCTTACACTGCGCCACTATTTTCGCTATGGTTATGCGTAAGCATTGCCGCCAACACCTCGCGGCAATATAATGAGAATTATTATCATTACATATGATTTATAGGAGTGAGAGTATGGCTGTAACTAAGCTGGTTCTGGTACGTCACGGTGAAAGTCAATGGAACAAAGAGAACCGTTTCACCGGCTGGTATGATGTTGACCTGTCTGAAAAAGGCGTAAGCGAAGCAAAAGCAGCAGGTAAACTGCTAAAAGAAGAAGGTTTCAGCTTTGATTTTGCCTACACTTCCGTACTGAAACGCGCTATCCATACGCTGTGGAACGTACTGGATGAACTGGATCAGGCGTGGCTGCCGGTGGAAAAATCCTGGAAACTCAACGAACGTCACTATGGCGCGTTGCAGGGGCTGAATAAAGCGGAAACGGCCGAAAAATATGGTGACGAGCAGGTTAAGCAGTGGCGCCGCGGTTTTGCCGTAACGCCGCCGGAACTAACCAAAGATGATGAGCGTTATCCGGGTCACGATCCACGTTATGCCAAACTGAGCGAGAAAGAGCTGCCGTTGACCGAAAGTCTGGCGCTGACCATCGACCGCGTTATTCCTTACTGGAACGACACCATCCTGCCGCGTATGAAGAGCGGTGAGCGCGTGATCATCGCCGCTCACGGTAACTCATTGCGTGCGCTGGTGAAATACCTGGATAACATGAGTGAAGATGAGATTCTTGAATTAAACATCCCGACCGGCGTGCCGCTGGTGTATGAGTTCGACGAAAACTTCAAGCCGCTCAAACATTACTATCTGGGCAACGCTGACGAAATCGCCGCGAAAGCGGCTGCCGTGGCGAATCAGGGTAAAGCGAAGTAATCACCTTTGCCGGATGGCGGTATAGCTGCCTTATCCGGCCTACGAGCAATGGGTAGGCCGGATAAGCGCAGCGCCATCAGGCAATACGTCTTAAACAGCGATCACGCCGTCCAGCACCACCTGCAATTTCCCCTGCGAACAGCGCTCCACGCGTCCTCGTACCCGGTACACTTCAGCCAGACGCTCCGCAGTAATCACCGTCTCCGGCGCGCCGCTGGCGACCAGCCTGCCGTCTTTTAGCATCAGGACATGGTCACCATGACGCAGTGCAATATTAATGTCATGCGCCACGACTATCGTTACCCTATTTTGCGCCTGGGTATCCCGACGCACGAGATCCATTACGTGAAACTGATAGTTTAAATCCAGCGCGCTGAGCGGCTCATCCAGCAACAGAAGTTCAGGGCGACGAATCAGTGATTGCGCCAGACCCACTAACTGCCGCTGACCGCCGGAAAGCTGGTCGAGATACTGCAACGCCAGATGCGTTATGCCCAATTGCTCAAGGATAGCCAGTATCTGCGATCTGCCCTGCGCATTGTCTCTGCCGCCTGATGCCCGTAGTACCACGATAATCGACTCCAGTACATGCAGATGTACACCCTGCGGTAATGACTGCGGCAAAAATACAACTTTCTGCGCCCGCTCGGCAAACGATAACGACATGAGATCTTCGCCATCAAGCAGCGCCTCGCCGTCGGCGTTATTCAGCCCGGCCAGCGAACGTAGTAACGTCGATTTACCACAGCCGTTCGGCCCCAGCAAAATGGTAATTTTCCCGCGCGGCAGTAAGGGAACGTTGAGATCTGCAATAACCGGCTGAGTGGAATAGCCGGCGCTAAATGAGCGGAGCATTAACCCGCGCATCAGAGACTCCCCCGATGTCGCAATACAATGCTTAAAAAGAACGGAACCCCGACCAGCGAGGTGACAATCCCCACCGGCACCACGACGCCCGGAATACTATTTTTCGCCGCAATAGAGGCCAGCGATAACACCAGCCCGCCTATCAGCACGCTGCCCGGAAGGTAGAAACGGTGATCTTCCCCCAAAAGTATTCGCGCAATATGCGGCGCAACGAGACCAATAAAACCAATCGGCCCGACGAAAGCTACCGCCAGCGCTGATAACAAGCTGATACGCAACAATGACAGCAGGCGTAAACGGCGGACATGAATCCCAAAGCTCATCGCCCTCTCTTCGCCCAGACGTAATGCCGTGAGTTGCCAGGCGCTTCGTAACGCGCAAAAAAGCACAGCAATAAACACCACGGCCAGTACGCCCAATTTTTCCCACGACGCGCGGACCAGGCTCCCCATCGTCCAGAATACCAGCCCCTGCAGCGTATCTTCATCAGCCACAAACTGCATAATGGCGACCAACGCGTTAAAGGTGAATACCAACGCAATACCGAACAACACCACTCCGGATGCGGCGACGCCTGTCCAACGGGTAATACCGTCCAGGAGTAACGCGGATAAAAGCGCAAAGATGAACGCATTGGCCGGGATAAACCAGGCGGCAGGAATACCGGGAATACCGATCCCCAACACAATCGCCAGCGCAGCGCCAAAAGCCGCCGCGGACGATACGCCGAGGGTAAACGGTGTCGCCAGCGGATTATTTAAAATGGTTTGCATTTCGGCGCCCGCTAACCCTAACGCCATGCCTACCAGCAGCGCCATCAGGGCATAGGGTAAGCGGATATCCCAGACAATAACGTGTATGCCAGCATTCACCTTTTCCGGCTGGAAAAGCGCCTGCCACAGCGCACTGAGCGGTAAACCAGAAGACCCACAGGTTACATCCACCATCAGTGAAGCCATCATCGCCAGCGCAATAGCTAACATGAGCACGGCCCGTTTGCGTATGAGCTGGCGATAGCGCGGAATGACGGGCGTGGAAGCGAGAGCGGGGGCTAAAAGTGATTTGTCCTGACAGGTCATGATTCGGGCTACGTTATTAATCAGAGGAGAATTATAGCGCCGAATTATTTCGTTATATATTTATTTATATTTCGATTGATGACACGGTGGCCTATCTCACCGGTTTCCAATAAATATCCTCCGGCATAGCCCTGTCTCTTGATCAGATCTCCTGATCAAGAGACAGGGCCTGGCTGGGGGTTTTCCATAGACAAAAAAAGCGTGGAGCCATCCACGCTTGAGGCTGCTGACAACGTGTAACCAGGTGGCAATGTTCCAACCACGGACTTACAAAAAGTACGTAATCTGTTGATATTCTCATTTCGTAAGTCAGGCAAAGCGCCAGCTGCCTCTCGCAGAAATGCCAACACAACAGATAATTGTCAGCAGTCCTCATTTTTCAGTCAGCAAATATCGGTCCGGCAGGGAATTTCGCCAGAAACCCGGTGACGGCCAGCAGCGACCATAGCCCGGGCCACTCAATCTGGCGCTCCCGCAGTTCATCATCCAGCGTCATAAGCGCAAACTCACCTTTATCGCCCAGCACGCCGCCCTGCCAGAGCAGCCGCTGCGCCTGCTGCCGCGCCCAGGGAGAATCGCTCTTCCAGGCCAGCAGGTGCAGCAGAGCCTGCTGCAGACAGACACCGTGAGAATGTTGATCCCGCAACAGCCGCCGGTAAACCGGCAGCGATATGCTGCGCACGGTATAAAAACCGCTGCGGGTTTCGCTGTCAACATCTGCCATGCCAGCACAGAACTGACTGGCCAGGTCACATAAACGATTGTGCGTCAGCGGCTGGCGCAGGGCATCCAGACGACCTGCTGCGGCACACAGCAGCCCGCTCCTTTGCCGTTCTTGTGGCAGCGAATCAGGCAAAACCGCTACCGTTTCAGCCGCCCCGGCCTGCGCATGCTGTACGCCCGCGTCATAACAACGGACAAAGAAATCATGGCTGCCACGGACGATTGACGGGTGCGCCAGCAGATTCAGCGCCGGGTGCAGTTGTTCAAGCTCGTCCAGTGACGCCAGCGTATAATTGACAACCACATCTTTTGTCGATGCCCGGCCTTCCGGACGAAATGCTATGGTTTCATTCATTAAAGTCTCCTTATGGGACATTCCCGGAGGCGATGCTGCGCATCTGTTCGGGCTACAGATCCATGCAATCCGGTAGCCCGGACAGGCGCAACGCGCCGCCTCCGGGAAAGGTACCGGTTTACATCGCCAGCACGTACTTGAGCATCACGCCCGCCGCAATGGCCGAGCCAATCACCCCGGCCACGTTCGGGCCCA